>DOGZ01000011.1 GCA_003528115.1 Candidatus Omnitrophota bacterium
GATTAAAGAAGGTCTTTTTTGTAAAACCCAGGTATAAACTTACGGTTGTTATTTTTGTGTTTTGTCTAATATTTATCCATCTCCTTGCGATGGTTATTTCCCCTCACAGCTTAATGGCCGGTCAAATATTTTTGATTATAATTCTATCTTTCATGATGTATCTTTGGATCCAAGAATTAAAAGACAGGCAGGTGCTCGAAAAGGCGGAAGTTGATACCATCGCAACTTTGATTTTAACAGCAGAGGCTAAAGATATTTACACATCCGGACATTCTAAAAGGGTTGCGTTGTATTCAACAGCTATTGCGGAAGAGATTGGGTTAACTGAAGAAGAACAAAAAATAATTAAAAGGGCTGCGACTTTGCATGATCTTGGGAAAATCGGTATCAATGATAACATTCTAAGGAAAGGAAGTGAGCTTAGCAAAGAAGAATGGGATATCATGAAAGATCATCCACGCAAAGCTGTCGAAATCCTTAAGCCTTTGAAATTCTTAACCAGGGAAAGGGGTATTATTCAACATCATCATGAAAGATGCGATGGGAATGGTTATCCGGATGGTCTGAAAGGAACGATGATCCCCTTGGGGTCTAGAATTGTTGCCGTCGCGGATGCCTTTGATGCAATGAATAGTGTCAGAGCATATAGAAATGCCCTATCGAAACAAACGATCGTTAGTGAATTGCGGAAGGCTTCGGGAAGTCAATTGAGCGAAGATGTTGTTAATGTTTTTTTAAAATTGTTAGAGGAAAAACCCGAATTCTGGGATTTGTCATAAGAGGGAGCAGATATGATATATACCATTACGATGAATCCGTCTATAGATCAGCACATTACGATTAATAAGTTGATTAAGGATGATACTTTGAAGGCCAGCTCGATTTATCGAGATCCTGGAGGGAAAGGAATCAACGTGGCGAGAGTGATTAAAGAACTGGGAGGCGAGACGAAGGCTTTCGGGATTACAGGCGGATGCGCGGGATACATGCTGAAAGACTTGCTGGACCGCCATGATTTAGATTATCAATTTTTTGAAATCATGGGTGAGACGCGCATCAATTTTATTATGACTGACCTCTCTGATAAAACACAGACACGGATCAGTGCGCCGGGTCCGGAAGTTGACGAATCGATGATCGCTCAATTTGTTAGCATGTTAGAACGCGCTAACCCGCGTCCAGCCTTTTGGGTTCTTGGCGGCAGTCTTCTCCCCGGGTTACCCCCGGACACCTATAAGCAGCTTATTAAGATTTTTAACGCCAGAGGGGAGAAATGTGTCTTGGACGCGGATGGAGAAGCACTTAAGTGGGGGATCCAGGCCTCTCCGTTTCTTGTAAAACCCAATGAATTCGAACTAGAAAGACTTTTAGGTAAGGATCTCAGAGATGAGGAAGATATCGCATGGGCAGCCGGTGAATTATGCCGCAAGCATGGGATAGAAGTCGTGGCTGTTTCTTTGGGGAAAAGAGGGGCATTATTTGTCAAAAAAACTCGTGTTTTAAAAATTGATACTCCCGATGTGGAGGTGCGCACCAGGGTAGGCGCGGGGGATTCCATGATTGGTGGATTTCTCACCGCCCTGGATGGCGGGCATGACATTGAGATAGCCGCCCGGATGGCGGTGGCGGCTGGGACGGCAGCTGTTATGAAGGAAGGGACTAAATTATGTTTACGTGAAGATGTAGAACGATTATTTGATCTGATCACCGCCAAGCCGTTAGATTATACGCAAAATAAAGCCAAAGATATCGTCTGCAACATGGAAATCGAGAAAACAAAGGCGGTCGGCGAAAGTGAATATCAGGGTGAAAAGTTTTATTTCTGTTCTTTTTTATGTAAGAAAAAATTTGATTCGGATCCGGGAAAATATCTTAAGCGACGAATAAAATATGAAACCAATAAACAAAGTTAAAGGATTGAGATTCTTCTTCAAACGGTGAATATGCACATACTCATGGTTCTCATATTCGCGATCGGGTATATCGCTATTAGCCTTGAGAATAAAATTAAGGTAAACAAGGCGGCCATAGCGCTGTTAGTGGCCGTTTTTTGTTGGGTGTTCAATTTTATTGAGCATTTTCCTCCCAACGAGGCTTCTTTGCATCGTCTAACGGAGCACTTGGGAGAAATTTCCGAGGTCATATTTTTCTTGATGGGGGCCATGACGATCGTTGAACTTATTGACTCCCACGGAGGATTTAAAATTATCACAGACTTCATAAGGACCAAGGATAAACGCAAGTTGCTTTGGGTGATTTCTATAATTACGTTTTTTCTTTCTTCAGTTTTAGACAATTTAACAACATCGATTGTTATGGTTTCACTGCTGCGCCGGTTAATCCCTGACAGGGATGACCGCATGATCTTTGCCGGCATGGTTATTATCGCGGCTAACGCGGGCGGCGCCTGGAGTCCAATCGGCGATGTGACGACGACGATGCTTTGGATCGGCGGACAAGTGACAACAGGAAAATTGATGGAGTTTCTTATTATCCCGAGTTTAGTTTCTTTGTTTGTCCCTTTGTTATATTTTTCGCTTTCCATCAAACAGGGGGCATACCCTGATTCATCTCATAACACCGACAGCCCCGCGCAGCATGGGGCCAAGAGAGTCTTTTTCCTGGGCATTGGATCGCTTATATTTGTTCCAATCTTTAGAGCGGTAACAAACCTTCCCCCTTTCATGGGAATTTTATTAGGGCTCGGTATTATGTGGGTCTTAACAGATCTCATCCATTATCAGAAGAGAGATCATTTAAAAGTGCCAAGCATTTTAACCCGGATTGACTTCTCCAGCGTCTTGTTTTTCCTGGGGATTCTCCTCGCTGTGGCGGCCCTGGAAACAGCGGGAATATTGGGAAGCCTGGCTTTAAGGATGGACCATTATTTTAACAACAAAGACGTCATCGCGACTGTCCTGGGGCTTTTGTCCGCGATTATTGATAATGTTCCTCTCACGGCCGCGACTATGGGTATGTATCCATTAAGTTCATATCCGGCGGATTCGAAACTCTGGGAAATGATTGCCTATAGTGTGGGTACGGGAGGAAGCATTCTGATCATCGGATCTGCCGCCGGCGTTGTCGTGATGGGTATGGAGAAGATCAGTTTTGGCTGGTATCTAAAGAAAGTCAGTTTGCCGGTATTGATTGGATATTTCCTGGGGATTGGTTCTTTTTTGTTGATTTATCGCGTAATCAACGGGTAATCGGGATGGAGTAATAGCTGGTTACGTATAAATACTGGCATCCTTAAAGGAGATGAAGATGCACGGTGAAGATCTGGGAAATTACGCCTACGGCATGTGGACGGTGGCCGCGTTCAACGTCATCCTTTTTTCATTCTTCGCGTTGAGTTTCATCAAGCCAAAAACGACCGTCGAATGGCGGTCGATGGGAGCCTTTGTCGCTTTTATCGCGGCCCTGTTCACCGAAATGTACGGATTTCCCCTGACGATTTACCTGCTCTCCTCCTGGCTGGGGAAATCTTATCCTGTCTTGAACCCGTTCTCCCATTCTCACGGCCATCTTTGGCTGGTCCTTTTGGGCTTGGCCGACTCCAGCACGGCGATGACCGTCCTGCATGCCGTCACCAATGTGATGATCTTTTGCGGTTTATATGTCATGCAAAACGGCTGGGTCCTGATCCACGCGGCCAAGGGTAATCATCTTGTTACGGAAGGGATGTACGCGCGCGTGCGGCATCCACAATATAGCGGATTATTCTTAATCACGTCAGGATTCCTTATCCAGTGGCCGTCGCTGTTGACGCTCGTGATGTGGCCGATCCTGACTTTCGCGTATTACCGTCTGGCCATGCGGGAGGAAAAAGATGTGGAACGTCAGTTCGGGCAGGCCTGGCGGGATTACAAGGCCCGTGTGCCCGCTTTTATTCTTAAAATCGTAAAGGAAGGTGTATGATGAAAAATCACGGATGGTGGATGGTCGTCTGTTGCCTGGGACCTTTGTTGTTGATCTTTCTCGCGCCGGTCCTTGGTTTGAACGGGAATAATTCAGTGTTTCTTGTCATCCTCGCGATGTTTGCCTGCCATTTCATGATGATGGGCGGCGGACATCGTCATGGAGAGGATAAAGAGGGCGCCGATCATAAGAAGGGAGGACATCATGGGTGTCATTAATGTCAAAAAATTCGGATTGGCCGTGGGGCTGACGTTTGCCTTCCTGCACGCGGGCTGTGTGAGCGTGATCTTGTTCACGTCCCGGGAGACGGCGATCGCGTTTTTCAACAGTTTGCTCCACGGGCTTGACGTGACCAGTATCTTGAGGACAGAGATGTCTGCTGGAGAAATGACTTATGGCTTTTTCCAGATTTTTGTTTTAGGATGGTTGATCGGGGCGAGCATCGCGAGCATTTATAATTTTCATTTTATGAGATTCGATAACAAAACAAGACAAATGCAAATGTAACATGGAGGGATATAATGGTACCGTTTAAGAAAGAGGTCGCCGTGAACAGAAAACGGGTGGTTGGATTTTCAGCAGTCGTTCCCTCGTGTCTCTTTTTGGTTTTCTTTTCATCCGCGTCTTTTGGCGCGCAAGAAAATGCCGCGCCTTCCGTCTCGCTGGAGGGACTTCTTCAAGAG
>DOGZ01000016.1 GCA_003528115.1 Candidatus Omnitrophota bacterium
AAGGACTAAAGACCATAGACCAAAAACCAAAGACTGTAGCCGTGATGTGTAAAGACGTAGAATTCCTCTAATAAAATCTGATTGCTTATGCAACCCCAAAATTCCCATATCTCCCTTATCTCGTTCTTTTGGTTAGTATTTGGTCATTGGTCGTTTGTCATTGGATATTGGTTATTGCTCATTGGTCATTTGTCTTTGGTCTTTGGTCTTTCGTCTTTCGTCTTTAATGCAAAAATCTCATCCTGTTAAACGGCCAATAGATGACCTCGGCTCGTCCGACGACATTCTCCTTAGGGACAAATCCCCAATACCGGCTGTCGTGACTGGATCCGCTGTTGTCTCCCAAAACAAACACGGTCCCTTCCGGCACGAGCGTCACCTCCCCCTCCAGCCCATAACGGCCCCGATTGTAATAATAAATATTATTCATCCGCGCGTCGTCGACAAGTTTGCCGTCGATATAAATCTTGCCTTCCTTGATCTCCACACGTTCCCCGCCGAAAGCGATGAGGCGTTTGATGAAATCCCTCTTGGGATCCCCGGGATAAACAAAAACGATGATATCGCCTCTTTGGGGGGTCGAAAACCCCGGCAGGCGTTTGCGCGTCAAAGGCACCTTGGGGCCGTAACGCAGTTTGTTTACCATCAGACGGTCCCCTTCCATCAGGGTCACGCGCATGGATCCACTGGGGATCTTGAACGCCTGGATAAAAAATGTCCGTATAAACATCGCCAGAATAAAAGCGACGACTATCGATTCAACCCATTCCCGTATAATTTTTTTATTGACCGCTCCAGCCATCCTCATCATCTCCTCATCTCAAATTATAATTTTAAAGCGGCAAAGAAGGCCTCTTGAGGAATCTCCACATTGCCGATTTGCTTCATGCGCTTCTTGCCTTCTTTTTGTTTTTCCCAAAGTTTCCGTTTACGGGTAATGTCCCCGCCGTAACATTTGGCCGTCACGTTCTTGCCCATCGACTTGATTTTGGCGCTTGAGACAATCCGTCCGTCACAGGTCGCCTGCACGCGGATCTCAAACAACTGCTGGGGAATCAGGTCTTTTAATTTCGTGACCAGCGCCAGTCCCTTTTCGTAGGCGTGATCCTTGTGCACCAGACACGAAAAAGCGTCACAGACCTTGTCATTAATCATGATATCCAGCTTGGAAATATTGGTCGCCAAATATCCTTTAAATTTATAATCGATCGAACCGTACCCACGGGTGATGGACTTAATCATGTCATTAAAGTCGACAATCACTTCAGAAAGAGGGATGTCAAAAAGAATCTTCATGCGGTCTGAGACAAACTCGCTGTTGACAAAAATCCCGCGCTTGCGTTTGGTCAGCTCCATGACTTCATCCATGTGGGCCACCGGGGTGAGAATCGTCACGGTCAAATACGGTTCTTCAATGCTGGTAATCACGGAACCATTGGGCATGTCCGACGGGCACTCCAACTGGACAGACGTCCCGTCCTTAAGATTCACGCGGTATTGAACATTGGGCGTCGTTAAAATAAGGTTCAGATCATATTCTCTCTGCAGCCGTTCCTGGACGATCTCCATGTGAAGTAAGCCCAGAAAACCGCAGCGAAACCCGTGACCAAACGACTGGGAGGTTTCCAATTCATAGACGAGGCTGGGATCGCTTAAACGGAGCTTTTCAATGGCCTCGCGCAAATTCATAAAATCCTTGGTGTTGACCGGATACACCCCGCAAAAGACCAACGGATTCAACTGACGGTAGCCCACCAAAGGCTCCGGCGTTAAGCGTTCGGCCTCCGTCACCGTATCCCCCACCCTCACTTCCCGCGGCTCATGGACGTTACAGGTCAGATAACCGACCTCGCCGCAGCTTAACCCATTGACCTTGACGGCCTCGGGTTTAAACACGCCGAGTTCTTCGACCGTATACTCCTTTTGCATATGCATCATTTTAATGCGCGTCCCTGGCCGTAACGAACCGTTCATGATCCGCACGTAAATGATGATCCCCTTGTAAATGTCATACTTCATGTCAAAGATCAGGGCCTGCAACGGGTCGTTTTCATCCCCTTCCGGAGGCGGCATGAAATCCACAATTTTTTTGAAAAGGCTGTCAATTCCGATCCCCTCTTTGGCGGAAATCAGTTGGATATCCTCCTCCTTGAAATGCAGGACCTCCATCAATTGCAGCTTGGCATGATCGATATCCACGCCGGCGATGTCAATCTTGTTGATCACAGGCAGGATTTCCAAATTATTGTCGATGGCTAAATAATAATTAGCAATCGTCTGGGATTCCACCCCCTGGGAGGCATCAACGACAAGAAGCGCCCCTTCACAGGCCCTTAACGATTTCTCCACCTCATAGGAGAAATCCACGTGCCCGGGCGTGTCGATGAGATTAAAAACATATTCCTTGCCGTCGTCGGCTTTATATTGGATACGCACGGCGGAGGCCTTGATGGTGATGCCCCGTTCCCGCTCCAGATCCATATCATCCAGAAGTTGATGCTTAAACTTTCTTTCATCAATGGCGCCGGTATAAAGCAACAGGCGGTCCGCCAGCGTCGATTTCCCGTGGTCGATATGCGCGATGATGGAAAAATTTCTAATCAGTGATTTGTCCATAACAAATTTTTAACCGGTCAATGATGGAAATTGATGTGCTTTAATATTTCCGCGACGACTTCATCGGCCGTCATGCGCGTGGAATCGATGACGACGGCGTCCTCTGCTTTTTTTAACGGGCCGACGCGACGGGTCAAGTCTTTCGTGTCCCGATCTTTCAGCTCTTCCTTCAGGCGGCTCTCATCCACCGACGTCCCTTTTCCCTTCAATTCATCGATACGGCGTTTCGACCGTTCCTGAAAATCGGCATCGAGATAAAATTTATAAGCGGCCTGAGGGAACACCACCGTGCCGATATCCCGGCCTTCGGCCACCACACTGCGCTTTAACCCCATGGCGCGCTGCCACTGAACCATGGTCTCCCTGACACGGGCGGCCCGGGCAATAAAAAAAGTCTTATTTGTCACCTCAATGGACCTGATCTCCCGACTGACATCAACGCCGTCCAACAGGACTTTCACTTCACCGTCCTGATCTTCCAGATCTATTTTTGTCGTCTTGACCAATCCCGCCAGCTCATCCTCATCCTCTAAATTCACTCCCCGTTGAATGGCTTTAAACGTCAAGGCCCTGTACATGGCTCCTGTATCCAGATAATAAACCTTCAATATCTTGGCCAGTTTCCTCGCCACCGTGCTTTTCCCCGCGCCGGCTGGGCCGTCGATCGTGATAATTTTATTCTTTACGGTCTTCATGAAACCATCCGATGGATCCGGGTTATGCCTTGTTAATTTGGCGGCGCAGGTGGTATCGACGTATGAGGATTCTCGGTTTGAATTTTTTCTTCGGGAGCTGGCTCCAGAAGATTCCGTTTTTCGTTGCCGGCGGTCAAATGATGTAATAATGCCGTCTCATCCCGAGCCACGATGGCCTTTCGAATATACGATAAATGCTTCACGCATTCATCCAACGCTTTAAGGACATTTTTGGAATTGGCCAAAAATATGTCGTTCCACATCTGCGGAGAGGAACCCGCGATCCGAGTGAGGTCCTTTAACCCCTGGCCGGAATGTTCCAGGTGCTCTTTAGGAATCGTCTCCATGATGGCGTACGCGAGAAGATGGGGCATATGACTGGTGTACGCGAGAATCTCATCATGCGCTTCCGGCGTTAAATACTTCACCGTGCAACCGATTTTGGTCCACAAGAGTTTGATCTTCTGCCTGGCCATCTGATGCGTTTTGTCCGTAGGTGTCAAAAGACAAACGGCATCGTCAAAGAGATCCGCTCGGGCGTTCATGATCCCTTTTTTCTCGGAACCGGCCAGAGGATGGGATCCCACGAAGAATACCGGGGCCGAAAGATATTTCTCAGCCGCCTCCATGACTTCCTGTTTAACACTCCCCACGTCCGTAATGACGCATCCCCGTTTGAGATGAGGATTAATCACCGGCAAGGATTTAATGATCGAATCCACCGGAGCGGCCAACACTACTAAATCCGCGTTGCGAATAGCCGACGGGAGATCCGTCAATCCGACATCAATAGCCTGATATTTCTGGGCGTGAACCAACGTGGCATGATGCTGGGAATACCCGACCACTTCTCTGGCAAGACGATGCTTTTTGATCGCCATTCCCAAAGACCCACCCATCAAACCGACACCGACAATGGTGACTTTCCTGAATAAAAAAGGTTTTAGGATCATTTTATATTTCCCTATCGATGGCTTGAGCCACCTTTTTGAGTTCCGCCATTAATGATTCAAATTTCGCCGGTAAAAGAGACTGCGGGCCGTCCGACAGCGCTTCTTCCGGATTGTCATGCACCTCAATCATGAGGCCGTCGCACCCGGCCGCCACGGCCGCCTTGGCCGCGTTTCCCACCAATCCCCAATGCCCGGTCCCATGGCTGGGGTCGACAATCACGGGCAGATGGGCCAACTGTTTGGCCACAGAGATGGCGTTGATATCCAGCGTATTGCGTGTCGCCGTCTCGAATGTCCGAATACCCCGTTCACACAGCAGCACATTAAAATTCCCGTTGGCCACAATATATTCCGCCGACATCAGCCATTCCTTAATCGTGGCGCTTATCCCGCGCTTCAACATCACCGGTTTCTGAGATTTGCCGATTTCTCTGAGAAGAGAAAAATTCTGCATGTTCCGCGCCCCGAGCTGTAAAATATCCACGTATCGACAAACCAATTCCACATCCCGCGTATCCATCACCTCCGTGATCGTGGCCATGCCCAACTCTTGTCCGACCGCCTTAAGATATTTCAATCCCTCCTCCCCCAGCCCTTGAAAATCATAGGGCGATGTTCTCGGTTTGAACGCCCCTCCCCGAAGAATGGCGGCCCCCGCCTTCTGGACTTCTTTCGCGATGGAACGCAGGCCTTCCAAACTTTCGATGGAACACGGGCCGGCCATCATAAAAATTTTCTTTCCTCCGATCTGGATCTTTTCCGTGATTTTAACGATCGAAGGTTCCTTCTTGAATTCCCTGGAAACAAGCCTGTACGGGGCCAAGACAGGGATCACCTGTTCCACGCCGGGAAAGACTTCCAGGGGAGTGACGCGCAAGACATCTTCCGGACCGATAAATCCGATGATCGTTTTTTCAACCCCACGGGATATGTGCGCTTTGAGGCCGAGCTTCTCGGCCTTCTCGACGATATGAGAAATTTGTGTTTCCGTCGCGTCAGCTCTTAAGACAACAATCATTTGCGCTCCTTATGGACATTCCTCGGTGACACCGCTTTACAGAATGTTTCTTAATACAGAAATAAATTTTTTGTTTTCGGTTTCGGTCCCGATCGTCACCCGGATAAAATGACGCAATCCCCATGAGCTCATATCCCGCACGATAATTCCCTTTTTCATGAGCCGGTCGGAAACCCCGGTCGCGTCCTGCCCGACATTAATCAAGATAAAATTTGTGTGCGTTTCGATAAGACTCAGTCCCAATTTCCTTAGATTCAAATAAAGGAATTCCCTTTGCGCCTTGACTCTCCGGGCGATCTTCCGATAGTAGGCCTGATCCTTCAGACAGGCCAGGGCGGCCGCCTGGGCCAGAGAGTTCACATTGAACGGTTCCCGGATACGGTTGAGCAAATCCACTAACGCCTCGTCCGCGATCCCGTACCCCACACGCAATCCCGCCAGTCCATACATTTTAGAAAACGTGCGCGCCACGATTATATTCTTATGCCTGGGGATGAGACGAATCGAATCCACGTAGTCAGGGGCGTCGACATACTCAAAATAAGCCTCATCGATAAAAACGAGAACGTCCTCACGGATCCCTTGCAGGAAATCCGCCATTTGGCTCTGGGTGATATACCGGCCTGCCGGATTATCCGGGTTCCCCAGAAAAACAATTTTTGTCTTTGGACCGACGGCTCTCTTCATCGCCGGAAGGTCGTAACAGAAATCCTTCAAAGGAATTCCCTGAATGTCCGCGCCGGCGACCCGGGAGGCAATCTCATAAATAAGAAAGGAAGGTTGCGCCATCACAACCTCATCCCCGTCGTTAACAAAGGCCCTCACCGCCATCACAATGAGTTCATCCGATCCATTGCCGAAAATCAATTGTCGAGGTTTGACCCCCAGACGTCGAGCGAGCTCACGACGAAGATAAAAGCAATCGCCATCAGGGTACCGGTTCAAACTCCTGACGTTTTCTTGAATGGCCTCAAAGGCTTTGGGGGATGGGCCGTAGGGATTCTCGTTGGAAGCCAGTTTGATGACGTTTTTTAACGCCAACTCGCGTTTGACTTCCTCAATAGGTTTCCCGGGGACATACGGTTTGACATCGAGGATTGTTTTTTTAACGACGTGTCTCATCAAGCATAAATCTCAACGGATCATCTCCCTGGACATCCCGGCCATCATTCCATCACAGGATAAGATCCCAAAATCTTCAAATATTTACACATGCCTTCCAGTTGACCCAGGGCTTTCTTGACATTCTTATCCAGCCGGTGCCCTTCAAAATCAACAAAGAAATAATAATCCCACGCGCGCTTTTTACTAGGCCGTGATTCAATCTTCGTTAAGTTAATATGGTTCTTAAAAAAAGGCGTGAGCATAGCGTGCAACGCCCCGACTTTGTCCTTTATGGAGAATAGAATAGATGTCCGGTCTTTTCCCGTCGGAGGGACATCCTGTTTGGCAATAACCAGAAACCGTGTTGAATTATGCGCGACATCCTGGATATCGCCCTTGACAATCGGCAGATGATAAACTTTGGCCGCCTCACGGGAGGCAATAGCGGCGGACAGTTTTTCTTTAACAGCCTTCTGCGCCGCCTCGGTCGTGGAGGCCACAAAAATCTGGCCAGCGCAGGGCATATGCTGCAAAAGCCAATTTCGGCACTGCCCAAAAACCTGCGGATTAGAATAAATATTTTTAATCTTCCCGATAGGAGATCGCGACAAGAGATTGTGGGAGATTTTCAGAAGCTCCTGACGGCAGATCTTCAAATCAGAGTCGACCAGAAGATCAAAGGTGTGCGTCACCGCCCCTTCAACAGAATTCTCGATAGGGACAACGCCGTAATCGCATTCGTCCCTCTCGACGTTCTGAAACACCTCTAAAATACTGGAGCAGGAAATATAGTCGATGGAGGAACCAAATCGTTTTTTTGCGGCCATATAAGTAAATGACCCCTGCGTCCCAAGATACGCGACACGCAATGTCTTCTCAAGGGCCAGCGAACTCGACATGATTTCCCGGTAAATCGCCTCAAAGGCATCGTCCGACATCGGGCCGTGATTCAACGTCTTGAGCCTTGCTAAAATCTCTTTTTCTCGCTCCGGACAATAAATACTCTTGCTTTGTTTTATTTTTTCTTTGCCGATCGACAAACTTAATTCGGCCCGATCATTCAACACCTTGACCAGTTTGGCGTCAAGGATGTCGATTTTCTTACGAAGATCCGATAAATTCATTTTTTAACTTTTTTCCTTATTCTCTTCTACGGCGGACTGGACCAAGGCCATAGACAATGGAGGTTCTGCTGGCATTGGACTGTCCGTTGCCTCAGAGACCTCTTGGATGACAACGGCAGTTTTCTCTTCATGGGCTTCAACGGCAGGCGCGATCGCTTGTTCCGCCAACGAATCAATCGCCTCTTGAGAAGGCTGAAGCATGGGGAATTCTTCTAACCTGGGTAAATCATTCAAAGATCTTAATCCGAAATACTCGAGAAATTGTCTGGTCGTTCCGTAAAGATACGGTTTGCCCGGTACGTCTTTGCGACCGACGATCTTAATCAATTCCTTATTTAAAAGGTGCGTGACGACACCGTCGGAATTGACGCCGCGAATCAGCTCAATATCGGCGCGCGACACCGGTTGTTTATAGGAAACAATAGCCAGCGTTTCTAAAGCCGGTTTGGATAATTTTTCTTTATGTTTCGTCTTATAAAAATCCCGGATATAAGACGCGTAGACGGGATTCGACAACATTTGGTAACCGCCGGCAATCTCGACAATGGTCATCCCGCTGTGGCGTTGCTCATATTCATTCTTCAAAAGTTGCAGCGTTTGTTTGATGTCGGCCGCAGAAACTGTTTCAAAAACATTTTTGATTTGATCCAGAGTCACAGGTTTTTCGCTGACAAACATCAACGCTTCTATGCCCCCTTTCACGTAATCATTGAGCTCAGAGGGACTCCCTCCCACAAGATCTTGTGAAATAGAATTTTCCATTATCCCTTCACCTTTTGCTTATACACTTCATTTAAAAGATCCTCAGCCGTGGTGATGTCCTTGCGCCGTTTCAGGGCCTTATCAATCATATCCACCGCTTCGTGTTTTTTATATTGAAGCTGAAGAAGGACCGCCAGGGCCTCTTCCTGCCAGTCAGGCGTCGGCTGGACATCCCGGTGAACGTGGACAGCATCCTGGATGAGGCCGAAAACACCCACCTTGCCCTGCAACTTGGCAACGACCTCTTTCGCTTTCTGCATACCGATGCCGGGTAATGTCTTTAAAAAATCCATATCCCCCGCGTCGATAGCCCGCGAGATTTCAGAAATCGGTTTATTCAGGGCCTTGACCGCCGCTCGAGGGCCTATGCCCGAGACCTTGATGAACTGCAGAAAGAAATCCCGCTCAACCTCATGGATAAAACCAACCAGCATGGGCACGCCGCCGGTCGGACTCATTTGAAAATAATGATACGTCACTAAGTGCACGTGTCCGTCTCGATCTAAAGTGCCGTCTACGCGTTCCAGGATCGACGCCGGAACAATCACCTCATAATAAAGTCCGTTGACATGAATGATTAACGATTGATTCTTTTTTTCAACAAGCTTTCCGCTTATTCTGGCAATCATATCTCTCGGCCATGAATATGGACATATCCTAACGCCAGGGCCAAGGCATCACTGGCATCCAGCGTCAATTGATGCGCATCCACATGAAGAACATGCGCGACCATCCGTTGCGTTTGAATTTTTGACGCGTTTCCGTTACCCATCACGGCTTTTCGTATCCTTTTGACGCTGTGTTCCACCAACTCAATATTTTTCTGAGCACAAAGCAGACAGATCACGCCCCGGACATGCCCTAAGACGCTCGCCGTGGTGGGGTATTGGTGATGGGCATACAATTTCTCAAGGACGAGGACATCCGGGTTGTGCTGCTCCAGAAGCTGTCCCAACAAAGTATACACTGTGTTAAGTTTTGTTTGGATAGGTTGATTCTTTTTAGGTTGAATCGTCCCGGTTTCAATAAGTTTGACCGCGGGGCGGTTATATTCAATGAAGCCATACCCTGTGGCTTTAAATCCAGGATCAATACCGACAATCCTCATCTGTTTCAGCCGTTCTCGTAAATTGGGATATAAATTTTCTCATCCGATCCGCCCTTTCCTCCCTCGCGCGTGGGAAGAATGAAGGAGGAAAAAATCAAGAAACCTTTTCCATTTCTTCATCCGGGATATCAAAATTCGCGTAAACGTTCAGAACGTCTTCCTGATCTTCCAGAGCCTCCATTAAAGCCAGCAGTTGTTTGGCTTCCTCACCCGTCACCCTCACCGTGGAACTGGGGATCATCGTCACCTCCGCGGTCACCGTTGGAATACCTTTGGCCTTGATCGCGGCTTTGACCGCTTCAAATTCCGTAATTTCCGTGGTGATTTCATGATACGCCCCGTCCGATTTGATATCTTCCGCGCCGGCATCCAAAGCGATCTCCATGATGGCCTCTTCCCCAATCTTATCCTTCTCGATGGATATAAATCCTTTTTTCGCGAAGAGAAAAGAAGTACTCCCTGGTCCAGCCATGCTTCCATTCTTTTTATTAAGAATATTGCGAACCTCTGCCGTCGTACGATTTCTGTTATCGCTCAACCCTTCGATAAGGATAGCGACCCCGCCGGGGCCATAGGCATCAAAAACCACATTTTCATAAACCACACCCGGGAGCTCACCGGTTCCCTTTTTAATCGCGTTATCAATATTATTAGCGGGCATATTAATGCCTTTCGCCCGGTCCATCGCGGCTCTTAATCGCACATTCGTTTCCGGATTTCCACCGCTTTCTTTGGCCGCTGACGTGATTTCTCGAATCATCTTTGTGAAAGCGGCTCCCCTTTTAGCATCTGTAGCGGCTTTTTTGTGTTTAATACTTGCCCATTTCGAATGACCTGACATCTCAACTCCTCCTCAATTATCACCCCGTTTTTATACCGTCTGTATATTTAATTAAAATTTATTGATAAACTTTTAAAAAAAGCAGGCCAATAAGCCGAGTTTTGTGCTTCGATATTGCTATCGAAGGGTGGTTATTCAACTGACTTTAGAGATCGCTCTCTATACTCTTGCAGCCTACCCGGGAATCCTGACGAAGCGGATCACCTCGTTGCCTCCCACGCCAACACCGGTCAACCGTTTGGATGAGAAACATCTTCCCCTATTTGGCCTTGCTCCATGCAGAGATTGCTCGTTTCACCCCTGATGGACGAGTCCCCAGAAAAGAGGAGACTCGCCAGCAGGTATCGTCACTGTAGCTCTAATCCTCGATGGTTTAACACCCTTTTAAAACTGTTCCATCGGTCCTACGTTAACAGGATGCATCATCCTTCGGAGCTCGGACTTTCCTCCCCGGCGTAGTCAAAACCTTGATCCCGATGATCGAGAAACCCCGCCATCGTGATGCGGGTTTCCGCGCAAAGAAATTCTACGACGCGCAGAACGCTGGGGCAACCACTTTGGCCTGCTTTTTCTTTTTTAAAGCGTCCGTTGCTAATTTATCGGCGACTTGATTCTTCTCCCTGGGAATGTGCTGAATGGCGAAACCGTTAAATCCTTTAATAAGATTGAGCGCTTGATCCAGGAGAAACCTTAACTTTTCATTTTTGACTTTATACGAACCGGTCACCTGTTTAAACACCAGCTCGCTGTCTGTATAAATTTTTATCCTGTCCGCTTTCAAGATGAGCGCCTCCTGAAGGGCCACCACCAAAGCCGAATATTCGGCAATATTGTTGGTCGCCTCGCCAATAGTCGAGGAAATTTCTTTAATGGTGTTCTCTTGCTGACGAATAACAACCCCGATAGCCGCTTCTCCGGGATTACCGCTGCAAGCGCCATCAATATAAATTTCTAAAGCCTCCTTCACAAGTCTTCCTCCAGGTACAAAATCCTCGTGCACATATCACAGGTCACAATCTCATCATGCATTTTGATCAGGTTAATCTTCTGCTGAGTGACATTCATATTACACCCGCCGCAGGTGAGACCCTGAAGAGCGACAATCGCCAAGCCGTCTTTATGCTCCAGAGTCCTTTCGTACTGTCTAAGAAAATTGACCTCCATCCCGGTCAGCATCTGTTTTCTCTGAATATGAAGGGCCGCTAGTTGGCCCTCACAGACCTGGCTGTCTTCTTCAATTTCTTTTCTCTTGCTCAAAAATTTCCGTTCGTGCTCAACGACGGTCTTTTTTTCTTTCTCGATTTCAACATTGACCGTATCCCCCTCATCAAACAAAACAAGAATTTTTTCTTCAAAAATTGATTTATCCGCCTTAATACTTTCTATTTCGGCAATTTTCGCGGCGTATTCTTTATTCGTTTTGATTTGAGAAAGTTGGCCGTTCACTTTGACGATCTCGTCTTCTTTGCTTTTTAATTCAAGTTCCTTCTGTTTCCGGTCAAGGAAGATAGCCTTTAATTGAGCCTCAAGCGCGTGGAGTTTAGACTTTTCTTTTTCAAACTCTTGTTCCAACGCATTAACAGCTAAGGGGTTTTCTTTTAACTTTCGCTTTAAATGATAAATCTCTCCGTCGAATTTTTGCAACTCAACGAATTTCTTCAACTGATCTCTTAAAGAAACTTCAGGCACTCTTTTATCTTTCTTTGCATGTCCTACTAAAGCTCAACACCGCAAACAGAAAAATCGTCATGTTGAGCGGCAGTAAAAATGGGCGTAAGAGGACTCGAACCTCTGACTTCCGCCATGTGAAGGCGATACTCTAACCAACTGAGTTATACGCCCATCTTTGATATTTTTTTCTGGGCCCACAGGGACTCGAACCCCGGACCAAGTGATTATGAGTCACCTGCTCTGACCGACTGAGCTATGGGCCCTAAAGATCACAACTTTTTACTTCTCAGTGGGTTATCTTTCAGATGAATATACGAATTGTCTATTGTAAAACTGAAAACCCTTTATACCAGAATTTCTCAGTCATGTAAAGAATGTTTTCTCTTAAGTCCGAAGAGAATCCGTCAATCCGACACTAATCCCCGAGGCTCTACGGCTCACTCTCTCCAACTTGAATTTTAAGCATGCTGGTGGGATTGACCCCTTTATACGTCATCCCGTACGATCCATATATTTCAAATTCCTTGGGAGAATTCGATCCTTCCCCACGAAATCTTTTACTTATTGATTCAAGGGGTTTCAAAATAATTTGTTTAATTCCAGCATCATTTTGAGGATCCACTTCCCTGGCCCCCCAGGCGGCATTGTTATAGAGAAAATACAATGTCCCCTCACTTAAATCTTTGACCTTGATGTTCCTTTTTGTCAAATTCTTAAGGGTGACTATAAAGTCAATCTCTTCCCCGACCTGATAAGATTCTTTAACGGACTCTAATATCAGCCGGACCGGAAGGTTGCGCTGTTGCTGATTCCAAAGAAGCTGTCCGTGCGTTTGCACCGGCCCGAGGATATCAAACTGTTTCTGCTTTAAACCCTTGATTTGATAGCCAATGAATCTTAGATCAAGCAGAGGGAATCCGAGACTAAAGACGTTTTCTTTATCGGAAAAAATGTTTTCATCACGCAGCCCAAGAATGGTAATTCCAAACTCATACACCGAGGCCGCTGTCCTATCAAAAGGAGCATGATACACATACTGGAGTGAATAAATATCATGCCGGTTTTTGACCAGCAGATCCTTATCAAAATCTTTTAATTCCTGGTAGTGATCCTTGGCCGCGTAAATATCATCAAAAATATTAAGCATCACCTGGTTGCATAAAGCCTTGGTCTCCTCATCCAAATTCAATTCTTGGCCAAATAGCGTTGAACACCACAAAAAAATCATCACCAACGATGTCATTATCCTCATAAGATTTTCCCAATCATGAATTGTATTTAAATGAAGAAGGGATGTCCCCTCATCCTCTAAACGATGATTGAACGTGTTCGTTAAATTATAGGTAAGAATACACCAAGAAACAACTTATGGTTGCGAAAAAAAAGGCCTACTATTGCTGTCATAGCAGGCCTTCTCTTTCACCTTTAAAGGTGAAAAAATAACGGATTAAATGATTTCATCTTCTTTAGCGGCCATATCGAGGAACTGTTTCATCCGCCGAGATCTTGTCGGGTGACGCAATTTACGTAAAGCCTTGGATTCAATCTGACGCACCCGTTCTCGGGTCACATTAAACTCGCTGCCAACTTCTTCCAGAGTACGGGTGGTCCCATCGTGAATCCCAAAACGCAATTCCAGGATCTTCCGTTCCCTTTCATCCAAGGTATTCAAGACGTTTGTGATTTCATCTTTTAACATGGATTGTAACGTGGCGTTCGCCGGAGAAATGGCCTTCTTATCTTCAATAAAATCTCCGAAGTGCGTGTCTCCCTCATCCCCAATAGGCGTTTGAAGGGAAATGGGCACCTGGGAAATTTTTAGGATCTCTTTGACCTTGATAACCGGGATGCGCATTTGTTTGGCTATCTCCTGGGCCATTGGTTCCCGGCCATATTCCTGCACAAAAAGACGCGAAATGCGGATAATCTTATTAATCGTCTCTGTCATATGAACCGGAATACGGATCGTCCGGGCCTGATCCGCGATGGAGCGCGTGATGGCCTGCCTGATCCACCAGGTCGCATACGTCGAAAACTTATACCCTCTTTGATATTCGAATTTTTCGACCGCGCGGATAAGCCCCATATTTCCTTCCTGAATCAAATCCAGAAAAGACAAACCACGATTAATATATTTTTTGGCAATACTCACGACGAGCCGTAGATTCGCCTCAACAAGAAGTTTCTTGGCTTTGTTAAATTTGGATTGCCGCATATTAATAATCTTCACCAACTCCTTGACGATATGAACCGGCTGGCCTAACTCCTTAAGCAACCGTGCTTTTTCTTTTCTTAATTGTTTTTCATCAACCCCCTTCTTCCGGTTGGTCAAGGTTCTCTCAATACGTTCAATGGAATCCACCATCTCATCAATCTGATGAACAACCCCCTCATTAAATGAAGCCGTTAATTTAAACTGCGCGAGCATCTCGGCGGATTTGTCTGTCCCTACTTTTGTGCGGCTCACAGACTCTTTAATTTTTTTCAAATCCCTGATAAGCTTGGGTCGGCGCTCCAATTCATCCTTGATCACGTCCTCCACATTAATCTCTTCATTGAAAATTTTGTTGATGCTTTTTAAAGCCTCTTTGCGGGCATAGGCGGTTTTATAAAGTGCCTCGGCAAATTTATTTTCAGCCTCTTCAATGCGTTTAGCCAAATTGATTTCATTTTCTCGCGACAATAAAGGAATGGAACCCATCTGTTTTAAATACATCTTGACCGGATCATCCAAGGGAACAAATTTATCTGAGTAGGTCTCATCCTCTTTGTTTTCCTCGCGAATCCGGCGGATTTCCTGCTCCCTGGACTCTTGATCTGCTTTTTCAGCCGTTTCCCCTTCTTCTTCCGATTCGATGATCTTTATATCTTTACCATCAAGGATATCAAAAACCTTATCGATTTCATCTGAAGATTCAACCGTATCGGAAAGAGCGTCGTTCACTTCATCATAGGTCAGAAAACCTTTTTTCTTCCCCAGCAAGATCAATCTTTCAATATCTTGCTTTATGTCATTTTTTTTAGCAGGTTGTTTCATTTCTACTCCCATTATTGATATATCGCTTAACTATAACCACGTCCTATAAAATTTTATTTTGAGGGCGGTAATCGACGTCCAACAAAAACCGCGCGGCATTCATCACCCGGCAGATTACTTTTTGTTAACGGACTGATGAAACTCATTTTTTAACTTTTCCAGTCTTGGATGATCCCCGGAAATTTCAGCTTCTCTCATTTGCCGCATCAGATCCTGACGGAGCAATTTTAATCGATCATTTTTAATCCGATTCAGGTAATCCCTATGTATCTTTATTTTGTCACCGATCAGGGGCTCCTCTTCAGCGACCAAAGCGGAAATCATTTGTTGCATGCCCTGATCGTGAAAACAGTTAATCAAATGGGCACTGTCTATTTTCTTTCCTTTCTCAAATAAATCATACATTTTAGAAATAACTTCACGGATTCTGGAATCTTGAAAATCCGATGGGGCGATTTCCTCTTTCGTCATAGGAATAAAATCCCCCTCTTTCAATAAAAGTCTCAGGATACTCCGCTCCACGGATCTGAGGTGTTCCTGTGAAGACGGGTTTTGTGCCTGCCTTGTTTCTATCTCACGCCCTGCTTTTTTTTCTTGTCTCTGAGCCGTATTTTGTTGAACTTTTCTTAACTCGACGACTAAAGCATGCTCAGGAATGAGCAGAACCTGTGCCAGGCGTTTAAGATATTCCGTCCGGATAATCTCGTTATTGAATTTATCGATCGTGGCGATCATTTCACTGGCAATGCGCGCCTTTCCTTCAATGGATTTGACATCCCAGGTCTTCAAAAGCCTATTTATTTTGTAATCAAAGAGCGTCTGAGCTTTAAGAAGCCGGTCACGAAAGGCCTCCCCGCCATGACGACGGATAAAAGAATCCGGGTCTTCTCCTTCATCAAGGGTCGCGATTCTGACATGCATCTCTTCTTCCACAAGAACATCTAAGCTACGCAGAGTCGCTGATTCGCCGGCCTTATCCGCGTCAAAAAGCATAATCACGTTCTTCGTGTAATGCCGCAGCAATCGAATTTGTTCCACCGTCAAGGCTGTCCCCAGCGAAGCCACCACATGAGTCACCCCCGCCTGATGCGGCATGAGGCAATCCATATATCCTTCAACGATAACCACACAATCTTCATCCATAATGGCTTGTTTCGCCAGATGAAAACCATACAGATGCTGCCCTTTGGTATAAACGATCGTCTCAGGAGAATTAAGATATTTAGCCGAATGCTTATCTTGGTTTCCGCCTGGCAACTCTATCAGACGAGCCCCAAAGGCCCGGCATTGCCCCCGCGTATCAAAGATCGGATAAATAATTCTGTAACGGAACCGATCATAATATCCCTGGGCATTTTCCCGGGGGATAATTAAACCGGCCTTTTCCATTAAACTAAGACTGATATCTTTACTGCGTAAATATTTTATCAGCCCATCCCATTGATTGGCTGCAAGACCTAACCGGAACTTGTTAACGGCCTCTAAATCAACGCCCCTCTGCTTCAAATACTTCGTGGCATTTTTGGAATCCTCGTCCTTACCCGACAAAAGAAGCTTATGAAAGTACTCTACCGCTAATTCATTGATCTGGAAGATCGTCTGGCGGAGATTTCTCGTCACTCCCTCTTGCGCTGTATCGCCTGGAATAGGGACATTCACCTTTTCAGCAAGCATCCGGACAACCTCGGGAAACTCCAATCTCTCCTGCTTCATTACGAATGTCAGGACATTGCCTCCTACCCCGCATCCAAAACAATGAAAAATCTGCTTCTCAGGATTAACGACAAACGATGGTGTCTTTTCGTTATGAAAAGGACAATTCGCTTTAAAATTCCGTCCAGCCCGCTTTAAAGGAATATACGACGCAATCATTTCCACAATATCAGATCTCTCAATGACCTGAGCAATGATTTCTTCAGATATAAAAGCCATTATCGTCTAACTCTCCTAAATCCTGAACATTCGACGATATCTAACTGCGTTGTTTTTTCCAGCTTATCCAAAAGCAAATTCATGCCTAAATTATCACTGGCGATATGGCCGGCCAGAACAACCTGGATAAATTCCGACTTCACTTTCTCAAAATGCGTTTCCGAAAGATGCATTCCTAGAAGCGTTTTAATGCCGAGCTGTGACAATCTCCCAAAAATATCTTTTGAACCTTCCGTCCCTCCCGTCATATCCACAAAAGTCCGCCCAGCCGAATCCGTCGGGTTTCCAACAATAATCTTGGGACCCGCTTTATTTTTCATGGCCTCCCGATACTCCGGCTCTTTTAATAAAAGGTCAATGAGGTATTGTAAACTTTTTGGCTTCTTTCTATCGACAAGTTTCTGCAGATAGATCGCCACATGATTATCGGCAGGCGTATGACAACACATTAAAGGCATGCTTAACAATCTTGCCGCGTCGACAATACGCATATGATTTCCTCCATGCAGGCGTCGGGAAACTTCTGTAATACGCTTTTTCATTAAATCATCCGCCACATGGGGCTCGACACCTAAATTCTTAAGAACATCCGTCTGCAAGGACATCACTTCACTCAGCCCCGCCAAGGCCGTCCCTTCAGGATGGTGGGCTAAAACCAAATCGATCTTTTTCCCCTTTTGAGAAAGTTGATCAGCTAACAGCAATTCGCCGATCTCGATATCGATCCCCACCAGAAGACGCCGAACCTCCAGGTTCCGATCACCATATAAAATACGCGTGTCAGGATAAGGATTTCTTAAATCCTCTATGTCAAAGAGCTTCTTTAAGGAAACCTTTTGTTTACGATATTGCTTATTTTTATCAAGAAGACTTTTTTGAATCTGGCTCTTACGTCTTAAATCCGTTTTGATCCCTTCCCGAACAAACAAACTATGTATATCTTTTAATTTCAAGAAAGATTCCTTTTCTCCCTCCAACATCCGCGCTCTTCCAAAGACAAAAAAACCCTGTTTAACCTTATACAAACAAGATTAAAAACGTACAAAGTATTTGAAAATATGTAATTTAGGAAAATTATCGATAAAGTTGCTAAAGTATAACATACCCTGGAATTGATGTCAAGCTTCCGCTGGCGAGTCAGCATGTCTGTAACTAGCTGGTATGGAATAAATTATAAAATATTACTATTGACACGGTTGGAGAATATCTTGACAACTCCATTTAGAGGTGCTATCTTTCCTCCCATAATGGTCGGACGACCAAAGAATCATCAAGAATACATGCTCACATAATAATTAAATTTATTTTTCGTATAACTCAATTAATTCAAATAAGTTAAAGACCTCCCCATTATATAAACCGGGCGAATAATTTACGACTGACATTAGATTGTGACCGTTATGGAAAATCATTCAACCGACGATATCCAAAGACTCCAGGAAAAGCTGAACCGGACGGATCGAGAACTAGCCCTCCTGTATGAAATCAGCAGCGCCATGCGGACGACCCTGGATTTGAACCGCATACTTTATATCATATTGACCGGCGTGACCTCCCATACGGGGTTGGGCTTTAACCGGGCCGTCCTTTTTCTAGTCAATCACAAGGAACGCTGCCTGGAACCTAAAATGGCGATTGGACCCGAGTCAGGGGAACACGCGCAAAAAATCTGGGAATACATTTCTCAATCTAACCAACATTTAGATGATTTAATCAAAGAGGATAAAGTTGCCCAAAACATCAACTTATCGACCCTGTTCAAATCTATTAAAGATTTAAAAGTCCCCTTAGGAGAACACAACAAAAACCTTTTGGCCTGCGCGTATAATGACGGGATCCATCGACATATCTCCGAAGATCAAATTGGGCAATATGCCGATGATATTCTTTTGCAAATTTTTAAAACCAACGAATTAATCATCATGCCCTTAAAGGCCAAAAACAAAGTTAATGGTCTAATCATCGCTGATAATCTTTTCACGAAGAAAAATATAACGCACGAAGACCTCAAAATATTCTCGATGCTGGCCAATCAGGCGGGGTTGGCCATTGAAAATTCCCAGCTTTATGAACTCGTGATGCACCGGAGCCATACGGATTCCATCACCAATTTATGGAATCATGGTTTTTTTCAAAATCAACTCTCTAAAGAGACGGAAGACCCGCAAAAATTGAATCACCCCATCAGCCTGATAATAATGGATATTGATAATTTCAAGAAGGTTAATGATCTGTATGGGCATCAATACGGAGACCTTATCCTTAGAGAAATGGGCACCATCATCAAAGAATCTTCGAGAGAGAACGACTATGCCTGCCGGTATGGCGGGGAGGAATTTTCGATGATATTAAGTCAAACAAATAAAGAACAAGGTTATGGGATCGCTGAAAGGATCCGGCAAAAAATTGAAAAACATCATTTTTCCACGATTCCCGCTAATCATCACCACGACCTTAAAGTGACCGTGAGTATCGGTCTTGCCACATTCCCTGACGACGCTAAGACAAACGAAGACCTCATTGCCATGGCCGATAAGGCTATGTACATCGCCAAATTCAGCGGTAAAAATCAAACCTGTTTAGCACAATAATCCTGAGTTAATAATAAGCTGATTCCGAAGGAAGTCTGTGGGAGGGATGTTGTCTTTGAAAGTTGAAATCGCGACGCCCTTTGGAGAGAAATCCCGATTAGGCGCCGACGGCAACAGGTTCTTCATTCCGTTGCTTATCCTCGGAGAATTTCACGGAGACAATACGCGAAACCCCCGTTTCCGGCATAGTGATACCATACATAACGTCCGCGCTGGATATCGTCTTTTTGTTGTGGGTAATCACGATAAATTGAGCGATTTTGGCAAAATCTTTTAATAAATAACTGAATCGTCCTACGTTGGACTCATCCAAAGCGGCGTCAATTTCGTCCAGGACACAAAACGGACTCGGGTTGACTTTAAAAACACCGAAGACAAGGGCAATGGCCGTCAAAGACTTCTCCCCGCCGGAAAGAAGGCTGATATTCTGCAGTTTTTTTCCGGGTGGTCTGGCCACGATATCAATGCCTGATTCCAGGACATTTTCCGGATCGAGCAAAATCAACTGCGCCTCTCCGCCCCCAAAGAGCATACGGAAATAAATACGGAATTCTTCGCTGACCTTTGTAAACGTGTCCATAAACATCTGACGGGTGGATCGATTGATTTTTTGAATGGTGGACATCAACTGGGATTTCGCTTCAAAAAGATCCGCCTGCTGTTTCGTCAAAAATTCAAAACGCTGTTTCAGCTCCTCGTACTCTTCTATAGCCACCAAGTTCACTGTGCCATACGCGTCGCATTTCTTTCTAAGCCTCTCCACCTCTCCCCCCATTTCCTCAAATGTCATCTCAACGGGAGAATCCTCTATCTGCTTAGACGGTTGAATCCCGGCCAGGGCTTCAACACCCGTTTGTTCAACAGATACAGCGGTGGGCGTCCCTTCCCTTAAAGGTGTTGCCGCCCCTTTCGCGTTGGGGCCTATATAGAAATCAAGCTCGGCGGAGACTGACACGTCCTCCCAATTGATTTTATAGGTCTGCATCAGCCGATCCTTAATACCCTTTTCATTAAAAACGATCTCTTGTTCATGAAATTTCTGATCATGCAAATCCTGCTTGATTTTCTCCATCTCATCATCCAGGGCGTTCATCTGAACACGCACACTATTGATCCTCTGGCCCAAATCTGTTTTCTGAAATTCCTGTTCTGCCAAAAATTCACTCAAAGATTCCTTCTTTAATCTCATCTCTTCAATCTTCCCAATCTGGGCCGCAATCTCTAATTCATACTGTGCCACCTTCAACTTCTGCCCAACGACCTCATCATCAATTTTCTTGATTCCGTCCAGCCAGTTATCCAGCATTTCACAATAATGGGTATGACTCTCCTGGAGACTTTTGAGTTTGTCCCGGCTCAAGGTGATCTCTGTTTCCAGTTGAGCGACGGCGACATTCACGCCTTCTCTCTCTTGCGATTTCTCGGCAATCCATTGCTGCTTATCTTTAATATCGTTTTGGCACCATCCGATATCCTGGTTCACGGTATCTAACTGAAAATTAAGCTCTTCCTCTTTTTTCTTCATGGAAGATAAACTCACAATGACTTCAGACAATTCCGAATCCACGAGAGTCAACTCCCCCACAAGTTTTTCTTCATTCTTAACAATATCTTCTTTTTGCGCCTCGAGAATGGAATAAGTTCTTTCCTTCGACTGCGTTTCCTGTTCGATCCCTTGCAATTCCCTTCTTGCCTCCTGAAGTTTTTCCTCAATCTGAGCCCTCTGAATCATCAACTCTTGAATCTCCCGGTTTAACTCGTCGATCTTTGCGCCCATTTGTTGAGGATCTAATTCAATAAATTTGGTTTCACAAACAATTTCATAGAGCCGGAGAATGTCCGGACGAGCAAAATCTTTCTTTAAATTTTCCAGCCGCTCAGGGTTAATCGGAAGGACCCCTTTCACCTTTCCGATAATCCCGGTATGATGCTCCAGAGGCACACTCTGCGTGATAAGCCGGCCTTCAATAATCGGATCCGGCATGTCCTCGTACTGGACATTCAATTTCTCAATAAATTCTTTTTGGGATTTGGCGAATAAAACTTTCTTCTCTAATTCATGAATCGCCTGTTCCTGCTGAGATAACCCGGAGCTTAATTCTCTGATAATTCTCTCTTTGTGCTCTTTCTTATATATTAAATTTTGTATCGTTTCTCGAAGACATCCGATTTGAGTCAACACATGGGTGATCCTCTGGGCGACTTCGTACTTTTCAGATGAAACCTTCTCTTTCTCGATCTCGAAGCGGCGTTTTCTGGCCAACGCCCCTTGCGTCTCCTTCATAATATCGGTCAAGGCATTGCGAACGCTGACAAGCGTTGAGGTTAAGGTAAGCGTCTTGTCTTCATGATCTTTAATTTTTTCTTTGGCCTCTCCAATGACCCTCTCCAAAATATGCAAGGAATCCTTCTTCTCTTTGAGCTTTTGATCATTCCAGCGCGCGGATTCCTCGAGCACAATCAAATTCTTCTTTATCTCTTCCAGCTTCTCCTGTTGAACGCGACAGCGTTCCAATAATTGGACTTTTTCCTCATGGAGCCTTTTTTCATTTTGCTGCAAATTCTCAATGCGTTCCTGATTAAACTCAATCTGACGCTGATGGAGATCCAATTGCCCGTCGACCTTGATTCTCTCCGCCTGCGTTTCATTGATTTTCTGCTCCAGCTCCCCCAAATAATTAATCTCATGCGTTAAAAGATTCCCCAGATCATCCCGCTCTTGGCCCAATTTAGATTCCTTGTCTTTTAATTCTTTGATCTGTCCGGCCAATCTGTTTTTCTGATCTAAAAAAGACCGGAGCTGAAACCGCGTCACCCGCACTTCCAAATCTTTGAGTTTCTCAAAATCCTCTTTATACTTGCGCGCTTTATTGGCCTGCCGTTCGATGGATCCGATCTGCCGCTTCACCTCAACCGTTATATCGTTAACCCGTAAAAGGTTTTCTTCCGTCGACTTTAATTTACTCAGAGCCTCTTTCTTTTTAATCTTGTATTTTGTAATGCCTGAGGCTTCATCAAGGATCATCCGCCGGTCCTCCGGACGGGCGCTGACCACCAGATCCACTTTCCCCTGCTGGATGAGAGAATAGGCCTCTGCCCCTATCCCGGTCCCCATCAGCATCTCCTGAATATCCTTAAGCCGCACGACCGTTTTGTTCAGCAAATACTCGCTTTCCCCCGAACGGAACAGCCTTCTTGTGATGGTCACTTCGTCATACTCGATAGGAAGCATGCGCTTCTCATTGGAGAATGTCAGACTCACCTCAGCGAATCCCAAAGAAGGTTTCTTTTCCGTCCCGTTAAAAATAACGTCTTCCATCGCGGAACCGCGCAACTCTTTGACACTCTGTTCCCCGAGCACCCACCGGATGGAATCAAAGATGTTACTTTTCCCGCAGCCATTGGGCCCAACGATGGCCGTTATGCCCGGTTCAAAATTGAGTTCGGTTTTATCGGCAAACGATTTAAAACCAAAAATTTCAAGCCTTTTAAAATACATTCCCTTCTCCTCTTTTTTGTTCCTCAGGATACACCGCGCTTGGAAAGCGCGGGTTTCCCTTCGAGGGAATCAACAAAGAACAATCTAGGGTAAGGCCCGCCCGCCGTCAAACTATTTTTCATTTTTTTCAATAACCGACGAAAAAGGAATGTTTTTGGAGGCGATCAAACGTGACAGGCTTGCATATCATGCGGAATTCCACTTAAAGAAAAACTTCACAGGACAGGCGGACAAACCACCGGCTTAATCGTTGGACGCCGTTAACATAGGGTGGAAGGAAGTTTCAGGTCTGTCTCCACCTCGGCATCGTAATTAACCCCTTCTAGACCAAAACCGAAGAGTCTAAGAAAATCCTTTTGATAGCCGTCCAAATCCGCGTATTGGGTAAGATTTCCGTCGCTGAGGTTGTCCCAGTTCGCTCGCACTTCCCGCTGGACGTCCTGGCGCATTTCCCAATCATCCAATCGGGCGAATCCATTTTCATCCACCGGGATCGGCCCACCCGTATAAAGTCGGGTGGCAAATAACCTGTGAATTTGTCCAATGCAATCTTCATCAACTTTTTTTTCCTTCATGACCTTCTTCAACAAAATAAAATAAAGGGGGATAAAAGGGATTGCTGAACTGGATTGCGTGACGAGGGCTTTGTTCACAGAGATTAAGGCCCTGCCGCCATATTTTTTCAATTGTTCATCTAATTTTCGCGCCGTTGCCTCGAGATGATCTTTGGCCTTTCCAATAGTGCCGTTACGGTAGACACCCCGCGTCAATTCCGGACCAATATACGAATACGCCACGGTCAATGCGTGTCGCTCCAGCAATCCGGCGTTTTTAAGCGCCTCTATCCACATTTCCCAATCTTCTCCTCCCATGACAGAAATCGTCTGATCAATTTCCTCCTGGGAGGCCTGTGCCAAGGTCACATTCTCAAGTTTATTCGAATTGAGATCCAGGGACTTATTCGAGAACGTTGTCCCCACGGGTTTCAAAACAGATTTGGCCAATTGGCCGGTTCTAGGATGCTGCCGCCGGGGCGAGGCCAAACTGTAAATAACAAGATCCACAGAGCCTAAATCTTTTTTAATAGTTTCCATCACCTTTTGTTTCATTTCATCGGAGAAGGCATCCCCATTAAAACTCTTGGCGTACAAACCCGCTTCCCGAGCTTTTTGTTCAAAGGCGGCCGAATTATAATAACCCGCCGTGGCTGTGCGGCCATTTTCCGCCTCCTTCTCGAAGAAAACACCGATCGTGGCAGCCCGGCTGCCGCCAAAGGCAGCCACAATACGCGAAGACAAGCCATAACCCGTCGATGCGCCTATGATTAAGGCTTTTTTGGGGCCTTGCCTAATAAGGGGTCGCTCTTGGACGTAATCAATTTCATCCTGAACCCGCTTGGCACACCCGACAGGATGAGCCGTTGTGCAAATAAAACCGCGTATCTTAGGCTGAAGAATCATCTTGGACATCTCTCCCTCTCTAACAGATTAATGATTTTCGCAAACTTAAACTGAATCCCCGCATCCCATCCATTTATTCTCTATTGCTCAACAGAAGCTTTCTTGGCCACAATAACCACACCCGATGCCGTCAGAACAAACCGTTTCTGGTCCAGTTGCAAATCATACCCAATCTTCGTATAAGGCGGGATGAAGACCTCTTTATCAATGATAGCGTTCTGGACTTGGGCGTGTTCGCCGACAATGACACCTTCCATAAGAACAGAATTCCTGACCTCCGCGTTATTCTTGATTTTAACGTTCGATGACAGGACGGCCCTATCCAAAAGCCCGCCCTCAATCACACACCCGCCGGAAATCAGGGAATCGACAACCGCTCCCGGCCCGACCTGCGTGCTCACAATTTTGATCGGAGGATACTGCGCGTGGTAGGTCCTCACGGGCCAGGCTTTGTCGAACAAATTGAACTCGGAGTCCATACTCACTAAATCCATATTCGCCTGGTAATACGCGTCCCTTGTCCCGATATCCCTCCAGTACTTGGGCCTATTTTGTTCGTCGACAAAATTATAAACGCAGATGCGCCTCTTATTTTTCAGCATCTGAGGGATGACATTTTTCCCAAAATCATGCTCCGAATCCGCCTTGGCATCCAACTGCAATTCCTGCAACAAGACATCCGATTTAAAAAGATAAATACCCATAGAGGCGAAAATGTGTGACGGATTAGAGGGAATCGTTTTCGGTGCGGCCGGTTTTTCCTGAAAACCCTGGACATAATTATCTTGGTCAACCTCAACGACACCGAAGTTGATCGACGTCTCTTTAAGCATCGGAATACAGCCGACCGTGACATCGGCTTCTTTTTCATTATGAAGGGCGATCATTTCCTGATAATTCATTTTATAAATATGATCGCCGGCCAGAATAAGGATTAACTGGGGATCCAAGTCGCGGATAGCGTAAATATTTTGGTAAATGGCATCCGCCGTTCCTCTATACCAGTCAGAGCCGATCCTCTGCTGCGCCGGGATGACATCAATGAATTCGCCTAGTTGACTGGAGACGATGTTCCACCCGGACAATAAGTGTTTCTGCAAAGAGAACGATTTGTATTGCGTTAAAACATAAACCCGTCTTAACCCGGAATTAATGCAGTTGCTCAAGGTAAAATCTATAATGCGGTAGATCCCGCCAAAGGGAACAGCCGGCTTGACCCGGTCTCGGGTGAGCGGATCAAGGCGCTCCCCCCGGCCTCCAGCTAAAATAAACGTCAAGACATCACGCATGACAAAAGCACTCCTCTTATAAAATTAGGACGGCCTACTCCATGGCCCTTTAGGATGGGAGTATTATACATAGGCTCTATTCTTTTTCAATGCGGATTTTCTGCTGATTTTCGTGCTGATTTCCGTGCTGATTTTCAGACTGATTTTCAACCACTACCCGGGACTGAGTTGCGCCACGCGCGAATCAAATTCCAGGGGGACTTCCCGCGTTTTCCTGCGATTCCCTCACGCCCTCTTTCGCATTCAATTTCTTCAACTCTTCCTTAGCTTCTTTCTTATCAGGATCAATGGTTAAGGCTTTCTCGAATTCTTCTCGGGCTGTCCGTGGATCTTCCATGTTCAAAGAAAGCGCGCCTAATTTATAATGGACCGTGGCCTGCTCTTTGTTTGCTGCCAAGGCCAGGGCATAAACCTCTTTGGCCTTCGCGTATTCTTTCCGTTCCAGCATCATATCCCCTATTTTCAGGATATCCTGAACAGCGTTAGGATCCATCCGAAAAGCGTCTTTCAACGTCTTGACCGATTCATCATATTGCCGGTCATGCACAAATGCCTTGGATAAAAGAAAATGGGCCCGGGCTTCACCGGGCCATTCCACGATCATCTTGCGATACTGCTCAACCGCCCCTTTGGTCTCGCCCATATCCGAATAAGATAAGGCCAAATTGTATCTTAATTTTTTGCTTCCCGGCGAAAAACTCGCCGCGATACGAAAATTCTCAAAGGCTTTTTTATAATTTTTTTGCTTAGCCAGTATTCGGCCCATGAGCTCATACGGATCGGGATAATCCGGGGCGATACGATTGGCTTCCCGCGCTTCCGCCAGGGCGGCCTCATCAAAATCCAGCGCCTCAAGCGAACATCCCCTTTTGTAATACTGATACGGCGCTATCCTGGACTCGGCCACCTTCAAAAGATCTATTGGCGGCGGTTGCCATTTCGACAAATCGATCGCGTACTTCCCGATGAGCGCCTCATGTTCGGGGACACGACGCAAAAAAATCAACGCGTCATAGTTAAAATAAACCAACCGCCAGTCTCTGTGATTATAAAGATACTTCATGAGATCTTGCGGGATCTTTTCGACCACGGCATTAAGAAACACCGCCGTCAAATGGTACTTGTCCGCCATCTCCTCAAATAATTTGGTATCGCCCTTTTTCAAAATTTTCTGATACTGCTTAAAAAACCTCCCTCCGTAGGCCTCGGTCCGGCCGTCAATAAACACTTTAATATCAGGAAAGGCGCGCCCCAGCAAGTAAGCCCCGGAGTTAAAATCGTTGAAGATATTCGCCTTCACATGATTATCGACAAGAAAGTTTGCCGCTTTCACGGGGTAGCTTCTCAACGAAATCCCGCCGAATTCACTTTTTCGCTCATAGGTATCAAAGTCATAATACGTTAAACCGGCCATCCCCGAGCAATATTGAAACATCCAGAATAAAAGCAACATTTTAAAAACGATGGCCGTCACGTATTGAAATTTCCTGGCGGTAAATCGTAACGGGATGATGTGTTTAAACGACATCGTGGCCATGTTCGTGATCATGACAAGATAAGCGGCAAAGGCAAAAAAGGACGTGTTCCGTGAGGCCTTGAGAGAAAAAACAAGAAAGACCAGCCAGAAAAAAAAGGCGCTGATATCGATCCTGCGCCTATTAAAAATAAACGAAGCAAACGACAAGACAATGAGCAATTTATAATAACCAAACCTCCCTCCATCCCAGAGCGTGTCCCACGTGATGGGCTTTTGCAGTTCCTGAATATATTCGAAGAAAATCTTATTTTCAGAAGAGAGAGAAAAAAAGACGCCGATCGGATATAAGGCGCCGCGCACAAACGAGGGATTCACCAGACAGGCCAAGAGAACGAGAACAAATATCCCTTTGAGCCTTTGATACTCCTTGTCGGTCAGCCTTCCGGAGACGTTCCATTCCAAAGGCAACGGGACGTGCCGCTTGATTCCCTCCGAGAAAAGGCCGATAAAAACAAAGAGCGGGCCAAAAAAGAAAAATCCGTGCGTATTGGTCCAAACCATTTGAACCATCACCAGCACCGCCGCCGCCCATTTCTTATCGATGTGCAGGGCCAGGACATAAATGTACAAAGTAAAAAAGAGAAGACTGAAAATATCCGGACGGATGGTAAACCGCTGCTGAAAAACCAGATAAACCAACAGCAAGATAAACGTTGTCACAAGCTGTTTATCTTTAGTGTATCCCAAGAATAATAATAACAGCATGGTCAGCAGGACGATGACCGTCTGCATTCTTAAAAGACCGTCCGGCCCCCAGACATTGAAAATATTGTAAACAATCACTTGAAACAACCACTCGTGGTTGATCCACGGCCGGCCCTGGATCGTGCAGGACAAAATATCCACGTCGGGGATGTAATGATGCGTCGTAATAAATTTCCCCATCGCCAGATGGAGCCAGAGATCCAGATCCTTGATCTCCACATTGGCCGCGAAGGACACCAAACCGAACAACGCCCCCAGGGGTAATAATCCCACGAAGTAATTAATTTTTTTCCAGATACTGTCCTTCATTGTCCTTGGTCTCAATTTCTTTGTTCTTGATGCCCGCCGGAGGCGTGTTCCCTAGCGCGTCCGCGCACCGATAAAGTTTTTTTCGGACTTTCTTTAAAGATCTTCCTGTCGCCAAGGCCAATCGATACGCCACTTTGGCCTGCGCGAAGGCTCTCTGCTCAAACAATACATCGCCGATTCTCAAGATCTCCTGCGCGTTCTCAGGCACGAGGTGGTGGGCCTTGGCCAAGAATGCGAGAGCGTCTTCGTGCCTTTGTTCTTTAGCATAAATCAGGGCGGAAAGAAACATCCCATTGGGATTTTTCGGATCGTGGTCCCTGAGCCGAAGCGCCTGTTCGCGCGCCAGGGGCAGTTCTCCCAGATGACAAAGAGCGACGCCTAAAAGATAACGGACGCGCATGTCTCCCGGCGCCAAGAGTTTGGCCTTTCTCAAATCTTCAAACGCCTCAGACCACTCTTTCCTCTTGACGTGAATTTGCCCCAAAAGCCGGTACGGATCCGGATGATGGGGATTAATCCTGAGAGCCTCGTTGATCTCTTCTTCGGCCTTGTCCCAAAGACTTAATTTCAAGAAAGCCTCGGCACGGTTGAAATAGGGATACGGCGTGATCTTCTTCAATCCTACCTTAAACAGATCCATTTTCTGAAACTTCCACGACGGCAAGTCCACGGCGTGATGATCAATCCACCATTGATTCTCGGGAACATCTTTCAAGAATATGGCCGCGTCGTAGTCGAAATAAACCAAAACCCATTCCTTGTTTTCATAAAAATATCGAAGTAAATCGCCGGGGACAGGATCCTCCGAGGAATTCAGGAAAGCCCCGGTTAAATGGTACTGCCGGATCGCCGCCGCGATCTGTTGCGGATCCCCGCTCCACACCTTCCGGTACGCGTTAAAGAACGCCTCCCCGTACATCTCGGTCCGGCCGTCAATAAACACCCGGACCCGCGGAAACGCCCTCCCGACGAGGTAAGCCCCGGAATTAAAATCATTCAGGAAGTTTCCACGAATGCGCTGCTCTACCAACCAGTCCACTGCCTTGTAAGGAAAATTCCTTTTCGTGAAACCTCCGAATTCACTCTTGCGCCGCAGCGTGTCAAAATCAAAATATCCCCTCAAAGAAATTTCTCCGGCGTAAGACAGCATCCCACCGATCATCAAGCTCTTTAAAAGAATGAGACCAAGGTAAAAGAGTTTAATGTTTCTAGTTTTCCGGAAAACCGTCTGAGGCGCCCCCTCCTGCCGCAAATTGGACATGACGGCCAGAAACGCGGTAAAGGCGAAAAAAACAATATTCCTGACGGCACACAGAGAAAACACCAGGGAAAACACCCAAAACAAAAGAACCGTCACATCCACCCTGCGGCGGTTGAACAGAAAACTGAACAAGGAGATCACGACCAAGCCTTTAAAGGGAAGGTACGCCTCCAGAGAAAACAAGGTATTCCACGTCAAAGGCCTTTTTAATTCGCTGATATATTCAAAAAATATTTTGGATTCCCCGGAGAGGGAAAAGAACACGCTCAAAGGATATGCGACGCCGCGGATAAAATACGGATTGATCAGGCAGGCCAACAGACTGATAACAAACATCTGTCCTAATCGCCGCATGTCTTCATCCTTCAACCGTCGGACCCGGCCCCATTCAAAAGGGAGCGGCAGATGCCGTTTAGCCAGCTCAGCGCTCATCGCCATCAATATCAAGACCGGCCCCAGGATAAAAAAACCATGCATATTGCTCCAAAGAACCTGCGTCAGGAACACCAGTCCCAAAGAATATTTTTTATGAACATGGGAAGTGAGAAGGCGCAGGAAGGTCACAAAGAAAAGAAGACTGAAAAGATCCGGCCTCAACGTGAAACGAAGCTTGTACACCAGCAGGATGAGAAACAGGAGCACGAGACCGGCGAACTGGTAACTCTGTTTCTTCTCGGGACTGGAGGCTCGACCGCTGAGAAAAGAAAAAACCAACCCCGACGTCAAAACCACCATCAAGACCTGCAAACCCAACAAGCCATTCACACCGGTCAAGCGGTAGACGGAATAAACGATGACCTGGAACAGCCATTCGTGATCAATCCAAGGCGCCCCGGCGATCGTGCTGGAAAAAATATCAACCTGGGGAATGCTGCCGTGAGACAAAATATATTTCCCCGCCGCCAGGTGCAGCCAAAGGTCCAGGTCCTTGATCTCAATGGTCGCTGTAAAACCGATCACCCCAAACAGGACAAGTCCGGCGATCCAGCCCGAGGCCTGATCCAGCCTTTTCCAAAACCATTCACTCATGACGCCCTCCCCTGACTGTCCTTATCCCGCTGTCCCGCCGGGTAAAGATACATCAACCCTTCCCCCGAAACCGGCTCCCCTCCCTGTTCCGGCACGGCGCGCTCCGTCTCCCGAACGCCCAAAAGTAACGGGAGATTGACGACCGGGGTCATCTGAATAATGACCGGAGAAAAACCGTTGATGTCCATTTGCTTGATCTGTTCTAAGTCTAACGCCTCACACCGCCCATCGTTGTCTTCATCCAGACACGGCAAGCCGATCGCGGTAAAATCAAAATCCACGCCCTTGCCTTTGGTTTCGAGGTTCATTCCGACGGGATTGAGGTCGATACCGCCTTTGGTATCTCTGTTTGACAATATTGCCGGATCCGATGATAAAAGCCATTCTTTTTTGACTTCATCCCAGCTCAGTTTACTATGAATTTTTTCCAATAATTTAATAAATCCCGTGAGGTCAACTTTGTTTTCCCCCATACCCAACCCATCCCAGACAAGCTGACTTAGTTCTCTGGGGATGACATTGTTGATTTCATGGCATAATTGGCTCACTCTTCGTGTCGGCCCGTCGTTGATGACCTTCCATTCATCAAAAAAAAGATTTAGTAACCGCCCGGTTGCCGCCGCATACAAAAGTGACGACACCCCCTGAACGTCACCAACACCTCCTGGATCCCCAAAATCGATCATTTTCCATTCACCTGATTCTGTTAACAAAACATTATGATGCTGCATATCCCCGTGGATCAAATTATTTTCCTGCAGCCTTAGTAAATCTTTTCCCAATGCGAGGGCGCGTGAAATTGATGATTTCAAATTAGCATTTAAGTCCGGCAATCTTGATGCGAGAATAAAATCCTCAAATTTTGTCGGTAGATATTCCGTGACAAGCACCGTGTGACCTTCCACATCACCGAAAGAGATCATTCTTGCCGCCGTTTTAAGTTCAAGTTGACCATAAATAAGACTAATGACAGCTTGGGCTACCGCAGGCTTTTGCGCGCTGTTCAGATCCTTCATTACAACGGGCTCTTTTGTCGATATATCATACCCCAACGCGAAATGCCTTAATTTACCACCATATTCTGAATAAACCATGCTCGTTATTTTAAAACTCCTGTTCCCAATAGTAATTATCTCCCCTTCAACAAGTAACCTTTTATACCGGGGAACCCCCGTTAAAACATCTTTCATCTCACTAACGACTTCCATTAATCTGGTCCAATTTATTGAAGAGCCCTGTTTTCCCGTTGCGTCACCTTCCATTTCTTCCATCATCCTGTACAAAACAGCCAAGGGATCATTAAACTTGACAGCCTCCTGGATTGAAAGCGCAAGAAACTCCTCTATGTACCAGTCAATTCGTTCCTGATCACGATACCCATTCTCATTCGGAAGTTTTCCGTAAATCTTTTTAAAAGCTTGTATAAAGAAATGATCATCTGTCAGGGGTTTTCCACCATTCAGGACATCCCTCACCTGCTTTTGAAAGTTGATAAGAATTTCCTGGGATACATCCTCGCGCAACTGGCTGTGCACATCTTCATGAAAGGCGATGATGTCCTTAAGCTGTTGTTTATTTTTGATATGTTTTGGAGAAGAGATGCCCCATCGATTCGCCTCATTGACAGCCAGCGTTGCCGCCGCCCATACCCTTTCTGCCGTGGCTGGTCCAAACCTCTTGATAAATTCCTTATCCTCGTCAAACCAGTATTGAACACCAACAGCGTCTGTCCACGCTAAACCATGAGATGAGATATAAGATTCAATGCCATCGGGAAGCTCTTTCAATCCGGCCTGTAATTTACTCCAGATATAAGCCGGGAAACGGAAGGGCTGAACAGGATTAAGGTTGAATGTTTCCTTAAAGATGCTTTCCGATCGTTTTTGATATAACTCAAAATCTTTCATAAACATTTCAAATAACTTTATCGCCTCATCCGGATTTCGCCAGTCAACCCAATTATTGATCTTGCCGGCAGTGATATTAAAAATATATCTGGCGGCGAAATACTCGGGTGTGGGGTCACCGGAAAATAAATGCGGCAACAGATGAACGTAAGTGGCCCCCCGATCCTTTTCGATGGCAACCCCGCCTCCAAAATACGCGGCAACCTCCTGGGTAATAGAATTTTTGTCTTCCCCTGATAGTTCACTCCATAGGCCAGCGGGAATGCCAAAACGATCGTCGGGTAAATACTCAACTCCTGAAAACTCCAATGCCTTATGGGTCAACTCATGGGCCCTAATAAAATATTTTATTATTTCCCGTATTTGATCCGATGTCTTGCCTCCATATGTTTTTCTAACCCATTCAGTGACAGAATCATGACTGATCAAACGTCCCTGTTCGTCCTGGTATAGCACGTAAGGATTCCCCTTTAAGGTATCCTCTATTTCTTTCACCTTTTTATCAATTTCATCCATATCAATAAAAACCACCTTTTCACCTTCAATGCTGTGCCCTCTGGCCCCGATAATATTTGTCCTGTCGATCTTGCGTCCGTAAAGAACCTGAACAGGGATTTTATTGAGGACGTATCGCTCTTGCTGATCAACAATCTGGTACGCGACGGCTATATAATAATGCTGTTCACTTTTTAGATCATGCACAATGTTCAGCGTCGCGTAAAATTTCTGAGGAATCAGGACTTCCTCATTTATTTTCTTCCATTTTTCCAGTAATTCCTTTCCCCTCTTGGCGTCATCCAATTGTTTCAATCCACTTACCAAGTCAGTCATCATTTTACCCAGCCGCGGAGACAGCTCTTCGGCCCACTTAACAAGGTAACTTCCCATGAGCCTTGCCTCCGCCGGATCGTTGGCCCCGGCAATAATAAAATCACTAAATACTCCCTTAAAAAAGGCCTCCATCTTAGAGGGAACAGCCAAATTCAATCTTTTATCTGCCTCAAGCAACTCAAACATCTTCTGGATATTCACCAAGGAGTTGACGTATGGATCGCCCGTGATGCCCGTTGCCTGATTAAATAAGTGCACATAGAGGTCAATGACAGCCTGTAATAACTGTCCATCTTCAAGAAGGGGGTTAATATCCACCGGATAGTTTGTTTTTACCTTTAATTCTTGCAAAAGTTTTTTCCATATTGTTGGACTGTCATTTGGTATGATGCCAGTTCCCTCCTTCAATACATATTCAATATGCTGTCTTACGAATTCACGGGCATTACTCAAAATGTCTTTCTTCTGAACAGAATTCTGCAGACTTCCTGCCATCAAAGGAGGATTATGAAAGAAACCCTCTCCTGCCAAATTCAACGAAGACAAAACAGCCCCCATAATGACGAATTTGGAGGTCCATGACTTAATTTGTTTCAAAAATGACTGTCGCGGATGCTGTTCTTCAATCAAAACATTATTCAACTCTTTGCCAACAACCATCCCCCCCGAAAAATACTTCCTCGGAATAATCTGCCGGGTCGTTGGGTCGTAATCTTCTTTGATGTAGTCGTAGACGCCTGTCTTGAAGGCCGCAAGGTATTGGTCGTAAATCTTTAACTTGATCTGTTTGTCCTCGACATCCACACCTCCCACTTTATTCTTGCCCACATACACCTGGCCCAAGAGGCTTCCCTTGAGGTTACGCTTAAACCACGTCGCTAAAATCATGGAATGATATATCTGCCTTAAAGAAGCGAAGTTCTTGCCTGTGTTGACTTCTTTTTCAATTTCGGGAATGAGTAATTCTCTAATAACAGGGGTTAGGGTTTGAGAATCAGGTGTCAGCTCTTGGCTGTTAGCTCTTGACTCTTGTGCTCCTGTATTCCTGTGATCTTGTGCCCCTGTGCCCTTGTGCTCTGGATCTCCATGAGCTATGAGCGATGAGCTACGAGCTAAATAATCCTGCTCCAACCCGCTTTTGGCGAGGCTTCGCCGTTGTGCCTCATAATCAACGGCGAGCATTACTTTCAATTTGCTCTCCACCACAAACGCCACGTCGCCGTTCTCATACACCACGGCCTTCTCGGGAACGATCCAGACTTTGTTAAAGGTATCCGCCGGAATATCCGTTATCCCGTATTCCTGATGGGCCCTCTCATAAACCCGGTCCCAAAATTTCTGTCCTAACTCATCCTCGGGATACATCAAGGATGCCGTGATCTGCTTGAGGAGATAATCCTGCGCTAAAAGATCCCTGCCCATCTCGGTCTGTCCAAAAGCCTCGGGGATGATCCGGTCTTTTTCATAGGGTGATAAGTTGACCCACAGGTCTTCCTCCGGCACGGTCAAGGCCGCGAGAAAATACTTGATGAGCCTGGTGGATTCCTCTTTCAAGGCCTCGTCTTTAAGTCCCGAATCCGCCGGGTCTACGATGAAATCAAACTGCAGCGGATTCTGCGGATTGAGCTTGATCCCTTTGATCAGGACAGGTTCAAACACCGGGCTTAAAGGCACCATCGCACCCGGCGTCGGTAAATTAAGAAGCGTCTGGGCATAGGCTTGGGAAGGCAGAATACTGTACAATATAAAACTAATCAATATGGTCCAGGCTGTAAAGCGGAACAATCGGGAAAGCCCTTGAGGGGACGAGTGTCTATAAATAAAACTACTAAGCATAGACAAACTATACCATATAAGTATTAGGCAAGGCTTGCTTGGAAAGTGTTTTCAGGAAAACGGTTTCATAGATAAAAACGGCATCACACTTCAATTTTCTAATTTAAAAACCCCCTCCCCTTTTTATAAAAAACGGAGAGGGCATAAAGAAAATACCACACATACCATCAAAGCCTTTAAAAGGACGATCTAATCACGGCTGCGCAGTTTTGAAAGCAGTCTCAATATCTCAAGATAAAGCCAAATCAATGTCACCATCAGGCCAAAGGCACTATACCACTCCATATATTTAGGAGCGCCATGGGATGCCCCCTGCTCAATAAAATCGAAATCCAGGACAAGACTCAATGCGGCGACCCCGACAACAACGAGGCTAAACCCTATGCCGAAAATCCCGTTGCTGTAAATGGCGTGGATGGATCCGCCGAAGAAACTCATAATCCAGTTCACGAGATAAACCAGACAGATGGCTCCAGTGGCGGCCACGATGCCTAAACGAAAATTCTGCGTCACCTTGATAATCCCGGATTTATACGCCATCAAAAGGCAGAAGAGTGTGCCTGTAGTTAAGGCCACGGCCTGAAAAACAATGCCGTGATACTGCATCTCATAAATAGCCGATACTCCGCCTAAAAAAAGCCCCTGGCAGACGGCATAAACAGGGGCGGTTACCGCAGACCAGTCTTTTTTGAAAATTGTAACAAAACCGGAAATAAGTCCGCCCATCATCCCGATCATTATCAATGGACCGACGGAAGAAATGGTCCTTGCCCCCTCACCCTCCAAACTTTCAAATATAGGAACAGGTTGAATCACTTTTGCCCACACCCAGGCGGCGCTCACGACAAGAAGAAAAAGCAAAATCATCGTCTTGTTCACAGCTCCCTGAAGGGTCATGCTCGCCCCCGGACCGAAAGTATGGCCCTGCTCAAAGGTCGTATTCGTTAATACCGGATTCGATGTTCTCATGCGTAATTTCTCCCTTTATGATTAAACAAATTTTTTTCCAAATACTTTTCTCCTTAAACAAAACCTGAAAACCAAATCGCTGCGTGCATGGTGATGTTTGTATAGATCCCAGCGATCAGATCATCCATCATGACCCCCGACGATCCCCCAAGGGCCTCAAATTTATTAACCGGATAAATCTTGAACATATCAAAGGCCCTGAACAGGAAGAATGCCGTTACGAGGACCGGCATATTCAATGGCAGGAGAAAGAAGGCCAGCATGACGCCGGCGACTTCATCAATCACGATGCACGAAGGATCTTTCTGCCGAATCAATTTCTCCATGGGGCCGCTCACCGTAAAACCTATGAGGGTGATCATCAAAAGAAAAAAAATATATCCGACAGGATTATGACAAAGCCCAATGGAAATAAAAACGCCGGCGACACTGGCCAATGTCCCCGAAGCGGCCGGAAAATGACCGATATAAAAGAACGTGGCGAATAATTGGATGAGCTTGTCGGACATGGCGACTTTGGGACTTATTACTGTGATACCTAAATTATTTACAGATGAACTCATTACTGTACTGCGTCCATCCGGCAATTGACATGTTTCAAGTTTAAGTAACGCAGTCCTGCCAATCAATGACGATTCAATCTCATATTATTTCTCAAGAAGGCCGCGCCGGAAAATACTGTTAAAACAAGGGCGATCATCATAAGACCATCGATCCCAAGTCTCCACCCTTGCCAAAAAGAGTCCGTCCATGATTGCGAAAAAGGGGATTCTTTCAGGAGGATATAGATCAAAATGAAACTGATCACGACGATCTGGGAGACTGTCTTGATTTTTCCCGCCTTCTCCGCGGCCAATACCTCTCCTTTGAGGACAGCCGCCAACCGCCAGCCCGTAATCAATACCTCCCGGATAAAAATCAAAGCGAACATCCAAACCGGGATTAAACGCATATGCGTAAACACAAAGAACGCGGCCAGAACCAGGACTTTATCCGCGATGGGATCCATGATTTTCCCGAAATCACTGGTCAATTGATATTTCTTGGCGTAGTAACCGTCATAAAAATCCGTCAAGGAAGCTATGAGAAAAATAACGGCGGCAATAATCTTAGAAATCAATCCCGCCGAACATATAAAGAAAATAAAAAGAAAGGTTAAGACGATCCTGGAAATCGTGAGGGCATTGGGCAGATTCATACCGCCTCTCCGGCCAAGTCATATTCATACGTGTCCCTGATTTTCACAGACACAAAATCACCGGGGTTTAACAATTTTTGGGAACGCACAGTGACGGCGCCATCCACCTCCGGGGCGTCAAATTCCGTCCTTCCGATATAAAGCCCCTTTTCTTCCAGACTCTTCTCATCAATCAGGACATTCAGCGTCTCCCCGAGAAAACGTTCCTGAACAGATTGCGAAATCCCCCGTTGAACTTTCATCAGTTTGTCTAATCTTTTCTTTTTTATGTTTTCCGGAACCTGATCCGGCCATTCAAAGGCCGGTGTCCCTTCCTCACGGGAATAAGCAAATCCTCCCGCCTTATCGAACCGTGTCTCTTCCACAAAACGCAGGAGCTCTTCAAAATCCTCTTGTGTTTCCCCCGGGAAACCGACGATAAACGTTGTTCGCAAGCTGGCCTCCGGGATTCTTGTCCTCAGTTTCCGGATCAGGGCCATGGTCTGCCGGGTTGTCATATTCCGGTTCATGGCCTTTAACAAATGCCCGCTGATATGCTGTAAAGGGATATCCAGATACTTACAGATTTTATCCTCGCCGGCAATCACATCGATCAGCTCATCGGTCACATGGGCCGGAAAGGCGTACAATAAACGTATCCATTGAATATTTTTTGTCACCGCCGCTATTTTCTGAAGAAGCCGCGCCAGACTCTTTTGATGATAAATATCCATGCCGTACGCCGTGATATCCTGGCCGATGATATTAATTTCCTTTCCCCCGCCGGCATCCAGCCGTTCCACTTCCTTAAGGACCGATTCCATCGTCCTTGAGACAAATTTCCCTTTAATGGCCGGGATTACACAAAAACTGCAGCAGTTATAACAGCTCTCACATATCTTGACATAGGCCGTATGTCCCGGCGTCAGCAAAATTTGTTCAGGGACATTTCTTTGATCCAACTTTTGCGCCCCGATCACAGCGTCAATTTCCTTAAACTCTTTAATAAGCTCCGGACCGTAACGTTGCGCCAAGCATCCGGTGACAATAATTTTCTTAAGCCGCCCCTGTTTTTTTAATTCAACTAAATCCACGATCGCGTCAATGGATTCCTTTTTGGCCTCTTCGATAAAGGCGCAGGTATTCAGAATGGCCACCTCTGAATTCTTAATATCAACAATCGTATGGCCCTGTTTTTGGACGTTGCCTAAAATAACCTGCGCGTCAACAAGATTGCGAGCGCATCCTAAATTGATAATCCCCACCCTTTGCCCCTGGGAAGCCCTCTCGGCGCAAAAATCTTTACTCGTTCTTACCCGGCGTTTTGATTTCATAATCATAGAGTTTATTTTGTAACAGACAATCCATCTTTCGTCACGATCACGGTCTTAGCGGTGCGATCGGCCCGACCCAGAGTGCCGATCATCTTCCCATTCGCTTCAAACTCCAGTTGATTGATGTTCCGTCCGGAGATCTCGATTTTCTCGTTAGCCATCCAGGTCTCCACCACGCCTCGTTTTAACGTGGACTGAAAGACAATCGCCCCGTCGACTTTCACGTTTAACCAGCTATTTTGTTTAGCGCGAACCGTCAGAATAACATTTTTATGAGGCTTTTCGGTCTGTCCTTCATAAGGGGAGCGAGGCTCAGGCGTTTCTGTTTCACTGGGCGCCAGGTTCGCTAGATCCCTTTTCATCTCGACCGGCTTGGGTTGTACCCTTTGTTTTTCCTTTGGCGCGATTTTTTGAGTAAGCTGAACCGGTTTTACCTTGGGGGCGGGCAAAGGCGTCTTAGTTACGGCTTTTAAAGGCGCATGAATGCCCGTCAGAGAAGCCTTATTCCAATTCGGGGTATTTCTTGCCTCAATGGGAGGAGCGGGCGTCTTAGCCGGCGCTCTGTGCGTCAGGAAAGCAATGACTTTTAATACAATCAGAATAGAAGAAATGAGAACTAGAAATCTAAAAATCTTCCGTTTTCTGGCCGAAGAAGAGAGAACCGAAGATATCCACGGCAAAATTTTAAAGTCTATGACATCTTTTTTATTATAATGTTTCGGCGGAGTCGCTTTTTTATAATCTTCAACAACCTCCGAGACATCGATATTCAGATACTGGGCGTAAATCTTAAGAAAACCCCTCAAATAAAATGGGGTGATGGTGCGGATGGAGTATCCTTCTTCAATGCCCCGAAGGACATCCAGGGGAATTTTCGTCGCCTCATGAACCATATCCAGACTAAGGCCTTTAGCCACCCTCGCTTCTTTGAGAATCTGACCTTTCGAACGTCCCGCATCTTTTTTTTCACTATTTATTTTTTCAGGATTCATAACGTTATTCTTTGACTTCCTCAGTCTTCATATTTTCCAGAAGCCACTTTTCCCTGTCAACAAGAATGTCTCGAGGCTTGCTGCCACAATAAGGCCCGACAATACCATTTTGCTCCATCATATCGATCAGCCTGGCAGCGCGGGTATATCCCAATCGCAACCGTCTTTGTAATATCGAAACCGACGCCTGCTGGGTCTCAATCACCAGCTTGACCGCCTCATCGTAATATTCATCTTTTTCATCCGATCCCGGCTTGGCTCCCGGCTTCTGATGGATTAAAATATTCTCGTCATAGACTGGGGTTTGTTGTTCTTTAATATACTGAATCACGCGGTGGATTTCTTCATCCTTCACATAACTGCATTGCCCGCGGGTCGGCTTCGCGTCCCCGGGTTTAATAAAAAGCATGTCCCCTTTCCCCAGCAGATTCTCCGCGCCGTTCATATCCAGGACGGTGCGCGAATCGACTTTGGAAGCGACCTTAAAAGAAATTCTTGCCGGGAAATTAGCCTTAATGACACCCGTAATAACATCCACGGACGGCCGCTGTGTCGCCAAAATAAGATGAATGCCCACGGCGCGGGATAATTGGGCCAACCGCGTGATGGAACTTTCAACCGTCTTGGCCGAAACCTGCATCAAATCCGCCAGCTCATCAATAATCACGACAATATAAGGCATCTTATGACCCCTGGCGTTATAACCTTTAATATTGCGCACGCCCTCTTTCGATAACTTTCTATACCGATTCTCCATTTCGCTGACAACCCAATTGAGAACCCCGGCGGCCTTTTGAGTGTCTGTCACCGTCGGACACAGCAGGTGCGGGATATCATTGTACTGGGCCAACTCAACCATTTTGGGGTCAACCATCACGAATTTCACTTCCTCGGGTGTCGCGTTAAAGAGCATCGAAGTGATAATGCCATTGACGCACACCGTCTTGCCCGAACCCGTTGTCCCGGCAATCAAGAGATGCGGCATCTCCGCTAGATCAGCGACCATGGGCTGGCCGGCAATATCTTTTCCCAATGCCAGGGATAATTTCGAGGCTGAAGAACGAAACTGACTGTTCGTTAGAACGTCCTTGAGAAAGACCGCGGCGGAAGCCCCATTGGGGACTTCGATACCGACTCTATTTTTTCCGGGTATAGGCGCCACCACGCGCACAGCCGCCGCCTTCATGGCTAGGGCGATGTCGTCTGAAAGAGTCGTAAATTTCTGGACCTTGACCCCCGGCCCGGGTTCTAATTCGTAACGCGTAATAGCCGGCCCGCGCTCGATATCCGCAACGCGCGCGCTCACCCCAAAACTGGCTAACGTCTCTTCGAGCAATTTAGCCCCGCTGATTAAATCGTTTTGAATTCTGTCGGTTGAAATCTGTGGAGGGTTTTCTAATAAATCCAATGGCGGGAGATGATATTCTCCGACAATTTTTGCTTCGCCTTCGTCTGTTCCCTCTCCCACGCCTTTATTCTCGATGGGAGCGATCCTTATCTTGGGTTTGGATGCGAGCGTCGCGGAAGCGGCCTGTTTGCCGGCCGAAGGATCAAGGTCCAAATCGTCTAACAACGCCTTCTCCGCGTCCTTTTTATTTCTTTTCTCAATCGCTCCTTCACCCCGAAGTTTTAAATTATTCTTAACATTTTTCTCAAGAACGTTTTCTCTCTCCCTCAAATCCCTTTCGAGATTCATCTTGGATTTAAGCAAGGACAAATCCGCTTTCCCCTCCTGGACTTTCTCCTTGACCCTCCCCCCCCATTGAAAAAACTTTTCGACGATCTTCAAAAAGATTGGGCTGACCAGAAATTCACAGGTAACAATGAGCGAAAGAGTCCCCAGCATCATCAAAATGATGTAGGCCCCCCAACCGACATTCTTCGTCAGAAAATCAGAAATAAACAATCCCGCGATTCCGCCCATCTGAAACCGAAGGCTTGATTCCATGACGCCCGGCATAGCCAACAAAGAACTCATGACACACAATAAAATACTGAATCCAATAATTTTTGAAAATGAAAACCTGATGTCCTTTACCATGAATTTATTCCAACTCCAAAAAAACAGGAACAGGACAAAAGCGTAGGCACTATAGCCCAGCACAAATAATAAGGCTCCGGCCATATAGGCGCCAGTGACACGGATTAAGTTGTGGGCAGGGACATTAGGATGGGAGGTATACCAAGGAAGATCTTCAGGAACAAAAGAAACAAGGCTGGCCAGCAAAATCATACCAAGAGCCAAAAGGATAATAGCCTTTATTTCACTGATATATTCCTGCTTCATTTTTTAAGACTTATAGCCGAGTTAATGTACTGTCATGAGGCTTTTCCAAAACATCATCCATTGAAGAGAGTCACCGGAAAAGCTTCATTCTTTAAGAATGGTTAACTCAACGTGAAACTGAAATTACGCACCGCAAATGCGTTGCGCCTTTTAAGGACAACCGGCTTGGCCTACATCACGTCAAGCGTCTGTATAGAACACAGTACTGTACTGCGCATATCTGCAAATTCACATGTTTGAAATTTAGGTAACGCAGGACTACCACCACATTCTATTTCTTTTACAGAAGTCCGTAACAATGGCGGGCAGCTTTAACACGGATCTTGATCCGAATTTCTTAATGACAGTGGGAGTTGACGATATTCACTATTCGGTTTCAGCTTGCTTCTTACTCAAATTGATCCGTTTCATCTGATCAATTTCAATCAACTTCACCTTAAAGGTATCGCCGACTTTAACAACCGTATTCACATCTTTGACAAATTTATTGGAAAGTTCCGAGACATGCACCAAGCCCTGTTTCCCAGGCAAGAACTCACAAAACACCCCAAAATTAGTGATTCGCGCGACGACGGCATCATAAATTTTCCCGACTTCCGGGACTTCTACCAGTCCATGGACGAAATCTACCGCCTTCTGAGCCGCCTCTTTACTCAAGGAGGCCACGTGGACCTTCCCATCATCGTCGATGTCGATCGACTCTACGCCTGTTTCTTCGATAATCCTCTTAATAGTCTTCCCTCCAGGCCCGATCACCTCGCCGATTTTGTCCTGGGGAATTTGTAAAATAATAATCCTCGGGGCAAATTCCGATATATCCTCTTTCGGTTTGGCAATCACGGATTGCATGACATCTAAAATTTTCAATCTGGCTTCTCTGGCCTGCTCCAGTCCTTGAAATAATATGTTGACCGCAACCCCTTTAATCTTCAGATCCAACTGGATCGCGGTAATTCCTTTTCTTGTCCCGGCAACCTTGAAATCCATATCGCCAAAATGATCTTCCAACCCCATGATATCCGTCAGAAGACAATGTTTGTTATGATCCGTGATTAAACCAATCGATATCCCGGCCACAGCGTCTTTGATAGGCACGCCCGCGTCCATCAAGCTGAGACAACCCGCGCAGACACTGGCCATACTTGAAGAACCGTTGGATTCCAGGATTTCTGAAACAACCCGAATCGTGTAAGGAAATTTTTCTTTTTCCGGTAGAACAGCCGTCAGGGCCTTAGCCGCCAAAGCGCCATGGCCAATCTCTCGGCGACCAGGTCCACGCATGGGTTTTGTTTCTCCCACACTAAAAGAAGGAAAATTATAATGCAACATAAAATTATAGTAAGATACACCTTCCAAGGCTTCAACTAACTGTTCATCGCGTCGGGTTCCGAGCGTGACAGTTGCCAGACTTTGGGTCTGACCGCGGGTGAACAGGCTGGATCCGTGCGTACGGGGCAGCACATTGACTTCAACGGAAATATCCCGAATATCCTTTGGCCCTCGGCCATCAGCCCTTTTATTCTCATCAAAAATAAGTCTTCGGACCTCTTCGTATTCAACCTGTTCGAACATCGCCTTGATATCACTCGCGCTGATTTCATGGTCGGCGGTAGTATAAGCTTCAAAAACGGACAGATCACTGGTAATTTCATCTAGTAAATCATTTAAAGCGTCTTCCCGCTGCTCTTTCTCGCCAATTTTATAAATTTCAGACAATCGTCCCTTGGCTAATTCAGCGACCTTATTTTTCAATTCCGGATGCGGCGTCACCAAGGCCACCCGCGCTTTGGGTTTGCCGGCCTGTTTTTGCAGATCGTATTGAACTTCCCGTATCGGCTGGAGTTTATCAAACGCGTACTGAAGCGCCTCAATCATTTTGGGTTCTTCGACTTCCTGGGATTCCCCTTCAATCATGACAACACCGTCTTTTAACCCAACCACAATCAAATCGATGGAACTTATTTCTCTTTGGGCGTACGTTGGATTAAGGACATATTGATCATCGACCCTCCCTAACCGTACAGCCCCGATAGGTCCCTCAAACGGGATATCGGAAATAGTCAAAGCGGCAGAAGCGCCGATCAGAGCAAAAATATCAGGATCATTTTCTCCGTCACTGCTCAATACCGTTGCGACAACCTGAACTTCATTTAAAAATCCGTTAGGAAACAACGGTCGAATAGGCCGGTCTATGACTCTGGATGTTAAAATCTCTTTCTGAGTCGGTCGCCCCTCCCGTTTAAAAAAACCGCCCGGGATACGGCCTGCGGCATAGGTTTTCTCCTGATATTCAACCATAAGAGGGAAAAAATCCATCGTCCCTGGTTTTTTGGACATACAGGCTGTGACGAGAACTGTTGTTCCCCCGCAAGAAACCGTAACGGCGGCATTAGCCTGTTTGGCGAGTTTTCCGGTTTCAATAATAATATTCTTTCCCCCCATTGGGATTTCAATTCGGCCTAATTTCATGGAAATAACCTCACTTGCGTAGATCTAATTTTGAAATGGTTTCTTGATACTTCTGAAGATCGTTCTTTTTGAGATAGGCCAATAAACGTCGTCTTTTACCTATCATCATAAGAAGACCACGACGGGAATGGAAGTCCTTTTTGTGGGTCTTGAAATGCCCTGTGAGGTAATTAATTCTTTCCGTCAGCAAAGCAGCCTGCACAACGGCGGATCCAGTGTCTTTAGAATGCGCTCTAAAACTGTCAATGACTTCTGTCTTTCTTTCTTTTAAAAAAACCAATGTACTCTCTCCCTTCAATGTGCGCTCAATTTACGACGTCTTCCGAACGTCATTTGTTCGTGCCCTAATCCTCCGGAGCGACCTGAGCCCCGAATTTTCCCCTCAACTTAATCTCCTGTGGAAATGACCGTTGAGCTCTATCTGATTTTTTTATCCTTTGTGAAACGGCGCCATTATACTATTTGCCCCTATATAAGTCAAGATATAAGAATTTGCCAATCTGGCATTTAATAGTAAATATTTTATACTATTTTCTTTTATAAATTATAAGGGATGGCGTTTCCTGGACCGCTGTGTAATGGGCATGAATATAATCCAGGACATCATCATACTTTAATCTGTTCCCGGGAACCTTAAAATAGATATCCTCAAACCAGGACGGCGGGGCTTTGGCGACAACCGCTATTTTGGGTTTCGTTCTTTGAAGATCCACTATAAACTCCTTATGCCAACGGTCGTTTAACCACGCGAATATCCCCATGGGAAACCGACCGACAAAGGGGCGGTCGACAATAAAATGATATATTGCCAATTCATGGAACATCAAAACAGGATCTCCGGGCGAAGTCTCTTCTTGAATAAATTGGGCAACCATTTTAAAATCTTCCGCTTGCCATTTGGGGACAACCATTCTCCCCACGCGCGCCATCTCCAGTTCAGCCAAAGGCTGTCCGTGTAAAGGCTGAAGTTCACGCGTGTTCCTTCCAGAAAACTTATAATGGACATATTTAAAAGACCAAAAGCGACGGTTGAATCTCTCGACAGAATAACCGATCGATGAGGCCATCAACACAAAAGATATCAGTCCAATCCCCAAAACCCTATTAAACGCTTTAAAATATAAATAAATTTCTTCCATTAAAAAAAACAGAAGAATCTTCTCTGGTTGCAAGGCCATTTCCAATTGGGCGGCCTCAATGTTCCGGAAGGCCGAAACATACATCATAAAGCCATACACGGCTAACGCAAGAATACCCAACTTTTCATAGTCAAACCGTCCCTGCCTGATCCTATAAATAAAATACCCTCCTGTAAAAACATAAAGATATGCCGGCGTCATATATTTAAAATTTTCACTCGTAGGATTGATCATGGAAAGAACGGCATCCCCCAAACTCGCAGGAGTATTTGAAACCATATTGATGTTAAAAACATGCTGCATGTGGGACACAACACTCCATGTCGCCTCTATATAGGGAAGAAAGGCATGATTCCATTGAAGATAAAGAAGAAACGGGCCGACAACAATGGCTATGCCGGATAAATAGTTTAGAAACAGACTCCGAATTTCTTTGCCGTTCTTGATCTTAAGCAACAGCGACAGACTTATCCCTGAAATGATTCCGACAACAGCGCAGACGCCAATCTCAACACTTGTTAAAGCCGCGCATCCCGACGCAATCCCAGCGGCAAACAGCCATCTTTTTTGACCATCCTTGAAATGCTTGACAGCAAAATACACCGCTAAAATCCCAAGCGCGAAACGCATCCCCCCCCAAAAGGTAAATACAACCCTCGGGAATGTCCTGCCAATGAGGACCGGGGCCATTAAATACAAAACAAACCGCGTACGATAAATCTCCTTGGCCGCTAAAACGCATAAAATAAGTGTTACGACCGTCCCAAAATAAAAGAATCCCTCCATAACACTGATTTTCTCACCCAAAACGCGCATAAGTCCGGCCGGTATATACAACTCAAACGGCCCGCGTAAATGAAAAAAATCCCTATAAGGGATCTGTCCATCCAAAACAGCGCTGATTCCCGGCAGATAAATACCGAGTTCAAATTGATTAATCTCCCCGTGAAGAAAATACGGGTGAAGGGTTATAAGAATAACGAACAGGCTGAGAAATAAGAAGTCTTTAAGTGCGGGTTTATTGAACATGATATTTAATGCTGATACTCATGATAAAAGCCGTACCTCTTTCCACTGACAAAAATTTCAATAGGATCCGCGGAATTTCCTGAAGACGACGGCGTTAATTCTCCTACGTCAACCGTGGACAGGAGCAAAAGGATCAAAACAATTGTAAAAATGAACGAAGGCCTATTGAACTGTTTTAAGTTTCTTCTGTAAGAGTCTTTGTTCTTTTTCAATCTTCCCCATCTCTTCAACCAGTTTCTTTAATTGGGCGCTTTGCTTCCCGGGTTCTTTGACCTTAACGTATTCCTTACCAATCAAATAATACAACTGCTCTTTCTTTAAACCGGCCGCCGTGGCGTCCATCCGCATTTTCCCCTTTTGAGAAAATTTGACAAGCTCCTCTTCTCCTTTTTTCGCAATGATCGCGGCCTCTTTGCTGATTTTAATCAATTGATCTTTTGTTTTTTCCCATTCCTTCTTAAAATCAAATTGCGGTGTCATACTCCCTCCAATCGTAAACGGATATTTCTTAAAAATATCTATTGTGCCGAAGGCATTATAAATAGCGCCCAATAACCTTTCAATACAATATTAAAAGATCCCATTGCGCGTCTTTATGTTCTATTTTATAATTCGGGTGTTATGAAAGACTTCGATGGGATTCTTCTTTTTATCCTTGGAACTGTTGTCGCCGGACTTGTGTTTTGGGGAGTCATTGGGACAATTAAGAAAGCCTTTCGACCTGCCGCCCATTCAGAGGTCATTGATTCTACTCGAATCATGAAGGATCAAAAAGACTTTATTGATGAGACAAAAAAAGATCAAAAACGCCTGAGGCGGGAACAAGAACAAAAACTCCGCGATCTTCGCCGACAATTCTAAGCCTATCAAACCTAACACGCCCCATCCTGAGGCAGAATCCATAATAAATAATTTTTTAGATGCGGACAATCACGTATGTTCTCGGGAGGATAGAATACGGCGGGTCATTTCTTCTTCATATAATAATCTGATTTCCTCCAACGCCTCAGCTCCCAAGAAATGAACAATGGCTTTCTCAATGGCGTCCATTCGATCGCGCAAATACCGATAATCGGAATCCAAAGTTACGCATTGGTCATCCGCAAATTTCTTTTTATTAACATTGTTTTTCTTATCTGAGATATATTTCTCGAAATCCTCAATTAAGGCCGTGTACCGGGGATCCGAAGGAGATGACTCAAAACTTTTTTTCTTGATCAACTCGCGCCGGACAAAATAATCAACCTCAATCTGGGTATAGTAACGGTCAACTCTATCCAAATTCTCTTTGGTGGTTTTATAACACCAGATCAAATAACGTCGGATTAAATCCTGTTCCCTTTGAGAAAAAGCTCCATGTCCGATTGGACCTTTGGAAGAACTTGCGGATCGGCGGGGTGTTTTAAGGTTTTTGCCCATGACTACTTCTTTTTAAAAGGCTCGTCAGGCATGGCTTCCAGATGAGTGATGGCTTGATCCAAAGATTCATTAATGGACTGTGTGAAGAACCCTTGAGGACCCAAGGTCACAAATAAAACAACAACAACAACGGCAAAAAGCAATACATACTCAATAATGTTTTGTCCTTGACGGTTCATTTTCATGTGTCACCTGTAGACTTTCGTAAAGAAAATGTTTTGGGAAAGTTTTGCCGCTTAAAATATAACATATGAATGACCATTTGTACACTTTCGTCGGGATTCCTCGGCCTATCAACACTTGAAAACCTTATCCCCCACTTGGACTGATTGTTTAATCTTCAAACCAACCAATTGGCCTTTTTTAGCGCTTTTGACATCCGCGCTTTCTATCTGTAAAGAAACCACCTCTTGACAAAAGTTCGTATTCCGCCCTTTGATATGAATCTGTTGACCAATAGCAATTCCCTCATGAGTCAATTTTAAAACAATCACCTGAATCCTGGAGAAAACGTGTGTGATCTCACCAACACATATCTCTCGAAGGTTATCCTTATCCTGGATAACAGACCTGGGAGTCCCTGCGGATCTCTGGGACAAATAAGCCTTTCTATCAGGCGCGAGAGAGGGTTTTGAGATGGACGATTTTAAACGCCCTCTCCCCTTCTTGCTTTTATGTCCGACTTGAGTTTTCTTGTTCGATAAGGTCTTTGTTCTTCTTTGAGATGCCCCGGGAGACACAGGAGAAGATTTCAATCCATTCTTTGAAATCGTCCTTGATCGTAAAGGCCTCCTGGATGCGGCTTTACGTTTACGGAAAACACGTGTTCTATTAGCCTTCTTCTTGGTCCTGCCAAGGCCGTTCTTTTTTATAAAGAATCTCTTGAGAAGGATGATAAAGTTATCTACGATCGACATGGAGGAAATCAGGGAAGCAACTGGCTAAAGATTAAAGAGTTATTTTTTCGGCAATATCCGAAACGATGGGGATCTGAATATATTCCCCTTTAAGGACGGCAATAATACCCATAAAAGAGATCGCCCCCAGGACAAACATACCCAATTTCAGCACCCAGGCCCCTAAAATGATCTGGACAATAAAAACAGCCACCTCGCCGACAAATAAAACAAGCCCCTGTTTGCCATGGGTTAAGACAAATTTGTTATCCTTTTTGTAAAGTAGCGGGATGATGCAGCCTATGGAAAGATACGACAAAATGGCAGGAATTTTTCCCTCAAGAATTTGCTGTTCATCATTTGGCTGATGTGGACTCATCCGATCTGACCTCAACGAGAGAATTGATATCCCCAAAGGAGTTTCTTTCTTTCCGAGGATTTTTGGGATCTTCCTTCCAGACACCATCGACAATAAACTGATACTTGTAAACTCCTGGTTTCAAAGGGATTTCTGTTACCCATCGGCCGTCACTTTCTTTCAGCAGGCAGGTGTCATCCAATGACCAATCGTTAAAACTGCCTGTCACATAGACCGACTTGGCTCCCGGAGAGTCGAGCGAAAACAGGGTGGGATAAAATTCTTTGATCTCTTGAGTTACCAATTCTTTCATTTTCGTTGAGATGGGACGAAAAGCGACGGACGGACGACTGGTCGCCTCTTCCACCTTCCGCTCTAAAGAAATAATTTCTTTGGCCAAAGTAAAATAATCCTTGGCCCCCCGGCAATATTTATCATAAACGCTCACCGTTTGTCCCATCACCGCCGATTCTTTCAGTTTGACATTGACGTGAATGATCGTATCAAACAACATATTCTTAAATTTTTCTTTAAAGGTGGCCAACATCGAAAAAGAATGCCTCAATCGTGAGTCGAACATGGTGATCAAGACACAACACTTCACCGTGTGATTCAACCGGTCTCTGATCAGGCCGACAATATCCATAATATGATCAACGCCCTGCATCGAAAACCGGCTTGTTTCCACAGGAATAATGACCTCGTCACTCGCGCGGATCGCGTTGATCGTCAAAATACCCAGACTCGGCGGACAGTCTATCAAGATATAATCATAACGGTCCTTCAAAGTATTAAAAACTGCCAGAAGCTTTAGTTCACGACCAATCTCATCAGCCAGCTCCTGCTCCAATGTCCCCACCAGCACATTCGAGGGAACGATATCAAACGTGTTTTCCACTCTCTGGATAATATTCTCTATCTTTAATTTTCTCGGTGTCAGTTTAGAGATGACATTATAAACACTGTTCTGACCTTCGATATTTAATCCCAACGAAGCGTGCGCCTGAGGATCCAGATCAAACAGGAGAACCCGTTTACCGTTGAGACCCAACGCCGAGGCCAAATTAATAGCTGTCGTTGATTTCCCGCAACCGCCTTTCTGATTAGCGATAGAAATTATTTTCATATTTCTCAAGTCCTCCCGTCATCTTTCCTCATTCCCATTTAAAAGGAAATGGCGAGGCTCGTCATTTAAAATTAAATGACGGCCTTTTAGGTGGAAAAGCAAACACTATCAATTAAAATCATGCCCTTTTGTTTATCCACATTCCACGACTCAAGGACAAAAGAAATATCAATTAAATTTGTCCAGTCGGAGATGGGATGGAATTCTTTTAAAGGGATGCTGAATTCTTTCCAGTGAGGTCCGATGCCCTGCACATAGTAAGAAGCCGTTTCATTTTTCTGATTGCGAAAGACGACCTTAACGACGCCGGGTATTCCCTCTTCCTTGCCGCGCAAAGAAAAATTAATCTTGTTATATTTTGCTCCGTCGATCGACGGGATTGACAAGGCGAGAGATTTAACCGGTGGGAAATCATCCTGGAAATCATATTCAAGGCGCAGCACCCCTTGATTGAGGGTGAAGATAACACTATTTTGCAACGTGGATTTGCGCTGTGTCAAGAAGGCTGTCAGGCCATAATAAGCGCTGACAAAAATGACAAATGTGATCAGCAAATTAATGACGAGCCACGCGTTAAACTGCCGGTTTTTTATCTCGTCGGCTTTCTTTCGTTTTCCCAAGTAAACCTGGGCCAAATGATCGTATATTTCATCTCGGGTCATATTAAAATTCTCTTCTTGATTTAATGAAGACTAAAGTTAATGGGGATTGGTAGAACTGTCATCAGCAATCTGTTTGTATAATAACAAATAAAGTACAAAATGAAATGATAATTTTATTTTTTTATTATTTATTTCCGTACGATTCCTCGTCGAATACAGAGGTTCTCCTTTCAAAAATAATTGCCGAGCCCCCGAGAGAAAGTCAAAATACCGACGGCTGAATTCTCTGCGCGACCTAACGATTCCTCCAGAAAAAATTTTATTCGTTCTATCCTGCGCGACGAACCCTTTTCACCGCGCCACAAAAAAAAGCCCCCGAAGTTTTTACCCCTCGGGGGCTCTGGTATAGAACTCTACGTCTTATTCATTTACAGATGGAATCAGCATAAAACGTTGTGTTAGAAATCGATATCCACCTGGGCCGTGTAGGTATTCGCCAAATCAGCATTATTATAAATATCATAACCCAAAATGACTGAGGTGTTATCACTGAATTTGTAGGCAAATCCTAAATTAAGAGTCCCATAAGCACTTTTGCTTCCCTGGTAATCGACGGCAACCCAGAGCTTATCCGAGATTTCCGTCATGGTTCTTTCCCAGCAAGCCAGCAATCCATCGTTATCTTCCTTGCCGTTATGGAGGAGAAGGTCTGAATTTCCCTGGAAGTACCCAAAGGATATTACCCCCAGAGAAAGATCATCCCAAGATAACGATTTGCCAATCTTGCCGTATACGACATTGAAATTTGTTTTGTCGCTTCGGGTTCCCACATCATATATACCAACAGCCACCTTCGGGAAATACTCACCGTAGGCTCCTTCGGGAATCCCAATTTTCGTATTCAAATACATCGGATAGTCATCCACCCCTGTCCCTGATTTGTGGTCAAAGCCGACCTCCATATTGAGCTTTTCAAAAGGAAGCACGCCAACCGTCAGACCCAAATTCGTTACCGTATCCGGTCGCGTATCCGTGGCATCGTTCTCCGTCGGAACATAGAAATCGCTGGTAATATGCCACTTTTTAAATGGTTGCACATCGGCCGAGGGCGCCCAAATGTGAGTGGAAGGCGTTGCATGGGCCGCTCCAGGAAGTAATGCCAGCGCCCAAGAAAAAAGGGTGAAAATTTTTGCCGCTCTTAAAAAAAAGATTTTGTTCATATCTCCTCCGTGGTTGCTTTAATTATGAGTTAATAATTTCCCCTGGCCCCATTGCCCATTTAAAGCCCACGTCGGCTAAACGTCCGAGCATCCACGCCCTAAATGAATACAAAATCAATTTAAGTTAATTCATTTTATTGAAAACATTTTTATATTAACAAATTTAATTAAAACTACAATGTAATTTTTTTAAAAATCCTTTTGAGATACTTCTCGTCGATGAAAATAGGGCAACAAGGAACCGGTCAGGAGCGTCTCCCATTTAGAGTTTGCCGCGTCCTTTTATGCCCCCCCAAGACAAGCGGGGCAATTACAGGTGAGAAGAAATGAAACCTTCTAACTCCCCGCCACAAGCAGCGGTGTATCCGAAGAGCACATAAAAAGCCCCTGGGGCTTTTGAGGACCGCAGGGGCTTTGATGATTCTGAAAAACCTTAAACTGTGGCTATGCTTAGAACGCTACGTTAAGATTGACCAACACCTGTTTGGCCACATTGTCTGTTTCCTGCGTGAAAACAGATCCCGGGAAGAAGGCTCCCACGGATGTGCCGATTTGAACATCTTCGGTGTAATCATAGGTCAGATCAACATCGAGCTCTTTCCCTAACCAGCTCTCATCCTCTTCGATAGGGAAACTGGAACGCAAAGCGCCGGTATCCGGTCTGTTAATGAGATCGCTTGCGGTTGATACACCGGTTTTATAATCATTCTGAAGCCAGAGACTATGGAGACTCACCTTGGTGGTGATATCTTCCACCGGCTGGGCTTGTAAAGATAAGGAATGAATAACCAGGTTGGTCAGATCAAACAGACCATTAAAAATAGTCCCGCCATTTTGACTCTCAAAGAAGGGGTCCCATCCGGTGTAATTATCATGTGTCGTATCGTTGGATAACCCATTCTTGTTCCCATACACCTTGGTGAAGGTATATTGAGCGGTCGGATTGTAGTCTTTCAGGACAGGCAGTTGGTAATTCACGATTCCCTGCATGGCATGAGACTCTCTGGTCTGGTTGATCGTGCTTCCGCTGAAAACAGCCTTGGTTCCTGTTTGGAAGGCATATTCAGCCTGGAGGTTCAACCCTTCGATCGGATTAGTGCTCCCTCTTAACCCGACAACCTTGATGTGGTCAACTTTTTGGTTAACTGCAATTGAGGATTTGTCCTTTTTATCAAAGAGGTACGCCTCAACCAACGAATCCATCTGGTCACCCAGTTTATACGTGGTATTAATACCCCAGAGGTTGATACTGTCATCAATGGTGGTCAACCCCGTTGTTGTCGGATCGATAGCTGAATAAAAAGCCTCGATGGTCAAAGGATTGTAATCGAGGACGATCCGGATGGCATCCAGGGCTTTCTGCTTGGTTAAATCACCCGCCGTACTTGAAAGACCCGAATCTGATGGGGCGGAATTATTCGTCCCGGTGGAATCCATAATGAAACTGTTGCCGTAACGGAAGTCCTGACGACCGACAATGACCGTCAAAGGGGAATACAACATTTCCCTTAACGTGACAAAGGCGAGATTCAGGTCAACGTCTGATGATGAATCATCGTTGGTGTTTTGCCAATGTCTTTCATTAATCAAACGGACGGTTGTTGAGACATTGTCTGTCAAGTCAGCGTCCACGCGCAAAAAGGTCTGCGTGATGAACTCTGATTGGTCTTCATCGATCGTGGCCTCCTGGCCAAGGTCGAAATTGTGTCTGTAAAGATACAGCGAATCAATATTTCCGCTGACCTTTACGTTCTGTACACTAGCGAATGCCGGCACAGCCAAGACAGCCGTGAGGGCAAAGGCTAATAAGATGTTTTTTTTCATGTTTCTCCTCCAAAAAATGAGTGGTCAATTTGTATTATATATAGCTAGGTATATTTATTGGCCTAGGTACTTTCCCTTTAGACCAGTGCTTTGATGATTCTTGACTTTCAATGGATTACCATCCCCCCTTCCTTCGTCAAATTAAAATCATCACTGGGTTAAATATGANNATGAACGCCACGCGCGAATTTTTAAATTCGTTTGAACTAAAAACCCACACACGGCGTCATAAGATGCGGTATTCTCACATAGAACAACTGAGGTGTCAACTATTTTTAAAACTTTTTTGTATCCGCGAGCACAACTCATCTATCTAAAAATAAATGAGTTACAATCATTCACCAACGATTACTTTTTCAAAACAAAAGTCTTAACGAAATCACCTTGTTTAACTTCAATCTATTATTAAGGCAATTCCCGAACCAACTCGGCATACGCTTCATTAATCCTTTGCAGCCGGGCCGTGGCAATATGAATGGAAAACGGCGTCTTGTATTGGGCCCGATTGAGTTAAAAAAGGTCAATTAGAAGGAAGGAAAAGGCAGGTCAGCCAATCGATCAACGGCTGAGGCCAGAGGCCGATAAAAATATTCGCCAGGACACAAAGGATCAACAGCACTTGAAGCGCGGGCGGTTTGGAGGGAAGGGGCGAAGGAGACGACGGTTCTTCAAAAAACATATTCTTAATCAGCCGGGCATAATAATAAAGCGCCACGACACTATTGATCACCAGGACTACGGCCAAAGGAATGTGTTTAGCATCGACGATCGCGGCCAGAATAGTAAATTTAGCCAGGAATCCGGCTAGGGGCGGAATGCCCGCGAGCGAAAGCAGACAAACCGTTAAAGCCACAGCCGTCACGGGGTCCCTTTTATAAAGACCCACGTAATCTTCAATATACCGGCTCTTCTGGGTATTTCCCAGGGCGATCACGGCCCCAAAGGCCCCCACGTTCATGACGGTGTAAATAAAAAGATAGATCAAGACCGCCTGATTGCCGGCCGCAGTTCCTAAAGCCGCGCCGGCAAAAATATACCCGGCCTGGGCTATCGTGGAATAGCCCAGGAGCCGCTTGATGTGCGTCTGCGTCAAGGCCATGATATTCCCAACGGTCATGGTCAGCGCAGCGATGACAAGGGCCGCCGTCGTCCCGTTAAACGTCCCCCAGGAAAAATGCTGCGTAAAGACACGCAATAATAAAGCAAAGCCCATGGCCTTCGGCCCGATAGAAAAAAAGGCCGCCACCGGCGTTGGCGCTCCTTGATAAACATCCGGCGTCCACATATGAAAAGGCACGAGGGAACACTTAAACCCCAATCCCGCGAAGATCAATAACAGCGCCAAGAAGAAAGCCCCTTGCTGCGGTGTTCCGGCGGCCGGCAGATGCTGCACGATCACGGTCAGATCCAGCGTCCCGAATAACCCATAAATCAACGTCACTCCATAAAGCAGGATCCCGGTGGACAGCGCCCCGAAAATAAAATATTTAATCCCCGCTTCGGAGGAATACTTGTCCCGTTTATCATAACCGGCCACCAGATACGAGATGATCGAAACCGTCTCCAGCGCGATATACATAAGCAGCAGATGGGTCGAAGAAACCGCCAGCATCATAGAGATGGTCATGAGCAACAGGAAGAAATAATATTCTCCGCTGTCTTCATTTTCCAGTCCCTCATACCCCATGGATAAAAGAACCACAAGGCCGCTGATGATCAAAAGGAGCTGGCGGAAAAAAACCGAGAAAGGATCATTGACCAGCATCCGCGAGAAAAACATGGATCCTGCCTGGGAACTTAAAGGCAGCAGCAATCCGGCACTCACGATCCCCAACAGGGCCAAAAAACCTAAAAGTTTTTTGCGCGGCGCCATGACCCCGCCCATCAAAGAACCTAACGCGCAAACCAGAAGGATAACTTCCGGGAAAACAAATTGTAGATCAAGAGCGCTGTTCACAACATCACCCCCGCCTGACTATATGCATTAACACCGTTACAGCCGTTTCCTGAAATCTCAGGACGAGCTCCGGGAAAATTCCGACAACAAGGGTTATCGCCAGCAACGGGACCAGCGTAAAAATTTCCCGGCGGTTGATCTCCGGGTATGGGACCGCCTCGGGATTCAAAGGCCCCAACAGGACACGCTGAATTATGTAAAGAAAGTAGCCCGCCGTCAGGATAAGCCCTCCCGCCGCGATCATCGTCATCGTTGGAGCCGCCGCGAAGGCCCCTAAAAGGGATAAAAACTCGCCGACAAATCCGCTCAACCCCGGCAGTCCCAGGGATGCCAGGGAAAAAACCGTTAAGAAGAACGCGTACACCGGCATGGGAGCGGCGATCCCGCCAAAACGGCTCAATTCCCGCGTGTGGGCCCGGTCATAAAGGACTCCGACGAGTAAAAACATCCCGCCGGTGATGATCCCATGATTAAACATCTCCAAAATGGCCCCGTTCCATCCCGTGAGATTCAAACTCGCCAACCCGACCAAGACAAACCCCATGTGACTCACCGACGAATAAGCGATCATTTTCTTAAAATCCTCTTGCGCCATGGCCACACAAGCGCCGTAGATAATGTTGATGACGCCCAAGACCATCAAAGGATAGGCGAAGGTACGCGCCGCCTCGGGAAAGAACGGAAAACTGATCCTTAAAAACCCGTACCCTCCCATTTTTAATAATACCCCCGCCAGCAACACGCTGATCGGTGTCGGCGCCTCCACATGCGCGTCAGGGAGCCACGTGTGGAAGGGGAAAATCGGCACCTTGATCGCGAACGCCAGAAAAAAGGCCAGAAATAAAAACATCTGAAGAGGCAGATCAAAGCCCCGGGAAGTCTTGGCCAATTCCACCATGTCAAAGGTATGCGGCGCCGCGTGAAAATAGAGAGCCAAAATACCCACCAGCATCAAAACCGAACCCGCCAGGGTGTACAAAAATAATTTGATCGCCGCGTATTCCCGTTTGGGCCCGCCCCAGATACCGATCAGAAAATACATGGGGACCAGGACGATCTCCCAAAAATTATAAAAGAGGAACAAATCCTGCGCCAGGAAGGTCCCCAGCATGCCGGCCATGAGGATAAGATAAAAAATAAAATATTCCTTTTGCCGGCGCTCGATGGTAAACGAGGCCACGCACGCGAGTAAACCCAAGAGCGCGGTCAAAAACACAAGACCGAGGCTCAGGCCGTCAACTCCGACGAAATACCAAACATTAAAAGAAGCGATCCAGGGCACCTTCTCAACAAACTGCAGGTACGGCTGGGTGGGATCAAAGCAGTAAACCAACGCGCCGGCCGTTCCCAGGACAGCCGCGGTCGCGGCCAAGGCCGTGCGCCGTATCCACGCGCTATTCTTCGCGGGAATAAAAAGAATAAAGACCGCGCCTGCCAGCGGCAATAAAATAAGAGTTGTGAGAATGCCCATCCTGCTTCCTCTAATAATACATTAATCCATCCGGGCCATTCGGGAACACGCGGCCGTTGAAACTGCCCTTGCGTTAAACTTTCATTCGCCACACGCGTGACGAATTCATCCTACCCTCGAAAACCCCGCGATCCCAAAAAACAATACCACGATAAGAACCACTACCCCCATCACTTGAATCAACACATAATTTTGGATCAACCCTGTCTGCACAGGGCGAACGGCCAGGGAAAGAAATTGAAAAAACCGGGCCGCCGCGTTCACCAACCCATCAATGACAAAACAATCAAATCCAGACAACCACCGGCAAACGGCTAGGCAAGGCTTAACGATCACGGCTTCATATATTTCATCGATGTAATATTTGTTGAGAAGAAGTTTGTACAGCGGCGTGAACATCCGACGCAAGCCTTCCGGCAAAATCTTGTTTTGACGGATATACAGGACGTAGGCTAATCCGATCCCGGCCAAACTTATCAATGCCGAAAGAAGCATGATGGAATAATTCAACGGATGGGCTTCTCCCCCCTCTCCGCCATGCTCCGGCGAGAAAAAAATAAATTTCTGAAACGCGTGATGGAGGAAAGGCGATCCCAGGAATCCCGAGAAGACCGCCAAGACCGCCAGGATCATCAAAGGAATACTCATGGTCCGTGGAGACTCATGGGCGTGAAACTCTGAACGGGGCTTCCCGAATAAAACCAGAAAAACCAGGCGGGACATATAAAAGGCCGTCAACAAACTGGTCAGAACCGCGCATCCGAATAAAACCGGATGGCCGGACCAGGCCTGGACTAAAATTTCATCCTTGGACCAGAACCCTGAAAACGGCGGGACACCGGCGATGGCCAGCATCCCGATGATCAAAGTCCAACCGGTCACTTTCATGTGAGGCAAGAGTCCTCCCATTTTCCGGATATCCTGCGTGTGCAACGCGTGGATGACACTCCCGGCGCACAAAAATAACAACGCTTTAAAAAAAGCGTGCGTCATGAGATGAAAAGTTCCAGCGGTGTAACCGCCCACGCCCAACCCCAGCATCATCAGCCCCAGTTGGCTAATGGTGGAGTAAGCGAGAATGCGTTTGATATCATTATTCACCGTGGCGATGGAAGCGGCCATCAAGGCGGAGATAGCGCCGATGACCGCGACTACCTGCAGACAAACAGGATACGCCATAAAAAGGACATAACATCTGGCCACCAAATAAACACCCGCCGCCACCATCGTGGCCGCGTGAATCAAGGCGGAAACCGCGGTGGGCCCCTCCATCGCGTCAGGGAGCCACACATGAAGAGGAAACTGCGCAGACTTACCGATCGCCCCCAGGAAAATCAAAATCGCGGCCGCTATCAACAGCCCTTCTTGAGGGCCGGCCGACGCTATCGCCGCGCCCAGATGATCGAAATGGAGATTCTTCGTGGCGAAAAACAACAGAAAAATCCCGATAAGAAATCCCGTGTCTCCGATTCTTGTGGTGAGGAAGGCCTTTAACCCCGCCCGGGCCGCCGCCGGGCGTTCAAACCAGAACGCTATTAAAAGATAAGAACACAGCCCCACCCCTTCCCAAAAGATATACAACATCACAAAATTGTCCGATAGAATCAACCCCAGCATCGAGGCCGTAAATAACGAGATGTACGCGAAGTAACGGCTATATCGGCTATCACCGCGCATGTACCCTACCGAATAGATTTTAATAAGCGTGGCGACAATCGTCACAACCAAAAGCATCATGACACTTAAAGGATCCACGAGCACGCCAAAATTCAACGGCACCCCATGAATGGTCAACCATGTGCCCAGGTTATACGACCCCTGGCCGGATCGTAGCCCCTGAAAGGCGGCCACCGATAAAAGGAAAGAACCGATGGAAGCCGCGATGGAGATCCAGGCGCTGGCCCCGCGCAGCCTTCGCCCAAAGAGGATATTGATCACAAAAGCCAAAAAAGGAAATACAGCAATAAGATGAACCACGATTAGCCTTTCATGAGATTAAATTTATCCAGGAAGATCGTTTTGGCGTTTCGGTAAATCGTGATGACCATCACCAGCCCCACCACGCTCTCGGCCGCTGAGATGGCCACGACAAACAACGCGAAAATCTGCCCCAAACCGTCGGACGGTCCCAGGTACCTGTTAAAGGCGACGAGATTAATATTGGCGGCGTTGAGGATCAGTTCAATAGACATTAACGCGCCGACCACATTACGCCGGGAGAGGACACCAAAAATCCCCACACAGAAGAGAAACAAACTGATCGTGACAAAAAAAACTAAAGGAATCATTTCTTTGTTTTCCCTAAAATAATAGCCCCAACCATCGCCGCCAACAGCAAAAGCGAAATAAACTCAAACGGCAGCGCGTAGGTGGTCACTAAAGAGGCGCCGATCTGTTTTAAAGATACCGGAGCGTGAGTATCTCCGTGGACGACCCAAAGCTGATGAGAGCCGAAGACTTTAAAAAGAAAACCGAAGATCATTAAAACGGCTATGGCTGAGATGATCCATGGCTCGCTGATCTGCAAAACGGTCTTACTGCCGATTTCGGCGGTGAGTTTAATGGCAAAAACAAACAAGGTGATTACCCCGCCGATATACACCAAAACCTGGATGACCCCCAAAAATTCCGCGTTCAAATAAAAATAAATGGCCGCGATACTTAAAAGGGTCATCGCCAGCCACATGGCGGCATGGAAGATATCCCGCGAAATAACCGTTAAGAGCGCGAAGACACAGGCGCTCAGACCTATCAAATAAATAATCCCGTCACTCCAAACCACGTCTCTATTCCTTCTTTTTAAAAATATAATTCTTATCTAAATGTTTGTACTTCTGCGCATCCATCAAATCAATCTTCAGGAGATCCTCATGACGAAAGGCCGCCACTTCATACATTTTATTAAGGAAGATCGCTTCCGTAGGGCAGATCTCTTCACACAAGCCGCAAAAACAGCAGAGCTCGGTATTAAAAGTAAATTTCGTGATCTCATTCTTTTTTTTCTCATCTACTATGATCTGTTTATGCCCCAAATCCAACGCCGCCGTAGGGCAGATCCTGATGCATTGATAACAAATGACACAGTCTTCCGGAATCAGATCCACCATCCCCCGGAAATTTTCCTTCATCGGCTGTTTTTCCTGAGGGTACTGCAACGTCACCCGGGGGGCGAACATATTCTTGAATGTCACCTTCATCCCAACCAAAAGGCTCTTGACGTTCAAATAAAACACTTTTATTTTTCTCAACATCCCCATCCCCGCTCTTTTATGCATTCACCATGAACCAGCCGCCTATCAAGAGATTGGCTAAGGAAATCGGCGTTAACACCTTCCAGGCAAAGGACATCATCTGGTCCATCCTGACCCTCGGCAGGGTCCAGCGAACCCACATGAGAACAAAAATAATCCCATACGTCTTGATCAGAAACCAAACGAAGGAGGGCAAAAATGGGCCTTGCCAGCCGCCTAAGAATAACGTCGTGGCCATGGCCGCGACAATAAAGAAACTCGTATACTCCCCGACAAAAAACATCGCGAACTTCATCCCTGTGTATTCGGTATGATACCCCGCGCCCAATTCTGATTCCGCTTCCGGGATATCAAAAGGGCACCGGTTCACCTCAGCCGTGGCCGCGATCAGATAAATCAAGAACGCGATGGCCAGGTGGGGTTTCAGGATAAACCAGCCGTGCGCCTGCGCCTCCACGATTCCCTGCAAGGAAAGGGTTCCTGTTTCCATCACCACCAGAACACTCGAAAGCAAGAGCGGGATCTCATAGCTGATAATTTGCGCCGCGGCCCGCATTCCGCCCAAAAGCGAATACTTATTGCTGGAACCCCATCCGGCCATAAAAATCCCTAAGACACAAATGGCGGTCATCGAGGCCACATACAAAACCCCCACATTTAAATCCCGGACAATCATCGACTTGCCAAAAGGGAGCGTCACAAAGGCCATTACCGGCGGGACAACGACAAAAAAAGGCGCCAGCCACCATATCAGCTTGTCCACCCCTGACGGAACAATGTTTTCCTTGAGCAAAAGTTTGACGGAATCAGCGACTGTTTGGAGCGTTCCGTGCCAGCCGACCACCATCGGCCCGACGCGATTCTGTATCAAGGCGGAGACCTTCCTCTCCCACCAGACTAAAAACATCGCGGAAAAGAAAACAAACCCAAGAACGGCCAAACCTTGAAGGATAAGAGTTTTCATCGGTCTATCTCACCCATAACAATATCCAGGCTTCCCAGGACACAGACAGCGTCTGAAATATTAACCCCCCGGACTAATTCCGGCAAAACCGCGAGATTGGAAAACGACGGCGACCGGATTTTATTGCGATACGGTTTGGTTGTCCCGTCACTGACGATATAAAATCCCAATTCCCCTTTGGGATTCTCCGTCCTCAAATAAACTTCCCCGGCCGCGGGTTTATAAACCTTATTGATCTTGACGGTAGGATTGCCTTCCGGGATTCCGCCGAGGGCCTGTTCGATAATCCGGAAACTTTGCTCAATTTCCTCCAGTCTGACCTTGAACCGATCCCACGCGTCCCCCGCTTCGCCTACCGGGACGTCAAAGTTAAACCGGTCATAAACAAGATACGGCTCTTCTTTTCTTAGATCCCATGGAACACCCGAGGCGCGCAGATTAGGACCTGTTATGCTGTAATTGATCGCGACCTCTTTCTTAAGGATTCCGACTTTTTTGGTCCTGGAAAGAAAGATCGCGTTGTACGTCAAAAGATCATCGTATTCTTTCAATTTTTCCCGTTCATATTTAATAAAACTTTTAATGCTCGTGTCCGCCCCGGGGGGAAGGTCATTCTTAACCCCGCCGATCCTCATATAATTGTAGGTCAACCGGCTCCCGCAGAGCGTGTCAAACAATTCCACGATTTTTTCCCGGTCCCGAAAACAGTAAAATAAAGGGGTCGCGTACGCCCCCAAATCCTGCGCCAGCGTTCCCGCGCTGATCAGATGGCTTGCCACCCGGTTTAATTCCGCAATGATCACACGGATATATTGGGCCCGTTCGTTGACCTGGAGATTCAACAATTTCTCGACGGTAAGAACATACCCAAGGTTATTATTCATCGAGGCCAGATAATCCAGCCTGTCCGTAAAAGGAATGAACTGAACATAGGTACGGTTTTCCGCGATTTTTTCGCAACTGCGGTGCAGGTACCCGATATGCGGACGGCAATCCAGCACCACCTCCCCATCCAGCGTGAGTTCCAGATAAAGAACCCCATGGGTCGACGGATGCTGCGGCCCCATATTCACAATCAGTTCTTCGAAAGATAAATTATCTTCTTTTTCGGGATCGATATTTTTTATGTCGAAATTCGTCATGGGCATAATCGTATTAACCGCCCGCTTTAAGCCCTTCGGTCTGGGGTAAGCGGATAAAATCGGGGCGGTCGAAATCTTTTCTTAAAGGATAATCGGTCCACTCCTCGGGATTGAGAATCCTACGCATATCCGGATGATTTAAAAATTTGATCCCAAAGAGATCATACACTTCCCGTTCGAGCCAGTTGGCGGATTTCCAAATCCCTGAAAGCGTTTCGACGGCCAAATCATCCGACGCAAGATAAATTTTTAAGGTAAGCATAAACTTAAGTTTGAAGGAATACAGATGATACACCAGCTCCATTTTATCCCTCCGGTCCACCGCGGTCACACAATGAAGATTTTCAAAGGCGCAATCATCTTCTCTTAAAAAGCGGGCCACCTCGAGAAGGGATTCTTTTTTAATAACAACAGCCGTCTTGTTTTCCTCTCCCAGAACGCCGGGGAATCGCTCGTTAAGAATTTTTGTCAGTTCCTGAAGATCCATCTTTTCCCGCAACTCCTTTTTGTCCTTCTTTGCCTTGTTGAACTTGCCGAATCTTTTCTTGTAATTTAATAATCCCGTGCAGAAGTCCCTCCGGTCGCGGCGGACAACCCGTCACATACACGTCCACGGGAATGCCTAATTTTTCTGTTCCCTGAATCACGGAGTAGGTATCGTGATAAAAAATACCGCCGCCGATGGCGCAATTGCCCATGGCAATGACATACTTAGGTTCCGGCATCTGGGCGTACAACTTCTTCATACACTCCCCCATTTTCACACAAATAGTCCCGGCCACGATCATGACATCACATTGACGCGGACTGGAACGGAAAACCCCTGCCCCAAAACGGTCTATATCAAACTTGGAGGCCCCCGTGGCCATCATCTCGATAGCGCAACAGGAAAGGCCAAATGTCAACGGCCACAAAGACGAGCCTTTGGCCCACTTGAAGAGGTCTTCACTTTTGCTCAATATCAGTTCACCACCCGGAAATTTCTGCAGATATTTCTCCCCGAGGATTTTTTCATTTACTGCCATTCTAACGCTCCTTTTTTCCAGGCGTAGATAAGGCCTAACACCAGGATAAGAGAAAAAATCACCATCTCAAAATACGCGATCATCCCTATTTCCCTGAAAACAAGCGCCCAGGGAACGAGAAAGAGCATCTCAACATCAAAGACAACAAAAATCAACGCGAACAGGTAATAGCGAACATTGAATTGCAGCCTCGATGTCCCTTTGACCAGTTCCCCGCATTCATAGGGCGACTTTTTGACAGGATCATGCGGAAGGCGCGGTCGAAGGAGCCAGGACACCACAAAGGCGCTCCCGACGAAAAAAACACCCAGGAATTGAAAGAAGACAATATAAAGGTAATCCGCGTTTAACATTTAACCCATCCTTTTTCGTTCACGCGAGCCATCCCGGATACTCGATATCCTCATCAAGAACCTGACCGGAGAAAAGGAAATTATTCATCGAATGTTGAAACATAATACAACAGAACGAATTCGGAGTAAATGAAATTATAACCAATTCTCTCAAAACTTTCGCGTTTACTGACTTCCGCAAAAGCAATGAAACACTATGGTAGTCAGTATCTCGACCTCCGTCCGCTGGATGGTTCAATTCTATTACTTGTGCGGAGGTCAATAGATGAAATACGGCGCTACCGAGGAGCGAAACGAGGCGTACCGGGCATGTCCGTTGAGGGGGCATCGGAGGTGGCACGAGGGCCAACTCGAAAGGTCTTCAAAAATTTAATGCGCCTGGCCGGAGTCGAACCGGCTACCTACCGCTTAGGAGGCGGTCGCTCTGTCCAATCTGAGCTACAGGCGCATTTTCATATCAAAAAGGTGCGGGGCTCTGCTTAGCCTCTCCTGCCAATGGTCAAATCAATTTCACATCCCTATCAATATAACCGCTTTCGATACGGCGCCACGGCCTTTTTATACTCTGTCGGCACTTCATACCCTAACAATTCAGCTTCCTCAAAATATTTGGCCGCGTTTTCATAATCGCCGACCTGAAGGGTCAGGATAGATAAATTAATCCAGGCATTGAGGTGATTGGGTCCAGCCTTAACGGCTTTTTTATAAGAGGCCACCGCCTTTTCATTCATTTGAAGCGCGGCATAGACATTCCCTAAATTATAATATGCCTCAGCGTTTTGCGGATCCAAACTCACCGCCTTGCTGTACAAATCAACGGCCTCTTGCAGACGCCCTTCTGTCTCGCTGATAAAACCCAAATGGAAAAAAGCCTTCGCGTTTTGAGGATCCGCGTCAATGGCTTTTTTATAATATTCCTTGGCCTTAACGTAATCTTTCTGACGACCGGCGAGATCTCCCAATTGAAGAAAAGACGCGCTCTTTTCCGGATCAGAGGTAACGGATTCCTGATACATCGTAGTCGCTTCCTGCAAACGGCCGATATCCTGATAAAGCCCTGCCAACGCATAGCGCGCCTCATGATATTTAGGATTCAACTGAATGGCCATTTGATACGCCGAGATAGCCCTCTGCCCAACCCCCGCAGCTTGATACATATTCCCAAGATGATACAACGCCTCCGCCGTTTGAGGCTGACGGTTGATCAGCTCAATATACCTATGAATAACATCGTTTTGCGCCCGCCTATATTCTTTATTTTTCGGGTCTTTCTCAAGGGCGGCCTTGTAGGCCAATACAACTTTTCTATACACTTCGTTGTCTTGCGGTGTTAACCGGACGGCCTGATCATAAGCCACGACCGCGCTGGAAACGGCCCCCGTATCCCGGTACAAATCAGCAAGAAGAAAATGCACCTCTCTAAAATTATATTCAATTTGTGTCGCCTGAATCAACACCTCAAAGGCCCTTTGTTTTCGACCGATATCTTTGTAAAGTCTTCCAAGATTATAATAGGCCTCAATATATTGAGGATTGACTTCGATCGCCCTTGAGTACAAATGGATGAGATAATCAACGCGGCTCATTTTCTTCATGGTCGTTTCGGATAAACCCGCGGGAGGAATTTCGGATTCCATCCCCATGACTTTCTTGTATTCCTCCTCGGCCTCTTTGAATTCCGATTTTTCTCTTAACGCATTGGCTAAATGATTCATTGCCGTGTGTTCGTCCGGGTAAATACTCAGTTCATGCCGCCAGAGAGAGACCGCATTTTCCCAAACCCGTCCCTGGTGATACGTCATTAAGGCCGTCATGGTTATAAAAAAGACCCCGCCCGCTCCCATAATCTTCGGAATCAATTTTGATTTTAGCGCCCTCTTTTTAAATCTCAAAAATACATCCAAGGACGCTCCCAGCAGAAAGAAAAATCCTAAACCAGGCAAATACGCCCCATGATCAGCCACGGTTCCCACCGGATTTTCCCCGCGATGAAAAATCAGTGTCGGGAATAATGTCACGGCGTAAAATAACGCGCTGAAAACAATCTCTCTCTTCCTCCTGAAACGCCAAACCGCCACACAGACAAGCACCGCAACAATAACCGATAAAAAGTATTCAGGGTTCAATATCCCGATCTCGCCACCCGTCTGATAAATGGGCGTGAAAAAGAGCGGGACCGCCATCTGTCTTAAATAAAAAACGCCTTCCCAGACCCAGACCAGGAAAATCTCCAATATACCGCTGAGTCCCGAGTGGAAACGTCCTGTACTAGAAACCAAGACGATAAAACCCAAGATCCCCGCCAGCGGCAATTTCTCCAGGAAAACAGACCGTGTCCCTTTTCTGTCTCGATAATAATCCAACAGAAGTAAAACAAACGGAAGGCTTAAGGCCAGAGGATGCGCCAATAGACTTAAAACGCCACAGAAAGTTGTCACGGCAAGAAGCCCCCAGGGCTTGCGTGTCCGGGCAGAAACCAAGTCCAATGGCCTGGCGTTCAGGTACCCCAAATAGCAAAGGAGAGCGGCGACATAAAACAAGGCGCAAAGAAGTTCTTTTCTCGCCGCCATCCACGCCACCGTCTCCACATGAATGGGATGGATTCCGAAAAACAGTGCCGTGGCGCCGGCTCCTGGCGTTGACAATCCTAATCCCGCGGCCAACCTAAAAACAAGGAACGTCACCAGCGCGTGCAGCAGCAAATTATCCAAATGAAGAACAAAAGGATTGTATTTAAAAAAATGCCGCTCAATCTCAAACGAAAAAACAGTGAGCGGTGAATAAACTCCGTCAATTTTATTTTGACTACTGAACACCCTTTGCGTCGAGCGTGACTCTGTCATGCCGGGAGAAGCCTTCTCCAGAAACTCGATGCCCTCCTTTCCCCACTGAATAACATCACTTTTTAAAACCGGCAGGAAGGCCAAGAAAATCATCGCCCCCAAAAAGATTGGCACCATTAAAGATTGATTTAAAAAAAATGTTCGCCTGAACATACGTGAACCGCATCCCCGCTTTTGCCTATTGGCCCGCGCCCGGTACAGCTACTGCCCCCGCCGAAAGAAAAGGGCAAATCGGCAGATTGCAGGGAGTCTCTTATAAAAACAACTGTTCAACACTCCCTGTTTTTTACCTTTTTGCCCCAAACACTTACTTTCGCAAAAATCGTTCGTTTAACCAGTCAGAAACCGCGCGCCATTTTATTAATATTTAAGAAGAGAATAAACCTGCAAATTTTTCAACTTATTCTTCCCTTTGAGAAACTCCAATTCGACAAGAAAGGCCACGCCTGCGATCATCGCTTTTTGAGCCTTGACCAATTGCGCGACAGCCTTGATCGTTCCGCCGGTGGCCAGTAAATCATCGACAATCAGAACGCGATCGTTCGGTGAAATGGCATCTTCATGGATCTCCAGGACGTCAGTCCCGTATTCCAATTGATAGGAAATACTTTTTGTTTTATACGGCAGTTTTCCCTTTTTACGCACCGGAACGAATCCCGCCCCCAGCTTGTACGCTAACGCCCCCCCGAAAATAAATCCACGCGCCTCCACGCCGACCACCAAATCAATTTTCTCATCTTTAAATTTGGCTGCTAAAAGATCAACGGATTTCTTGAAGGCCTCTTTGTCTTTTAATAACGTTGTAATATCTTTAAAAATGATCCCCTGTTTTGGGAAATCAGGGATATCACGGATACGCCCTTTTAAGTCCGTTAAATCTATTTTCTTTGTCGTCATTTTCTCTATCCCCTTTTTACGCATCTCTTGAACGTTCGCTTTATGTTCATGTCAAGTACTAGCACCGTTAACTTTGGCTACGGAATTACGTTTTATCAAATGCGTCGGCAATGTTATCTTGACAGGCAGCTTGACCCTCCCGCGCGTGACGAGTTGAAGATTTTCCGCGCCCAAACGTGCCATCTCAACCAGGGGTTGACCGACCGTCGTTAATGCCACCGGGCTGGTGGCATTTAAAGGATTATCATCGAAACCAACAACGGATAAGTCTTCCGGGATTCGGATTCCCAAACTCTTCGCCACATCCAGAACCTCGAGGGCCATGACATCGGAGGCTGCAAAAATGACGGTAGGTCTATTTTTTAATTTTAAAAGCTTGAGGGCGGCAGCCCTGGCAGGCGTGCGCAAGAAATCCCCGAAGGTCACATAGCTTCGTGTTTCACGGATGCCGTGAGCCAACAGGGCTTCTCGATAGCCTTCCAAACGCCTGAGACCGGCCTGTGTCGTGATATCCCCAGCAATGGTCGCGATCTCTGTATGCCCCAGTTCAAGAAGATATTCCACGACTTCCACCGCCGCCTTCTTGTTATCAACCGCCACGCAGTTAATCGGCTCTTCAAGGATGTTGTTCAAAACCATACAGGGCATACCGCGACGGAGCGCCTTCTTCACAATATCGACATCATTATCGATATCGGCAAAAAGAATGCCGTCAATATAATTTCTATCCATGAGGGTGGAGTCTAACCATCCGCGATGGTCCGTGCGGTCAGTGATGTGGACAAGCAAATCGGCGTTGAGACGGCTGATCGACAGAGTCGCCCCCCGAATGATCTCGCCCGCGTAATAGGAATGAAAAATATCTTCAAAGCGGGGAATAACCAAGACAAACGTCTGTTTTCGTTTTTTATTGGTCACCTGCGTCGTTCTGCTTTTGATGTTTAATGATTTGTCTTATTTTTTTAATAGTTCCGGCCTCAATCTGACGGACCCTTTCACGGGAAATCCCCAAGACCTTAGCCACGTCAGCGAGGGTATGCGCGTTTCCGTCGGTAAGGCCAAAACGCATGTCGAGAATTTTGCGCTCACGTTCATCGAGCATCTCCAAAAAACCCATGGCTCGCTCTTTATTAAAAAACGTTTCAAGCTGTTCATCGGGGCTGATGAGGTTTTCATCCTCAATGATGTCTTTAACCAGGCCGTCCCCCTCTTCGCCGATAGGGGCGTCAAGGCTGGACATCTTGGCAATCGAGTTTTCCAGTTCCCGGACTCTTTCCATCGTGACCTTCAACTTCTTAGCAATCTCGTTAAACCGCGGCTTTCTTCTGAGTTTGTGCGTGAGATGTTCAACCGCCTTTTTGTATTTCAGGATTTCCTCATTCATGTAGACCGGCACCCGGATCATTTTCCCCTGGTCAATAATGGCCCGGGAAATCCCCTGTTTGATCCACCAGGCGGCATAGGTTGAAAAACGGAATCCTCTGGTCGGATCAAATTTCTCAACACTTTTCATCAGCCCAATATTGCCTTCTTCAATAAGATCGCTTAAGGAAACCCCGAGATTAACATACCGTTTAGCGATACTGATCACCAAACGCAGATTCGAACGAATCATTTTTTCCCGGGCTTCCTTATCCCCCTTCTGAATTTTCTTGGCGTACTCTATTTCTTCCTCTGCCGTCAAGAGAGGGATCGGTCGAACGTCTTTCAAATAAGCTTTTATGGAATCCATGGGCCAGTTCTTCAGATATGGAAACGGCTCTTTTAACGTCTTTTCTTAGAGGCCGCTTTACCTGTTTTAGGTATTTTTTTCTTATTCAATTTTTTAGTTGCTGGTAACTTAAGAGCTGCTTGCGCCGCCGCCAGCCGGGCGATCGGAACACGGTAAGGGGAACAGCTCACATAATCCATGCCGACAGATTGACAAAAATGGATAGAGTCCGGATCTCCGCCGTGCTCACCGCAAATGCCTACCTTTAATTGGGGACTGACCGAACGGCCTCTTTGTACCGCCATCTCAATCAATTGTCCAACGCCGTTGACATCAATACTTTGGAATGGATCTTCCGGCAAAATCTTTTTGGATAAATAGTCCGGCAGGAATCCGCCGATGTCGTCCCGCGAGAAACCAAAGCACATCTGGGTCAGATCGTTTGTTCCAAACGAGAAAAATTCCGCGACGGACGCCAGTTGGTCCGCTGTCAGCGCAGAACGGGGGACTTCAATCATCGTCCCGAAAAGATAGGAAATTTTCTTCACATTATATTTCTTGCAAACCTCTGTGTGGACGCGCTGGACAATTTCTTTTTGGTTCTCCAATTCCTTGTCCGTGACGACCACCGGAATCATGATTTCCGGACTGACTTTCTTCCCTTCTTTCATCAGCTCCACCGTTGCCTCCAACACAGCCCTGACCTGCATTTCTGTAATCTCCGGATAGGTCACACCTAAACGAACGCCCCGGTGGCCCATCATGGGATTATTTTCATGCAAAGCGGCCGCCCGTTTTTCAATATTTTCAACGGACACGCCTAAACTTTTGGCCAGATTCTGTAAGCCCTCTTGGCTCTGAGGGACAAATTCATGAAGCGGCGGATCCAGCAACCGGATCGTGACCGGATAACCCGCCATGGCCTCCAGCGTTCCCTTGATGTCATTCTTGACATGCGGGTACAACTCACTTAAGGCCTGTCGCCTTTCCGTCTCATCTTTGGAGACGATCATTTTTCTGAGCTTAAATAGAGGTTCTTCACAATTCTCTCCGTAGAACATATGTTCCGTACGAAAGAGCCCGATCCCCTCGGCCCCAAAGGCGCGGGCCTTGGCCGCGTCCTGAGGAGTATCCGCGTTCGTGCGGATTTTCAGTTTTCGAACCGTATCACAAATCTTCAAATATTCATTCAAAGACTGGTTATCATGCGAGGCATCAATCATGGGAATCTTTCCATTATAGAATGTCCCCCGGGTGCCGTTTAACGTGATCCAGTCCCCTTCCTTCAGCGTCTGTCCGCCGACAAGCAGGGTTTTCGTATGATGATCAATTTCGATCTCAGAACAACCGACAATACAGCACTTTCCCCATCCCCGGGCCACCAGGGCCGCATGGGAAGTCATACCGCCACGCGCCGTCAAAATCGCCTCTGAGGCGCGCATCCCTTCCACGTCTTCGGGATTGGTTTCTTCCCGAACAAGGATGACCTTCTTTCCTTCCTTGTACCATTTGACAGCTTCTTCAGCCGTAAAGACGATCTGACCGCCGGCACCGCCGGGACCGGCAGGTAATCCTTTACCTAAGACGTGCGCATTATGTTCTTCCTGCGGATCGATAATCGGATGAAGCAGTTCATCGAGCTGAGCCGGTGTCACGCGCTGGATAGCCTCTTCTTTGGTAATCAGTTTTTCCTTGACCATGTCCACGGCCATCCGCACGGCCGCCGGACCGTTTCTTTTACCGACGCGGCACTGGAGCATAAAGAGCTTCCCTTCTTCCACGGTAAACTCAATATCCTGCATATCCCGATAATGCCGTTCCAGACGACGGCGGATGTCTTCCAGTTGCTTGTAGATCTCAGGATCTTCATATTCTAATGTCCCTAAATGCTTGTTGTGGTCACTCTGTGAATATATGTTCACCGGGGCCGGCGTACGGATACCCGCCACAACGTCTTCGCCCTGGGCGTTGACGAGATATTCACCGTAGAATTTATTTTCACCGTTACCCGGGTTGCGCGTAAAAGCGACACCCGTTGAGGAATCATCCCCCAAGTTGCCGAAGGCCATACTCTGGACATTCACCGCGGTGCCCCATTCCTGAGGAATATTTTCAATGCGTCTGTAGGAAATCGCCCGTTTGCCGTTCCATGAATTAAAGACCGCTGTAATCCCGCCCCATAACTGCTCGGTCGGGTCATCCGGGAATTCTTTTCCCAAGACTTCTTTGATTTTAACCTTATATTGACCGCATAATTTCTTTAAATCCTCCACGCCCAAATCTGAGTCACTGGCGACTCCTTTTTCTTTTTTCGTCGCGGACAGGATTCTATCCAATTGCTGGCGGATCCCGCGGCCTTCCTGGGGCTCGATGCCGGCGGATTTTTCCATCACCACATCCGCGTACATTGTAATCAAACGTCGATAAGCGTCATAGGCAAACCGTTCATTGCCCGATTTCTGGATAAGACCGGGAAGCGTCTTTTCGGTTAACCCGACGTTTAAAACCGTTTCCATCATCCCGGGCATGGATTTTCTGGCCCCTGAACGCACGGAGACCAACAGCGGATCTTTAGGGTCACCGAACTTCTTCCCCATGACCCCTTCAACTTTTTTCATGGCCGCGTTGACTTCTTCCTTCAACCCGGCAGGATATTTCTTCTTATTATTATAGAAGTAGACACAGACCTCGGTGGTGATCGTAAATCCGGGCGGAACAGGAAGACGCAGATCCTTATGCCCGGCCATCTCGGCCAAATTAGCGCCCTTACCACCCAGAAGATTTTTCATATCCGCCTTACCGTCGGCCTTACCACCACCGAAAGAATAAACATACTTCTTTAACATGTTTTCCTACCCTTTCTTTTTCAATGCTGATACCACTGGAAGCTGGTTCACGGAAACGTTTTTTACGTCCCCGTTATAAGGTCTCCAAGAGACTCTACTTTAAAATAATTTATCTGATAAATATTTTTTTAGATTTTCGACAGGTATGCGGTCCTGTCGCATGGTGTCCCTCTCCCGAACCGTCACCTGCCGGTCCTCCAGAGACTGTACATCGACAGTCACGCAATAAAATGTTCCAACCTCGTCTTGTCTTCGATACAATTTACCGATTGCGGCCGTATCATCATATACACAAACAAAATTTTTTTGCAAATCTTTTTTAATTTGTTTCGCTAAAGTAACGATATCGCTGTTCTTTTTTAATAACGGCAAGACCGCGACCTTGATGGGGGCCAACTCTTTCCCCAGCCTCAGGACAACTCTTGTCCGCCCTTCCACTTCCTCTTCATCATAGGCATCCACGAGAAAGGCCAACGTGGCGCGGTCGACTCCTCCGGAGGGTTCAATGACATAAGGGAAAATTTTCTCCATTGTGATCTGATCATGATAGCGCAAATCCGCTCCGGAAAATTGGGCGTGTTGTTTCAAGTCAAAATCCGTCCGGTTGGCAATCCCTTCCAGCTCCGACCACCCAAAAGGAAATTGATACTCGATATCACTGCAGCCTTGCGCGTAATGGGCCAGTTCCCCTTTGGGGTGTTCACGCACGCGGAGATTCTCCTTCTTGATCCCTAAATCGATATACCATTGAAAACGATCCTTGATCCATGTCCGATAGCACTCCTCGGCCTCCTGCGGACGAGTAAAGTATTCAATCTCCATTTGCTCAAATTCCCGCATGCGGAAGGTAAAATTTCCCGGTGTGATTTCGTTACGGAAGGATTTCCCGATTTGAGCGATACCGAAAGGCAGGCGACGATGCGTGGCGTCGAGGACATTATTAAAATTGACAAAAATACCCTGAGCGGTCTCCGGCCGCAGATACACCAGCCCGCCGTCATCTTCCACCGCGCCCAGATGCGTTCTAAACATGAGATTGAACGCGCGGCCTTCCGTGAAATCATTAGCGCCGCAGGAAGGGCAGGTCTCTCCGATGTGGTCTTTGCGGAATCTTTTTTTACAGTTCTTGCAATCCACCAGGACATCATGGAAATTATCGGTGTGCCCAGAGGCTTTCCAGGTCTGCGCGTGCATCAGGATACTGGCGTCAAGTCCAACCAAATCGTCACGGCTGTGGACAACCGCGTTCCACCAAGCGGATTTGACATTCCGTTTTAACTCGGCCCCCAGAGGGCCGTAATCCCAAGAGCTGGATAAACCACCATAAATTTCAGATGATGGGAAAATAAATCCTCGTCGTTTACAGAGAGAAACTATTTTTTCCATTAAATTATTTTTTTGCATGGGAGGCGTATTTTATCTAAAAGCCTCCTAAAAAGCAAGGAGTAATCTTTTTAATGTCAAGCCAAAATAGAAATGTCCGTTTAATGTCCGTTAGGATGCCGCCCTTTGCCTGGTTTTCTTTCTTTTCAGAATCCCCTTGCGCCTGAGCGTTTTGATCCATCGTCCTTTTTTTATCTTTTCTTTTCTTTTTCTGACTTCATTCATCCGATCAATAATGATTTGCTCGGCGCGGGTGCGGCTCTTCCAGCGTTTATGCATCCATCCGCCCCATTCATGCGGATGCTGACGGATACGCGCCTCAATCAATTGGGTCAGCTTGGCCACATTCAGAAGAATCTCTTCCTGTTCATCACGGCCTTTTTCCAAAGGAACAGGCGGGTCAATCGTAATTTTATGACGGTCTCCGCCCTCCCGCATAATAAAAACGGGGAGGATGGGCGACTGCGTTCTTTTAGAAAAAACCACCGGGCCGGAAGCGGTGGCGGCTTTTTGACCAAAAAAATCCACAAAAACCCTCCCGTCCGTACCGTAATTCTGATCCAGGAGAATAAACAGCACTTCATTATGCCGCAGGGCTTTGATCGACTGCTGAACGCATTGTCTCGGCGGGAGATCGTAAATCGTTTTTAATCCTTGTTCGTTTCTGAAACCCGAAATATAGCTCTCGAAGGTCTGATCCCTTGTCCGGCGCATGATGACGTTGGTCTTGTAGCCGGCCTGAAGGATCCCCATATACATCAGAATAAAGTTACCAAAATGCGCGCTGACCAGGATCGCTCCGTTCCCCGCCGCCAGGGCTTTATCGAGATGTTCTTTGCCCTCGATAGAAACGCATTCACTGATCTTGCGCGGCCGGTCAATGAAATAGATCAGGTCGATCATCCCCCGGCCAAAATTATTGAAACACGCGCTGGCGATTTTCCGGATCTCCGCCTCATCTTTTTCTTTTCCGAAGGCAATGTGGAGACTCTCCATGGCCAGCCTTTGTTTCTTCTTGATAAAAGGACGGCCGACGGCGATGAAAACACTGGAAAACAAACGAAAGGCCGCGTACGGCAGTTTAGAAATGATCCATCGTGTCGAGACAAGCGCGTAACGGCCGAGCGACCGGTTGAATTGTTTGAGATGTTCCTTCAATTTCATGGCAAGTCAGTATAATTTCTTAACTTCGTCGGGATCCATACGGTAGCTGTGGGCCTCATCCGGGAAAAGGCCCTGGGTGACATCATCACGAAAATGACGCAGGCCTTCTAAAATGAGGGCGCGGACATCCACGTACTGTTTGACAAATTTCGGCTTGTGCTGGTCCGAAAACCCTAAAAGATCAGGCGTCACCAGGACCTGACCGTCGCAATTCCGACCGGCACCGATGCCGATGGTAGGAATCGATAAACGCTTCGTAATCGCCTCCGCCACTTGGCTCGGGACGCACTCCAAAACCACACAAAAACACCCCTGTTCCTCAAGGGCACGGGCATGGTCAATAATCTTTCGCGCCGAGGCCGCGTCTTTCCCCTGGACTCTGTATCCGCCCAGCTTATCCGCGGTTTGCGGCGTTAATCCCACATGGCCCATCACCGGAATGCCCGCCTTGGCGACGCAAGAAACAACCTCAAGACAATGATCAAACCATTCCAGCTTAACCGCCTGGCATCCGCCTTCCTCAATAAATCTCCCGGCATTGGCCGCCGCCCTTGAGGTGTCTGTCTGATACGCCTCAAAAGGCATATCTCCCACCACCAGAGCGTTCTTAACGGCCCGGCTGACAGCCCGGGCGTGGTGAATCATCTCGGCCATTCCCACCTCTTTGGTGGATTCCAGTCCCAGGACAACATTGGCCAGAGAATCACCCACCAAAATAATATCAATCCCCGCCTGATCCACAAGAGAGGCCAGGGGATAATCATACGCCGTGAGCATGGTAATCTTCTCCCCGGATTTCTTTTTGGCCTTAATCCGATCAACGGTTATTCTTTCCTGCGTAACTCCCTTCATCCCTCTACCCTTATTCCTTTTTCCTTTATCCTTATTACCTCTTCCCTCAAAAAAAACCAAATTTCACCTCCGGAGGTGAAATTGGACTGGAGTAAGCAGCGGCTTCTCTTGTCCATTAATACCGACGGCAAAAGAAAATTTCTTGAGAAGAAAACCCTGAACGGTCATTGGTCCAAACGTCAAATTTCCGAACAGTTAAAGGCCGGCACCGCGTTAGTGAAAAATCCCTCATCGGACAGCGCGCCTGTTAAAAAATTAACCGCGATCAAAGGCCGTCCGCATCCACGCGCTGGCATTCCATCTTACTTCTTCACATAGGCATCAATCCGTTGCGCCGCCTCGATCCCCGAAGCCATGGCCGCGACCAGCGGACCGGCATTCGACACCACGTTCCCGCAGGCAAAGACCCCGGGAATGGTGGTCAACCCGCTTTCCCCGTCGACCTTGAGGGTGCCGTCTTTATTTATTTTGAGAGCGGGATCAAAGTGGCTGATGAGCGCATTGGGTTTATGTCCAATCGCGCAAATGACGGTATCGACATCCAGGACAAATTCAGAATCCGGCACCGGCGCGAGCTCCCATTGGCCCACGACATCCGCGTCCGCGTAATCCATGCGAACGCACTTAAGCCCGTTGACAAAGTGATGCTGATCCGCGAGAATTTCCACCGGACGGACCAGCGGCTCGAACTGAATTCCTTCCTCCCTGGCGTATCCTCTTTCTTCCGCCCGCACCAGCATCTCCACTTCCGATCGACGGAAAAGCAGGGTGACCTTTCGCCCATATCGTCGGCAGACCCGGGCGCAATCCAGCGCCGTATTCCCTGAACCAATCACCGCCACATGTTCGCCAAGGGCAAAATTCGGGGATTGCCGGGAAAAAACCCCCGGCCTCATCAAATTCAAGCGCATCAAAAACTCTTCCCCATAATAAACGCCGCCCCAATGCGTTCCCGGGATATCCATGAATTTCGGGATCCCCGCGCCCGTCGCTATTAAAACTGCCGCGAAACCTTCTTTGAACAACTCCCCCAGCGTCGCGGTCTGTCCGATAAAGAAATTCGTCTCGATCTTCACCCCCAGAGTTTTGATGTCATTGATTTCGCTGTCTAATATTTTCCTGGGCAAACGGAATTCAGGGATCCCGTACCTTAACACCCCGCCCGGCTTATCCAGGGCCTCAAAAATAGTGACCGCGTATCCCCGCCGGGTCAAATCTACCGAGGAGCTTAACCCTGACGGCCCGGAACCAACCACCGCGATCTTCTTGCCGTTATATTGGGACTCTCGTTTAGCCGCGCGCGACTTTCCATAATCCGCTGAGTGCCGCTCCAAGGCCCGGATGGCAATAACGACCCCGCCCTCTTCTTTTAAAACACAGGCAACCTCACACGGCGCTGAACAGACACGTCCGCAAATAGACGGCAAAGGATTTTTTTCCTTAATCTTGTCGTACGCCGACGCCACATGTCCTTCACGCAGAAAACGGATAAAGGCGGGAATGTCGATGCCCAGAGGACAGTCCTTCACACAAACCGGATCCGGGCACTGCGGACAGCGTCTAGCCTCTTCCGAGGCTAGTTTTTTAGAAAATCCGAGAGAAACTTCGTTAAAGTTTTTGATTCGTTTTTCTTTGGATTGAGTTGTGACTTGCGGCTGCGCCATTCATCGAGCTCCTCAAAAGACTTAATACGAATATGAAAATCTTCAAAGTCTACCTTGTGACCGTCAAATTCAGGTCCGTCGATACACGCCAGCACGGTCTTCCCACCGACCTTGACGCGGCAGGAACCGCACATCCCCATGCAGTCCACCATGACGGGGCTCAACTGGACCCGGGTGGGGATATTCTTGTCCCTGGTGAGACCGCAGACGGCCTGCATCATATCAGCGGAACCGATCGCGTACACAAGATTGACTTCATTCTTGCTGATAAATTCACGAAGGACATCCGTGGCCAATCCCCGGCGCTCGTAGGAACCGTCATTGGTTGTCATGTAAATTGTATTGCAGGACAACCGCATCTGGGCCTCGAGCATGAGCGTCTTTTTGGTCTTGGCACCGATAATTCCAATGACCTTATTACCTGTCTTTCTGTAACCCCGGCAAATCGGCAAAATCTGGGCTGTCCAAATTCCCGTGGCAATGCAGACGACCGTGCCCGTTTTTTCTATCCTGGCCGGAACGCCCAGCGGCCCCAACACCGAGAAAACAGATTCGCCGATCGCGACAGTTCCCAGCTTCGTGGTTGTCTGTCCCTCTTCCAAGAAAATCAGAGAAATCGTGCCCTTGACGGGATCCGCGTCAATCACGGATAAAGGCACACGTTCATCCCCCTCTTCGGGACAGACGCTCACATAATGCCCGGGTTGAAATTTCCGCGCGATGTTCGGCGCCAGGATATCCAGACGTTTGATATCTTTAGCCAGAATTAATTTATTAACGACCTTGAAACTCATGACCTTGATCTCTTTTCCTTCACAAAAGCCAGCAACTGTTCGACCGGCAGGGTGTTCAGGACGTCTTCTTTTTGAAGCCAGCCGCGGCGAGCGATGGTCACGCCGAATTTTATATAATCCAAATGTTCGATCTTATGCGCGTCGGAGTTGATCACGAATTTGACCCCCTGGCTCTTGGCATAATGCGCGTTGGAGGAATTCAAATCCAGCCGCACCGGAAAGGCATTAATCTCCAGACACACCTGATGATCCACCGCGGCCCGGCAGACCTGCCTCAAATCAATCGGTGACGGCTCTCTCTTCCCCAGATGGACACCCGTGGGATGCGCGAGGACGTTCACATATTTGCTCCGGCAGGCTTTAACAAGACGTTGGGTCAATTGCTCCGCAGTCTCTTCAAACCCGCTGTGAATGGCCGCGATGACAACATCAAACTCGCTTAAAGCGGCGGTATTGTAATCTAAATTCCCCTCTGTGTCTATCTCAACTTCCGTGCCGAACAAAATCCGAAAATTTTTTAACCTTTTATTCAAGGCGTCGATTTCTTTCTTTTTTTTCTTGAGATCCTCCACGGAGACACCCCTCGCGACCTTTAAACGGGGAGAATGGTCGCTGATCACAACATAACGATACCCCCGCCCGATCGCGGCCCGGGCCATCTCCTCGATCGTATTGTGCCCGTCGGACCAAGTCGAATGGATATGCAGATCCCCCTGGATGTCTTTCAGATCAATCAGCCTGGGGATTTTCTTTCCGCTAAATATGTCTTCCGCGCCGATGTCCTCACGAAGTTCCGGCGGGATATACGGAAACCCTAACGCCCGCAGACACTCTTCTTCCGTCTCGCCCGCCAGCCGTTGTTCCGTTGTTCCTTTCACGGAGAAAATACCGTACTCATTGACCTTCATCTCTTTCTTGATGGCGATCTGACGCAGCTTCACGTTAAAATTCTTTGAACCGGTGAAATACAACAGCGCGGCCCCGAAACTCCCGGACTCAACGACCCTCAAATCCACCTGGACATTCTCGCGCGTCAGGACTGAAGACTTTGTCTCGCCGTGGGCATTAATACTTTTAACCTCCGGCAGATGAACAAACACGTCCATGATTTTTCCCGGAGAGACAGAATCCACCAGGATGTCGATATCCCGGACACTCTCACAGCCCCGCCGTAAACTGCCGGCCACCGCGATCTCCCGGACCTCCGGTATTTTTTTTAAGGCACGGACAAATTTCTCCGCTATTTCTGTCGCTGTGCCTAAATCCATCCGCTCCCGCCCTTGCCGGACAATCCGGATGCCGCGCGCGATATTTTCAATGGTTTTTTCTTTGATCCCGGGAAGTCCGATCAATTTCCCGCCTTCCACCGCCTCACGTAACCCTGCCAGGTCTCGAACATTTAACTTTTCAAAAAACAATTTAGTTTTCTTAGGCCCAACCGAAGGGACCCCAACGACCTCCAGCAGTCCCTCGGGAATCTCCTGAATCAAGGTCTCATACGCCTCAAGCTTCCCTGTCTCCAGATACTGAACAATTTTTTCCTGCAACGTCTTTCCGATGCCGGAGACTTCCGAAAGGCGGTCCTCCTTCTTGAGGGTCTCAATGTCTTCGGAAAGATTCAAAATCGTCTCGGCGGCCTTGTAATACGCGCGGATCTTAAAGACAATCTCCCCTTTGATCTCAAGGAGCGTTCCCATGCGGTTAAATAAATCTGCGACTTCTTTATTACGCATTTGAGCGTTATCCTGCCCTTTTTTACTTCATTTCAAAAAAACACTCCCGGCGGAGGTTTAGGGAGTTTGCTCGCGAATTTCAAAGTCTCTCCCAGAATTGTAAAGGGAATTTTAGCGAGCGTGACCGGAACTTGGAGAAGAGAGCAGCCAGTAAAGGAGAGACAGACAACGAACAGGAAAAATATTTGGAAATTTCTTGTGGTCGGCTTCAATCCGCTTCCTTTTTTAGAAGTATTGTCCTGTGGTCTTCTGTAAATAATTTAGGCCCGGTACTACTCTCCCGTCTTAAAAAGCACGGTGGTCCTCATGGAGCCTTCATCAACAGTCGTTTGAGCGCCCACGGCTTTGATTGACCGGAGCCCCTTGAACAGAGGATAAACCAGATCATCCAAAAGCATCTGACGCTGCGCCGCGTCTTTCGTATGTTTTTCATAACCTTGAATAACCTCTTCCAATTCAGCAACCTGTTCCCGCGCGGCCACAAGATCCTTTTGTTTATTGTCCATTTCTTCCTTCAAACTCTGGAGCTCCTTTTCCTTGTCGTCTTTGGGTAATCCCTGCGCCCCCAACTCAGCGATTTGTTTATCCAAGGCATCGACCCGGACTTGCATGTCCTTGAGTTCCCCTTCTTGGAGAGGTACGCCGTTCTTGGTATCCGCGAGGCGTTTTTCCGCCCCGGCTTTAAAAGCCAGTTTGCTTTTATCGGTCGTTGAAACCCAATTATTCGCCCAGCCGAAGGTTTCTTCAAGTTGTTGCAGCAGATCATCCGTTTTAAAGAACTGGATGTTGATATTCTTATCGGTGCCCCCGTCGTGAACACTTCTAAAAGATTCACTCGCTAATAACGAACGGGATTTGTCCTGGCGCGTATCCATAGCCTCTTTGAGTAATGGACGATTGATGGAAACAAGGAGATAATTGTCCACATAGGCATAGGCGGGCTGGAGATCTTCCCCAAACGGCAAAGACATATACCGGATGGGAATCCCGGCATACGTGTCCTCTTTTAACACAAAGAACGGATTTTCCGTCACATTGGCCAATAAGTCATCGATCGTGTTTTTGTCCTCCACTTTGAGAAAGAGTAATAATTTCGGAATGGGGAACATCCCTCCCGACTGGATGCCTGTCAGGAATCCTCCGAACTCGTTTCCAATCGCCGGAAGGAGGTCTTCCTCAATCTTCAACCCGAGAAATTCCTCCACAGCGTCCAGGCGGTCCTGCGCCGTATATTTTTCGGACTGATCTTCTATCCTGGCAATCTCTTTCTTGATTTGTTTCCAGAAGAAACCCAGATCCAGACAAGTCCCCCAATGATAGCCAATCGTCTCTTTGGGAACAAAGAGGATCGTTTTATTTTCGACAGGCGCGCACGTGTCATAAAACCTGGCCACGTCTGCGCTCATTTCCTGACGGTTAAAAAATATCGCTGTTTGCAATCTTGTCAGGGCGCCCAGTTTAACCGAGAAACTGCCGGTCTTAAATCCGGCATTGGCGTCTAAAACATCCTGAACCGGGTCATCCAGGCGCTCCGTTCCCTTTTCCTGAGAAGCTAAACTCGTGAACGCGCTCGCTTGCTCTTTGAGCAGGGCAAAGAATTTTTCCAAGTTCCAATACCCTGTCATCCCGCCGGCGTCGATAAACGCCGTCCGGGCCTGTTTAAAAAGAGGGTCACCGGTCAAAGCAGGCTTATCTTTACCCAACACATCCAAACTCATCCTGGCCGCCTTTTCTCCCACCCCCAGGATCAATAGATCTTTAACACGAACGTACGCCACCTTCATGTTCAGGCTCTGAAAATGAATAATATGAATCTTCTGTTTACGGTAATCCAGGGTCTCGGTAGTCACGTCCGCGCCGTATTGACGGACCACCCCCGTGAAGAGCTCAGCCATTTGAACATCCGGCGGAATACGGGCAATCAGCACAATACTGGACAAGGCCTTTTCCATAAAACCGGCTAATGAACTGATGTCCATGCTGGATAAGCTGATGAGATCAATATCCGCGGGATAAACCGCGAGCGCGACTTCCTGACCGAAAACTTTTTGAAACAGCGGATGCGTCGTGACGTCCATAAACCGTGCCTTGGCCGATTCAATGAATTCCCTTTGTTCCTGACTTATTTGCCCCGAGCTCAGGAGACGGTCGTAATTAAGACCGCTAAGGCTCTGCCAGACGGGAGACGCGGCAATTTCCTTCAAATTCTTTTGAATGTCGGAAAAATGGATGTAGGCCAGCGGCCCCTCCGCCAAGACATCCTCGACGGCTAATTTGCCTTTTTGCGAATAGAAATAAACCCCCAGGCCGGCACCCAGGAAAACCAGCAAACAAAGAATAATAATACTTATTTTTTTCATGTGCCTCTCCTTCATCCCTTTATCCTTTATCCTTTATCCTTCTATCCCAAACAACTCCCGCGCGTTCCTGTTAAGAATTTCCGCCGCCGCCTCTTCCTCCATCTTCTTCAAAGCGCAATAAGCTTGTAATGTCTTAAAAACGTCTTTGGGTTCCGCCTGAAAACCCTCCGAGGCCTCACCCTTTTGATCCTGAGACGGTTCCAAGGAACGGTAATACACCGGACAATCTGTCTCAATCAATGTTTGTTCCACCGGGGCATGGCTGACGGCCTCACGCAATTGAGAGCTGTACGCCAGACTCGGCGTGGCCGAGATGTAATAACCTTTCGCCAAAATCTTGTCCAGAACGTCCAACGGCCCGCTGTACCAGTGGAAAACCGCCTTTTTCAAACGCCTTTCTTTGACCATGGCGTAGCATTCCTGCCATGCCCCCCGGGAATGAACCACCACCGGCAGGTTTAGTTCTTGGGCCAGATCCAGCAGAGTCTCAAAGACCCTGCGCTGTTCGTCTTTCCTGCCTTCCTCTTTCTTCACGTCCTTGTACCAGAAATCCAGGCCGATCTCGCCGATGGCCGCCAGATCGTCAACATGCGCGCGTATTAAATCCACGCACTCTTCCAGTTCCTGCCCATCCGCGTCGGAGGGATGAATCCCCATGGCGAGATAAAGCCTCGGGTTTGGATAAGTCTTTTTGATCTCAAGATTTCTCCGGGAGGCGGCTAAGTTGGTGCTGACCGCGACAATTCCTTCCACACCGGCCTGCGCGGCCCGTTCCAGCGCCGCCTCAAGATTTTGCACATGATCCAAATGAGCGTGCGTGTCGATCAGTCTCATGACGCGTGACTTGCTCCGTGAATCTTGCGCCCCCGCGGCTTTTCTTTCAATGGCGCGCTCTCCAAAATAAACGTGACCGGCCCGTCATTCACGAGCTTGACATCCATCATGGCCTGAAACTGCCCTGTCTCGACTTTTAAAGGATGCTTGCGTAACTGCTCAACAAAATAATGATACAGCGTCTCCGCTTTTTTAGGCTCGGCGGCCTGATCAAAGGACGGCCGGCGGCCTTTTTGGCAGTCTCCGTAAAGGGTAAACTGCGAGACGACTAAAAGCTCGGCCCCGGTTTCTAACGCCGAAAGGTTCATTTTGCCGTTGTCATCCTCAAACATTCTTAATTGAACAATTTTTCCGGCAAAATAATCCGCCTCTGCCGGTGTATCCTCCTGGCCGACGCCTAAAAAAATCAATAACCCTTTAGATATTTTTCCGACGACCTTGGAATGAACCTCGACCTCTGCCTGTTTAACCCTCTGAATCACGATCTTCATGGCAACCCTTTTCTTAACTCAGTCTAAATCATACATGGATTGCCCTTAAATACAAGATGATTTCTCTATAAAATCTCATTAAAATCTCGTATTTAGCGTGAGTTCTCCTTAAAATTTCATCCCCTTCGATAGGCGAGGATTCGCGCATTAAGCGCATTAAGCGTTTGACGGCGCCTTTGATTTATGTTAGAAAAAACCATCATGAAAATTCAAAAAGTTCTTGAAGAGTACCGCTTTCCGGACGCGATCAAACAAATTTTCCTGGCCAAAGGGTTCACCGACCTTTATCCGCCTCAGGCCGAGGCCATCAAAAAGGGTGTCCTAAACGGCAATAGCCTCCTGATGTCCGTGCCCACGGCGGCCGGAAAAACGCTGATCGCGGAATTATGCATGCTCTCCTCCATCGTCCATCACAAAGGACGGTGTCTGTACATCGCGCCTCTCAAGGCCCTGGCCAGTGAGAAATACAATGAATTCAAGGATCAATATGGTCCACTGGGTATCGAGGTCGGCCTGGCGATCGGCGATATCGACTCGCCGAGCGCGCACCTCAACCGTTACAGCATCATTGTGGCCACCGCCGAGAAAGTCGATTCGCTTCTGCGCTCAAGGGCCAAATGGCTGATTGACGCCTTATCCGTGGTTGTTCTGGATGAAATCCATTTTATCAATGACGGCTCCCGCGGGCCGACCCTGGAAATCCTGACCGCCCGTATTAAACAACTGAACCCCAGCGTCCAACTCCTGGCCTTGAGCGCCACGGTACGCAACGCGCAGGAAATGGCGGCCTGGCTCAACGCCGAACTTGTCGTCAGTCCCTGGCGGCCCATTCCGCTGAAGGAAGGGGTGTATTTCAATGAACGCATCCGGTTCGATCATGACGGGACCCGCCTCATCACCGAGGACGCGCCCGATGATGTCAGCAAGCTGACGCTGGACACCCTGCGCGGCAAAGGGCAGGTCCTGATCTTTGTGAATTCCCGGCGTTCGGCCCAGGCGGTCAGCCGGGAAGTCTGTTCCAGCGTGGCCAAGACACTGACGCCGGAAGAAAGAGAGCGCCTGGCCCAGCTCTCCCAGAAAATCCTTGGACCCAAATCCGATGCCACCAAGATGTGCCAAAAATTAGCCGACGTTATCACGCATGGCGCCGCCTTCCATCACGCCGGACTTAAACCGCATCAACGGGAACTTATTGAAATGAACTTTAAGGCCAATCTCATCAAGGTCATCGGCTGCACCCCAACGCTGGCCGCCGGGGTGAACCTGCCGGCACGGCGCGCGATCATCCGCGACTGCAAACGGTTTGAAAACGGCATTGGCTCAGCCTACATCCCCACGTCCGAATACAAGCAATGCGCCGGCCGCGCCGGACGTCCGCAATACGACACATACGGCGAGGCCGTGCTCATCGCCAAAACGCTCAGCGAAACCGAAACCCTCTTTGAAAGATATATCCACGCCCAACCCGAACCGGTCACCTCCAAACTGGGAGATGAAGCCGCCCTGCGCGCCCACATCCTGGCTTCGATCGCAGGCGGATATGTCCACGACGTCCAGGGCATGTTTGATTTTATTACCCACACATTCTTGCATCACCAAAAACTCGTCTTGAACCTACTGGATCTCATTGGCAACATCTTTGAGTTCCTGCACCGCGAAGGGTTCATTGAAAAAAGCGGGTATCGATTTTTTGCCACCCCTTTCGGAAGTCTGACAAGCCGTCTTTACATCGATCCCGTTTCCAGCATTACCCTGCGCGACGGACTTCATCTGATCACTGCCGATAAACCCTTCTCCCCCATCGGAACGCTTCATCTGATCTGCTGCTGCCCTGATGGACCGGCCCTTAATGTCGGAAAAAAAGATATGGAAGGTTTGGAGGCCTTTGCCTCGCATACCCGGGAGGATCTTCTCTTGACACCGGAGAATTGCGGGGCTATTGAAGATTACTCCGCCTATCTTTCCTCGCTCAAAACAACCTGGATGCTCCTGCAATGGATTGAAGAAGACCGGGAAGAAGATCTCTGCGAAAAATTCGGCGTAGGACCGGGGGATGTGTACCGTCATGTCGAATCCGGCCAATGGCTCCTGCACGCCGCGGGCCTGATCGCCGGACTTTTCCGAAAAAAAACCCTCACCTTTCAACTGGAAAACCTCAGCACCCGCCTACGTTACGGCATCAAGGAAGAACTTCTGGATCTTGTCCGGCTTAAAGGCGTCGGCCGTGTCCGGGCGCGCAGCCTCTTTGACCACGGATTTAAAAATCTCTCGGCTTTAAAACACACCTCGCTTGATGAACTCGCCGGAATCAAACAAATCGGCAAGGCCCTGGCCCGGGATATCCTGACCCAAGCCACGGCGGGAATATCCGTTTAAAACTTTACTAAGGAAGAGGGTTCATGCGCGGCCCATTCCCTGCAATCATCCCTGTTGATTAAACTTCGATGGCAGTATAATAAAGATGGGAAGAGAAATAGGAGTGAGAAATTTTAAAATAATTCACAAAATTCAGGGATTAGGGGGTGAGCATCATGAAACGAAATAGGATCCTTAAAAAATTGCTTTTGGTGGCCTGCCTCTTGTTTGCGGGAATACCTTCGGCCCAAGGGAACACCGACGAATTATCTCTTTATCATGACAATTTCTTCAGATGGTTTATGGCGAGCGGCTGGATGGGCGATGTCAAGGATCTTGCGTTTAATTCCGCATCAACCGAGAATCCTTACAGCGGAAAAACCTGCGTGAAAGTCCATTACAATGCCAAGATGTCCTACAGCAACGGATGGGCTGGAATTTACTGGCAATATCCGGTCAATAATTGGGGCGCGCTGGAGGGACGCCATCATCTCAAAGGCATGGGAAGGCTTACTTTTTTCGCCCGGGGACAAAATGGTGGAGAGAAAATGATTTTTCGTGTGGGGGGTATCGTCGGGCCCAAACATGGGGATTCGGATACCGCGGTCCTGGAAGTGGTATTAACACCCCGATGGAAACAGTATCAAATTAATCTGGCCGGCAAAGACTTGTCGCACATTATCGGAGGCTTTAATGTGACCGCTAAGGCCAAGGAAAACCCCGACGGCGCTACCATTTATCTCGATGATATTGTCTTTACGCAATGAGACGACGTTCATGGAAAGGAAGAAATCAGGAACGTAAGAATTTGTTATGTTTTATTCAGGACTCTATGTTAAAATTCAAACCAAATGAAACCATACCTTGTTCTAAATTTAAACGATGTTTAAAAAATGACAAATCTGTCCCTGCCTGAACTGACCCAGAAATTAACGGCCTTCTTCTCTCAAAGAGATGTTGTTCTTTTTGCCTATATTTTTGGCTCTCTCGCCAAAGGAACAGGCGGGCCTTCAAGCGATTTAGATGTAGCTGTCTATCTAAAAGAGGATCTTTCAGCGGATCAAAGGTTCGACTCGCGTCTCAAACTGATGGGCGAGATCAGTAGTATTTTACATGCCGACAACATTGACCTTATTGTCCTTAATGACAGCCCTCTGGCGCTGCGGTACAGCGTTATCTATCAAGGCATCATTCTCGATGAAAAAAACGCATCTGCCCGCATTCACTTTGAGGCCAAGAGCATGAGTCTTTTTTTTGACCGCCAGTATTATGACCAGCGGCATATCCAGTTAAATCTTGAAAATATCGCTAAAGGTGGCCTTTGATGATCAGCCGGATTTCCATCAATCATAAACTGGAAAAATTGCGGGAGTACACCGGTTATCTGAGAAGTTATCAAAAACATTCAGTGACGGAGATTCAGCAAGACTATACCCTGCAAGGGGCACTCCTGCATTATCTTCAACTCTCGATTGAAAGTGTGCTTGATACAGCAGAGTTGGTCATCAGTGAAAAGAAGTTAAGAAAACCTCAAGAGGCCAGAGAAGCACTCTCCATCCTGGGAGAACAGCACATCCTTCCTGAAGACTTCGCCGCCAAATTGATGCCGATGGCCAGCTTTCGTAATATCCTGGTTCACGAATACGCTGAAGTGGATCTAGCCAGGGTTCATCATTTCCTGCAACACAACCTGACCGATTTTGACACCTACGCCAAACACATCGCCGCTTTTCTTATCCACGACGAGAGACTTTCATAAGCTTATGCACAAAAAGCAACCCAGCCTCCAAGTGGGAATGAATGAAACTTTTTAAAGGAAAATAAAGGGTAGATTAAGATTGGCAAGACCGAAGGCTATTTCTTTTCTTCATCTATAATTTCTTGAAGTCGTCCGGATAATTCCGGTAGCGTGTCATTTACCAGGTCCCACACAATATAAAATTGACACCGAAATAATGATGAATCAATCTATCCCTTATCCCAGCCATTTCTGCCCACGGGATATCAGGATATTTTTCTCTCAGCGAAAAGGGAATATTCTTTACGGCTTCGCCGATGATCTCCAGATTGCGGACGACGGCATCTTGCGTCTTAATGTTTTCCATAAAATTCTCATATGACAAATCCTGCCCATATCTCCCAATCCGCTTCACCGCTTCCAGAATATCCTGCAAAAATTCGACACTACTTCTCCTAGACATAAACAAGACTCCGCCGTATCTCTTCCGCGATTCTTTTTATCCTTATTCCCTGCAACCCGCCGGGGGTTAAGATATCAGCCTTTTTTCTTAACTTGCTTTCCAAATAATCCGCCAATTGCATAAATCTAAGTCCGATGGGTTTTTCAAACTCAAGAAAAATATCCACATCACTTTCCCCGGTTGCCGTATCCGTGGCGAATGAGCCGAATATAGCCATCCTCTTGACTCCGAATCGTTGCCTCAAAACCCCTTGCTCCTCTTTGAGAATGTGAATTACGTCCTTTTTTGTCAACATCCAGATTCCTTTCTCAAAACAATAAGAATAATTTTGTCGAATTGTATCACGCCGGGTCTTTGAACGTCTATGAAATACTCACTTTTTTGTGGAAAACCGGCAAGGAACCAAAAACTATTCAGTACGAGGCTCTTGAAACCTTGAATCTTTCTTCCCGTCCTTTCGGTTCCAGCCCCAACAGCGGCAGGATGAAGGTTTCTTTTCCTCATATTTTTCTCTGATTTGAGCGGACAAATTCCAACAACATCGAATAGTCCCCATGGTCTGCCGCCCTTAAAGCTTTAAGATATAAATTTCTCACCTCGTCTTCAACATCAATATCTATCACATCCCACGTAAAAGGCGCTTGTTTCAAGACATCCTTGAGTAGCACATCCGTCATCAGACGCGCGTGGCGTCCGTTCCCATTAGGAAACAAATGGATCGAGACTAATTGGTGGTGAAAGCGTACGGCAATTTCATCCGTTGGGAAAGTGTTATGCTCGATCCAATACCGGACATCCTGCAGTAATGTATGCAGAGAAACGGGAATTTGTACCCAATCCACGCCGATGTTCTTTCCTGACCGCCTGAAGGTCCCGGCCCAACGCCAAACGTTTCCAAACATTTTCTGGTGCAGGGTTTTGATAAATTTCTCCGTCAAGATATCTACCCGGCGCCGCCCCTCCAGCCACTGAAGGGCTTCATGAATATTGTCCTGTTCAAAACGATTCAGCTCTTCTCGTGTGGTGATGTGCCCAATCTTTAACTCGTCCATCTCCTCAGGCTCAAGCGGTGTAGCTCCGTTCAGGGAATGAAAATCATTCATCCGTCGCATCCCAGAAATCTTTCGGCTGGTCAATCAATATTTTCTCGACCATATCACCAAGAACCTTTTGTTGTTCCTCTTCGGGAATACCCTGCTTTTCCAGTCGCATCGTAGCGTTCAACTGTTTGAGCCGTTTTAAAGCAATCTTCTTCGCCTGCGCTCGGACCATCTGCTCCAATGAATCCTCAGCCACAAAGCCATACACAAACCTCATGTTTAAGCCTTGGGCAATTTTTTGCAGAGACGACAGCTTTAAACTTCCGTCTTTTTCGGCATTCTCCAGGCGGGAAATCCGCGACTGATCTATCCCGGCCTTTTCCCCTAACTGCCGCGCTGATAACCCTACGGCATCGCGAATGGTCCTGATCCACCCCTGTTTTGGCATACCCGATGTTGCGAAATCCTTTAAAGACTCTAATTTCCTATCCAACTGCTCACGAATAACCTTCGCATCCCAATAATTCATAATTATGCCTCCTTTAGCATATAAACACACTAATTACATGCTAAATATAGCATATAACAATACTATGTCAATGCTATCTAAGGCATAATTGTGAGAATCAACCGAACCAATCAATTCGACCTGGAAACCTCATACGACTCTTCGCGTTCCTTAGGCTCCAGCCCCAACAGCGGCAGGATGCTGGTGATGGGCGTGAAGTTGATGATGACCGGCCGGAAACCCTCCACCCCATTCTCAAGAATGGACGACATCACCGACGGATCAAACTGAATCTCCGCCCCCGCGCCCTGGCGGTTGAGGTCGATCGAATTCATGTCAATCCCGCCGACGTCTTCAGTGGAAGCGAGGCGTTCTTTTTGGGCAATAGAGGCAAAATCCTTCTTACCTGCGTCTGATTTTATATTTTCCTGCTTAAGTACTAAACCAACCACCTCTTCTTGCGACGTTAATTCTTCTGCCCCATCAAAAACCCCTGGAGGTTTCTCAGCCAAGAGTTGCTCAAGGCGTTCAATAGACACACCACTCGCGTTTAATTTGAGAGCCAGCGGCTGTTTCTCCAGTTCCCCTCCCCACAAAGTAGACTCGCGTAAAGCATCCAACCATGAGGCGGAAAGATGGACACAGTTCAATATCGTCACGCTTGTTTCCATGAGATCCTTGATCCCAAGTTCAGCTCTCTTATTGAATAATTGACCTCTCAAAGTTTCCATAGAGGCTTGAAAAATATTAGAGGGACCTACCGATGCCTTAAGCTGAGTCAAAGGAACCGCCTCCCTACTCCTTGGAATCAATTCAAACGACACCGTCACAGCTTCAGGCTTTGTAAAATGCGCCAACATCGCTGGATAATGCCCATTCAGCAGATACATCTCCTGACCTCTTAAGTTCACTTTCGCCGCGTAGACCTCAGGTTTTAATTTTTGAAAACTTGGATTGCTTTTATCCTGATTCGCTTCTCTCCATGCCTTGGATACTTCTTCAAGAGTGTATCCCTCATCTATCAATTCCTGCCCGCCTTTAATAACCAAATTCCTATATTTGTCGTCGTTTGAGTTAAATTTACTCATAAATGCCTGTTTGGCCGCCTTGTCACTGTCCAGATATTTCTTGCCTTCCACGGACACCTTCGCCGTCAGCCCATAATGGCGCGGGATAATCTCTTTTAGCGCCTCCCCTTTCCAGAGCGTCATGTTTTGCAAAGTGTACCCCTGTTTCCAAAAAAATGAGAGCGTATCTTGAATGGCCTCTTTGCTCTGAGAAATCTCAGGCTTGATCAACGCAATGATTGACTGTGTGTCACCTGCCGGGAGAGAAAACAATTTAATCTTCTTTGTCGCTGGGCTGTCCAACAGTTCGCGTTCATGAAATATTTTATTAATTTCTACCACTACAAGAAGATATATAAGATTGAGAATTTTTGTTTGAACTGACACGTAATCTGGATTAGGAATTATTCTTGTTTCCAATTTTCTTCCAAACATATAAAAGCCCCCGCCGTCAACTGTCACGTCATCCCAATCTTCTACTGAAATTGTCTCACTAATTTTAGGGGGTATGCTTGCTAACCGAACTTTGGCCTCTTCTAAAGCTTCGCTTAACAGTGTAGTTGTTCGCTCATCTCCGAACTTTTCGAGGACTCTAATTGCATAGGGATCGTGGGTATTATCGTCCAACATTTTAATAAGTGGCTCAACAACCCGCTCATCTTTTAAATCTTCAAGAAATCGTATAGCAGCTTCACGAACCTCAAAGGAGTCACTTTTCAACCGGTGCAAATTCCCCTTTACCGTGTATCGGATCCAGATTTGATACCACACTGCCAAGCCAACACCCGCCCCTGCGACTCCACCCAGGATCTCGACCAGCAAGGCCTGATCTGAATTGAGGTTGGAAAAATTTTTCATGGTTTCAGATAATTTCTTCTGCTCCTCAATCCCTGTACCCAGAACAATCGGCACATCATCGTTTTCAAGGTTCGATGCAAACGTCTTCCTATCTTGTTCCCCCGGTGTCAGCACCGCCAGATCATTTGAAAAGTCGTCGTCTACACTGGCCGCTCTGATGGCCTCCGCGAGAATTTGGCGGGCCGTTTTTTCCTCAAGTCCTTTTATTCTCTCAAACAATTCCTTGGGCAATTCGACCTCACCGGACATTTCCTGATAACCAAAGATTAATTCCTGGCCCATTATTTTTACAGTACCAAAACGGCGCGGCAGGACATAAATACCTTGTCGGGAGATAAAGAGATTGTAAGGGATATTTTTCTCCTGAAGAGTTTTAATAAAATTACCAGAGACCTCTGCCAGGGCTACTATGTCCTCTCCTCGAAAAACAAATCCCTTGGCCGGATAATCAACAAGTTTGTTGACAGTCACATTTGACGGATAAACACGGATTTGTTCCAACCCAGCGTTTTCTACCGGCATAACACCTTCAGGGTAATAGATCCCATGGATATGCAAATGGTTGACCGCCGCCCCACCGCCCCAGGAGTTGTGCGCGAACTTAAGATTGGGGCTCCCACTGAAACGCATCAATTTTAAGAGTGTGAGAATATGATGCCCCTGGATGAGCTGGGAATGATTCCTTTCCGCTTCTGGAAGAACAAGAAAATGATACTTATAATCAGGGCCATTATCCACATGGATTCTGGCGGCATTACCGTTGAGATCTATTTGAAACAGTCGCTGATCCATGATTGCGATTTTGTTAAAATTAAATTCAGCTTCATTAAAAGCCCTCTTTACTATTCCGAGGGGCTGCTTTAAAACCGTATTAATAGGACTGTCCTCTTTAAATCTGATCTGGAAATTTCCTATTCTCATTCTTTGAATCTTTGATACATCATTCTTAAGAACACCCTCCTGTCGTTTTTGCTCCCACATAGATTTTATCTCGGCGTCAAAATCTGTGATTTCTTTCGATACAAGATGGTTGGTCTCATCATAGACTTTAATTAACAAAGCGTTGTCCTTGATACCGGCATTCTTATTGGGTTCATTCAGCACCGCCAGATCCACGGTCATGGTCGCGCCTTTGCCGGTGGTCAGATCACTAACCAGCGCGGCCGGATCTCTTTTAAGCGGGATGGTGTGGAAGACCTCACCGCCGGAGAAATACTTCCTGGGGATCACTTCCTGGCTTACCGCGTCGTAGTCTTCTTTGATGTAATCGTACACGCCTTTTTTGTACGCCTCCATGTAACGGTCGTAGATTTTTTCTCTCATCGCCGGATCATCCAGATTCACACCGGTGATCTTGTTTTGGTCCACATACACCTTGGACAATAGGCTGTTTTTAACGGTCTCCTTGTACCACTTGGCCAGGATAAGGGAATAATAGATCTGTCTTAACGGCGCGAAGTTCTTTCCCTCGTTCACTTCTTTTTCAATCTCGGGAATGATTATTTCACGAATGATAGAGGTAACCGGTTTTAGCTCTTGGCTCTTGGCTGTTAGCTCCTGGCTATCAACATGTGGCCCTTTTTCTCCATGAGCTATGAGCGATGAGCTACGAGCTAAATAATCCTCCTCCAACATGACCTTCAGTTTCCCCTCAACCACATACACGGTCTTGTCTTTTTCATAAATCGTGGCGCTCTCGGGCAAAATCCAGACTTTGTTAAACGTATCCATCGGGATGTCTGTGATGCCGTACTTTTCCTGCGCCTGGCTGTAGACCCTCTCCCAGAATTTAGCGCCCAATTCATTTTCAGGGTACATGAGCGTGGCTGTGAGTTGTTTAAGGATGTAATCTTGCGCAAGCATATCCCGGCCCAGTTCGGTCTTGCCTAATGCGTCAGGGATGATTCTGTTTTTTTCGTAGGGAGAAAGGTTGACCCAGAGGTCATCTTTAGGAACCGTAAGGCTGGCGAGGAAGTATTTGATGAGTTTTTGGGATTCATTCTTAACCTGGGCCTCGGCAAAATCCGTGTTGCCGCTGTCGATGATGAAATCAAACCGCAGGGGATTTTCCGGATGGATGGTCATGCCCTTCAGCAATACCGGTACAAAAGAAGGACTTAAGTTCACCATGGTGCCTGGAACAGGGAGATTCAACAGAGGGACACTCTGGGCGTATCCGGCGGATGGGCCAAGAATCAGAGAGATGGACAAAAATAATGCCAGGGTCACGGACAGACAACGGTGAATAAAGCTCCTACTCCATTTTCTAAAACTGATCATAAGCTTTTCATTTGTTCAATCAATTAAGGTGCGAAACCTCATACGACTCTTCGCGTCCTTTAGGCTCCAGCCCCAACAGCGGCAGGACGCTGGTGATGGGCGTGAAGTTGATGATGACCGGCCGGAAACCGTCTACCCCGTTCTCAAGAATCTCGGACATCATGGCCGGATCAAACTGGATATCCGCACCGGAACCCTGGCGGTTGAGGTCGATGGTGTTTAGGTCGATACCGCCTGGAGTTTTTGCTTCTTTTCCCACATTACCATCCATCTCTAATAACACCGGCGACATGACCAATAAAGCCTTATCCGGGGGTTTCCCATTTTCTGAAGCCCTCTCTTTTAAAGCTTTTTGTAATTGATGAATGGCCTTTTGAACATTCACGTATTGACTATTCACTTCGTATTCTTCTGTATGTCCTTCCGATGTATTGCTTCCTTTCGGGATATTTTTAATTTGGTCTATTAATATTTCTAAAGCCTCCTGAATTTCCCCAACACTTCCCTTTTCCGCTAAAGCATCACAGATGCTATCAATAAAATAACCAAGGAAGAGGAGTTTCTTGAAAACAACAAAATATTGTTTCTCACCTAACTTGAATAAAGCAAGCATTACGTCTCCATGAGATAAAAACTTGGAAAAATATTCTGACTTCTTTTCTTCGATGAATAGCTCTTTTTCATCCTGAAAAATTTCATCCTCGTTGGTCAAAAGAAACTCTTGGGCATTGTCATCGATGGTATCTTTATACAAGGCCTCTTCAAGCTCAATAATATATTTCCTATTACCGCTGTCCCCCAAAACCTTGGCGATTCTTCCTCTTTCTAAATTGGAGAATTTGGGATCCTTTAATATTTTTACAAAAACCTGGTAAATTGTTCTTTTCATATCTTCGCTTATTTTTAATTCTCCTACCCCCCACCTTAAAATTTGCACTAATCTGTCGCGCACTTCTTGATAAGGATCGTCCAGAAGGGGCAATATTTTCTTTACCTCTTCATCATTTGTTGGCATCAATAAATTATTAATAATTTGCAGACGTTCGGCCGGTCGTTTTAACGAAAACTCCTCATCTAAATATCTGTATGGATCAACAGAAGGCGTTATGCCTTCTACTAAATTTTTGTGTTGTTTAATCAGAATATCAATAGTCTTGAAGTCTTTAGCCGTAGCTATCAAAGAACGTATTATTACAGATATTCCTACAATAGACCCGATTCCAACGAGGCTTATAAGGAACTTCATTTCCGGACTAAGATCATTAAAAGACTGCTCCTTTTTAAAATTCTTGATGACATAGCCCCAGGCATAGGGAGAGATGATTGTGTCACGTTTTGAAATTGGAAGAAGCTGGGCAAATCCCTTCACCTCATTAAACTCCAAATCAAATCCGCGCGCTCTGATGTACTCAGTCAAAGATTTCGGATCATCAAAGGTATTTTCAAAGAGATTCCGCGTGACACGCGTGGTGTAGGCATCATATTTTACGATGCCGTTTATCCTTCGAACCGTTTTCGCCATGATCTTCTGAATTAATTTCTTATCAAGATTCTCCGCCTGAACAGATCCGTTAATCACCTCAACGATTTCTTCTCTGATGAATTTATTGCGACCATCCAGCATCGGCAGGAATCCGGGAATATGAGCAAAATCGAAATCTTTATATGCCAGCTTCTTTAGGTCAAAATCAGAAAATTCTAACGGCGAAACATGTCCGAGATCCCCGGACTTGAGAAGAGCTTTAAGGTTTGATTTCAACTGCTCCAGGGTTTTGAGAGAAAGCATATCCACATAAAAACCAAGATAATGGTTATTTAATACACCCGCGTTACCAGAATGGTCGACAATGATGACCTTTCCGCCGGGCCTAAGTATCCGGATAAGTTCCTTTAAGGTTTTATCCATGTCTGTATAGCTCAAGGTATAAAACATGGTTACCAGATCATACTCATTATCCGGCAGGCCGGTATCTTCGGCCAACCCAATGAAATGGGTGCTCCCTTCAAACGGCTTCGCGGGCTTGGCTGGATCCAGGGTATGTAATTTGTCTATATGGCCGGCGTATGTTTGCGCGATATGCTCAATCGTTGCGAATCTGTCCCCGGCGCCGATTTCCAAAATGTTCAATTTCTTGTTTGGGTCCTTTGTCAAGATTTCTCTAATCACGGATCCCAATGACTGATTAATATATTCACTGACAACCTTGGGATATCCACCGACGAACATGCCGTCCTTAGATGGTTGAAACTTTTCTTCACTCCTGGCCATGGACCGCAATAACTCCCAGCGTTCATCCCAATATTGAGAAGGTGTTTGTTTGTTCGTTTGTCTTTCTTGGATACGCCGGATCTTTTCAGGAAGTTCATCATAATAAATACGCGCGGCCTTAGCGTAAATCAGGCTTAATCCACCTTTTAAAACCTCAGGCCAGGAGACTTGCTTATCAGTGTAATGGGATCTCCATTTATCCAAGGTCGCCTGGTTGTAAGAAATTACATCTTTAGCTTGTTCCGTAGGGACATCGTTCACCACAGAAGTTTGTCCCAAGGGTACAATAGCCTGTCCCCTCAGGTCAGGAGAACTTACGGCAGTCAAGACCGTTGAAGCTGTCAGAGTAACGGCCGCCACAAATCCTTTACCTAGAAATTTCTCAATCTTCCGGGCCAGAATGGCCGGATCTCTTTTAAGCGGGATGGTATGAAAGACTTCTCCCCCGGAAAAATACTTCCTGGGGATCACTTCCTGGCTTGCCGCGTCGTAGTCTTCTTTGATGTAATCGTACACGCCTTTTTTGTACGCCTTCATGTAACGGTCGTAGATCTGTTCCTTCATGGTCCGGTCTTCCAAATCCACGCCGGTGATTTTATTCTTATCCACATACACCTTAGACAACAGACTGTTTTTAATCGTCTCCTTGTACCACTTGGCCAGAATGAGGGAATAGTAAATCTGCCGTAACGGCGCGAAGTTCTTTCCCTC
>DOGZ01000010.1 GCA_003528115.1 Candidatus Omnitrophota bacterium
CGGAAAATTCAATAATATCTTCAAGGCGCTCATCAATTTCTTTCTTCTTCATTCCCAGGATGGTCCCGTTAAGATAGACATTTTCCCGGCCAGTAAGTTCCGGATGGAATCCGGCCGTGACCTCAATGAGGGCCGAAAGACGGCCATAAATACGCATATCTCCCTTGTTCGGGATATGGATACCGGAAAGTATTTTCAAGACTGTGCTTTTACCTGCGCCATTGGGACCAATGATTCCGACGACTTCTCCCTTTTTAATATGAAAATTAACATCTTTGACTGCCCAAAACTCCTTGTCTTCCAAAGTTCCAATGCTATTATCGTTCTTCAAAAATAACCCCTTGAAAAAGTTCGGTATCGTGTCTCTCAAGGAATTAAACTTCTCTCCCTTTTTAAACTTTTTCCAGACATTATTAAATTCAATAGTGTTCATTTGTTTTCCTCATTTTTAAAGGTGCCTTGGGCTCTTTAAACATTCTCTGCAAACAGCGGTTCCTTTTTGTGAAACACATGGATTCCGGTGAAGAACATCAGCACGGAGCAGATCATGGCGTAACTTAACCATAAAGGATCCGGCATGCGCTGTCTCACCACAACATCGTTGATGGCTTCCAGGATGCTTCCGACGGGATTGAGAAGCAGGATGGTCTGCCAGTCCCCGAACATATCCGCCTGAAAAAGGACTGGGGTAAAAAATATTCCGAACATAAGAATGACTTCCACAATGTAGCGGACATCTCGGTAAAAGAGATTCGCGGCCGATAATAAAAAGCCTAACCCTGCCGTAAACAAGAAAAGGCTTAACAAAATCACGGGAAGCCAGAAGAGATAGATGCTGACGCCGACTTTCGCGAATATAAGAAGAATTGTTAAGACAACCATAGCGATCGCGAAATCAAACAAACAAGCCACAATTGAGGCCAGCGGCAGGACTTCGCGGGGAAAATAAATCTTGGTTATCAGGCTGCTGTTGCCAACAAGACTGTTGACTGAAAACTTTAAAGCGCTGACAAAAAACGTCCATGGCAAAACCTTGACAGAAATCGAAACCACCCCCTGCAGATCCATCGGTTTACCGGACACAACGGACATGGCCTTTTTAATCAAGATACCAGCGGCAACGGCCACGATAGGCATGAACACAGCCCACAAAACCCCCATGGCCGCCTGCTTGTAGCGCACGCGGATATCACGTTGGACAAGCATAATCAGCAGGTCACGGTATTTAAAAATATCCCTAAACATATTTCTACTCTTCATGTCCACTCCTGTTGTATTTGTTCATCTTTCTTTTTAATTGTTTTATAAATGATAAAATTCTTCCTTTAAAATTTCCAGGGTAAATGATGATATCCGTCATCAAAGTTATCTCTTCGGACCATCGTTTTTTATAACTCGCGGTGTACCCTAAATCCAGGCGACGTATTCCATCCTTGTAAAGTTGTTCAATCAACAGATTGTGAAGGATCAACCCCGGAGAATAGGGATGAAACGTCTTGTCATAGGCTGTATCAAAAGCGAAATAGGTTTCGTGATATTTTAAACCAACCATGTAGGCCGCTGGCCTCTCCCCGGCATAAAGTATTGAAATATCCAGACATCCCTTTGCCGACAACTCCCTGACGGCTTCTGTGTAAAATTGCTCTCCTTCCACAGAGGAAATGATGTTCACGTGATCGTTTGCCTGCCAGGAGTTTGTGGCAACAGTCTTTAACTTGTCGATAATGTTCGCGTCCCCCGGCGCGGAACGCCTAAGCGTCACTTCTCCTTCCTGTGACAATCGTTTTAACTTTCTGCGCGCGTCCATCCTGAAATTCTTGCTTTGACTATTGAAATAATCTTCCCAGCTTCCGCTCAGAGGAATAAAGGCATGGGGTTTAGGCGTTTCATGAAATGCCACGCAGTTCTTTTTTAATAATTCGATAAATTGTGAAAAGTTTTCTCCCAGGGTATCCATCTGCGCTAAAAGAAAAGCCTCCCGCGATTCTTTTATAAGATCGCACAGCAAACTTAGACACTCCTGACGTTTATCACACAATATAAAATCCATACGTGTCCAGTGATTGGATAAAAAACCAACCGCTTGAATAGAAATTCCCGTCAATTTTGTCCCATATTTCATCAAAGGCACAAAACCGATGAAACGTTCCCCGTCTTTAAAAGATACGATGAACAGTTCCTTATCATGACCGTACCCCTTCCACCAGGCGCTCAGCCATTCGTGGGAAAGGAAAGGGTTGTTGATGCCACTTTTGGCCAGCACCGCATTCCATTCGTCACGCATTGCAATAAAGGCATTGGTGTCGCGAATAATTTCAGTGGTTACGTTGACGTTCTTTTCCGATTGGACTAATTCACTGGGCGGTGGAAGAAAATCACCTACCCGTTTTAATCTTCCAACTGGCATATCTTCATTTTTTTTGTTCTTCATAATGTCTTATTGCCGTCGAAATTAAAATTCCCGCCCCCGCGTGGGGAACTTCCATCGCTCATCACCCCCACCCAACCTCCCCCATCAATGGGGAGGAATATCTATTTTATTCACTACCTTCACCCATATTTTGTGAAGCGGCAAGAACCCAAACTTTATCTCATGGAGAAACGGCAGGGGATCATCCAGGCTCCAGTTGGCCCAGACACGTGGTCCGGTCAAGACGCTGTTCAGCCATTCCTTCCAGGTGATCTCCCCTGTTCTTAAATAGCCGTAAAAGGAGGCCCGGTCTTCCTTAAAGGCGATCCATTTGACGCCTTCCTGGAATTTGGTCTGGGGTTCAACCTTCTCGCCGATGATGTCCAAATAAGCCGTTAAAGCAAAATTCTGCCCGCAGGCCTCTGGCAGACTGTTCTGCGCCCAAAGCCGGGGATTAAGCTCGATCATTTTCAATTGGTTGTCGCGTTTGTCTTTTTTAAACTCAATCGACCCCACGCCGCGATAACCGATCCTTTGCATAAACTCCAATCCGAGGCGCGCCACCTCCGGTTCCCAGACACTCATCACCATTGACCCGATTCCAAACCGGCAGGGATACTGCCGGATCTTCTGCAAGGTAAACGTCAGGAGAGGTTTGTTCTCGCTATTCATGTACGTGCAAATTTTGTAATGACACGTGTCATCCCCCTGGATCACTTCCTGAATCAGCGGGTCGATGTGATCGTTGTCATGGATTTTCTGATAGATCTCAACCAATTCTCTGGAGTTATTGATATTAAACGCCTTCTTATCGCCAAAACGTCGACGCCACGCATCGGTTCTGACACCTTTCAAAAGAACGGGATAATTCAATGTCCCGGCAAGCTGTTGGATGTCCTGAAGATTTTTCGGGAGGTACGTCTTAGGGACAGGAGTTCCGTTCTCTCGGGCCAAATCATACTGCCCGTTTTTATCCAGGATTCGGTCCATCAACGATTTGGGGGACATGGCGAACTTAAAGTGTTCGATGAGGAGATCGCGGTTAGTATTGACATAATCGACAAAGACATCACTCGTCGGCATCAGTACCGCCGGAGCACCTGTCGTTTTCACTAAGTCCAGCAGAAAATCCATAAAGGCCTTCGGGTCTTTTTGCGGGTCCGGACAGACAAAACACTTAGCGTACCGCGTGCGCAGTCCCGGTTTATCCTTATCCGGATCAAGGGCATAAACTTTAATACCATTACGGCCTAAACTGCGCGCGGCGGCAAGCCCGGTTACGGACATTCCTAGAATAAAAGTGGGGATGAGATATTTTGATTTAATTAGCTCTTGGCTCATAGCTCTTAGCTCATAAATTCATATGCAAACGATTGCGCAAAGATAAATAATAGAAACATTAATCAATCGTTTCCTTAATAGAAGAAGCCAGTCCTGAAATCATTTTGCCTATCTCAATACCGCGGGTCTTCAGGGCATTAAACTGGACGTCATTTATCCACTGCTTTTTATAAAATATCGTCAGAAAAGTAATGGTCTCATATAATGAACCTCTGGCGACGTAAAGTGACCTGACAAATTCTTTCTTTGAATAACGTCCCTTTCCTTCTGAAATATTAGCCGAAATAGAAGCGGCTGATGATTCTATTTGTTCGACCAAACGATAATGTCTGCGGTCAGTATTAATGACTTCTGTAAGATCAATAATATCTGTACAAAAATCCACTGATTTCTTCCACACTTCTAAATCTTCAAAGTTAAACCCGTTCCCCTTCATGCCAAACTTCTTCCGTTTAATCCTTCTGACTTGGTCATTAATGCTTTCATTTCCGCTCGGTCAAGAGCCACGAGCTAAGACCTAAGAGCCATCAAACGCCCTTATTAAATTCACTGCGAACAGGCTAATGGGCACAGGCGGACCGATGCGTTTTAAAGCAAAAACGTCCCCGGGACGGCTGTTGGCTCCATAGTCACAGGTGCTAACGCTTTCAAAACCGATTTCCCTGCAGTACGCTCTCAACTCCTCATTAAAATCCTGCGGTCGTCCATTGGGATAGGCAAAATGTTTCACAGGGACACCCAATTTCTCTTCAATGGTTTTCTTGGAATTAGAGATCTCTTCCTTAGCTAGCCTAACAGGAACACTGGTTAGAATCGGGTGTGAGCACGTATGCGCGCCGAAACTCACATGATTATTGAGCATCTCACGTACCTGTTGCCAGTTCAGCATATCAGGTTTGTTAAAAGATACGGGTTTTCCTAACTTCCGCTCAATTTCGGCCAAATAGGCATCCCGCGATTCAATAGGCAAATCTTTCAACTGACTCAATGTCATCATGTACGCGCGACGCTTTTCAGCCAGAGTCATTAAGGAAAGTTTACCGGTTATGACTTCACCTGTCAGTTCCATAAATTGTTCGCTGGTCGCATAAAAAGTACTGCCCAACCTGTCAACCCAGATTTTATCATTCGTTCCGATATAGTCGGTGGTAAGAAAGATTGTCACAGGTATCTGAGACTCTTTGATGGCTGGAAAAAGGTAATCGTAATTATTTTTGTATCCATCATCAATCGTGATCGCGACTGTCGGACGTTTGAACAATTCTCCGCGCTTAAGGCCCTCAACAAGTCTGTCCAGGGAAGAGATATCAAAATATTTCTTGAGGAACCGCACTTCCTTGCGGAAATCATCAATGCGGTGCGTGACGCAGGGATCGAGTTCCATGGCCTTATCCAGACGATCCACAAAACTGTGATAATTAATGATCACCGCCGTGAAGTCTTTTCGTCTCTGGAGAAGGAAGCGGATATACAAGTCCAGTAACCCGGAGTAAAATAAAACGCGGCAAATCAAAATTTTGATAAAGTATCTCATTTTGCCTTATGCGGATTTAAAGATATCTATAAATATATTCCGGCAGGTGATATTCGATATTGGTCAAAACGTGGCCGAGGATCTTGGAATGTGTTTGAAACAGGAGGTCTTCCGCGCGTCGGATAATACCACGCTGTGTACGGCCCGCCTGCACCACCATCAGAACACCATCGGCTATGGGCCCGACAATCCCGGCATCGGTCACCGGAATAATGGGCGGGGTGTCTATGAGGATATAGTCGAAGTCACTCTTCATCTCAGCCAAAAATTGTTTCATTTTATCCGAGGCCAACAGCTCCGCCGGGTTCTCCGGAATACCGCCAGAACCCACAAAGGCGAGATTATCATATTCCAGATGAAAGAGGACGTCTTCAGCTTTTGCCGCGCCGGTGAGTATTTCCATGAGACCGACTTTGTGATCAACACCCAAATATTTAACCATTCGCCCTCTTCTCATGTCCGCGTCCACCAAAAGGACCTTGGGTTTTTGAACAGACTGCGCCAGCGCGACCGCCAAATTGATCACCGTCACCGTTTTACCTTCTGAATGGATGGAGCTGGTGATGACAATGGTTTGCGGCGGTTTCCCCTTGTTCATCGATAGGATATTTGTTCTTAAAATTTTATACTGCTCGGATATTAATGCCTTGGGGTCAAAATACGTCACGATACTGGGATCAACGTTGGATTCGCCGATTTTCTTGACGATCAAATCCTCCCGTTCTTTTAAGCGGCTGATTTTTTCTATCCGCTCCAAACGTTCTTCGGCAGCCTTTTTTAACGCGTTTGTAATTTTTCCCATATTATTTCCTTAGTGCTGTGTTACCTAAATCTAAAAAATTTAATTTTCTGATTTTTCCCTCTTAACTCTTTAGCTCGCGACTCAGAACCCCGGGCACTTAACAAAGATCATACGTGGCGATATCAGGCCTTCAGGAGGGTAACCATATGACCATCCATCTATTTCCCACTTATGATCCATTAGGGGGGCTAATGTGTAAGTGCCCGGAGCCATGAGTGCCAAGCTATCAGCCACGAGCTTTAGACTAAATGATTCATCCTCACTTCTTCTTCCTTGATTGCCTTGGCGTTTCCCCCAATTTGCGTCATCGGTGAATCCAGGATCGCTTCATTAATCATCTCTTCATCGATCAATTTGACTTCGGAAATATATCCGGATAACAGAGCGCTGTCACAGATTTGATTAATTAACCTCGGCACCCCATTAGAAAACGCGTATATCCTCTCCAGGGCGCCTTCCGTGAAAAACTGCCGATCCCCGCCCCCGGCTACTTTTAAACGGTGCAGGATATACGCCCACGCGTCTACTTTATCTAAAGGCGTCAACTGAAAATAAACCGCGATCCTCTGACGAAGCTGTTCCAGCCTGGAAAGAGCGAGCTTCTTTTTCAACTCCGGTTGTCCCAAAAAAATAATCTGTATCAATTTTTCATTCTCCGTCTCTAAATTAGACAGCATCCGCACTTCTTCCAGCAAAGAAGGCGTTAAATTCTGCGCCTCATCAATGATCAAAACGACGTTATTGTGACCGCGCAACTGGTCTATGAGATACGCGTTAAGTTGAGAGTGCAGTTTTGATTTGGATCCGGGCTGATAATCAATTTCCAGGTCTTCAAGAATGGTCATGAGCAAATCTTTTCCGCTCATGTGGGTATTGGTAATAAGCGCGGTATGCGTCTTGCGGTCAAGTTGATTGATCAGCGCCCGGCAAACAGTTGTTTTCCCCGATCCGATATCGCCGGTGATCACCACAAAACCTTTCCGCTCATTAATGGCGTAGATCATCGTGCTTAACGCCTCGGCGTGCTTCACGCTCGAAAAAAAGAATTTGGAGTTCGGCGTTAAATTAAAAGGCGGTTCTGTGAAACCGTAAAATTTATAGTACATTTGTCCTCACTTCAGAAAACTTCCCACCGCATTGGTCAAGATAATAATGACGACACCGGCGGCAAAGGTGAGAGAATACATCCATACCTGCCTTTCTTTCTGGCGACGGACACTCTCTTCGGTCTGTATTTTGGATATCGCCCCCAAAAGCGGCACCCCAAAAAACTGATTGGCTTCTTCCACATCAATAAAAGACTTGTCTAAAAACTCTGTGGCAATGACAAACACAAAACCCAATAAGGATCCCACCATCAAGCCCCCGATAGCCACAAGGACTTTATTGGGCCTGACCGGTCTGAGAGGAACTCTTGGAGGATCCAGAATGGTATACTTCGTTCCCTCTTTGGAACTTTGCAGTCTCTGGGTGATCTTAGCGGTCTCCAGCCTTTGGAGGAGCATGTTATAAATAGAATTATTAACACCGACGTCCCGGGCCATGACCTTATCAAGAGTGTCGACAAGTAAAACTTTGTAATAATCTTTTTCCGGATTTTCTAAAGAAATTTTTCTGGCCCCGGTTCCTTCCACATCATCCAAGGCCGCTCGAATATCATTGATAATGGGATTAACCGTCTGTTCATCCAAAGTCACGTCTTCCGTGTATTCTAAATTTTCCTTTCGCAATTCATCCTCTTTGGCGATGATCACTTCACGAAGCTCCTTGACTCTGGGATGCTGTTCCGTTGAGTCCAGTAATAGCGTCTTCAAATTATCCTTAAGCTGGGCAATCTCGGCGGACTTGATTTTTCCCCGATAGAGTTTTAACTGTTCTTCGATAAAGACAATGGCATCCGATGTTTCCTTATTCTGAATGTCGATGTTGCGTTCGATAAAAATCTCTGTAATATTCTTAACGACATCCCGCGTCCGTTCCGGCTCATCTCCGATGTAAGACAACTCAAGGATATTTTGGCCCCTCATTCTAATCATCATATCCTTTCTGATCCCTAAAACAGCGAATTCCAACTCTTGAGGCGTCTTGATATCCTTATCCATATTTAATCTTTTTGTGAGTTGAACCAGACTATTCCAGCCCAGCATGGACTCCCGAATAGCCGTCATTCTCTGGCCTACGGTGGATGATACCGCCAACTGGTCAAATAGAGGGTTATCGCTTTTTCCCTCTTCGACCATCAGTATCGTCGAAGAAATGTATTTCTTGGGCAAAACCAGGCCGGTACAGACCCCAAAAATCAAACCGATAAAGGCTGGAATTATAAATAATTCCTTCCTTCTAAAAAATATTTTTAAATAATTCATCGGCAGCATTTCGCCGTGTTGAATCTCCCCCATATCCATTCCTTTCTCCGGTTTCAATCATTATCTCATTTAACTTCTTACTTTTCTTAGAACCCCGTCGTGACGGTCCGCCCCAGACCGGACGCTGTCCCTACAGGCGCCGCCACCGGCTGTATGACGCGCAATGCCTTAGCCATGAGCGTTGGCGGAACGTACAGGGTGTCCCCCGGTGACATAACTAAATTTTCTCTCAAATCCCCTTTATAAAGAAGCTTGTCCACATTGACGTTCTTTTGTTGGGGATGGCCATCACTGCTGGGGGTAATCAACAAGGTCTTGCCTCCCTTGGCACTCAAAAGAGGTAATCCCGCCTGAACCAAGGCCTCCCGGATGGTGATCGTGTCTCCCCGCATATAAATCTTCCCTGGTCTTCCCACCTCCCCTATAACATAAACAACCTTGCTATTGTATCCGGCAATCTTAACGGTCACTTCAGGAGAGATGATATAATTGCTCAATTTCTCAACCAATAATTTTGCTATTTCATCCTTAGTCAAACCGATCACCTGAACGTCACCAATAAATTCATATTGGATGTTGCCTTCCCCATTAATAACATATTGCCCGCTGACTTCAGGATGACGTAATACGCTTACCTGAATAACATCCTCAATCCCTAAAGTGTATTTACTACTGCTTTCGCTGTTTAAATCCGCCTGCGGTAGAAGCGGAACACCTTCATTCTCTAATATTTCCTCGACATTCAGCGGGCTGAGTTCTTCTTCTTTTTCTTCAGGCACCAAATTGGCGAAATTTTGGGCTTCCGCCTTATCGATGTCATCCCAAGCCCCAAGACTTCCGATCAGTAATAATACTAATAAACCTCTTAGTACCACATGATTCTTATTCATCTTAAAACTCCCCATTCAGTTGACAATAAATATTTTGCTTTTTTAAACTTCAACAACAGTTTCGCGAAATTGTTTAATATGATGCAGGTCACGTTCATCATAAATACGCCAGCCCCGCCAATCCCGCTTGGCCCTTCTAACCTTACCTACCTTTTCCCATCGCACAATCGTTTTGGGGCTTATCCCAACGAGTTCCGCGACTTCTGTAATCGTCATTCGGTTGTTCACGTCCTCTCCTCCCATTTAGTCAAATTGAACGGTCATCAATATCTTGTTAAAAAACAATAGAACAAATTCATCAATTTATCGATACCCTCTCCTAAAGCAAATACTATGCCAGTTACCGTAAAAGATTTTTATTAAAATAACCTCTTCAATTTGTTTAAATTCAAATGGTTATAGAAACCTCATAATTACCTAAATATTAACAGACACTACCTGTCTTAGGCGACGTTTAAAAGAATGAACATGTCTGTCCAGGACATACCAGGACAATAATATAACCACATTAATAACATCATGTTACATACTTGTTCATGTTTGTCATCACATCAGCGTTTCAATAATACAATATTCCATTATTACAAAGTAACCGCATTAAACGGATCAGAAATCTTATTTTAGGAAATAATTTTGACAATTTTCAGGTCAATATCCAAAATCATCCCGTCTGCTTATAAAATATTTGTTGACTCTGAATCGTTATGGTATACTTCTTGCGTATGAAAATTAAAATTACCGCCTCTCAGATCCAAAAGCAAGTTCTGGCACCCTCCATGCAGCAGTCCATTGAGATCCTTCTGCTTCCTTTGATTGAGTTAAACACAGCCATTGAACTGGAACTGCAAGAAAATCCCCTGCTTGAAATCGTTGAGGACAGATCCATGACTTCCCAAAACCCCATCGAAGACCTTGTTAATCAAAATCTTAAACGCCTGAAAGATTCCGCTATAGATAACAGTCAACCCGCTTATTTTTCCCAGGAGGAAGAAGACTCTGAAGAAAAGGAAATTACGCGCAGCGCGCCCCTTGAAGAATATCTTTTGCAACAACTGCGTATTGAAATCACAGACCTTCTGGACCTAAAGATTGGAGAATTCATCATCGGGAATCTGGATGAGGATGGTTTTTTCAGGATGAGTTGCGAGGAAACGGCCTTAATGCTCGGGCTGAAAAGCGCGGAAATTGTTGAACGGATCCTTCATACCATTCAAAACTTTGAGCCATTAGGCGTGGCGGCCAGAGATCTCAAAGAATGTCTCACTGTTCAGGCCCATTTCAAATTTAACGACACCACCCGGGATCTCATTTGCAAAGTCATCAACGACCATCTTGAAGAATTGGGCCGCAAGAAATACACCGAGATCGCGCGAAAATTAAAATTACCGTTAACTACCGTCAAGAAAATCACGCAAGAGATTGCCAGTCTGGAGCCAAGACCGGCCCGAAAATACAGGCCAACCGACACGAATATCTATGTCCGGGCCGACGTCACGATAACAAAGAATTCAGAGGGGGAGTACGAGGTCCGCATCAATAATGATTCTATTCCCCATTTACGCATCAATGCCTTTTATCAAAACATGCTGAAACAGCCCAATCGAACTCCGGAAGAAATAGAATTTATTCGGGAAAAAGTTAAGAACGGCATTCTTTTTATCAAGAGCATTGAACAACGGCATCAAACTATCCGAGACATCACCCACTATCTTGTGGCATATCAAAAAGATTTCCTGGAGAATGGCCCCCTCCAACTCAAACCCATGATCCTGAAAGACGTGGCGGATTCGATCGGAAGAAATGAGTCCACGGTCTGCCGGGCGATCAATAATAAATATGTGGAAACGCCTCAAGGATTGTTTCCCATGAAATTCTTTTTTTCCCAAGCCTTGTCAGAGAACACGCAAGACGGTAAGTCCATCTCTAGCCGCAGCATTAAAGAGGAAATCAAGACGCTGATTGAAGAAGAAAATAAAGTCAATCCCTTATCCGACCAGGACATCCAAAACTATTTTAAAGAAAAAGGAATGCCCGTCGCCCGCCGGACCATCAGCAAGTACCGCCAAGCCATGCGGATCCTGCCTTCGCACTTGAGAAAAACATAACTGATTTTAGAAAAAGCCGACTATTTGCACCCTATAACGGTTCGATTGTCAGGATCGTTTGTAAAAGAATCGTAATTATAAATGCCGAGACAACCAGTTGGACTCGGGCAGTGTTTGTGGAACCGATACGGCGGCGTTTACAATAATGAAGAGAGAAACAATAGCAACTATCTATGAATTTCTTGTCATGTCAATCTTCCTACTCACTCGGCCCTTTTATAATCATCCTCCAACCGAATAATGTCGTCTTCCGAAAGATGGTCTCCGCACGCGACTTCTATGAACACAAGATTCTCATGGCCGGTGTTGGCAATTCGATGGATGGCGCCTAGCGGAACATCGATGACCGCCCCGGGCCCAACACCAACATCCTTTCCATCCAGCGTCACTAAACCTTTGCCTTTAATAATATTCCACTTCTCCGACCGGTGCAGGTGCTTTTGAAGACTAAGACGCTTGCCAGGATTAACCTCCACCCTCTTGACCCAAAACCCCGACTCATGAAGGAATTTAATATAATGTCCCCACGGACGTTCTGAAGCATTGATATTGATGTCCATAGTAAAGTTTCCTTATTTTTCGAAATTCCAGCGTAAGTATACCATATAAGTTTTTTCCCTGAGAAGGGCTTAAGAAAATTTCTGGCACATGGCGCGCACGGCTATAAACCATGGGCAATCTGCTCATCCTTGAGGTACCATTGCCCTGTAAATCCGATCATAGTTACGAGCTTCGACGTCTAAACTAAATTTCTCTTGAAACCGTTTTCTCCCGGAGGTTCCCATCGAAGCGATCAACGCCGGATTAGCGTGGAGTCTTTTGAGCGCGGATTCGATCCTTTCTGGAAATCCGCAGGGGACAAGATATCCCGTCTGTTCGTCAACCACGACTTCCCGATGCTCCGCGATGTTCGTCGTCACAACAGGTTTTCCTGCCGCCATCGCCTTTAAAATCCATACGGAATCCACCGGCCTGAACGCGAGACGCGCGAAAACGTCAAAGACATCCAACAAACGATCCACCTCTTTATGTTCCTGAAACATTTTTACGGAATCGGCAAGATGAAGATCCTGAACTAATGCGCGCAGTTCCTGGAACAAAGGCCCTTGGCCGACTATAACCAATTCGGCATTAACTTCCTTTCTGACCAACCGATGAAAGGCCTTGAACAAGGTCGCCTGATCGTTTTCTTTAGTCAGGGGATCGATATTACCGATAACAAAACTGTCTTTCTTAAGGCCGAACCCGGCACGGAGCATCATGTTCTCTTCTCTATTTAAGGGCATCCCGCTCTTCCCTATTTCAATACCATCATAAATAACTTCTATCTCCTTAAAACGTATACCGGTTCTCCGAAGAAGATTTCTTTGAATCCCTTCCGAGGCGCAAATCATTCTCTCATTAAGCATCAGCCCCGAAGCCGGTAGACGTTTGTGAGGAATTGAGTGAAGAGTATGAATCGACTTACAACCGACCCACTTTGCCGCCACGGATCCAAAGACCCAAGACTCAAAACTATGCGTATGAATAACAGCCGCCTTCTCCCGCCGGATTAATTGAACCAGATGGATAAACGCTTTTAAATCAAAACCGCATCTTCGATTAACCGTAAAACATTTTCCCCGGGCTTTCTTGAAAAGCTCAGACTCACGCGTCTTTTCCGATATCAGAAGAACCGCTGATTCTATCCCCAGAGAGGTTAACTTATCCGAAAGGCCGAGAACAAATTCTTCTATCTCCGCTGTCGATGGGTGAAGGATATGAATAACTTTAAGAGGGTTGTTCATTTCTTAATGGAATGGAGGAGGGTGACACCGCCTGCTACTGCGCCGTCATATTAATTGTTAATAGATATTCTCAGAAAAGGCGCAGTGCTGTACTGTGTTCCCCTATTAACAATTAAAATGACACAGTACTACCCTAATCTCTTCTGAATGGCATTTATAAGCATCTGGGATTTTGTCTCATCCCCGAAGACACCGATACGAATAGTGATCTTCGAAGAACGTTCCGTCAGGGCGTTGATGTGAATCTTGACTCTCTTTCCATCATCGAATTCTGCCTTGATAAAAGTCGAATGAACATCATTTTTCTCTTCCCTGACAAACATCTTTAAGTCTTTCAAACCTTTCAGGGTAGCCCGATGCACCTCTTTAACAGAATGGTCAAAGTTTTTCTCTAACGCCCCTTTCACGTACGTGACCCCGCCGACACCCGCCGCGGCCCCGACAAGCAGGGGAACACAACCGGCACTCGAGAGGATAAAAAAAGTTAATAAAAACGAGAGACCTGTCTTATGGATGTTCGCGGCCATGGGTGTATTCCTTTCAATTAAGGTTTAAAAAACTTTTTAAGTTCATCTAACAACGTTCGTAAATCCGCTTTGGTATGCATGCCTGAAACGAAGAAGGCTTCAAGATCTGCCGGCGGCCAATAAATCCCGGCCTTCAATAAATGATGAAATAATCGGCCGTACCGATCTCCGCCGGCGGCCTGAAGAGCGTCCTCATAGTCCAATACTTGCTCGCGTCGAAAACGGATACTCATCATGGATTTATACCGGGACAAGTGAACGGCGATGTCATTTTCTTCAAAGTACCTGTTAGCGGACGCGGCAAAGGTTTCACATTTACTATTTAACGTCCGGTAAAAATCCTGAGTTAATACTCTGAGCGCGGCCAGCCCGGCCTTCATCACTACGGGACTTCCCGAGAATGTCCCTGCCTGATAAACGCCACCCAGCGGCGCGAGATGCCGCATAATATCTTTTCTCCCTCCGTACGCGCCAATCGGGAATCCACCGCCGATGATCTTCCCCAGACACGTCATATCCGGGATGATGTTGACCTCCGACTGAAAACAGCCGGCACTGAAACGAAAACCCGTCATGATCTCATCAAAGATCAGGACCATATTATGCTTCTTGGTCAATTCCTTTAAGGCTTTTAAAAAATCCACCGTGGCCGGGACGACTCCCATGTTGCCGGCTACAGGTTCAATAATCACACAGGCAATCTTATCCTTATATTGCGTCAGTGTTTTCTCCAGCATAGCGATATTGTTATAAGGAAGGCTTAACGTATTTTCGATATGGGTCTTGGGTATACCGAGGCTGGAAGATTCTTTTAACTGGGCCACCCCGGATCCGGCCTTAGTCAGGAGATCATCGAAATGTCCGTGATAACATCCGTCGAATTTGACAAGCATTTCTCTTTTTGTAAAACCGCGCGCCAACCGGATCGCGCTCATCGTGGCCTCAGTCCCGGAATTCACAAAACGGATCAAATCCATGGACGGGACACATTTGACAATATGCTTAGCGATGTCAATTTCCGCCGCCGTCGTTGTCCCAAAACTTGCCCCTTTTTCAACCGCCTTCTTGGCGGCCAGGACCACATGACGATGCGCATGGCCTAATATCGAAGCCCCCCAAGACAGGCAATAATCGGTAAAGGCGTTGTTATCATAATCGAATAACTTGGCGCCACGGCCGTATTTCATCACCAACGGATGGCCGCCGACCCCGTTGAAAGAGCGCACGGGACTGTTGACCCCGCCGACCATCACTTCTTGAGCTTGCGTGAAAAATTTATTGGAATGGGTTGTTTGCATGGGATTTCCTTACCTGATTCTTTTTACTGACTTCCGCAAAAGTAATGAAACACTATGGTAGTCAGTATCTCGACCTCCGTCCGCTCGATGGTTCAATTCTATTACTTGTGCGGAGGTCAATACTCATCCGATCCATTGTAAAACTTCACGCGCGTAATACGTAATGATGATATCCGCGCCGGCCCTTTTCATAGCCGTGAGACTCTCCAGAACGACATCTTTTTCATTAATCCAGTTCTTCGCCGCGGCGGCCTTGATCATAGAGTATTCCCCGCTGACACTATAAGCGGCAAGAGGGGTTGTGAGTTCTTTGCGCAGAAGAGCGATAACATCCAAATAGGCCAGCGCCGGCTTCACCATGATCATATCCGCCCCTTCCATCACATCCTGCCGGGCCTCCTTTAAAGCCTCCCGCTGATTGGCGTAGTCCATTTGATAAGTTTTACGATCTCCAAACTGAGGTGAGGAGTCTGCGGCCTCCCGAAAGGGGCCGTAAAAAGAGGAACTGTATTTAACCGCATACGATAGAATGCCGACATCCAAAAATCCGTTCTTATCCAAACCTTCACGGATGTGGCGTACCCTGAAGTCCATCATATCGGACGGGGCCACGATATCACTGCCGGCCTCGGCATGGGAAACCGCGATCTTCCCTAATAACGCAAGTGTCTTTTCATTATCGACGACCTGATCTTCGATCACACCGCAATGCCCGTGATCCATGTAACCGCACAAACAGATATCCGTGATGACCAAAAATTCCGGAAAGGCTTTCTTGATAGCCTTGACGGCATTTTGAACCACCCCTCTTGAGGCATATGCCTGACTGCCGAGATTGTCTTTTCTTTCAGGGATGCCGAAAAATAAACCGGCTTTTCCTCCGACGTTGATATATTCTTCAATAGCCTTAAGTAACAAATCTGTTGAATGACGAAAAATTCCCGGCATGGACGCGATCATCCCTTTTTTGTTCTTGCCTTCAACAACAAAAAAAGGCTGAATCACATCATTCGGCGTGAGAATCGTCTCTCGGACAAGTTGACGCATGGCGTCAGTTTTTCTTAAGCGACGGAAACGTCCCATATAAATATTTCCCTTTCATCGATTTTTTGAAACCTTAACTCCCTATCCCTCAATCAGGCTGAACGATTCATAACCGGCCTCTTGTAAACATCTTCTTGTCACCGGCCCCTTACTCAGGATTTCCCAAATTGGGGGGATTATATCATAGTCCCTGAGAAAATTCTTTACTGTTGATGGACTTGTAAACAGAATCTTGTCAATACGTCCTTCCGGCATGTTTCTTTTTTCCGGCTTGATATTTTGATACACGGCCAATTCGTCGACACTGGCCCCCCATTTTGTTAACTCATTTTTTAAATACGGATTCGGCAAAGAGGAGCGCGGGAACAATATCCTTTTTCCTTTCACGTCATATTCTTGAAGGATTTTCTGAAAAAGCCCCTCGCCGGTCTCGATTTCGGCGAGAATAAGAGGTTCAAAATCGTAAACGGCCAGGGCTTGGGCTGTATCTTTCCCGATAACAATAAAATCCGTTGAGCGCAAACTGAAAACGGGCCAATGTTCATGAGTCAGGATTTCAAAAAAATATTTGACCGCAAAACGGCTGGTAAAAATAATGGCTTGGTATTCATGCAAGCGCGCGGTCAAGCGATCAACCACACCTTTCTCCAAGTACGCCGGCTTAATCTCAATCATCGGAAAATGAACGATCTCCCCGAAAGACGTATATTTCTCCGGATTAGTTCCAGTATAAAGAATCCGTTCTTTCTTCAAAGCTTCCTTCTTAAGAAATTGGATCGTTGGACCGGCAACAATTAAAGCCGGCGGCTTAAGTCCTTTCTCTTCCACTTTCTTTGCAATGTCCCCCAATCGCCCTGAAACGATTTCTTCATCGGCACGCGTCCCTTTGGAAACTACCATTATCAGGCTGTCCTGGGACCACCCCGCCTCTCTGAGAGAGTCAACGATACTCGCCAAACGCGTCAACCCCATCAAGAAAACAACGGTATCCGCCTTCGGGATTTTCATGATTTCCGTGGACATCTTCCCCTCCTGCTCAGCGCTGACATGAGAGCCTTCTTCATCATCAGCGGCCAGGTGACCGCTTAAGAAAGCCACGGAAGACGATAGCCCGCGGGCCGTCAGAGGTATGTTTAAAGACGACGGGATGGCTGTGGCCGAACTCAATCCCGGGATCACCTGCACATCGACATGATAACTGCGCAGGTAAGTTATTTCATCCGCCCCACGACCAAAGACGAGCGGATCCCCCCCTTTAAGACGGACAACAATCTTTCCGGCCATGGCCTTTTGCCGTAAGAGCTTGTTCAGCTCTGGTTGCGGCATGACCTGAGAACCTTTTCTTTTACCCACATAAATTTTTTCAGCTTTCCGAGCGTAATCCAATAAATTTTGATGCGCCAAGTAATCGTAAAAGACACAATCCGCCTCTTTAAGGATTTTGACTCCTTTAACGGTTATCAATTCAGGATCGCCGGGCCCGGCGCCGACAAGATAAACTTTTCCAAAAGATTTTCGGACATCAATCAACGCAAAAAGCTGATGCCATCTAAAATCCTTACGCCTACCGACAACAGCCAATTGCCCCTGCAAGGGTGCCGCTTCCCAAGGCATGATTTCTCGAATATAACGCGTAAGTCCCAACCGCCTCAAGGCCACGGTAGCCACAATAATTCCATCGACTTTCCCCTGTTCCACTAAATCAAGCCGTTCTTGAATGGTCCCCCGGATATCACAGACGTGAACGCGCGGATTAAATTTTTTGATTTCATTTTGACGGATAAGACTGCTTGTCCCCACCTTGGCCCCAGAGGGCAATTCACTCAATGGCATCTTACCGACAAAGACGTCGGTCTCATCCAGACTTTTCGTTAAGGCCCAGATACACAAATCTTCCCTTAATATCTGCGGGAGATCTTTAGCGCTGTGGACAGCTATGTCGATTTCTCCTCTGATCAGGGCCGCGTCCAGGGCGTCCGTAAAAAAATCATCCGCCACATTTTGTGTCAAAGGTGTTACTTTGTCCCTGTCCCCTCCGGTTTGATAGGTATAACGCTCCTCGGAAATCCGAACCCCTTTCTCGGCTAGTAAGGAAAGGATCTCATCAATCTGGACCAAAGCCAGAGAACTCCCTCGGGAGCCGATCCTGATCTTTTGTTGAACATTTATCTCTGCCATTTTCTAATTTCCTTTTTTCCAACTTCCTTTGCCGACACCTCAACCCCTTTGTTTCCCCAATTCACGCTCAATCATGTTCACATCTCTTGTGAACACAGACCAAAGAAATAGCGATCTGTTCGTTACAGGATATTAATAGACGGGGATTTATTCTGCAATCAATTTCTTAATCTGCGGCAGGAGTTTGCGGGTGGCGTCGACACCGCCCTTGATCAGTTCATCAACCCGGTGGAGTTCAAACCAATTGATCCCAATGAGCTCCGGATGGATAACCACATCCGCTATCTGTGAACTCTGTTCAGCCAGCACATATTCTGAGGCTTGCAGCGTGCGGACAATGATATCCGGGATATGGGGGCTGAAAAACCGTGATACGGCTCGGGATGTCCGGAAAGAAAGATATTTTAAAGGAGCCTTGGCATAAGTCAGTTGTTCCTGAGCCATCAGACGCTTTTGATCCAACTCAACCCCCAAAGAGACATCCTGCGGCGACTGGAGAACATTCACGGCTATAATCTTCTTGACCCCCTGGGCGGCGAGAACATTTGTCGGCAAAGGATTAAGAACCCCGCCGTCAATAATCAACTTGTCTTTTTCTAAGATAGGTTTAATAACACCGGGAATGGCGATGCTCCGGCGGATCGCTTCAACAAGCGAACCGCTTTCAATCACGATTTCTTCTCTATGGATCAAATCATAGGCGATCACTTTAAAAGGCACGCGGGCGCTGTAAAATGTTCTGTCCCCCAGGTGTCTCTTCAACCAGCTTTTGATGGCCAGTCCGCCAATTAATCCCGAGGAAGGCGGCATAGCCAGGTCAAACAACCGTAACATGTTGGCTTTATTTTCAAATTCACGGGCCGCCTTTTCCAAGGCATTGGCATCCATACCGCTTATCCATAAACCGCCGATCAAGGCCCCCATACTGCTGCCCACAACCATGTCGACGGGAATGTTTTCTTCCTCTAAAACGCGAATCACACCGATATGCGAAATCCCTAAAGCCGCTCCACCCCCCAGGACAAGCCCCACCAGGACATTTCCGATTTCTCTGGCCATGCGCGTGACAATCCTGGAGTATTCGCTGCGCTCATTACATTTTATGAAAGATATCTGCCCGGAATTGACATCCCCCTTCAAATCCGAAGAATGAATGTGGGGCAACATGATATGCACACTGTAATCAATAGCCTTGTCGATTTCTTCAAACGACAGATAGTTCTTGGCCTGAGTGGGCCGGATAATAACCCGGATTTTATCTTCGCGGAATTTCTCCTGAAGATTTTCTTCCAGACGATCAATGTCTCTGCGGATTAATTCCAGATCTTTTCTATGGTCGGTCGTAATGAGATGGACGAGATCCGACTGCGTTAAAGTTTCCAGGATCACATCATCCATCTGATTGGGCAAATCAACGACCACATAATGATAATTCCCCACCAAAGAACCGACAAACGGGCTGATCTTCCTCTTGAGCGATGTGTCGTCCGGATCAAAAACGACATTCAACAAATCAATCTTCAAATCGCTTTTAATAATACTGCTCATGATCCTGTCATGATCTCCCACAATTTCATTAAGCGCGACCGCGGGGGATTTCCATTGAATGGCGGTTTCAATATGCAGGGGCCCATCGTGGGCGTGCTGTGCCTGCCTGGAATAGATATTCACAAAAATAACTTTTTTCTTGGTCTCTTTTTCCAAACTCAGCGCCAAATTAATAGCATAGGTCGAACTCCCCGTGCCTTTCACAGGACTGTAAATGGAAACAATGGTGCTTCCGTACAAAGATGGGGCATTTTCCGCCTTACGGCGTAAACGATGCGAAAGGCTGTGGCTGAACTCCACACCGAGCTGGGGAATCGATTTTAAAATATCGTGGAAATCGTCTTTAGGAATTTTCAGAACAACCGAATCATTGATCGCCTCAAAGGTCGAGGAATGGTTCTCCCCGGTAAAAACAGAAATGATCCCAAAATACATCCCCCGATGGATGAATTCGACGTTTTCCTTCCTTCCGCCGGAAATAAGACTATGCGCCAACACCCGCCCGGAGATCAGACAATAAAAGAAATCCGGGAGATCCCCCTGACGGCGGATCGTCTCTCCTTTTTTATACTCAACGATGATGGATTTGCGAGCGATCCTTTGCAGTTCCAACCAGCCCAGATTGGAAAAGATAGGAATTTGTTTAAGGGTATTGCAGCGGTTAAGAAAAGTAGAAATGCTGGTCATAATAATTGAACTATTATCCGTAAATTATTCAGTTATCTATTTAATAATATCCCTCTCCATCCACTCAAATTCTGCGGCCAAGAGCTTCTTGGAAACGGAGATGCTCTGACGATCACAATTCTTTTCACTTTCATTAAAGAAGACTTCAATGCGCTGCTGCGCCGAACAACAGAACAATTCCGCCAGGTGCAGGGCATTCCCTTTTTCCTTGGAACTCTTCATTAAAGCATCCGCGTACGAACAGGTGGCCGCCATAGCGAAAAGTTCAACACCGATATCCACAATGCGGTTTAAAATAGCCTGTTTGGCCTCGAGTTTCTTTTGATAACGCATCATTTGATGAAAAACTTCCCGCCCCAAACGTTTGCTGGTCGATTGAATATACCCCATATAACGGCCAAGATGAGGATCCATACCTTTCACAGAGACGGCCTGAGGCAAAAAAAGCTTGGGATACCACCACCCATAATACCGGATCATCGAACCGATGGCCTTGCATTTTCCCAAGACACTCACCCGTGAACTAAAAAGCGGTTTCATCCGGCTTAAATGCGGGTCCAAAGCCTCGCGGGCGATAAACAGATGCATGATCTCGGATGTGCCTTCGATAATCAAATTGATGCGGATGTCTCTGAGCACACGCTCTACGGGCCAACTGTCGACGCCCCTGGCGTCTAAAGAATCTTTCTTTTCGTAGCCCTTCCCTCCACGGATCTGCAGGGTTTCATCCACAATCTTCCACGTGTGGTACGTGCAGAAATATTTCGCGATCGCGGCCTCGAGACGAATATCCCTTCTGTGATCATCCGCCATCGCGGACGTCAGCCATGTCATGGCATCCATCGCGAAGGTGTGGCTCGCGATATAACCCAATTTCAAGGCAATGCTTTCATGCTCCCCGATGGCCGCGCCCCACTGCTTTCGTTTTAAGGCGGATTGCCGCGCCACATAAACACACCACTTCCCGACGCCGGTTGAAGCCGCCGGAAGTGTTAACCTCCCCGTATTCAGTGTCGTTAAGGCCAACTTAAGTCCTTCCCCTTCCGCCAAGATGATATTCTCTTTAGGCACCTTAACATTTTTAAACCGCATCAATCCGTTGGACATGCCGTTTAATCCCATAAACTTGCAGCGATGAACCACTTCAACCCCGGGTGTATTCGTCTCCACTATAAAAGCCGTGATCTGTTTATGTTCCTTCCCATCAATGATCTTGGGAGGCGTGACAGCCATAACCACGATCACGCCCGCGATGGGCCCGTTCGTACACCAAAGTTTTTCTCCGTTAAGAAGAAAGGACTTCCCGTCTTCCACAGGGGCCGCTGTCGTCGTCATCTTGCGGGGATCCGAACCGGCCTCCGGTTCCGTTAAGGCAAACGCCGAGACGATCCCTTGAGCAAACATCGGTAAATACTTTTTCTTCTGTTGTTCCGTGCCGAACAGTTTCAGCGGTTGAGGGACTCCAATGCTCTGATGCGCTGAGAGCATAACGGCCGTGGATCCGCAGTAGCTGGCCACCATATGCATCGCACGATTGTAATTATATTGACTTAATCCAAGCCCGCCGTATTCCTTGGGGACTTTTATGGCAAAGGCCCCTAAATCCGCCAACCCTTTCATGACCGTCTCGGGAATAATTCCGGTCTTATCCACCTCATTAGGGTCGAGCTTTTCCTTTAAGAATTTCTCCAACTTTTCAACAAACGCGTCACCAATTTTTTTATCTTCTTCGGACTGCAACGGGAAAGGATGAACAGCCTTCCAATCAAAGACCCCATGGAACAACTGCAAGGCAAAACTCGGAAACTTCCATTCTATCTCACGGGCAGCTTCGGCGAATTCTAAGGATTCTTTTTTGTCTTGACTGATGTTTTTATCAAACATGCTCATGGGTTTTTCTCCTTTAACGGTTTTCCCAGAATGTCCTTGCGTCTATCCCAATTGTCCTCGAATACAAAACTTTAATATTTCATTGAAATCATTCAACTTACAACAATCAGCTAGTAAGAGTATAAAAGCTCCCTCTCTAAAAAGCAAAGGATGTATTGATTTTTTCTGGACACGCTGACGAATTCGTCCACCGGTGGACGAATTGAGGAAAACAACGATCGGCGCTAAAGGACTAATAAGACAAGGGTCTCCAAATGCCGAGTCTTGGGAAAGAAATCAAATGGCATAATCCTTTTAACCTTCCAGCCCTGGTTGACAAAACACGTGAGATCCCGCGCCAGAGCTTCAGGATTACAGGAAAGATAAAAAAGATAATTCAAATTTTTGGCAGAAGCCAGCAGACGCAAAGCGCTGGGACTCAATCCGGCCCGCGGCGGATCAATGAATGCCACTTGATGCCCTCCAGGAGATCCTTGAAGCAGGACCGGCAGTTTATCCTCGACCCTTCCTTCAACGACCTCAAAGTTTTGGAAATGATGAACGCGCACGTTGTATCTCGCCAATCTTAAAGACGCTTGACACTCCTCGATCAAAAAAACTTTCTTTACTTTGTCGGCCAATCCAATGCCGAATAATCCTACCCCGCCATAAAGATCATAAAAGGAGATCTCTTGCTCACTCCAAAAATCAAACGCCTTCAAACGTTCAAAAAGTCTCGGCAAAATCGAAAGGTTCGCCTGAAAGAACGTGTCCAGCGAGTAATAAATCTTTCTGCCGTGAATATCCACCCAGAAATAATCCTCTTCTTGTAATTGACACGATCCGCGGCCGATGCCGCCCCATAAAACACGACCATTTTCTCCGTTGCGTACAACGATATTGGCCAGGCGATATTTTTCAGGGAGTTTTGCCATAACCTGCGTTTTGAGTTCGGGGATAAAGGCGGATATTCTTTCGTCGGCAATCGGACAGGCGTCCACCGGGATCATGCGGCGCCCTTCCCGGGGGGAGAACCCCATAAATATTTCTTTTTTCCGGGTGCGCAGGAGTTTTAAATCAAGACGGTTGCGGTAGTGATAAGGTTTCGGTGACGGGACAATCGGCTCAAAAAGGTCATCCCCAAGCGCCAGAGTCTCTTTCAACAGCGACTTGAGTTTGGCCTCCTTACCCTTAAGTTCTTCCTCGTAGGGAATATTCTGGTAAAAACAACCGCCGCATTCACCAAAGACGGGGCATGGAGCAATAATGGATTCTGTTTGAACAGTAAGCACTATGAAAAATTCCGCGCAATGGATAACAGCCGGACTTACGCTCTTGCTGAATGGCCAGCCGCGCCTGTTTATTCACCTTCTTACAAAATTTTGAAAGACTTCATCATCATCTCCACTTTGGGAACAAAGTTTTCATAGGTGGAGGACATGGCGGTAAAAGTTACCTGATACGCCTTTGAATCGTCGAGGGCCCATTGAATCTTATATTGAAACTCCACGTCCGGCCCCTTGCCCAGAAAAACAAAATGATGCCCGGGCCGGCCGGCTAAGGGCGCCGGTTCGGATTTAAGAATCACTAAATTAGATTTAAAAACGACCTGCATCTGGTGAATCGCCGTCTTGGTGTACATATCAAGATTGTTCAAATGCTTAGGGACATCCTGGACAATGACGCTGAAATTTTCCTGAAAAAAATCCAAATCATTCTCCTTGGGGGACACAAAAACAACTTCAGCGCCTTGCGTCTTATTTTTATCCGCGATCGTCCAGTCAGAGGGATATTCCATTAAAAATCTGCCCTGAGGATCTTTATATCTGATATATTCGCGTTTTTGTCCGAACATCCAGAGCGTCACCACCGTGCCGATAACCAGAACCCCAACAATCGAAATGATGACGTAAAACAATTCTTCGTGTTTGCGTTTATTCATAAGAAAACAACTCCTGCACCGTTATATTATTTTCTAAACAATTTTTTTTACAAAATCCGAGAGAAGCACTTTGTTCCACAATTCAGAAATTTAGATTACAAAGCACTCCTTTATCCCTTAAAAAATCCTTTCCTTTTTTCCCTCAAATCCAGTATGTACTTGGCGGGTTGAAAACGGGGAGCGTTGAGCTCAACTCCCAATTTCTCTAACCGGCTCACGAGATGGTCTATCCCAAGCGTGTCCGCGTACCGTAAAAGCCCCCCGCGAAACGGCGGAAATCCTGTTCCAAAGATCATACCCGTATCGACGGTGTCTGCGCCGTCAATAACCCCTTCTTCCAGGCAACGGGCCGCTTCGTTAATCATAATATACAGCAACCGTTCACGGCACACCTCCGGATCAAAACGCCTTCGGGAAGACCCTGTTATGAGTCGGTTGATTTCAGGATTGGGCGTTCTTTCTTTGCCGTGGCTATAAAACCCTTGGCCTGATTTCTTCCCCAAGTATCCTGCTTTAAAAATGGTCTCAAAGATCTCCACGGGCTTGTAACGTTCGTTGATTCCTTTTTCTAAAATATGCAGAACCTTGATCCCGACGTCCAACCCGACTTCATCGGATAGAGCAAATGGCCCCATGGGCATACCAAAATCCGTCATTAAACGATCAACCTTTTCCATCTCGCCGCATTCCTCAAGAATTCGTCCGGCCTCATTCACGTATCCCAGCAAAACGCGATTCACCAGAAACCCACAAGAATCTTTAACCAGAATAGGAATTTTCCCCAACTGTTTCACGAGCGCGAGCGTTGTGACAATGGTTTCCTTTGACGTCATGGGCGTTGTAATGACCTCGACCAACGGCATACGGTGAACCGGATTAAAGAAATGAAAGCCGATCACCTTTTCCGGACGCGAGGTCTCTTTCGCCATTTCCGTCACAGACAAGGCGGAAGTGTTCGTCGCTAAAATAGCGTGTTCGGAGGCAGCGCCGCTCAAATCCTTGAAAACCTTTTTCTTGATGTCCATGTTCTCGACGACCGCTTCAATGACGTAGTCGGCCGTTTTAAATCCGCTGTAGTCCAAAGTGCCAGTGATATGCGCCATTTGCGTCATGGCCTGGGCCTTGGTCAACTTTCGTTTCTTGACACCATCTTTGAAAATCTTATTTGCCGCCTGAAAACCCTTAGCCACCGCGTCATAGTTAATATCTTTGAGCCGCACCCAGATGTCTCTTGAAGCGAGAAGCTGGGCAATGCCTCCGCCCATCACCCCCGCGCCCAATACAGCGCATTTACGGACCGGCTGAGACTCAATCCCATCGGCCCCCTCCAACTTTAACTTTTTATATTTTTCGGAGAGATAAAAAACAGCCACCAAATTCTTGGAAATCCCTGTGACCGCCAACTCCCCAAATGTCCGGGCCTCGACCTCCAATCCTTTAACGCGGTTAAGAAAGAAATTTTTCTCAATCACTTCAACCGCTTTTACCGGCGCCGGATAAAATCCCTTTGTCGCTTTCAAAACATTTTTTTTGGTCTGATAAAAAATGAACGATTGTCCGGTTAAAGATCCCTCGAGTAAACCCGCCCAGCCTTTTTTCTTATTTCTCGCATATTTAGTCTTTCCCAATCTTTTATCTTTGCCACTTTTGATATCCGAAATAAATTTCTTCAGATGATCTTCCAGACCCGTTTGTGGACAAAGCCGGTCGAAAAGACCTATCTTTAACGCCTTGGAACCGTCTACAGGCTTGCCGGCAAGGATCATCTTTAATCCTTCGGCTAAACCAACAATCCGCGGCAAGCGGTACGTGCCGCCAAATCCAGGAACAAAACCGAGGTTAACTTCAGGGAGACCGATCCGCACTTTATCATTGAATGTTGCCAGACGGTACTGGCAGGCCAGACTCAACTCACATCCGCCTCCTAAAGCCACCCCGTCAATCACGGCAATGGTAGGGATCGTCAGATCTTCCAGTTTATTCAAAACCTTTTGACCCGCCCTGGCCTTTTCCATGCCGTCTTGACTTTCTGTAATCTGCTCGATCTCTTTGATGTCCGCGCCGGCAAAAAAGACATCTTTCTTCTTGCTCCATAACACAATCACTTCAAGATTCTGTTTGGTCTTGATTCCATCCAGCACAGTATCCAGGCGTTTAATCACGTCCGATGTGAGAAGATTGACCTTTGAACCTTCCTGATCAAATTCAATGGTGCCAATATTATTATTCTCTCTAAAAGTTACTGACATAGATTCACCTCTCTTGTCTGTTTCTTGTCTTCTGCCGACTTATAGCCACCACCTACTGACGATTTATCTCTGCAATATAACCGCCGCTCCCTGGCCTCCACCAACGCACAAAGAGATCAAACCCGTATTCAGATTGTCGCGCTTCATATGTTTGAGCATCGTTAAGATCAATCGTGTCCCTGACGCGCCCACCGGATGCCCCAGAGCTATGGCCCCGCCGTTCACATTAAGAATAGACCGGTCAATCGTTCCTGTGTACCCATCGTACCCAAATGTTTTAGCAAATGAGGGAGACTCCAGGGCAGCGAGACAGCTTAAAACCTGCACGGCAAAAGCCTCATTGATTTCCACTGCCTGGATATCTTTTAACTTCATCTCAGCTTTTTTCAAGACCTTGGGGATCGCGTGCGCCGGCCCAATGCCCATGCGATGGGGTTCAACCCCGGCAAAAGCATAAGCGTGAACATATCCCAACACGGGAAGATTCAATGCCTTGACCCGGCTTTCACTCATCACAAGTAAAGCTGCCGCTCCGTCTGTGATCTGACTGGAATTGCCCGCCGTGATCGTGCCCGATCGTTTATCAAAAACCGGCTTTAATTTGGCCAGGGCCTCCATGGTCTGGTTTTCCCGAGGGCCGTTATCCAGCTCAACCGCGGTCTTGTATTTCGGCGCCGGAATGACAGGGACAATTTCCTCTTTAAGCGCTTCGCGGGCCTTCACCGCCTTTTGGTGACTAGCCAAGGCAAACGCGTCCTGCTGTTCCCGGGTAATACCAAATTCTTTCGCGAGAACCTCGGCGGTCTGCCCCATATTCAGTCCACAGACAGGATCCGTTAACCCGAGTTGAAGACCAATCTGCGGCGGGAGATATTTGAAACGAAACGTCCCCCACATCTGAAGTTTAGCCATGACCGTCTTGGCCTTGGCCAACCGGCCCAGGAAATCCTGCATTGATCTGGATAAATAAAATGGGATGCTGGTCATTGACTCGGTACCGCCGGCCAAATAACAATTTCCCTCGCCGACTTGAATTTTCATAACGGCCTGAATGACCGCCTCTATCCCTGAGGCACAATTGCGCTGGACCGTATAGGCTGGAATAGTCGTCGGAATACCGCTCATCAAGGCGATCACGCGCGCAATGTTGGTTGAATCCGCGGGCTGACCGACGTTGCCAAAAATCACTTCCGCGATCTCCCGGGGGTCGATGGCGGTTCGTTCCAAAAGTTCCCGGGTCACAATGGCTCCGAGTTCCCGCGCCCCTAAATCATTAAAATCCGTCCCCATCCGGCAGAACGGGGTCCTGATGCCATCAATAATCGCTATTCGTTCCATAATCATTCCTTTGGTTAATGCCCCTATCCTTTAACCTTTAACCTTTAACTTTTATCCTTTATCCTTTATCCTTTTTCCTTCCTATTCCTTCGGCCTGCAATCGACAATTCTTTTCTCCTTATTAGCGGTCTCCACTTCGAGACGTTTCACCATCTCAGACATTGGCAAAAAATGCACCGCGTTAGGGGTCACCTCTGTCGTTAATAACATCTGCTTCTTGATATCGTCTTCTATTTTCCCGAGATTGCTCCCGTCCTTGGCCGCGACATAGACATTCAGTTCATCCACCTCAAAGGGGTCATTATTTTTCTTTCCGATCTCAATCTGCCATTCATCCACGGACGGCATCTCGGAGAGGACAGTATAAAAATGATTCAAATTAACTAAAGAGCCTTTGATTTTTGATAAATTTAAATCCTTCACGTTCGACAACCGCGTGATATCACTGCTGAGGCGCGGGACCGTCCGTTGGCAATACGGACAGGGTTCATACGTCAAACCGCCTTTGACAAAATCGCCTGTGCGATAACGGATCACAGCGCTGGCCCTGGCATCAAGGGCCGTATACACCAGTTCTCCATCCTCTCCTTCGCCCTTCACCTCTCCCGTCTGAGGATCAACCACTTCAAATATCTCTTTATCCGGATAAAGATGGTAGCCGCTGGAGACATCCAATCCCGTCGGGCACTCAGCCCAGGCCGCCCTGGCCTCGGTAAAACCATAGGTCCCGAAAATAGAAACATCCTTAGCCCCCATGGATGCCAACATCTCAGCGAGCCTGAGTTTAAAGGCCTGGGGAATTTTAGACGCGCCCAAAACCACTTTCTTAAGAAAATCCATCCGGCATCCCTTTTCTTTGGCCACGCGCATCACATGATAGACATAACTGGGGACGCCTAAGAGCACAGAAGGCTTCATCTTCAGCAGCGTCGCGATATTCCCTTCCGTTCCCATGACCTTTCCCCCGCCGGTACTCAAGATCAACGTGCACGAAGCAAAACCGCCAAAGACGACCTGCCAAAAGGCCAGATGAGGGGCGTAAGGAAACATATTCACGACCCGTTCAGAATTTTTTATGTCAAACAGCTTCAGCATCCGGTCGCCGGAGATATGTAAATTGCGGATATCATAATTGCTATAAACAAACGGCACCGGGGTATGCGTGGTGCCCGTCGTAAAGGTCATAAAGACAGGCCGGAATTCTTGATTGAAACGATCCTCCACATAAGAAGCGCCGCGCAACGCCCTGGAGAAAACCAAGGCCAACAGTTTAGTCGCGGGCCAACAAGAACGAATTCTGTCCTTATCCGGCTGAAAAATGAAATCTCTGAAAGAGTCCGGTTTCTGGTCCGAGGAAAGAAAGTCCGTCTTGGAAGTGAAGGGGATATATTTTAAATCTTCCACTGTTCTGATGGTTTTAGGATCAATTTTATGCTGATCAAATACGCGGCGGTAATGAGGACTGAAAGGGTAAAGGCAGGTATTAATAAAAGAATGTAGTTTGTTATCTTGCAGACGGCGTATATCTTCCCGTGAAGCGCCGGCCAACTTCCTCCATGGATCCATAAAATATCATTCCCCCCCTTCTGTCGTCCATCGAGCTCGCGGGCTCGTTACAAGTATACTACTGCACTGTCAAATAAATTTTTTAGCTAACTTCAAGAAAAAGTGCAGTGTTGTACTGTGTTCCATGATATAAAAATTTAGCTGACGCAGTACTACGGCGCCGTCAAATTAACTGTGAAAGATATTTCTCAAAAAAGGCGCAGTGTTGTACCGTGCCCAACTATTAAGTTCAGAAACAACGGTGCACCATTATGACTTAACGGTGCTGAGCTGGGCCGCCTTCTTTTCAATAGAAGCCAAGAGGGCATCAAAGGCATCCTCAAAGGCCACGACCCCGTCTCTGAGCAAATCCTCACAGACATGACGGACATCGATGCCCAAATCCTTCAAGTCCTGGATGACCGCATGCGCCTCTCGAACATCGTACGTGAAGGCATCTTTCACATGACCATGATCAAGAAAGGCGTTCAATGTCTTCTCGGGAATCGTATTGACGGTTGGTTGGGCGATTAACTCCGTTACATATTTGATATCACTATAGGCTGGATTTTTGGTGCTTGTGGATCCCCAGAGGACGCGCTGGACATTGGCCTTTTTGGCTTCCAGGGATTTAAAGGCGTTACCGGCAAAAAGCTCTTTAAATTTCTCGAAAATGATCCTCGAATTGGCTACAGCCGCCCTCCCCTTAAGAGACTGCACATTGGACTTCTTCGCCGAATCGGTCATATCCGCTAATATCTCTTCAAGCTGTTCATCGACGGCGGTATCCATTCGGCTGATAAAGACACTGGCGACGGATCGCACGTGATTTAAATTGGAGTTTTCTCCGGCGAGACGTTTGAGGCCCCGCAGGTAAGACTGCGCCGTCTCGACATATTGTTCCAGAGAGAAAATTAATGTCGCGTTGACATTAATCCCGCGCGCGGTTAATTCTTCAACGACTTGAAGACCGGCCTTGGTCGCCGGGACTTTGATCATGAGGTTGGGACGGTTCACTTTCTTAAAAAGCCGAATCCCCTCATTGACCTGTGGCTCTACCTGGTTCGCTAATTTCGGATTAATCTCCAGACTCACGTACCCGTCGAGCCCATCGGTCTTTTCATAAACAGGGGTAAAGATATCCGCGGCGTCGCGGATGTCCGCCACGGTCAATTCATCATAAATCTCAAATGTGGAACGTCCGCCTTTCTTGAGCTGGAGGATCCTCGCGTCATAATCCGGGCTGGAACTGATCACCTGATTGAATATCGACGGATTCGAGGTCAACCCCCTTAATCCCTTCGCCACGAGATCTTTCAACTTTCCATTTTCCAGCATCGCGCGGTTGATATAATCCAGCCAGGCGCTTTGACCAAACTCGGCTAATTCTTGAATGGTTGTATGCGACATCCCTCTCCACCCTTCTCCTGAATTCAAGGACGATTCCCGGTTTTTCTTAGAATGACTTTTCTAACCGCCTCGACAATGTCCGCGCTCTTCAAATGATACGCCTCCAAAAGTTCCTGCGGGCTTCCCGTCTCGCCGAAGCTGTCTTGCACCGCGATCATCTCCATCGGGACAGGACACGTGGTCACCACCACTTCGGCCACCGCACTGCCTAATCCGCCGTTGGCCTGGTGCTCTTCGGCCGTGACAATGGCCCCGGTCTCCTGGATTGAATCGGCAATCATCTGTGCATCGATGGGTTTGATGGTATGCATATTAACCACTTTCGCGTCGATGTTTTCCTTCATTAAAATCTCGGCCGCCTGAAGGGCTTCATACACCATCAGACCGCAAGCGATGATGGTCACATCTTTTCCCGGCCGCATCACATTCGCCCGGCCGATCACAAAAGGATCCGACGCTTTGGTCAACAGGGGAAACGGCGCCCGGCTCGTCCGTAAATACATAGGCCCCTCTTCCTGAATAATCGCCCGCGTGGCCTTCTGCGCCTCTAGGGAATCGACGGGGCAGATCACCTTCATGTTTGGTAAGACTCTCATGATCGCGAAATCTTCCAGACATTGGGCCGAGGCCCCGTCCTCTCCCACCGTCACACCCGTGTGGGAGCAGACAATCTTGACATTGCAATTGTTATAACAAACATCCATGCGGATCATGTCATACGCGCGGTTCGTCATAAAAACGGCGAAGGAGGTGGCCACGGGAATAAATCCGTGAAAGGTCAGCCCCGCGGCGGTCCCGATGACATCCTGTTCGGCGATCCCCAGATTAAAAAAACGCTCAGGAAAGGCATCCCTGAAATATTCCGCGCGCGTGGCATCTTCCAGATCCGCTGAAAGCACCACCACTTTTTCGTTTGTCTTGCCGATTTCAACAATCTCTTTCCCAAAACCATCCCTCGTGGGTATCATCTCAGCCATGCTATTTTTCTCCTTTAAACTGATGACTCTTGTTCTAATTCCGCCAGGGCTTCTTTTAATTTCTCGTCATTGGGCGCCTTGCCGTGCCACTTGCTTTCGCCCTCCATAAAGGAGACGCCTTTGCCTTTGATCGTATGCGCGATGATGACGGACGGTTTATCTTTGACCTTTTCGCACGCGTTCAAAGCCTCAATCAAATTTCTAAAATTATGCCCGATGGCCTCCACCACATTCCAGCCGAAGGTTTTCCACTTCTGGGCGAGCGGCTCCAGATTTTTAATTTCATTCACCGGCCCATTCTCCTGGACTTTATTGTAGTCAACAATCGCGCAGATATTATCCAATTTATGATGCGCCGCGGTCATGGCCGCTTCCCAAACAGACCCTTCCTGGAGCTCCCCATCTCCGAGCAAACAATACACCCGTTGATCTTTCTTCAGCATTTTAGCACCGAGAGCGATCCCATTGGCTACCGACAACCCATGGCCTAAGGAACCTGTATTAAACTCAACGCCGGGGACATTGGTGTGCACATGCCCCTGCAACCGGCTTCCGAATTTTCTGAAGGTCTTTAATTCATCCTTGGGAAAATAACCATAATTGGCCAGGACCGTGTAAATAGCGGGCGTGATATGTCCTTTGGAGATAATAAGGATATCCCGTCCCTCCCATTGGGGATCTTGAGGATTATGCCGCAATTTACAGGAATAAAGGGAAACTAAAATTTCCACCGCCGAGAGTGATCCGCCGGGGTGCCCGGAACCGGCGAGATTCAGATGAATGAGAATCTCTTTTCTAATCTGCAAAGCCCTTGCCTTTAATTCCTCGATGTTGATTTCTTTGACTGACACGTGAAAGCTCCTTTTCCGTATTTGATCCCGCGGTTATAACGCGCGAACTCGTGTGGGTTAGAAAATGTTCGCGGTGATTTCATAAAAATTTATAAAATGCGGTCCATTAAACCTGTTTTTTATCTTTCTTGATACTGCCCATCAATGCCGTCAGTTTTTCCAGGTCCAGTCCGCTCTCCTGAATAAACTGTTGTAAATTCGCCCCGCCCTCGGCGTCAAGATTCAGGCCGAAAAATTTCTGGGCGTTGGCCCCGCTCATGATCCACTTGACGTCCGCCTGCTGGATCGCCTGGGCAAGGGCGTTAAATTTCGCGATCATGATCTCCTTCTGGATGTCCAGGATCTTGACATTGATCGCCACATCGTTAAATTCCTTCAAGGCCTCGGCCAATTTCAACGTCCCCGCGGCGTCCGCCTCTTTCTTGATACGAATAATATCCGCGTCCGCTTTACCGACGCTCATAATCTGGTTGGCCTGACCTTCCGCCTCAAGCGTGTATTTTAATTTTTGCCCCTGGGCCAACTGCTCCATCTTCTGTTTTTCAATCTCCGCGTGCCCGACATCCAGTCGCCTGATCGCCTCAATCCGGATAGCGTTAGCCTCTTTCTCTTTACTGGCGATCTCCTGATTCTTAAACTGTTCCGCCATGCCGATCTGTTGATCCTTCTCTATTTGACGTTTGCGGTAGATTTCTTCCGCTTCCGCCTTAGCCAACTCGGCTTCTTTTGTCGTCGTTGCGACTCTAATCTCCGCGTCCCGCCTGATCTCAGCGGCAATCTTTCTCTCGATATCCGCAATAATCGTGCTCTCATGCGCGTCCTTGATATCTTTCAGCTCCAAGTCAACCAATTCAATCCCCCATTTGGGAAACACCTGCTCCACCTCCTTCGTAATCGCCTGATCCAGCATTTGCCGGTTCATGTAGATGTCCAAGATCGTTTGTTTCGTCGTGACCGTCCGCCCCACGCTTTCCATAATGGCCCGCAAATCTTCAGAAAGTTTCATAAAATCAAACCCCAATTCCGCCGACGTATCCGTGAGGATCAACCGTTCAACGGCCAGGTTAATATCATGGATATTAATAAAGCACATGATATCACAGACGAATTTTGCCATATTTTTATCATTCAGTTTGATGTCGTTCACCGGAATAGCCAGATTGCACAGCGGCAATTTATGCAATTTCGTGATAAACGGCACGACCCAATAGGCACTGCGGCCATCGCGAGCGGAAAAAATATTTTTTGAGTTTTGCAAAATCCGAATGTGCGCTTCGTTCACAGGAACCACACGATACAGGCCTAAGGCCCCTCCTAAAATATGTCTTAGAAAATATCCAATAACGACAGCGCAAACAATCCCGGCGATCATCAAATAATTCATAAAAATTCCCTTTCCTTGATTAAATCTTTTCTTGAAATCCTTTATCCATCATGAGGAGAAACATCTGAATTTATTGGAACCGAATTGTATCATAAAAAAAACGCCCGGTGTTACAGAATTTACTGAAAAATACCGTCCATTCGACTGCTATCTTACCCGTTCATTTTTGCACAAATTCCAACAAGGTTTTCTCAAATTGAACGCGGCTTTTATCAATGCTGTAATTTTTTGCTAACTTCAGACCATTTTGACGAAGCCGTTCAAACAATCCTGAGTCGCTTAATACCCGATTCAATGCGCGCGCCAAAGATTGCCAGTCTTCTATGGGGCACACCAAGCCGTTTAATTCATTTTCCACCAACGAAAACGCCTTAGTTGTTATCATGACACAGCCGCACGCCATGGCTTCCAACTGCATTAAACCAAAACCTTCATGCCGGGAGGGAGACAAATAAATATCCGCCGCGCTTAAAACACCTCGCAAGGCCTCGCTCTTTAATAAACCCCACTTTTTAATTTTAAGCCCTTCCACGTTGATATTAGCATTCTCATCTCCGATCACCCACAATTCCCAATCTTTGACGCCCCTCAAACGGGCCAATTCTTCAACAGCCTTTATCCCGACATCTAAACCTTTATGAAAATCCGACCGCGCAAACAACACAATCGCAATTGACGCCTTCTTTTCTGTTGCATAACGTGATTTATCTTCGTGATAAAATATACGATGATCAATGCCATTGGAGACCGACTTGACTCTTCCCTTAGCCAACCGCTCCAACTTTTCTTTCAAATAATCGGAAACAGCAATGGCTCTAACCCGAAACAACCAAAAGGCAATGCGATAAATGATCTCCATCATGAAGCGCAAAAGCGGCGAAGAATAATACGTCCTGTCATCATCCTGAGCAAGATAGACAATCTTCTTCCCATTGGGAATCGACGCGAATACAGACATAGCAACCAAATCAACCAAAACAATATCGGCATCAAACTTCGTTGATAAAGCAAAACGAATCGTCCCCCTCTTTTGTGGATATGGGATCTGTTTTATTTGAATACGCGGATCAATGGGAAAATGTGTATTAACTTCATTCGTCCAATAGACAATTCCGTGGCCTTTCTGGACAAGATAAGAACAATAATCGAGAACCAGACGATCCCCCCCCCGATTACGAATAGAATGGCGGATGACGACAATTCTCATAAGCAGCTTCGATTTTTATTGACGTTTTAAAAAGACAAAACCCATAGCCCATAATTTATCCCAGGCATAAACAATAAAGTCCCATAACGAATTCTTTAAAATAACTTCCAATTTCTCATGGAGCGCTGCCATACCCTCGGCATGACTTTTCCCTAGAATGTTATAAAACGCGACATCCCTTTCAAGATATTTGATAGGAATGGATTGCTGATAAACTGCCTTTAAGAACCAATCGTAGTCCGCAAGAATTCTATACCTCAAATTAAAAAACCCCACCTTATCAAAAAGTATTTTTCTGCAAAACATCCGTTGATGACAAATCTGAAATAAGATGACATCTCGTTTTCGGCTAAAAATCGTTCTCCAAGAATTTTTTTGCGGCATTACGAATCCTTCGGGGGCATTAACCAATTGAACTTTCCCGAGTATCAACCCTAAAGCATTATTCCCTCTAAACTCACGCGCGACGTCCTCAACAACTCGATCATCACAAAATCGATCATCCGCGTTGAGAAAGTAAATAATATCCCCCGTCGCTTTAATGACACCTTTATTCATCGCGTCGTAAAGGCCATGATCCTTCTCTGCAATAACCCTGTTAATCCTGTTCTTATACTTGTTAATAATCTCCGGCGTCCGATCCGTTGATTTGCCATCGACAATGATATATTCAATGTTTTCATAAGTCTGCCCCAATACCGACAGAATGGCCTGCTCAATATACTTGTCGGCATTCAAGCAAACCGTGATAATAGAAGCCTTCAGGCTATGATTTTCCATTTGCCAATCGCTCGTCAAGCGCACGGATCACGCGCTCCAACGGAATATCTTTGATATCCAGATCCGACGCATATCCCAGCCTATTGCTAAGTCTTCGGTAGTTTTCTAAATTCTTTTCTATCTCCGGATGATAGACGGCAATGTATTTATTGGTCATTTCTTCAGGGTAAGGCGTGAATCGCCCAAAATAGTTACCATTGTATATGACTACCACCGGCACATCCATCGCTGCGGCAAGGTGAGGGGCGCTTGTTTCGTTGGAGAACAGGATCGTTGCATTCCTAATTACCCAACACAACTCGACAAGTGTGGTCTTTCCGATTAAATTGTGAACCTTCTTTCCAAATTTCATTCTTATTTCTTCTGGATGACCGTCATCCAGGCCACCGCAGATCACTATTTCCAAATGGTATCGATCCCTCAGATACTCACCGGCTTTGGCAAAATATTCCATAGGCCATTTTCTACCCTCCGCGCTTGCGCCTATAAAAAGCACGGCATATTTTTTCGGTAATTGTAACTCGCAAGGCACAGGCGCGAGCGTCGGTTTTCGGATATCAATCGTCTGTCCAAGGAAATTTTCAAGAAACTCTTTGTTCCTGTAGAATTCAAATAATATTTCTTCTTTGGCAGGTATTAACTTTGTGTAATATGTATCACTGATCCTTTTTTGCCATTTCGCGATATTACTCCAATCCCCAATGCTCCCGATTTTCTCTTTAGCAGTGACGAGATTAATAATAGTGTCGCCATAATAAAATTCCCTTGAATAGGTAGGGTGTATTGCAACTTCATATCCTGTGTTTGTGATCTCTCTAAGTTTCTTATATCTGCATATAAGATCTCTTTCAAATTTTCTCCTGTCTATCCAAATAAACTCATCTATATATTCTTTATCAAAGGCCTCAGCTATTTCCTTCCATGCGATGTTCCCACACAAAGTTATTTTATAATCTTTGAATTTATCGCTCTCCTTAAGTGCTTTAATAAAATTTCTGAAAAGAATGTAATCGCCAATGGCATCAAGACGGATAATTAATAATGAATTTTGAATGACATTCTTTGATTTTGCAAAAGTTGATAACCAGTTAATTGTTTTATATAAAAAATATCTTATGCGCTCTTTTGCAAATATCATAATACAGACAGGGCGGTCATATAATTGTTATATGCCTTCTTCTTAATCTCGGTAAATCTTTCTCCAAAGTTACCTATTACATCTTTAATATCTTCATATTGGGACATCAAATAATGAGAGTTCGCATCATTCACAAAAACATTTTTAAGACCTATTTCATTTGCCATCTTTGCCCTGGAGTCGTTACCAATGACAATTGACGGTTTTCCGTAACTTGCCATCAAAAAGGCGGCATGTACACGGTTCACGATCCCCAGCTTGGCCTTTGCGTAAAATTTCATGTATGCTAAATAGTCATTGGGCCTATAAAATATTTCCGCGTCCTGATTGATGGACTTTGCCTCATCTACCTCCTTTTGATTATGGCAGGAAAAGATTACCCTTTCAGTCTTTTTGATTTCATAATAAAATTTTTTAAAATCCTTATGCCATTTTTCAAAGTCGATTTCCTGGCCAAAGGTATAATGGCCCCCTTCTCTCATATAATTAACAACGACATACTCGGGATGTTCATCTTTCCACCCATATTCATCAATAGCGAAGATGGAACTGCAGGGAATAAGAGGGGCATCAAGTCCTATACTGTTAAAAACTTTTTTAGCCAACGCATCCCTGACCGTCGTTACCTTACATAAGTTAAAAAACTCTTGAATATATTTTGAACATACAGGACATTTACGAAACTCTAAACCGTCAGAATCATACCGCTGGCATGTTCCCGCCGCTAGATTCAAAAGAATCGTCTTTTCGTTCTTGAGGCATCTCCTATTTATTAATGGAGTGTACCATTCATTCTGGGCACAGTGGCCTCCGCCTATTTTGTGGCACCAATAGACTGGGGCACCACTCTGAACGATAATATCAGCATCGAGTACTCGATCTTTTGTCAGCCCCAAAGGCAGTATTTTATCTATCACCTTACCAAATATGTCAGAACGCAACCATTCAAAACCGTGTCGTACAGTTATGGGTGAATGTTTATGAATATTTTCAAATATCAGTTCCTGACCAGAAAAATATCTCCTTAGTAGGTATTTTATGCCTTCCCTAACAAAATCATCACCGATATTGTGGTCTACAGTAGTTATAAACGATATTCTTTTCATGGTTTTTTTCTTATCCGAGCCTTGGCCATCCAAAATTCAATAAAAATAACGACCTTGTCTGCATAAAAAACAATTCCCTTGTCCGCTTATTCAACACATTGAAAAGATAGCAAGCCAGCCCCTGCGATATCACCGTCGCCAAAGCCGCTCCATTCACACCATAAACAGGAATCAAGTGTAGGTTAAGACCAATATTCATCACACCACCCGCAGCCGTTCTATAAAATGTATACTTCTGTAAATTTTCGGTCGTAAACCAATTTCCGCTCGCGACCCCCAGGCAAACGAAAATTCCTCCCCAGATATGAAGCACGAGCACACCCGCCGATGCGACGTAATCCGCGCCATAGAGAAACTGAACAAATTTTTCACTCACAATCGTTGCAACAACCGCAACAATTATCCCTAACAATGCCATCGCATCAAAGAGTTTCTGGAGGCGCCGACGATAAAGCGTCTCATCAACGGATTTTGTTTGAATTATAACCGGAAAGACGGAATTAACTATAGCCACCGGGATAAAATACCACGCCTCGCTGATACGCACTGCTGCCGAGTAAATCCCAACGGCCTCATCTCCCATCATCTGCCCCAGCATGATCTGATCTATACGCATATAAATCATTACAGCAATACTTGACAAAAGCAATGGCCAGCTATCCCTGAGAAGTGCCCGGGCCTTGTCCATTCTAAATCTCCAAGAAAATATGGAGTGTTTAGTATACTTATAAACAATAGCAAGAAGCAATGCCCCCATCGCCGTCTCGACAAACCCCGCAATGGCAAAGGCTATGAGAGTGACATGAGCAAGCAGAAGACTAATTTTGACAAAAATGAATAATAAAAAAGAACCATTCTGGGCATACACGGCATATTTCGACTTCAATTGCGATTGAAAATAAAATTCAATAACATTGAAAGACTGAAAGACAAACCCTGCCGCACTTAGTCCCACCAACCACATCGTCTGTATATCGCCATCTCTAAGAAAATAGATAATAGTTACTGTCAGTATAAGAGTTAATAGCCCCCCCAAGAATTTAAGAATAAAAGCACTGCCGAGAATTTCATCTTTTTGGTCTGGACGCTTAACAATCTCCCGAACAACGATGTTGTTAAGCCCTAATGTTGCGAACGCCGTAAAAAGAACAGTAAAGGCAATGGCATAATTCCAGAGGCCGTACTGTTCCGGGCCTAAATAGCGGGCTATCCATGCTACGATAAACAGCCCCACCCCCATGCGGAAAATATTATCAACAAACAGCCAGCTAATATTTTTTAAAATCCTTAGGGGATTCGGACTATTTTTAATCTTGACGCCATCGAAAAGAATATCTAGTAATCGTCTCATAATTTATCCATTAGTTTGTCGATAATCCTTTCCATCTTCAACCCCCGCATACAAGGAAACCTCCCCTTGCACGTCGGCACGGTGTAGCCGAAACGCGTGCACGGCGAACAGGATACGTATTCACTCACAATCGTATGTTCTTTTCCTTGTGGCCGCCATTTCTCAAGGTTCCCGGGCCCAAAAGCGGCAATGACAGGTGCCCCCACGGCACAGGCCAAATGCATGATCCCGGAATCTGTCCCGATAAACAGTCGGCTACGATTGATCAACGCCGCTGTTTGCTCAAGAGTCGTTTTTCCCACATAGTTGCGCACCAGCGGATGGGCGACTTCTTTCATCAATAGGCCAACGTCTCGCAGAATATCATGCCCCCCCAATAAAACAACTGGAAATTGTTTATAAATAAGACGGCGGATGATTTTAATGCTTTGCTCTCTGGTAAAACGCCGTAAGGGAATGCTTGCGCCTAAGAATAACGTCACGCTGTTGGCGGGGATTTGCTCGGAGGCCCAATGCCGCAATTCTTGATTTAAGTGAAAACTATTATTGATGTCCTCCAAGTGGGGTAACTTAAAAACTTTGGAAAACAAATTTTGAAAATTAATGAGTTCATAGCCATCAAGACGGTAAGGAACCGGTTGATTAAAAAGTTTTTCCCTCCGATGGGACGTCCCAAAACCCACCCGGCATTTCGCCTTGCCCCGGTAGGAAACGATGGCGCTTAAGAAATGCCACTGCTCGGTATCCACGACCACATCGTATTGATGCTTAAAAACTGACTTAAACTCTTCGCGATTATCATAACAAAAAGCCTGATGATAAATGTCTTTCTGCGATAAAAACCCGTGAATATTGCGCCGCTCCCCGAGGATATCGATTTGACATTGCGGGTACGTTTGTTTAATGGCCCGTAATACCGGCAAAAGAAAAATCGCGTCCCCCAGCCCTCCCGGACGGATCACAAGCATACTTCGGACATCACGGCCATCTAGGGAAACCCGCTTCTGTGCAGGCAAAACAAATGCCAACACATTTCCGGCAAAAAAATCCAAGAACTTTAAAAACTTCATCCTCCAGCTTCCGATGGAAAAGAGGATGTCCCCTAAACCGATTTTCTGGATTGTATTCTTTCTTCCCTCCACGATATATCCCCTACGGAATTTTTAATTTTCCTACTGACACAGCATTGGAAATCCGGGGATCCTCCACGGATCTCAATGACGCGAATGTGCCTTTTGTCATATTAAAGAAAAGCAATTCAACATTGTATTCACCAGCCCCTAATCCAGGAAGCCAATAGGCATAATATTCTTTAACCATATCGTCTTTTTTCCACACACTGGTCGGAAAAAGAAGATAGCCGATATCGCGGTCTTTCTTGTAGTAAATCCGGTTTTCTTTTGTAAGAACCAATCTCATCCTATACCGATTCCCCACATCAACTTTTGCCTTCAAATAAAAAGTTACTGGTAAAACTTCTTTTTGAGAAAGCATTTCTTGACTAATTTTCAATGATAAAAGCTCAATGCGGTCATCGACGGTTAAATGAATCCCTCTCTCCTGAGGAACAGAGTTTGCATTGACTTCAACCAATTGGAGTCCGCCCGGAACACCTTTGCGAAAAAGAACAACATCTTCGATGGCATTGTGCACAGACCAGGCGGGATCTAAAAGAAATTTACGGAGTCTTTCTGATGTAAGTGACGGGTTAGTTAAAACCGCGGAATGAAGCCAAGGGTCATTAAAATCAATCAACGCATACGCCACTTCCTCCGGCACTTGAAACGGCGACCGGCCTGTAAAAAGATTAGCGTCCAGCCACACATTATACAGGGCGTAAAGATTTTCTCTTTGCGATAACGGATCCAGCAGGTTAAACGTTGAAACAACCCCCGCGTCTTTGGGAATATGGTTAATCATCTGCCATCGGATAGGATTAAGACGATCTCCTAAAAGAAAACTCAAACGCCTGGTGAGTTGGTTTTGAAAGTGAAACGTGTGAAAGACCGATGTTAAAACAATAACCGCTATAACTAAAATAACGATTTTCAAACGAAACCGGCTTTTGACAATCGTCCATGTATTGACCGCGGCCATAAATATAAACACAACTAATGGAGCCGCGTAGTGAAAATAAATCGTGTGCTGAGACGCGGAACCGGACAGTAAATTCTGCATGAATACCGGAAAGCCGAGAAATAAAATGTGGGGACTAAAGAACGCCAAAGCAATCAACGGCCCAAAAAGATCACGTACATAATAAAGATTCATCTCATTGGCTGCCATTTTGACCACTTGCCACGGATGAAAGAAAAAAAATTGAATAATCGACACCGGGGAACCGCCCAATTGACTATACGCTCCCCAGTAAATATTATTTTGACCGCTAAACTCTCTTCGAAAATAAGGCGTCAATACAAACATTTCGAGGGTGAATAGAACCACCCCTAACAAAAAGGGCGTCAAGCTCCAAAGCATCATTTTATCTTTTTTGCCAAAGAGCGCGTGAATCCCAAACATCGCCACAAGCGGCGGCATATTCTCTTTTAATAAGCTCATCAAAACAGCAACAATCATAAACGATCTAAACTTCTCTTCCCGGTAAAAATAAAAAAGCAAAAATAAAAATCCAATCGCGAGGCTTTCAAAATGAAATTCATAAAGAAGCATAAAAATATTAGCTGGATGAATAATGAATAACGTCATAAAACAAATGGCCATCCAGGAGCCGATATTTTTTTGTGCTATCCGGTAAAAGACAAACGCTCCCCCAAAAAAGGACAAGAGATTAAGATGGATTAACGTTAATGGGTGCTGAAAAAATGAATAGACGGGGACTAAAAGAAAGGCAAAATATTCGGAATGGTTGGCAAGAAAGTTGGTTCCATAGAGTGAAACTCGTGTAGATCCGTGGCAAAGATTCCACATGGTCTGCGCCGCTAAATCGAAATCCCAGTCATAATAACCCAAGGAATAAAACTTATTTGTCAATAGATCAGCCCAAAAAAAATAGGCGAGAACGCAAACCCCCAAGGCTACGGCATCAGATTTTGTCAAACGAAAATACCTTAGAATAAAGCCCTCTCCCTTCTCTATAATACTGGTCGGAAATAGGACATTCTCATCAAAGCGGTTTTTTATAGAAGAGTTTTTGCCTGAGCGTCAAGCAGAATGGGCCATGCAGGACTTGAACCTGCCACCCCCTGATTAAGAGTCAGATGCTCTACCAGATGAGCTAATGGCCCAACATATCAAATTATTAATTGCTGGTGATTATAGGCAGGTCAGGATGTTTTTTCTTTAGAGAACACACCCCAGCACATAACTTAGGCTGTTTTCAAAAATTCGCTGGTGTATTATATCCAAGATTATTCGAATGTAAACCGATTTCTTTCCATGCTCGCCATGCCTGGCCGTGCTGGCCCGTTGCCATCCAAGCAAATTTTTATTTAATCCTTTATCAACTTCTCAGAAGTACCGATCGGCGTTGGGTAATTGAACACAACCCAGTAACTGGAAACAATAAATGTAATAATGGTCACAAATTGGATGAATTGGGAAGCGCGTTCTGAGATGTGGCCTAAGTCAAAGGCCAGAATAGCAATCAGCAAAGAAAACTCGCTCAACTGCCCGAGACGAACACCAGCTTCTTTGGCAAAAGAGGCCTCTTCACCGGACAACATAAACAACTTCTTAAATATCCATGGCTTACCCCAGATAAGTATGCCGGCCAACAAAAGCGCCGGGATAAGAATTCCCTTCATAATAAAGAAATTCAGTTTGGCTCCTAAGGTAAAAAAGAATAAAACCAAGAAAAAGTCCCTCAAAGGCTTTAATTTCTCAGAAATAAAAAGAGCGATCGGATGGCTGGCCAGGACAACACCGGCAAAAAAAGCGCCGGTTTCAAAAAAAAGCCCCATACTGTTAGAAATACTGGCTATCCCAAAACACCAAGCCAATCCCAGGACAAACAATGCCTCATGCAAACGGTCAACATACGTCATAATTTTTCTAATGACAAAATATTCAACCAGAAACAGCGCACCAATAAAAACAACCAACTTAAAACTTAAAATAAAAAAATTAAATGTCGCGCCATCTGGAGAATTAAAACACCGGATAAACGCCAATACTGAGACGGCTAATAAATCCTGCATGATCAATACCCCGATACAGCTGGCCCCCATCTTTCCATGATGCAATTTCGTTGTCGGTAAAAGTTTAACGGCCAAAATTGTACTGGAAAACATGAGCGTAAAGCCGATGCACACACTCTCAATCATTGAAAAACGCCATACTAAAGCAAAAGAAAAACCGATGAGAAATGACGCTAAGGAACTTCCTAAGGTGACAATTGTCGTCTTTTTAAACAGACTGAGAAGTTTCTGCGGATGAAGACACAGTCCTACTAAGAATAAAAGCAAAGTAATCCCAAGATGAGAAACCATTTCAATGAATTCAACATTCTTGATAAACCCCCAACCCCACGGGCCGATCAATATGCCGGAAATAATGTAGGCTATGATAATAGGCTGACGAAGCATAACAGCAAAATAAGAAAGGATGGCCGCAAAGACGAGTAAGACGCTCAGATCAAGCAGAAATTTTTCCATGAAGACGTTCCTAAATTTGCCAATTTTTGTTCGAACAGGTTCATCCGAAAACTCTGATCCACCACCTGGAGTGATTTTAACAGCCGGTCTATAGAAGTCAAATATCTTCCGGAGAATAAAGGAAAATAAACAAGGAATAGATATCCATTCCCCATACGCAGGTTAATGATTCGAAGAGATTTTACGGATGCCGGATTTTTAAATATTCTTTAAAAAGTTTCTCGGCTTGAGGCCCGCCTAAGGGAGTCATATATTCAGGAATACTAAAGGCAACCAAGTCGGATCCGTACGCAGCATCTATCATGATCTGTTTCTGTACGCGTTCCAACTCAGCCGCTTCTGCGGCAAACTGGGTGCTCAGGGTGTCATTTCCCGTCACTTGTTTAAAAAGTTCAACAACGACTTGAAGCTGCCGGGAATTAATTTGTGTGGCTCTGTGCAGGGACGCGAGATATTCAGGCAGTTGAGCAAACGTTAATTTGTCGGCCCCAATCCCGTCCTGAAAAAGTACGATATCAATAGGAGTGGCTTTTAAAAGGCTATCCCAAAATAATTCAAATACCCCAGGGGTCATCTCGGCATTGCAAAATCCTGACAGGGCCACGCGTTTGTCAGGAAATAGCTTGTGTAAATGCGCGCCCAAATCATTTAAATGGTCAAACAGGATCTGTTGGGACTCGAAAGTTCTCCAATTAGAATCATCAATCTCTTGTGTGATATACCAACCTTGAAATGAGTCGTATTTCTTTACTAAGGGGGCCAACCGGTCGGCCAACTCCTTGGAGGCATGGGACATATCGGCTAAATAATTTTTGACAAACGAAGTGTCCCGGGCGATTTCATTCCAATAATCCGGATCCAGCTCCAGCCCCACAAATACGTTCATTCCCGCTTTCTCAGCTTCATTAAGAATAAAATTTAATGGGGCATCCACGCGTGATTGGTTATTCCCATCATTGAAGAATTCCAATTTGTCAAAGACAGACCACTGCACGATCAAATAGGACACCTTAAGCTGACGCAAATAAGCAAACAATCCTTCCCAATCCTCTTTTGTCCACCCTTGATGCGCAGATAACAATTGTATAAATGTCCCCTTCAAAAAAGTTTGGGAGGATTTCGTAACCGACGGATTCAAGGCACAACTCTGCGTAGAAAGCAAAAACGTGAATAACAGAAAAAACCGCAGGAACTTCTCAGACTTGACTCGATCAATCATGATTCTCTTCCTAAATTTTACGCCGTTCAGAAATAACTCAATATCTGAAAGTCATGGACAGAACAAAGCCGGAGGAAGAGCCGTCAAACGGAATTTTATACTGCAGGAGTAATTCAAGATTCGTCTGCTTGCCCTCTTCCTTATCGGCATTGAACGTATGCGTAAATAGGATCCCCGGTCCTCCCTCGGAGTAGGACACACTGGAGGGATCCGGATTTTCCCATCGTCCGTTGACAATTAATTGAGGTGTAATAACCAAAAAATTTTTATAATTAACGCTTACCCCCTGCCGGACCTCCGCTGAATAAGCCCATGAGGGATTCTCCAGAAAATAACCCGCGTCCATGTAGAACGAACTATAATTCCAGCACTTCTTGCCGCGTTTCAATTCCATCCCGTTATCCCATGAATACGCCTGCCTGAAAAGCCAGTTATCCTGAGCCTGATCTCCGATTTTTATAAGCCTTTCCGCGCCCATAAAAAAATTATACAGCCTGAATGGCTTATAACGAACCCCCACGCCTCCCTGATAGGAGTCTTCTTCAATGGCCAATGAGTTCGGCGGGGTACTCCATAAGATTCTTGAGGTAATTTGAAAAATCCGTTCATCCCGAAAACCGATGACCGGCGGTTGATAGGTCATATCGATGCCGCCTTGCGATAAGATGCTTCCCCCCGTGCCTACCCCTGACGGAGCGTTGGTTTTGTTATGAGTGTTCGGGCGATACATTTGGTAAAGAGTAAAATTAAAACGGTTTTCCAATTTATGGATCTCTTTGCGCAGATGCTCCACTTCCTCATCAGATTCCGGATTCTTCGGATCCGCGTCATTATGTCCCTCAAGACGGTGATTAATCGCACGATTAAACCATGATATAGCTTTATCATTTGCCGCGATTTTCATGTTCAGGTATCCCAGTTCTTTGTAAAGGTCATGGGCGCGCGGATCCTGGGCCACGATCTTCTCAAAAACAGAGATGGCTTCATCATACTTGCGGATATTCACATAAACGTAACCTAAATGTTTGGCATAAGAAACATTTTGTGGATCTTCCGAGAGGGCCGTTTCAAAACTAATGATGGCATCGTTCCATAATCCTAATTTTTGATAAAACAAACCTGATTCAAAATGATGTTCGGGTAATGTCCGCAAAGAGTTGGCTTTAGTTTTCAAAATCTCCGCGTCTTTAAATTTATGCTGTCCCTCATAGATCTCCGCCAACGTGTTTAACCACCGGACTTCCAAATCCACGGGTAATTCTTCTTCGGTTATATTTTCAAGGATGCGCTGGGCATGATCGGCGTCCCCGGCCAGTTGATACATTTTTCCTAAGGATAATGCAACATGGGGGTCTCGCTTTAAATCCAGACACTGCTGAAGAACTTGAGCGGCAAGCTTGTAATTTCCTTCCTGGGCATGCACATAGGCCAATTCCTGATAAGCCTCGACTTCTTCCGGCGCTCTCGAAAGAATATTTTCAAAAGTCCGGCGTGCTTGAGCGATATTCCCCAAATACCTTTGAACTTTCCCCAAACTCAAAGCGACGCGGGCGTCGTATTCTTTATTTAAATAATTTGTCCATGTTTTCTCAGCGAGAATGTAATTATTTCTTTGAGAATCAATGTTTCCGAGCTCGAAGTCAATATTCAATTGCTCGGATTCATCCAACATATAAGATTTGCCATGAGCGGCTTTTAAATAGTAGGTCGCGACATCGGGTTTATTCAGCTTTGTGTAACAGCGGCTTAAATAAAGTAAAAACGCTGGATCCGGATGAAGATCATTCGCCAAACGGAACTCTTCAGCCGCCTCTTGCCAACGTCCCAACTTATAAAGAGACATCCCAAGACCCCGGCGCGCTTCCCAATCATCTTCTCTTTCTTTAAGCACATTTTGAAAACTTTGGACGGCCCGAGCATCGTCTCCCAGTTGACTGTAAAGATTCGCTTGCACTTTAAGAACTTCTTTCCTCTTCGATGAAATCAAACCGGTTTTTTTTAACAATTGTTCATTGGTCTTAACCGCTCCTTTTAAGTCCCCCTGTTTAATCCGTGTAAAGGCCAATTGTTGCAAAACCTCAGGGGTTTCCTCGATGGATACGCTTTTCTCGAAATGTTTGATAGCCTCAGAATATGACTTCGATCTCAAAAAAACATCCCCCAACTGGGCGTAGATTTCTGGATTCAACGGTTTGTCACTCTGGTTTTGTTCAAAAATATTCCTGGCCGCTGTCAAATGCTTCAAGGCCTTTTCATTATTTTGTATTCTGGAATAAAGCAGGCCTAACCTCAGATGCAGATCGTAAGAAGGACCCTTCTCCAGCCCTTCTTCCGTTACTTTAATGGCCTCAGGTAAATTCCCCATGTCCTCGAGAATCTGGCTGTAGGCCAGCAATGCTTTTATATCCCCGGTCATTGTAGCGGCCGCCTTAAAATCCTCCGCTGAAAGCTTGTACTCTTTCAACTGCTGATAGATATATCCCCGGGTCATTAAAATCAGTGCGACATCTTCTTTTTCAATAAGGGAAGCAAGTATATGGGTGTATTCCGTCACAGCCTCTGTTAATCGCCCGGAAGAATACAAAATATTGGCAAGGCGTTTTTGGTTATCAACAGTTTTGTTGATTGAGAAAAGATGTTGCATCCACTGGAGGCTTTGACCGTATTTTTCCTGTTGATAGGCTAGTTGGGTCAAATTGTCTAAAATTTCAGGATTATCAGGATCCTGATTGAGCGCGGACTCAAACATAGCCTGCGCTTTTTCCCATTGAGCCTCTTTTTTGTAAAATTCCCCCAGGCCTAAAAAAACATTTCTTTGTTCTCCGGGGTCCTGGGTGAGCTCCAATGCCTTATGATAATTATGCTCGGTCTCGTCATGATGTCCTAATTTTTCTTCCACCATGCCTAAACGGTAATAAAGGTTGAATCCCTCCTGGATTGTTTTTATTTCCTGCAAGGCGTTTAATGCCTCCTGATAGGACTGCTCTTTGATGGCCAGATCCGCCACCATATTTAAGGCAAACACGCGATCGTCCCGGCTGATATCCTTAAGACCCGCGGCCCCGCGAAAACTCTTGATAGCCTCCATCGATTGATCAAGATTCTGATGAGCCAATCCTTTATAGAGAAAGGCGGTTGATGATTCAGGCTGAATCTTTAAGATATCTTCCGCCTCCTGGATAACGCGCACATATTCTTTAAGTTGATATAAAAGCACGACATAAGTCGCGCGTACCGCCTGATCCCGAGGAGAAATATGAATATATTTTTCCAGTTCTTCTTTTGCTTCTTGAAGGCGATTATCCTCCATCAAACGGTAAGCCTTATCAAGATGGGGATATGTCCTGAATAAACGGATTTCTCGCTTAAGCCAATTCGTTGGAGAAGGAGTGTTCGGTTGAGAGGTCATGGGGGCCTCTGGAGTTGGCCTAGCCTCATCTGCCGGAACCGGCAGACTTAAAGTCATCAATACCAGGACCAAAGAAAAACATCTAAGGCCGACGCATATTAAGGCAAGTCGATTCTTAACGTTAATCTTCATATTTTTGCTTTTCTAATGCAAACATTAAATCTTTTTCCTTAATATATCCCATATCCATGAGGATGTTGCCGAGGAATTGATGCTGTTCACTTTTTTTCCGGCAAACTTCTTGATGCAGGAGCGCTTCTTCGAGATATTGAAGTGTTATCAATTTGCTGCCTAAAAGAAGGTCCCCCAACCGGCACCGACAGGACCCCAGTTCTTCTTCGGAAGGATAGTGGTGAGATGTCTTGTCCCACGCGATCGCTTTCCCTGTCGCTAAATGGCGGACATAAATCCGTACCGCACGAAAAGTCGCCACACAATTGATCAGGTTTCCCCATATCATCCGCGGGAATGAGAGCAAGGCCTGTCGGTACCCGTAGAGCCTCTGGACGCAATAAGCCCGTTGCACAATCCGTAATCCAAAAAACGCCGCGTTAATTAAAGTCACATTCCACAACCAAGTCCCTCGTTCCAGAAGCGGCGGATAGCGGTAGGTGTCCGGATTAATCCAGAGCATAAACCAGACCGATAACACACTTAATACGACCACATAGCCCAATATATTTATAAAATTCGTAACGAGCGCCTTGCGGTCACGGAAAAGCATATATTTTGTCGCGAGGTCCCCTTTCCAGCCTAATTGGGCCCAGCCTTGAAAAGCAATGCCGATGATCCAGCGTGATTTTTGACGGACTGCGGCAGTAAAACTTTTGGGGAAATATTCACGGACGCAAACATATTCTTTAACTCTATTTTGAATGATCTTCTTGCTCCAAAAAGATTTCCGGGTTTGGGTCCTGGTAATCGCGAATTTTACAAAAATCTGCTTTAATCCATGCTTCTTTAATTGAAAGCCGAAATCATAATCTTCTGTTAACGAGTCAAGACTGAACAATTGGCCGTTCTTCTCCTTCGATAATAAATCGAACGATCGGCGGCTGAACGCGCAGCCCACCCCTGCGGCCGGTATACTTTTATTGATATCTTCCCGGACAATGATGTCCTTGTAATGCCCTTGCGCGAACTCATCGATATAATGTCCGGCGGTAAACTGGGACCACTTCACGGGCAGGGAAAAGACCGGTAGTTGCACCATGTCGTTACGCGGAATTAAATAGTTAAAAAGTTTATAGCAAAGGGGATGGATCACGTCCTCACAGTCCTGCATGACAAAAATGGAAAATTTGAGTTCTCTCTTTTTCTCAAAAAGTTTGATCCCCAGAAAAATGTTATTCAAACAATCCGCTTTATTGGTCGGCCCGTCCTGAGGACAAACACACAGTTGGATATTGGGATGCGCCTCTCTGACTTTTTCAACCTCGATTTGCGTCTTGAGGTCATTGGGATAAACACCCACAAAAATATGAAAATTTTTATAATTTAAATTCTTCAGGGTGTTCATCAACATGGGACGAATGACGGAGGACTCGTCCCAGGCAGGGATCATGACGGCGATCGTTTGTTCAGGGCATTCGAGAAGCTGACGTTCCTGTAATGGGGCATACCGGCTATAAATAAATATTTTCCGGTAAAAGCTTCTTCCCATAAACCACAAATCTATAAAAAGGTCATCCGCCCCGCTTATGAGGAATATAACACTGGTCAGAATCAGGAGGAATTTCATCAGAACTAAAACGTACGGCAAAATATCCAACAATTCCATCATTGCCCTCGGTTATCAAAATTGATTATTAGTGCACTGTCAAATTAATTTTTAAGTGCTGATTTTAAGAAAAAGTGCGCTGGTATACTGTGTTCCACTTTTAACAATTAAGATAACACAGTATTAGGAACAAAGAATTTATCAACCGTATTACAAAGAGTAGGCATGAGGAACCGGAGAAAAAGGGATATTTCGTGTTGATTGGGATGATGCATGTTCTTGGCAGGTCATATTTAACAAATATTGGACGATGCGTTCTCCCGCGTGGCCGTCACCAAAAGGATTTTCCCCACGAATCATTGATGCATAAGCGACAGGGTCATTTAATAAATGGGCGGCTTCCTGCACAATCAATTCCGGCCTGGCCCCGACCACTTTGGCCATTCCAGCTTGCATAGCCTCGGGCCGTTCGGTGAGTTTGCGTAAAACCAGCAAAGGTTTTCTCAAAGTGGGGGCTTCTTCCTGGACCCCTCCGGAATCCGTCAGAATAAGATAAGAACGTTTCATCAAATGAATAAATGTATGGTAATCAAGAGGTCCTGTAAGAAATATTCTTTCCGTATTACCCAGAACTTCATGAGCTGTCTTTTGGACCACGGGGTTCATGTGCACCGGATAAACCACAATGAGATCCGAAAATCGTTCAACCAAAAGTTTTATAGCCAGACAGATGTTCTGAAGATCGTTCCCCCAGGACTCCCGGCGATGCGAAGTGACCAAGAGGATCCGGCGATTCGTCATCGGTATATGTTCGAGCGGCGTTTTTTCCAAACGGAAAGGCCTATCGAGCTGATAGTGGAGCGCGTCAACAACCGTATTACCCGTGATAAGGATATTGTCGGCACAAACGCCCTCTTGCAATAGTTGGTCACGGGATAAAGCGGTTGGAGCGAAATGCATTTTTGCTAAAACAGTCGTTAAACGGCGGTTGATTTCTTCAGGGAAGGGATTATGGATATCATAACTGCGCAACCCCGCTTCGATATGGCCGACTGGAATACGATTATAGAACGCGGCCATGGCGCTGCCAAAGACCGTGGTCGTATCCCCCTGGACTAAAAGCATATCAGGGCTGAGTTCACGCAACGTATCATTCATCAGGGACATGACGCGGCACGTGAGATCACTCAACGTCTGCTGAGGCTGCATGACATTTAAATCGATGTCGGGAGTAATTTCAAAAAGTTCAAGGACCTGATCAAGCATTTGTCGATGCTGGGCGGTGGCAATCACAATGGTCTCTAACTCCTGAGACCTCCGTCGCAATGCCCGAACAACGGGAGCCATTTTGATAGCTTCCGGCCGTGTCCCGATAGTCAAGGCAATTCTAGGGCGATTAAAATCTTTCTTATATTGAGACTTATCAATCTTTAGGATCATTGTTGAATTTCTCCATACTGCGCACATCTTCAAATTGAAATATTTGAAATTTAAGTAACGCGGTACTGCAGGACAAATTTTTAAGAACGACCGTTTATGAAGCGGAGGATAGATTAACAAAAGAGTCCAATATAATCAATGGGACAATGTAGGACATATTGGTACAGGCAAATGGCGCGTCCCATGAACTCCCACCTCTTCCTGACTTAGAGAAATCATTTTCCGACGGAAATGACTTTGTCCGTGGATCTACTATCAACAAAAAAGGCACTAAATATATTTAGCATTGTTGCATTATCGAATGGACATAGGTATAATCGTGCCAATCACAGAACACCTCAAGCTCAAATTCTCTAACCCAAATCAATACCGAAAATATTGATATGACACAGGGCGTATGACCAATTCACTACCGGAACAAGACGGCAAGGACGATCCTTTATTTAACCTCGACAGAAGAATTAAAAGTTTTGCCCGTGATTTACTAAACGAATTTAACGCAAATAAAATAAAACTGACCGCTATCCCCAGCCACAAGCGTATCTTCGTGTTTTTCCTGACTCGAGCCATCAAGACATATTCGGCCATCAGTCACCTCAGCAAAGACGGTTATGGCCAGGACACCGCGACGCTTTTAAGAAGCCTTCTCGAGAACTTAATTTCCGCTAAATATATCCTTTCCGACTTTCTTTCCGCCGATGAGAAAGCTGTTCGCTTTGTTGCCTATAAGTGGATCATATTTAAAAGGTATGTCGCCCATTTCGGCAATGAATCTCATCCAATCAAAGATTCGTTGTTAAACGAGCTTTCCTCCAATATGCCCATGATCCAAAAAAAAGTTGAAGAATTCAAATCTAAATACCGTATCCAATCCGACAAAGCCCTTATTACCTGGTCCGGGCGCTCCATACGCGATATGGCAAAGATGGCCAAACCATCGCTTGAGGAAGAATACGACTTGACCTTTCGCACCTCCTCCCGTTTTTCTCATCCCAGCATCATCGGCGACCATGAATATCTTGATTGCAAAGATGACCAGCTTATTTTCTCCCCTTTCCCCTCAGACATCGGAGTTCAGACAAACCTAAAACTTGCCCTGCGCTATCTGTTGGATTTCTTTGATCTTTTTGTCGCCTTATTTGACCTCAAAGCCAAGACTGAATTAAACAATCTGCGCGAAGTCTTCAAGATTGTCGAGCATGATGACGCATCGCAGGCTGAGCCTTCCTCCGGAAAATCCAACTTGAAATTAACATCGACACAAAAAGAAAATATTATTATTAAATTTCAAACCCCATCGCCAGATCAATATTAACCACCCCACAAAAAGCTCTTTCCTTTCTCCTCGTCATAAAAACTACATTTTTATTTCCTTTTCTGCCCCATGTGTCCGCGTGTGACCTGGTTTGTCCCCCACCTCCCAATTGTCACAGATTGTCATACTATGTCTTATTGACAATTTCAGCATAAGTCGTTATATAGATTGCACACTTTTAACAGGACTCATTTGGTCATAATAAAAAGATCGCGCATTACTGGCAAAGGAGCTTTCTGATGAATGATTTAATGCTACAGCAGATCGAAAGGATCCCTATTTACCAGCATAACAAAGAAATTTTTCGGCTCTTATGCGGATTAGATCTGGAAATTTGCAGACCCGACGGGAGCCCTCTTTATACTGCCACCAGCAGGAAAGATAAAATCAATACAAACGGCCTCATACAATGCCCTCTTAAGAAAAATTGCAAACAAAAGACTTTAGAAAACAGTCACTGCACAATTATAAACCCTCAAACTCTCACCCTCATTTGCCATAATCAAAGGCCGGAAATTTATACCTGTCCCGATGGATTTAAAATGATTATCATCCCCATCGTTTTTAAAGAAGAGGTCGTGGGCCTCGTTTTCACCAAAGAAAAAGAACCCTTCCGCTTTCATGGCGAACAATGTCGAACCACGACAGATCTTCTCTATAAATTCATCAACGACACCGTCAAGAATGAATTCATGCAATTCGGTTTAACTTTGTATCAAGGGAATTCCGTGACACGCCAAAAAGAGCTCTTAAATAGGGCCGTTGATTATATTAAGAGAAATTATCAATCGAACGATTTAACTTTGCAAGAAGTCGCCCAAAATAACGGGATAAGCTATCACTATCTCAGCCGTCTTTTTAAAAAAGAATTAGACACGACTTTTGCCCAATTTAGGAATAAAGTACGTATGGAAGCGGCAAAAAAATTGCTTAAAAAGCAGCGTTTATCCGTATCCCAAATCTCCTTCGCCTGCGGATTTGATGATCCCGGCTATTTCTGCAAGGTATTCAAAAGCTCTTTCGGGGCATCTCCAGTGAACTTTCGCACCAAGAAACAGTCTAAGTCCCGACTCGATTCAAAATAAAATCCCACCTTTTTCTTAAAATACTCTCTAAGCAAAATATTCTTTATTTTGAACAAATTCCTCCATGGTTTCTTTCTGAGATCAGATTATAATTTTTTTTAAATTAACGTTCCACACCCTCTATCGTTTTAACGGACCGAACTCCGCTTAAAATAATTTATGTTTCTAAAAATGTAACAAACAATAAAAACTCATTGTGCTGACGCATATTCTCGCAATCCTTTTAAAAAACAATTTTTTCCAATAATGCGGCAAATACCTCCATGGATTATTAAAAAAAAATTGATAAGATGTTGTTGTTCAAAAATATTTTTAGAATAGATCTCCTCTCTCTCAAAGAATAAAACAAGGCTCAACAATGAGTTTTTATCCGACGAGAAAATACAAAGAACCAAGTTTATCACACACCATGATTAAACTTGGTTTTTTTATTACAGGAACAGTACAGATAACGAAAGGAGGGAAAAATCGCGGCACAGGGTTCACGATCTCTACCTTAATATAAAGGGATCGGTCAAACGGGTTACTGTTGAAAGGATTTCACTCTTTTCAACGCCCAAAGTTTATCAAATTAATGTAACTAAATGCAAAACGTGAGGATTTCACACATGAAAAAAATATTTTCTTTATTGTTAACCCTCACCTTCGCAGCTTATCCCGTATCCGGCATGGCCGCCCAAGCGGTAAATCTTTCGGATACAGAAATGGATGAAATCGCTGCTGGAGAATGGGCACTAGAACCAGAAGTCGCTTTTTACCAAAACCAAAGCAATTCAACCAAGAAAAATGTCTTAAAGGTTGAAGACAATTCACAATCTGAAATTACAGGCGTCAGCAATGCCAACGCAGTTGACAGCGCCGTTGCCGTTCAGTCAAACATATCAAACCAGACTGAAGGCCTTTTGGACGTTAACCAATCCAATGGCGCAACCGTCGAGAATCATTCTCAAACAGAAACAACGACCATCAAAGAGTACATCAAAGCTGATCTCACAACCAGCAAAGAATACAAAGAAGAGAATTTAAACACCACAACCCACGAGACATCATCAACGACTGCCAACAAAGACACATATAAGGATGTCTCATTCACTGACAAAGACTCTTCTACAGCAAGCAGCAACTCATCATCACAGAGTTCTGCAAGCTCAGACAAAAATACTTATAAGAAAAACACATCAGATTCTTCCGGTTCCTCATCAAGCACCAGTGATGAAACAGCGAAGAATTACGATTTGGACAAATCAAAAGCCAAATCAAGCAGTGATGCCTCCGCGTCTAGCAGTTCTGATTCAACCTCTTCTGCTCAAAACTCCAGCGATAAATTCAGCCTGGACAAGAGCAAGGCGAAATCAAGCGCGGATGCGTCAAGCGATGAAAGTTCTTCATCAGCCAAATCCGCTGATGCCCAGAGCGACTCTTCTTCTTCTGCCGCTTCTTCTGATCAGTCAGCTAACAGCTCAGACAGCTTCGGCTTAGATAAAAAATCAGCCAACGCTGACAGTGCCGCAGCTAACAGCAGCGACTCTTCTTCT
>DOGZ01000043.1 GCA_003528115.1 Candidatus Omnitrophota bacterium
AGGAATTGACACCAACATTTTCTGAAGAACCAACTCCCTCGGACGGTCCTGAAGCGGCTGGCTCTTCTTGTTGTGGAGCATTCTCTGAAAGCAAACGATCTTGAGTATCCTTGTGATATATTTGCGCCTTTAATCCCAAAGGGATAAAGTTCACTTCCCCCTGCTTCACCCGCTCAACGGTTAGATGATACATTTCGAATGTCTTCCATGGGTTGACCAGCGAGATCAAGGCATTGTGATCACCCCAACGCCACAAACTCACACACAACGCCCCGCCCAGGATCGATATCCACAGCGCTTGCTTCCAAAAAACAACCCGCATAACCTGGGTGCTATACCAGACTAAAAACAAAATGCTTGCTAAAGCGCCTATCAAACATCCACGCCCACCGCTCATTAAAGCGAACCGAACAAGAAAAATACATAAAAAGAATCCCAAAAATGTCCAGCGCAGCCACCGACGCGTCAAACCAGCCGCGACAAACAAACCGGCAATACAAAAAACATATTGCGCGTTTATTCGCACAGGAACAAACCCGACCAAACTCAACAAAATAACACAAAACAAAATCCGTACTCCCTGGCCAAACTTGATTCCACGAAGAAAATGAGCGACAAAAACCGCAAAGATAGGATAATAAAATAACGCCGCATTACGCAACGCATAGCCGCCACCGGTGATATACCCTTCGGCAGCCTTGAACATGACCCAGAAAAAATACACCACGATCCCCACACGCCATCCCCGCCAGCGAACAGGCTCAATAAAAAGATTTGCGATCAGGACCAATACACAGAATCCCATCAGCCATTCACTAATAAATATTGGAAAATCCAGGAAGGAAACCTGGGTATGGATCTCGGCAAAAGATGAACCGAAGACAAGGTAAAGAAGCACCGCCGCCGCGATCAGCACAAGACATAAATAACTTGTCATCCGAACGAACATAATGATTTCACCTATCCAATGGATACAGCATCAGGAACGAAGAATACTATGGCCGCCGCATTTTCTTACTCATTCTTACAAGTGTTTCAAAGAAGTCATAATTGAGTTTTCTGCACAACGATCTCCACCTTTGAAAAGGACGTATCGAAACATCTTGTACGAATCCTATATCTTTGCATTCTTTAGCGAAGTCTATATTTTTACGGATAAATTCATTTCTTGCCTCATCAAAGGCATTTAACCTGTAAAACCTGTCCTGCCTGATGACATCCCGGATCAATGCCAGAAGTTTTTCCTGATCCTTCACGTCATATTCCACCAACGTCTCTTTACGGAGGCCCGTTAATTTCAATAGACTGCGAAATTTTGATGAGTATCCAATAATGGCGACATCTCGCCCACTAATCAATGACCAGTAAGCAACATGATAAGAATTTGTTAAAACTTTTCCTGTTCGCGCAAAAATACGCGCGAAGTCAAATTCATTCAGACAATTCCAATAAAATTTTATACCTCTTTCTTTATCAAAGAATTGCCTCGAGAATTTTGTTCTATCTGTTATGTTTGAATCAAAATTTAAAAAAACATTCGTCTCCTCTCCCCGGGGTAAAGCGGCTATTGGATGCATGCAGCTCACACAAGGCAAAACTTTACCAGGGTCAGATGTAGAATCAGGATCTCGAAGTCCATACAACAAATACGACAAATTATCTCCATTGGGGGGTACGCTATGACTGCCGTGTAGAGAGCTCCCCACACCCCACAAAACAGTCGAACGAGGATCCACATTTTGAGTTAACCCGAAATTCTGGAAAGCTCCCCCGCCGAGAATGACCTTATATGGCTTGTTTCTTAGAAAAAATGGTCTTTCATAGGCATTGCAATGAAAATCAAAATAGTGCAACGGGGTGCAAAGATAATCGCCGAGATTAAAGACGGAAGGACGGCTCCTCAAAAAAAGAATATTGTCTTTATCCCTGTTAATACCATGCCGCATCTTCTTTTCAATCCTTGATTTTGCGCAAGATCTCATACAAAAATGGGACCAGCCGCATGGCTCCCCCCAGCCACGAAAAACAAAACAAAGCAACCGAAATCACTCTCCATCCCTTAGGCGATACCATGGCCCGGCAAAGCTTGCGAAGGTCTGCCCCTCGGCCGGCCTTCATGAGAACAAACCCCATCTTGCCGTCCATCACCATAAGGAGTTCCCGATCCTCTCTCCCCTGCCATGGGGGATGAAGGCCGCCAAGGACCTTCTCCGCAACAGATCGTCCCCGGATATAACCGTCAATATTAATAGCGGGCTGATCGTAACTGGCTCGCCACAGATCCCGCATCTCATCCGCTGAAGGGCGGTAACTGCTAAAGGCCTCAATATTGTCTTTCATAACAGAGATCGTCTCCGGCATAACCACGTCGTATTTCTTTGAAGAACTGATCGAACCGCCATGGAACCGAACCGTCATGCCAGCTTCTTTGCGGACGGCAAACAGCCTCCCCGCGCGCAAAAGGCGGGACCACAGATCATAATCCGCGACCACGCGGTAATCCTCCCGATATCCGCCGACGGCAAGAATAGCAGCACGTCGCATCAAGCAACCGCCGTGATTGATCGGTGAGGCCGTCAGAGACCGCCGGACAAGAGCCTCCCGGGTCAGCGGGACATTAAGGGTCCCCTGAAACCGGCCCCGCGCATCGATCTTCAACGCCCACGCACTTACCACATCGCATTCAGGATGTCTTTCAAGATACGCAGATTGTCCCTCGAGCCAGCCGGGAAGCGCGATATCATCCGCATCGATACGCGCCACCCAATCCCCCCCGGCTTCCTGAAGGCCGATATTAAGCGACCGGGTCTGGCCGTAATTCTTCGGATTATCGATAATGCGGATACGGGAGTCCAGATACGAAAAAAGCACTTTCAACGAATCATCCGTGCTGGCATCATTAACGATAAGGAATTCGAAATCACAGAGACTCTGCGCCAAGACACTTTCAACGGCCTGACACAAATACGCCCCGCCATTGTAAACCGTCATAAGGACCGTGATCTTCATCATATGCGGGCGACAGACGGCCCCAAGTCACGAAGGTTTTGCCTGTTGCGGCGAGAAAAATAAGTCCGACATTTCCTCAAGAAAGACAGAAGTTTCAGCTTCTCAAGAATTTTCTTACCCCAAACACGAACCCAATGCGCAAAATCCCATTTATAAATCAATTTTTCCCAATTCACACAATAGTATTCCAACCGCGCTTTTTGTTCCGGAGGGTACAACAAGACGCTCCCGCGCCGTTCGTTGGAAAAACTTTCGAACAACTCCTCATCCACCAGCTTGTTTTTGAAACAGTAATCTCCCAACTCGGTCCCCTTGTAAGGATAAAAAATATTAACTCCGCTGGTGGTCGGCCTGACCCTGCGGTTAAGCCGTATCGTGTCCCAGAGCATACTGTCCGTCTCGCCTGGGACACCGATGATGTTAAGGGCATTGGTCTGAATCCCGTGTTTGCGCAACACATCAAAGGCCTTGATGATCTGGCCCTGGGACATGCTGCGATTCATGATTTTGTTACGCACATACTCATTCCCCGACTCCAGACCGATGGAAACCTTGAAACATCCGGCATGTTTTAAAAGACGGGCGAATTCATCGTCGATAATATTGGCCCTCAAGAGACAAAAGAACCGGATGCCTATCCGCTTCCTGTACTGTTCACAAAACTCCTTTCGCCAGACTTTGTCAATGCCAAAAATATCATCACTGATCGCCACCTTATCCAGACGGTAGCGGGCGACCACACGCTCGATTTCCTCAATACTCGAATTCACACTGCGATACCGGGCCGCGTTACGATGCAAGCCGTACTGGGCGGCGATGGCTCGGTTGCTGCAATAGGAACACAAAAAAGGACATCCTCTGGAAAAAAAGAACGACGCATACCCTACTTTCTTCAAGGTCGTCTCAAAGAAAACATTGTCACGGTCCGGCGGTGTCAAGATGTCCAGGTCCTCCATAAGCGGCCGTAAGGGGTTCAAATGCACGCGCCCTCTCCGGACATATGCCAGATTATCTACATCTCTCCACTCCTGCCCTTTCTCCAATCGGGACAAAAAGTCCTTAAAAGAGCCTTCGGACTCTCCGACAAATCCGGCATCTATGGCCTCCGCCTCCAGTAAGCTGTCTTTGTTAATCGTCATGTGCACGCCCCCGCAAACAATCACAGTACGGGGAAGCGCCTTTTTGAACAACACCGCCAACTCTTTGACAAAATGATACTGCGAGGAAACTGTCGTAAAGCCGATGACATCCGGCTGAAATTCTATCGCCTTCCTCACGGCCTGGGTATATTCCTCACGAAAATGAATCAATAACGCCTCGACCTGCCAGCCTGCCACCTTGGCAACGCTCATGATCGAACACAGTCCGAACGGGTAACAGCCCTCATGAAAACCGTTGATATTCGTACAAACAAAAAGGACTTTCATAAATTATCCCTCCGTTTCTTCTATATCCCTCAGATATTTTTCCGTAACACCGCGCAAATAGCGTTGTACATAATCCGCCGCCTCCCGCTGTCTGGAAAGAAAGCCATCTGCCGGCACACGCCATATAGACTCAATCGCCGGGATCATAGCATCCGGGCGATCGACATTCCATTTAAATCCATGATAGTCAAAAAGCGTATCCGCATCCAGGACACCGGCGATCTGCAGATGAATCAACGGCACCCCGCAGGAGAGGGCCTCCAGCGGCACCGTCGAGGAAGAATAAACAAGCACGTCCGCCTCCTTCAGCGCATCCTCCAAAGGATACCCGACCCCTTGCACACGAAAACGCAATTTCAAAGGACCGACTATCGCCAAGGCCTGATTCAGATCAATATCCGGATGGGGGCGCAGGACAATATCGTACCGGTTACAATCCTTACTCGCCAAATCCAGAAAACGCAGTGTCTCGCAGTACTCATTCATGTCCGTCGAAAGGATCACCAGAAGGCGACGGCACTCACTGGGACGCGGCTTTAAAACAGAGGCCATAAAAGACCGACGCAAGGCGCAGCCATCAACCAGAATAGCCCGATCATAGCAAAAGGTTTTATTTAACTGTTCGCTTGCGGCCGGGCCGGTCGTAATAATGCGGTCCGGCAAGAGACCCCGCTCCCTGCCGGCGAAACACGCGCTCAAATGAAGGTCCTTCGGCTTTAAAGCCGCGTGCTGATACCCGACCAAAACCGTCTGGGGGGACGTCCGGCGCAAGGCAAGAACAGCCGCGCGCTCGATCCCCTTATTCTCAAAAAGAAAAAGGAACTTCTTCAGAATGCCTCCTCGCGCGGCCCGCGCTACGGAGTGATACATGGCCACACAATCAACAACGCCCCTGGAGCAGATCCCACGGTCCCAAAAATAATTGAACAAAAAACCAAGATCATGCCCATCCATGACCCACTTCCCCCTGGGGCGCCGCCAGGGAAAAGCGATCCGCATGGCTTGGACAAAAATCTTAGGGATATCCTTCCACGCTAAGAACGCCTCTTTCGGAACATAACGATCAGTCCCGACCCCGCGGATCATTTGGATCGTTTTCTTCATGGACACGTTGACCTGCACAAGGAACGAAACCTGATTCTGCCCCTGAAGCGCCCTTTCCAGAAGCGGCCCCCAATAAACATCTTGAAAACGCGTCGAACATTTTAAGAAAGAATGTCCGTCAAAATTAGACATAACCAAGACAGGAAATCTCTGTTGGCCCGATAGAGGCGGCAACATTCTTGCGCAAAGCCATTTGCGGTAAATAAGCCGCAACATAGACCACACAAGGACCAGCGGAAATACTTTAAGTTGTTCCTTCCACGACCAGCCTCGTTCAATAATATTTTTTACCTGATAAAACCCTGTCCGGGAGAGTCTCTTCAACTGCTCAGCCAAGGCCACCCAACTTGTAACGACAACAAGCCCCGTAGCCGCATTTGTCCGGCAGTATCGATCCAGAGCTATGGTCCAACAAACGGCCTCAAACAAACTGTCACGAATCGCCAAGCGGCGACTCATGGGATGCGCCCACCACAAAACATCATGAGGATCGCCATAGTCGACCATGGCTCTGATATATGGCTCTACCAAGCTATCCGGCACTTGGGCAAGGATATCGGCACGGGGGATCTCCTGGGATCCCCTTTCCCGTAAAGAAGAGCCAAGCGCCGCAAAGATCGGGCCATGCTCAAGGAGCACGAACTTTAAAGGTTTTCCTGACGGAAGGCAATCAAGCGCACGTTCACTATTGAGAAAGAAAACTTGCGCAATCATTTAACCAGCTTCCTGATAACCGTGAACATCTGCCTGAGCCATCGTCAAGTCTCCAGAAAATACATCTCCCTATTCTTGCCCTCCCCAACCCATCGACCCGTCAGCTAATCCTGTGGAAGGCCCCTCTCCGTTCACGATCACACCATGCCCTTAACTTAGACTACAGATAACTTCCAGTCCGTGTTCAGCCGCATAAGCTTGATTGGTCCGTGAAAGAGCTTCATTCCGGTCGCGCCCCGCTGCCGCATTATCAAAAAGCGTCTTAATATAGTATCCTATCCTGACACTGGCGCGTCCATCCCGGTAAGCGTCCTTTACCTCCAATGAACCGAAATGGTCGGTAAAAAAGCTCTGGTCATGTTCTCTATTCCTGATCCCGTCGATCGCCCTTATCATGGACTCAGGGTCATCGAAAATCAGTTTACCCTTCCCTGTTTTATAATCCGGATTTAACTCGCGTGACCCGCAACTGTCATAAAAGATCCCCGGGATACCGGCCAGTTGACATTCCAGGACCGCGGCAGAATTACTGATCAACCCCACCGTCACGTCTGATACCATCCCTGCCTCGACAGGGAATCGGTCAGGCTCAAAGAATTCCACCCTTTTCTGCCGCTGCAACTCCGACAGGGACTCCCTCGTATACGTTGATTCCTTTAAGCACTTGATGTTGTGTGCCTTCTTAGGCTTTATAATAATCATCCCTTCGGGGTCTTTCAAAACATACTCAAAAAGATTTTTATAAGCTAGAAGCATATTTTCCGTGACTCTTTTCGAAAAAGCATACGCGTCGTCAAGCACTATTAACGTTTCATCGAATACGCTGATCACAAAGCTGAACTTTCTTCCTAAGAGCGCCGCCCGATAACGCGCCGTCCTGTCCTTCAGTATTTTAAAGATATAGTCAAAGCAATATCCACTTTCAACAAAGAATGCAGCCTGCGAATGGATATTATTGTAGACTTTGACATAGCGACGGCTCCAGACAAAGAAAGCATCACAATTATCATAGTGAAACATGTCTGTGAGCAGCATATCCGAATACTGGAAAGATACCACGAAACTCCCTTTTAACTTGGCCGCGATATCCATATCCGCGAAAGGTGTCCCGGGTTTAAACAAGATGACAATATTATTACTTCTAAAGAAATCTTCCCAATAGGCAAGACGGGAGAACAGGACCGACAGGATCCGGCATTCACTTCGGTTGATCGCCCCCTTGGCTTTCCATGACAGCCCGGCGCTGATAAATAAATATTTGAAAAAAAGGCTGAAAGACGCCCCTGAAACCGCATGTCGGCCGATCAAGGGGTTGCTTTTCTTAAGAAGTCCGTCGCAGGCTGTCATGCCGAACCCGCGGCTTCGGGCGGTAACGATCTCATCTGCGGTTATGCCTGTTGATCTCCGGGAAAAGATCAGGACATTTTCCGCCGGCAACCCGCTATCCCCAAACCAGAAGAGTGAATAATTCTTTTTATAGGGATCTGTCAAGTGATTGCCCCCGAAGCCATAATGCAATACGCCAACCTTGGGTTTTTGATGACGCCCTTTCTGCGGCCGGGGAGAACCAGAAAAAAATGACCGGCATAAGTTCAATAAATTATAAATCCAGGAGAACAGCGGGTTCTCGGCGACACCAACCTGGCTTTGAACATCAAAACAGTCAATTTCTTTTAAAGACAGGATCCGCTTAACAAAGTCGAATGCGGATGTCTTTTCTAGAATAACCCTGACATCATTTCCATATAGGGGACTGCTCAATTCAGTCTTCAGCCAGGACGCTGTTTCGATCACGAGCATCACATCATAAAGCGGCTGCCCAAATCCCTGTTTAAGCCACAACTTCAGATCATCTTTAACGCAATGTAGTTTCCGGGGGAGATGCGCTAACAACGAACGGCCGGCATCAAACAGCTCCTTATCCATCCATTCCATCACCTGATTCACATCATCCGCATATGCGGAATCCAGGACCGAACGTCCACTGCTGAACACCATCCCAAGAATGTCAAAAGGCATTTTCTGAACAGTAACGCCTCTTAACGAAAAGAACACCTTATGCCGCTCAACAAAAGCCGCCGACCGGGAAGAAAGAAGATAATAAATCACAACTCTTTTGTCTTTTAAAAAGAGCAGGCTAATAATGCGCATCAAATACCTTATAGAAAATCGACGGCATATGAAATAGAGGGATTGCTGTTGCATAAGATCAACTCAATAAAATTTGAAGTCGTCCCAAGAGCTTACCGATCTTTCCCACGGATGTCCTCGTTGTGTTCTCGAGATTTCCGGTGTGAACATTCACTTCTTACCAAGAACACAGGCCTCTGCTTGACCTCCATGTATAACTTCCCGATGTACTCCCCTAAAATCCCCAATACAAACAACTGAAATCCGCTTAAAGCGAATATGGGTAAAAGCGTTGAGGCCCATCCGGGAATCACATGAGTAAAAGTTTTAATGTAAAGAACCCAGCCGATGCCCACGAGTGTCGTAAGACACATGAGAATGCCACAAAAAGAAGCTATCCGTAACGGGACATAACTAAACGATGTGATCCCGTCAAAGGCTAGGGAAAACAGCGCGGGGGCATTGAATTTTGACCGGCCTTCCCGGCGGAAAGCGCGATCGTACTGGACCAGCGCGTACCGAGATTCCAATTTTAAGATCATGGCTCTGATCAAACGGTTTCTCTCGGTCATGGCGTTAAACGCCTTCACAAGACTTTGCGACATCAAACGAAAATCCCCGTGGTTGTAAACGACGTCAACCCCCATCCCCTTCAATAACCGGTAATAATTTTCTGAGAAAAACCGCTTCAACCACGAGTCCGTGGATCTGTTTTTTCGCACCCCCAGGACAAGGTCATAGCCCTCATTGTAATACGCCATCATCTCTTCGATTTTCTCGGGGGGATCTTGCAGGTCCGCGTCAATGGTCACAACCGCGTCACCGTCCGCGTGAAATAAGCCGGCGGAAATTGATCCCTGATAACCAAAGTTGCACCTAAGAGCAATCACCCGCACATACGTGTTCATCTCAAAAATTTTCTGTAGGACATGGAGCGTGCCGTCCGTGGAGCCGTTATCCACATACAGGATCTCATACTCTTCGCACTTTTTCCCGTCCACAAGTCCTTTTAGAATATCATTCAGGCGATTGTGCGTTGAGGGCAAAACCTGTTCTTCATTATGACACGGCACGACCACTGACAATAAAGAAACTGTCCGCACGGCTTATCTCCCCCTGTTGGGTATTGGATTAACGCGCGCGCGCTGACGGATAAAGAACTGGATGGTTTCCAGCATATACGCGATCATCTCTTCGCTGATTCCCGGATAAACCCCTATCCAGAAAGATTGATTCATCACGAGGTCGGTACATGTCAACTCGCCCGCGACACGAAACGCGACATCCTTAAAAGCCGGCTGCTTCGTCAAATTTCCCCCGAAAAGAAGACGCGTGGCAATTTTATGTTTCTCCAAATGATCAATCAACTCCGCGCGGGAAAACGGAGCCTTCTCTCTAATCGTTATCAAGAAACCAAACCAGCTCGGATCACTCTCCTGCGTCGGTTCAGGCAAGATAAAAAATTCTTGCAACGATTGTAGTCCTTGATGAAGCAACCGCCAATTGCGTTTTCTGATCTCAATAAATTTATCTAATTTCTTTAATTGCGCCAAACCGACGGCCGCCTGCATATCGGTTAATTTTAAATTATATCCCAGATGGGAATAAACGTATTTATGGTCATACGACTCCGGCAACCCGCCCGACCTTTGCTCAAATCTCTTGCCGCAGGTATTATCCTTTCCGGGATCACACCAGCAATCGCGGCCCCAGTCTCTCAAAGAAACCACGATCTTCTTGAGAACAACGTTGTTCGTGGCCACGCATCCCCCTTCTCCCATGGTGATATGATGCGCCGGATAAAAACTGAACGTCCCTAAATCTCCGTGCGTCCCCGTCAATTTCCCTTTATAAACTGACCCCAGGGCATCACAGTTATCTTCAATCAACCATAACCCGTGCCTGTCGGCTATTTCTTTGACCTGATCCAAGACGAACGGATTCCCTAACGTATGGGCCAAAATGATGGCCTTGGTCCGTTGGGTGATGGCCTTGACTAAATTTTCAGAATTAACATTATACGTCGGCAATTCAATGTCGACAAAGACTGGGACCAATCTGTTCTGAACAATGGGAGTAACTGTTGTTGGAAATCCGGCGGCCACCGTAAGGATCTCGTCCCCCGGGACAAGCCTCCGGGTCCCTAATTCAGGTGAGGTCAAGGCCGAGACAGCCAATAAATTCGCTGAAGAACCGGAGTTGCAAAGCACGGACTCGCGCGCGCCTAAATAGCGCGAGAACGCGGCCTCAAACTGATCCGCGAACCTGCCCGTCGTGAGCCAGAAATCCAATGACGCATCGACCAGATGGACCAATTCCTCATCGTCAAAAACTCTTCCCGCCACAGGAATGGGCGTCACCCCGGGGACGAATTTCTTCTCCCGAAACGAGGCATGATGAAAAGCAACGACCTGGTCTAAAATAATTTTTCTTAATTCCTGACTCTGGTTCATGCCACCTCTTAAGATACCCTATAAGGACTTTCGCGTTTGGATGAGATGCACGGCGCAACCGAGGAGCGAAGTGAAGCGTACAGTGTGTACGTTGAACGAGCACCGGAAGTTGCAACAAAGCAGATCGCCAAACGCGAAAGTCCTACCTATAAACCGGATATCGGGAACGGTTCTCCGTAAACCATTGAATCGTTTCATGTAACCCCTGTCTTAAATCTGTCCGCGCTGTCCATCCTAAGACTTTCTTCGCGTTGGAGGGGTCGCCGGATAACGCCCACACCTCAGAATTCCGATAAGGACGCGCGCCAAACAAAGGTTTTGAAGAAACCCCCATCACCTCAATCAGTGTCCTCACAATATCTTTGACGGACATTTCATTCCCGCTGGCCAAATTAATAATCTGGCCGACGGCTTGAGGTCTTACACCGGCCAGTAAAAAAGCCTCAAGGACATCCTCAACAAAGACCATATCGCGCGTCTGCTCACCGCCGGTTAATTCAAGATCTTTTCCTTCAAGCATCCGGCAAATCCCAAAAGGTATTAACCGCTGCAGTCCTTCATAGGGGCCATAAACAGTAAATGGCCGTAAGTAAACAACCGACAGGCCATATTGACGATAAAACGTCTCTGCCAGTATCCCGGCGGATAACTTCGAAGCCGCATATTCATTGACGGGAGAAGGCAATCTGTCTTCTTTCAATAAATTCCCGGGGCCGTATTCAAAACAGGAACCGCAATAAATAAACCGTTCCACTTTTATCTTTTGGGCCAGCCGCAGCAGATGGAAGGTTCCCATCACATTCACTTTGACCATCGTCGATAAATCTTCCGTCGCCTGATGAACGCCCGCCGCGCCCAAATGATAGATGATCCGGACATCGTGTAACGCGCAGGAGACATTCCCTGGTATTTCACCGCCTAGATCCACCGGATACAGTTCCACGACATCCAAAAGATCCTGGATCCGCCAACAATCCGACCCGGGTCTTACAAAGGCCGTAACCTGACATCCACACTGAATCAAACGTCTGACAAGATTGGCCCCGATAAATCCGTTTCCACCCGTTACCAGAACCTTTTTACCTCTTAAAGCAGATTCACCGTTTTCAGGATAAGAAGGCATGGTACCACTCAATCGTTTCTTGCATGGCCCGCTCCAGAGGAAAGCGCGCTTCCCATTGAAGCCGTTTCTTCAGTTTTTCCGCCGATAGATACTGGGAGCGGATCTCCCCCTGAACGCAATTGAGGATCTCCGGATGCATATGCCCGCACCCCATTAATTTCTGAATAATGCCCACGATGTCCAGGACACTGCGCGGAGATTCATCGCTAAAATTAAACGCCTCTCCCTGGATCTTCTCGTCGACTAAACGCTCGGCCAGAAACAGATACGTGCGCGCGACATCCTTCACGTAAACATAATCCCGGATAAATTTCCCATCGCTTCGGATAATCGGATTTTCCTTTCTGAAAAATGAACGGATCGTGCCCGGGACGATGCGGCTCCAGTTGAGATCCCCTCCGCCGAAAATATTTCCACAGCGCATGATCACAATCGGCAATTGATACGAATGATAATACGACTGACTCAGCAGATCCGCGCAGGACTTGGAGACCTCATAAGGATGGCGTCCAACGAGCGGCATGTCTTCCGTATACGGCAGGCTCGCCTGTTCCCCATAAGCTTTATCACTCGAGGCCACGACAATTTGTTGAACCAAATCTTTGTGGAGGCGGCAGGCCTCCAGAAGGTTGTACGTCCCCCGGATATTGGCTTCAAATGTGGATAACGGAAACCGGTGGGCTGTCTGCACGATGGTTTGAGCGCCTAAATGAAGAATCGTTTGTATGTCATATTCATTGATCGCCCGCTCAACATCCAGGAAACTATCCAGTTCTCCATTCACGACAGCCAGCCGATCAATATCTCCGCACCGGTAAAGCTCTGATTGAGGATTAGCGTCACGGACGAGGACAACCACGCGCGCCGCAAGTTTCAAGAGATCCTTAACGAGCCAGGAGCCGACCAAACCGGTAGCTCCCGTCACCAGGACATTGCGTCCGTTCCAGAATTTATGATTCAGTCTTTCCAGACCTTCCATGGAGCTTCTCCCTTTTTCCATAAATCTTCCAGAAGCCGGACATCGCGCAACGTGTCCATGCACTGCCAAAAGTCCGGATGTTTAAAAGCCATCAATTGATTGTCTTCCGCCAACCGTTCCAAAGGCTCTTGTTCAAACATAGTTTCATCCCCGTCGATATAATCAAAAACCCCCGGTTCCAGGACAAAATACCCGCCGTTAATCCACCCCTGACCGATTTGAGGCTTTTCCACAAACCGCGTAACCCTGTCCACGTCAAATTCAAGACCCCCAAAGCGTGAGGGCGGATGCACCGCCATAATTGTTGCTAATTTACCGTGTTTCCGATGAAACGCAAGCAATTCTTTGATATCCACGTTAGACACCCCATCGCCGTACGTCATAAGAAAAGTTTCATTCCCCAGCCACGGCTGTAACCGCTTGATGCGACCTCCCGTGCCGGTGTTCAACCCCGTATCGACACAATGAACCACCCAACGATCCCGTCCTCCCTCATGCACCTTCACGTCGCCTTTTTTCAAGTCAATACTGAGGTCATGACGTTGATAATAGTAGTTCAGAAAATAATCCTTGATCACTTCCCCTTTGTATCCTAACGCGATGATAAATTCAGCGAAACCCGCCGAGGCATAAATCTTCAGAATATGCCAGAGAATCGGTAAACCGCCGATTTCCACCATGGGTTTGGGTTTATGGACCGTTTCCTCGGAAAGTCTCGTCCCATACCCGCCGGCCAATGTCACGACTTTCATATCAATCCCTTCCTTTTTCTAAAATCACTGCCTGGCCGTATTGTTCGATTGCGTAGACCTTGGCCCCTTGTTGTTGAAGATGCTCCATGTAAGGCTTGAGATAAAGATCATACCGAAGACGGGAATTGGTCACACCGTCGCCGTACTTGACGATATTCGATGTGACCAACACACAATCAATGCGCTCGGGTCGTAATCCATCGTAGACGGGATCTCCCCAATATCCAAAAGGCGGAATTTCCCAAATATCATAAATATGATTTAAAGGAATCGGCATAAAAGCGCCTATAAACCGATGATTTTCCGTCATGATGCCATGACAATTCTTGATTAATAATTCTATAGGTTGTTTGGAGGCCTTCTCGGAATATTCCCGTGATTCCAGCACTTTCCATTCCCCTTGTCTCCAATCTTTAACCAGGTCTCTCATCATTCCCGCCCAACTCAACGTGCCCTGACTAAAGAACACGATAGAAAAGGCCATCATACTTTGCGCGATGAAGCGATTCCAACGCGTCAACTTCCCCGATGAGGAAACCATTCTCTCCCAAAAAGATTTCAACAACTGTCCATACCAGCACGCGCTTGTCATCAGCAAAGGGATTAAAGGATGCATATACCGTTCCTTCGGCAAAGCCAAAATTGTCGAAAAAATCAAAAGAATATTAATCCCCAAAAAAAGGCGCATATCGGCTGTCTTGGCGCCACGAAAGGCCCCATACAACATCATCGCCATTAACGGTAACGTGACCAGAGGGTGGACGAGATACCATAAATGACTCCCTTTGGGAATTTTGTCGTAAAACATGGCCGGCAGCAAAATAAATTTCGACGCTATAATCAAGGCTCTTTTGCAATTACCGACCAACTCCCGGGCAATAAAACCCGGATTAGCGATAAAGGCGGCCTGGATGGTATCGGCCCCGTGAAAGGCCTCATTATTCGTCTGATAAAAATCTTTTCCTTCATAATTACCATAGGTGTGGGCAATATATTCGTCATTATAATGCTGAAAAAATGCCGCTGAGGAGAGAGATTTGCTATCCCCCGGGAACCACTGGGTCGACGCGGAATGCGCGTTGTTCCATCGATGAGCCGACTGCGCCACGTTAAACCATGTCAAAAGACCAAGCACAACGAGGATCGGCCAGTCCGCGCCTTGGGGAGACAAAACTTTAAAGAAATTCTTTCCTTTCTTTTCTCTAAAAACCTTCCACCCATCCCAAACAAGAAAGATAAGAAAACAGACACTGTACGTGTTTCGAAACATACTCGCCAGGATCAACAGCGCGTAGGAAAGAGACATACGAAAACGATCGGCTTCTTTATTCCTTAACGCGATCGCCAAGCAACTGCAGGCCAACGCCAATTTCTGAACGGGAGGTTCAGAGATTTGCAAAAAGGGGATCCAAAGAATAACCGCCAGCGTCAAGAGCGGCCTGTTGAGGTATTCTCTGAACAAGACCATGAGCGCGAGGACTGTCAACAAGGATGTGACAAGGTATTCCACAGAAACCGATAACGGATACCCCATCCATCGGAATAAGACGAGGTATAAAGAATACAAGGGGCTGCGGCCTGGAATAATAAACTGTCCCGTCTCATTGAAAATACGGGAAAATAACCAATACCCCCAACTTTCCTGGCTGGGTTCCCAGTGAGCCAGCAAAGACACTCCCAGGGCAAGAAAAATAACACCAAGAACACGCGCCCTTTGCCTAGTCAAATACCTGCTCATAGTAAATCATCCCTTTAAAACAGTGAAGCGAGGCGTACCGTGTGTGCTCAAACGAGGCCAACGCAAAAGTCCTTCTAAGATTTCACCTTGGCTAAACCCTGTCTATCATGCAAATTCTTGTTCCAATTTCCCATTTTGTCTAAAACATTATAAAATTTCGTGTATGGCGACGGGATGCGTATCAAAAACCCATCCCGGATCTCTTCCTTCATCTCAAAGGTCTCTAACCAATAATCACAGGAAGCGCAGTACGGAATCTTTCCCCATTCCCCCTGGTTATGCAATCTTCGCAAATTATTGAAGGCCTCGGAATTCCATACAGCCTTGACACCCCCATCCTTAAAAACGTTCCCAACGACAATTTCAGGATTCTCGGCGGTAATCACGCACGGCGTCACGTCTCCATTGGCACGAATGACAATGTCACGAAAGAGCTGTTTGCAAGGGACGCGCTGGGGCAAATCTTCCCTTTTAACACCGGGTAAAACGGTCGCGTCCGGCTTTCCATCCTGAATGTATCCCGTGATCCGGATAACATCCACTTTCTTTTTCCAGAACTCAAGAAAAGGGGGGATCTCATGATAATTATATTCTGTCTCCACAAAGGTCACCCCGATCCGAGGCAATGTCCTGCTTCCCCGAATTTTAACCAGCAAATCAATTTTTTGAATCAACTTATCCAGGGCTGTATATCCCCGCGCTTTTTTCAAGGTCTCGGGCGTCAGAGCGTCAACACTGATATTCACAGAGTCGTAGGCCACATCAACCAATAAACGCGCGATCGCTTCATCCAGGGCTAATCCGTTGGTATTAAATGTCCCCGGCAGACCGAGTTCTTTAACTTTACGCACGGCAAAAGGAAACACCTCCGCGATCAAAGGCTCATTAGCCACATTGAGTGTTATCGAAGGTTTGGACGCGGCCACCTCCTCCAGGACCGACGCCACCTGAGATTCCGTCATATGAATAGGCGTCTTATAATACGCGGCGTAATTTTCCGGCCGCCTTTTTTCCGGACTATGGTGCCGGCAATGGGGGCACTGTAAATTGCACGTGTTCGTTAATTCAATGCGAATAATCTCCGGCATTCCATTATGGTCCAACCGCATGGCTTTTCTCCTGATAATTTCTTTCCGTTGAATGACCCGACAATTCAAAAGAACTCATTTATAATTACTTCACGGCCGACAAATACGAAAAAGGCTGCTCTGAAAGCAGACGATACCTTTTAATGATATTCAAACTATTTTCATCGGTCTCAACTAACTCCCGCATCCTTCGTTCAATAAGGGCAGCCCCCTTTTCATCTCCCAAGCCCCGCAGGGATTTCCAAAGACAGTAATTGGCGATCACATGCTGGGGATAATCTTTAACGATATCTTCAAAAATCAATTTGCTCTTGGGATAATTCCCCTCAACGAGATTATAATTTTCCAGGAAATTAACTTCATAGTTGGCTTCTTCCTGTACCCGGATCACCTCATCAGGTCCCCAGTCCGCGGTTTTTAAACGAAAATCAAAATACGTCGATACGTCCATATCATCCGTCACCAAATGGTTGTCCCTTAAGGCTTTTTCATACAACTCGCTTCCGACAATAGGAGTCGCAAAAGAAAAAACAGACCAGTCCAATTTTAAGGCCTTGGCGAAATTTTTGGTATCGCGCATCATGTCCAACGTCTCTCCGGGAAATCCGATAATAAAATACGCCCGGACTAACACGTCATATTTTTTCAAAATATCCACCACCGGCTTGACCCACTCCAGCTTCACTCTCTTTTTGATAACGACATCCTGCACATATTGATTGCCGGATTCCACCGCCAGATTGATCTGTTTCATTCCGGCCTTCGCCAACCAATAAACAACTTCGTCATCCAGGGTCCGGACAGCGATGCCGTTCGGGAAATCAAAGACAAACCTGTCTCCAAAACGATCACAGACTTTCTGACAAAATTCGATCGTGCGCTTACGGCTATAGGTGAACAAGTCATCCTCGAAGACAAGGGTATTAATATCATACTTTCCGACCAGATCCTCCAACTCACGCATAACCCGATCCACAGAGAACGCGCGCATCTTTTTTCCATGAACCTTGTGGCTGGCGCAATACGTGCAGGAATGCGGACATCCGCGCGACGTCATAAGCGCGATGGCCCGAATAGATACCTCCCGGGGAAGAATCGTGTGCATATCCTGGGCGCTGCTTAAATAATCTTCTTCTTCCTCAAGGAGCGAATAGTTGATCGGAGGCAATGATTCAAGATCCATCACCATGGCAACGCGCTTACCCTGCAGTTGACCGTTACGCACATTGTCTTTGGTAACTATATGCGGATGATCATTCAATGAGGAAGACTTGCCTTCCTTAAGGACTCTGACCAACCCCATCATGACTTCTTCCGCCTCGCCTAATATCACATAATCCGCGCCTTGATCCGTAGACAGGATTTCTTTATAACTATTTGTGAAATAGTGTCCTCCCACGACATTGATAATATTGGGATTTTCCTCTTTAATCCGCTCACAACAGCGTTGGATCAATTTGGCGACCGTATTAAAATTTCCGGAAATACCTATGACATCCGGCTGATATTTGCGGATATTCTTCACTAAATACGTCTCGAGAAAATTATCCAGGCTTCGTTCCTGGGGACGATCGCGGTGCATGTAATAAAAAAGATACCGATCCAGATCGATGATGTTTGTCTGGACGGCATTTTTCTCCAAGACACTGCCGATATGCAGCAGCCCCAAAGGATAATTGATTCTTTTGACAGGACGAATCGTTCCTTCTTTAGCCTGAAACATTCTTTCCAGGGCTTGCACCGAAGCAAACACGGGCTGGATTAATAGAACTCTCAACGTGTCCCCTCCTCTATACTAAGTTCTTTAAATATCTTGTTAAATTCAATTCTTTATATACTTTCAGACGGAAATCCACCAAATCTTTTTTGTCCAGTTTGTAGGGCTTAATAAAAGGATCTTTGTGCGCGTAATACAGATTTTCAAAATTATGAAATTTGGAATAGTCCATTTCGATCAGATGATTCGCCACACATTCTTCATACAGTTTTGTCCCGGGGAATGGCGTGGCAAAACTCAGGACCGCGCTCTTCAACTCGAGCTTTTTAATCAACCGATAGGTTTCCTCCAAAGTCTCAAACGTCTCATTAGGAAAACCGATGATAAAAAAGACATTATAAACCAATGTCGGAAATTTCTTCACGGCCTCAAAGACTTCATAGATCTTTTCTTGTTTGATTCTCTTATGGATCGATTTTCTGATCTCCGGAGATCCGCTCTCAACCGCCAAACACGTCCGGATCAATCCCGCCCCCACCAAGGCCCGCAGGACATCCTCATCGAGCGTATTGAGATCAAGCCCGTTAGGGGTATCGAACTGGATATCCAGCTTCCTGTCCGCGATTTCCTGGCAGATCTTCAGGGCCCGGGGTTTATTTAACGTGAAATTATCGTCCATGAAGGAAAAATACCGCTGGTTAAACCGGTGATACAAATACTCGATTTCGTCAACCACATTTTCCGCGGAGCGCGCCCGGTACGTCGGGCCATGGGCCATAAACATACTGCAATACGTGCACCGGCGGGGACAACTCCGGCTCGAGAGAATAAAAACACTGACATGGATCGGAAGCCCTTTGGGATTAAACCATTTGGACGTGTCAAAATAATACTCTTTCAGGTCTATCAGATCATAGTCCGGAAAGGGGATCTCATCCATCTTCTCAATAAAATTCGTCTTGGGGTTCACCACAACTTTGCCGTCGGTCCTGTAGGCAAGTCCATCGATATCCGCGTACGCGGATTTCCCTCCCGCCACAGTTTCTACCAGTTGGGTTAAAGAGACCTCTCCCTCTCCCTGAATGATAAAGTCAATAATCGGATATTCCTCGAGAATACTTTGAGGAAATATCGTGGGATGGATACCGCCGATGACAATGGGAATGCGGGGATATTCTTTTTTCAAAAGCTCAATGACTTCCAGCGCGGGGCGAAATCGTCCGGAATAATGCACGGAGACACCGATCAGGTCCGGCTGAAAATCATCGACGATTTTCTTGATCCTCTTCGCGTAGAATCCTTGCAGTTCAAAGGCTTCCTTTTTGTCAAAACGCGCGATTTGTTCATTGTTGATGTCAACAAAACGCGTTTGATGTCCGTTTTTCTTCAAATAAGAGGACAGATACAATGGGCCTAGAGCGATATACCTTTCTCCGGCCGTGACGTATCTTTCGGGACTCCCCGGATTGATCAAAAAAACCTTGGCCAAATCAATTGCTCCTTTTCCTGTCAAAATATCTCTTCACTTCAGGCAATATCTCGTCGTATTTTCTTAATGTTTCCTCAATAACCTGATCCGTATGCGCGTAAGAAATCATATACCCGCCGCCGGTTAATATCCCGTGCGCGGTCATCAATTTCGTCCAATATAAAGAATCCGGCGTTGGATCATACTGGGGATTGTCTTTATCCTGAAAACCAATCCCAAAACGGCAATCGAATCCGGAGACCGTCATTCTCCGGGTGAGTTCATATTTTCGGAGTAATTGTTCCAATCCTGTCTTCAATTTCTTTCCACATTTCGCCAACTGACCCGGGACGTCGACTTCATCATAAAATTGAAGCACCGCCTTCCCGGCGGCTAAGGATAGGGTCTCACCGGCATTGGTTAAGGAATAAAACACCTCATTAAATCGCGCCATAATCTCGGCCTTCCCCACCAGCGCCGACAAAGGCATCCCGTTGGCCATCGCCTTGCTGAAACAGGACAAATCCGGCGTCACCTTTAAAAGGGCCTGGACCCCCGCTTTATGAAACCGGAACCCGCTCACCACCTCGTCAAAAATCAAAACAATTTTATTTTTCCGGGCGACCTCCTGAACCTTCTCCAGGAAATGGTCCACCGGCCACTCCTTGCTCAACGGCTCCATAATAACGCACGCCACGTTATCTTTATATTGATGAACAAAATTATTCAGCGAGTCGATATCGTTATAAACAAAACGGTGGGAGAGTTCTTTCACGCAGGACGGAATGCCGCCGTTCTTTGAGGTTTGACTGATATACCAGTCCTGCCAGCCATGATACCCGCAAAATAAAACGTGGTCCCGTCCCGTCACATGCCGGGAAATCCTCACCGCCGCGGAGGTCACATCGTTGCCGTTTTTCCCGAATCGGACCATTTCGGCGCTCGGGATGCGTTCAATCAACATCTCCGCCACCTCAATCTCCAGCGGCGTGGGAAGAGAAAAGGCGATACCATTCTTCAATTGATCGCTGACCGCTTTATTAACTTTAGGATGATTGTGTCCCAGCGTCATACAACCCAGGCCGATGATGTAGTCAATATATTTATGTCCGTCCACATCCCACGTATACGCCCCTTCCCCCTTAGCCAGGCAGAACGGCGTCTCTCCATTATCAAACAATTGGAGCTTGCTGAACGTGGAGGGGCTGGCCAAACACTTTTTACTCCTCAGCCAGTACTCATTATTCAATTGAAGATCCATGGTTTTCATGAGCTTATATCCTTATAGTCATTCCTTCTCGAAGGAAAACATACCCTTTCACATGATTTTTGCCTTCACGATCCAAATGATAGCGCGCCGGGAAATCGGATAAATCGACTGTGATATTTTCCATAAATTGATCGGCTAAAACGTATCCCAGGCCCGTGACAAAATGGACCAATTTTTTCTCATTAAAAATCCAGCAAGGACACCCCTTATGCTCTTCCCCATACGCGAGGACCAGTGATAGATAATCCTCATTGAGGCCGGCCGGGACACCGCATAAGAAAATGGCTTTGGGGTGAAAACGCTCGACGATCTCTTTCAACGTCTTTCGCGGATCTTCGAGGACCTGCAGGGATTGGCGTAGAAACACCAGATCCGCTTTCTGAATCGCGTCTAAGCGCGAATAAAAAAACAGATTATCTTTTGTCTTTGCTTTTTTCCCGGCAACGGCAATCATCTCCTCGGTATCAAACACATTCCAGGTCACGGCGTTAGCCGACATCAGATATTTTTCAACCGAGAAGAGAAACTGCCCGATGCCGCCGCCGAAATCCAGAACATCCAGACGCTCCCGCCGGGACAACAGGTTAATTAACAGCGTCATCTTGGCGGTGACCTCTTCCTGCGTCAAACGTTCGGTGTACCACTGGCATTTGGAAACAATCCCTTCAATCACCTTGTCCCCCACAAAAGTACTCACGATCAATTCGGAGGGAACATCAGAAAATTTCGAATAGACAACCCCATTAAACTGCTTTTTCACCACCTTTGCCGCTTCAGCCATTTTTTATCTCCTTAAAGTTCATCCCAGGCGCTTGTATGATAACATAATCCTTCAAATAGAAAAGGGATCCATGGTTTTTCCCCATTCCACGACGCCCCCCAGATGTCCCGCAGGGAGTCCACCCTTAATAAAAACCTGATCCCATGCGCTTGATTTTCAAAAGAAATATCATCGGCCTCGTTGGTCTTAGAAACGGCCCCATTGCCTAAATGAATTTCAAACTGCCGCAGTCTGACCACTTGATCGCAAATGCGCAAGACCTCAGCCCTTTGAGCAAGAGCGGGACCGATTTTCCGAAGTAATGTTTCTTCGTTGATAACCTTAGCCATGTACCCGCCATCCAAAGCGAATCGTTCCTTCTGAATGGTGTTCATACGCGTGCGACAGAAACGATAATACGGATGCCGGGGATGGATGGTCAGGGCCTCCACAGGAAGGGATTGAAAAATCCCGCTCACCGTGCCGAAACAGGACTCCGGCACAGCCATTTCAATGACCTTCTTTTCATTAAGGACAAAGTAGCCTGTACTTTTTCCATTTTGCTTACAAACAAAGACGCAGATTCTCTCCTTGCTGTTTTTCATAACGGCCAATAAATATTTCCAGAGAGGGTCATCTCTTAAAACAGCACCCGTTAAGTCCGAGTACGTTTCTTTATAAAACTTCATAATGGATTTCAAATCGCTTTCTTTATACGGTTCGGCCTTCAAAGAAATCCTGGAAGATTCAGGGAAATTCACTTCTAAATCAAGATATCGACCGACCCCCTGATAGCCGAACTGACCATAAAAGCCGTCCACCGCGCGCCGGCCGTGGAGAACCGAAATGTCCTTGCCCCGTTCTTTCATAACTTTGATCGCCTGACGCATCAAGGCTGAACAAACGCCTTGTCCCCGCCATTGCGCGTGGACACCGACCGAAGAAATCCCCCCACACTCCAACGCGACCCCATCGATTCCTATCTTTCGATCCACGATCCGCACGACCCCGATCAAATGCCCTTTGGAAGAACGGGCGGTAATAAAATTTTCCGCGCGTAAACTCGGTTCATGAGTAAAGATCATATGAAAAACCGATCGCGCCTCAAAATAATTGGGCCCGTAAACTCTCGAGAGGAAATCAATCATTTCCTCCCCATCCAAATCTCTTTCTATGTTGACGGTAAATTTTGTCATGTTAACTCGCCTTTTATATACTCACACATTTTCATAACCATCTCTTCTGTCCAGGATTGATGACATCCAATCATAAGCGCTTGTCGGTAATCGGGGTTCAGCATATTGCAGGCAAAATCAAAATGCAAGACAGGCACGTCGAGCAAAAACCGTTCTCTTATCCGGGCTGAAATCCGCTCCAATACAGCCGCTTCTCCTGAGACAGGAACGGCGAACGGAACGACGTCGCTTCCCGGTCTTCGGAGAACAGATGTGGGGAAATACGATTGAATAAGGTTCAGCAACTTTTTTCTTCTAGCGATATCTTCCAGAATTTCCGTCTTAGTGGATGGCAGCCCCGCGAAGGCCTTGGGGGGAAAAGCCACGAGATTCGGCAAATATCCATAAACCGCGTCGATCTCAAATTCCATTCCCGGCATCTGAGGATCTCTTTTAACTCTTTCCAAGACCTCATACGCGGTCTCCACCCAATGAGCATGCCCACTATTTAACCCGGCCTGATGCTCCCTCACGGTCTGAATCATTTCCGCCCGTCGGGAAAAAAGCGCGCCGCCCAGGACGCAAGGATACAGTTTGGAAAAACTCGCCACGGAGAAATCCCCCCACGCAAGCACCGCCTCCCCTTCATACGAAGAAAAAAGGGTATGGGCGCAGTCATTGAGGACAACCCAGCCATTCTTTGCCGCTTCCCTCTCTATAGAATCCAATGCCTGGCGATACCCGAATTGATGAACAACCAGGACCCCTTTGGTTCGCCGGGAGGGTGTCATGGCCGGAAACGCTGTTCTCGCCAGGGCGGAAAGAACACACTGCCCCAAAAAAGGCGGGACCAGGATTTCATCCATGCGGTTAAACCCCAAGGCGCGCAGACCATAAACCAACGCGGCTCGGGCGCATGAAAACGGGAGCGGATCTAATCCCGTGACATCCTTCAATGCGTCAAAAAACCCGCCCTTGGAAGGGGTTGTTTGTCTGAGAAATTCTGGATAGAGACCAATCATGGAAATTTCCTTATTCCACGAAAAACAACAACGCGCCTTCCGCCAAATCCGTCCTTAAAGAAATCGATGCTTTTTTCCTTTTCCGTAATCTCCGGCCTCATGAGCAGTTGCCCAAGATCCAAAAATTTGGCCCCTAATCGGCGCGCGAAGAGAATCCCCTGCCACAACCCCAAATGCCCAATCCCGCTCTGGCCCTCACTCTCAGGGTGAGTGGCCGCGGAACCATAAAAGGCATAGTGACGGTGAATCAAAAAGTAGTACGCCCCCACCATCTTGTTCGCCCCTTCCCGGATAAGGACAAGAAACCCTTTACCTTCCTTAATCATTTCATACATCTTTTGAAAACTCTCCAGCCCCCTGGTTTGACGGCCTGCGGCCAAGGCGTGGAGCTTGCGGTATTCATCGCACAAATCGTAACTAAAATCATCCTTATGAATAATCATCACGTTGTATTGTCGTTGAGCCCGGTTAATCAGCGGCTTATAACTCTTACGCAGTCTGGTCCGCAACTCTTCCTCCGTGAGGTGACATTCAATCAAGGACGTGCCCGCGGACTTATCTTCGTAATCAAAATCCATGTAATAATTAAAAAAATTTCTGCCTTCCATCAACTCCACGGGCTCAATCATGACCCGGTGCGACAGGACATGCCTCTGATCCGCAAGCTCCTGAATATGCTCCACGACCAACTGAACGGTCTGGTCAAACGTCTTTGTCCCCGGAGGGTTCGCGAAAAGCGGGCCGCGCAGATATTCTCTTAATCCATAACCGTAGTGCAAACCTTCGTCATTGGCAAAGGCGTACAAAGGCACGATCGCCGCGACTTCCCCCGCGGCAGAAAGAACGACAAAGGAATCATCGGCGGTCCTCTTGTCCCCAAAGAGGAGACGTTCGTACTCCCGAAAAGAACGCGTATAAAACACCGTGACCCCGGCCATCGCCTTTTCCCCTCGAGTCCACGCCTCAACAAAATTCGGATCGTCGCTATGCAGGATCTTCATGGGACAACACAATTTCTCCCGTGGAGCCCCACAGCTAAAGCCGTGGGCCCTTCTAAATGACCCGTCTACGCTCCAAAACTTTCGTTGGGGAGCTTCGCCGGGTTCATCCGCCTTTTCCAAAAAAGGGCGAACATCCGCCGTAGTTAAACGTTTTCTCCACCTTCGCCTTTCCGTCTTCGCTGAATTGATTTCGCGTTCAGCTCCGCCGAACCAGGCGTAGCCAAACATGTTAACATTTAGCGAAGACTGGCCTCATCAGACATGCCTGTGGTACACGACGTAGGCGGATGAACAAAATAATCAGGGATGTCTTTCAGTTTTCGTTCGACATAATCACAAAACGCCCGCAAGGGGACCATCCTTGTCCGGCTGTACGCCAAAGGCTTGCTCACGACCAGATGATCCTTGATTAAATCCTCCCCTAACAAAGCGTAATCCGGTCTTATGGGAAAATCATACGCCGCGTCTTCCCTCCCGGTGGCCTGGCGATATTCCTCAAAAGAAAAAAATCTGACTAGTTGCTCCACATAGTCATTCTTGTTTTCCGGATGATAAAACTTCTTTAAATACCTGTTTGGCACGCCGACCTTTTCTTCAACATGATGAATAAATGTGGTCCGAAAGACACAATCACTGTGCGCCCCGCCCAAAAGCATAATGTAGGCGTCCCGATCGAGAGCAAGCTGAACCATATGGTCAAAAACCGAGTTTGTCCCAAAACAGGAACGCCCCGTCTTAAACATTTTTTCGATGATCTTCCCGTTGAGCGCATTCTTTAACGCGGCCACCGAGAAATTCGGATCCGAGGACCGGACGAAGCGTGGATCCTTCCACACATGCTGGGAATAACTTCCGACGGACGCGGGACATTCTGAAACCAAAGGATCAAAAGGCTTTCCCTCACACCAGCTATACGTAAACGTAGGAATCACCAGCAATCCTTCGGGCAAAACCTCCTGCCAGGCCGCCGTGATCGTCTCCAGGCCCTGCTCAAGCCTCCCCAATCCCGTGATCCCGGAGTGCATAAAAACGAGATCGTTCTTTTTTATGCCGAGATCCTGTTTGAGATGGGCGATCAGGCCGTCTTTCGTCGTTGTAAACACGCGTTATTCCTTTTGGGGGATATTCAGTTCTACAACCCCTTGATTTTTGACATAGTAGAAAATAATAAAACCGCACTCTTGGGAACCCGACTTTTCCAGTTCCGTCAACTTATATCCTCTCTTGCCCTCCTGAATGAATTCTTCAAACCGTTGAAGCTCGACGCGATCTTTCAAATTATAACAAATATGGGCAAACCCGGGTTTTTGTTTCGCGACCCGTCCTTCCTGACAGATATATTCCATATACGTCCGGAGAACTTTATCATAGATAAACAGCACGTGGGTCTTCTGCGTGGCGTCATAATGGAACGGCTTACCGAATTGCCGTTCTATTTCCGGCCTCTCTTCTAAGGGGATAATGAACCCCAGATGATGTTTTTCCAATTTATCAAACATATCCGACGTCAGTCTCAGGATTTAAGCGTTAACATCCCTATGCCGTATTGCAGCAAATAATCCCTGCATACAAATTCCTGCTGATGGTACAGGCCCGTTGCTTTTAATTCATTCCAGAACTTATTGATCCCCGGCCAATCCGGGCAGTCCACATCATGAAAACCGATAACACCGCCTTTATTCAGGAACGTTTTATAATTCTCAAAATCCTTCTTCACAAACTCGTACGTATGGTTGGCGTCGATAAAAATAAAATCATAGGTCCCCAGGGCCTTGACTATATTCAAGACGCGCTGGGACGTGGAATCCCCGCAGACGAGGGTGAGATTCTTATGCGTCAAATTGCCCTTCAGCGTAAACCCGTTGATCTGGGCCGCGAAAATATCGAGAGCGACGATTTCTTCAAAGTTAAAAAATTTGTTAATCAGCGTGTTGTTGATCCCGGCGCTAAATCCCACATCTAAAAACCTTCTGAGCTTTTTCCCGGAGTCCTTTTCGTACTTCTTTAAAGCAAAAATAAAATCCGCGAATTCATACGGACTTTGCATCAAATGGGTGCCGATACCGTCGAAAATCCGATACCCGCCGATCTCGACGTTCGTATTATGTTTGATAAACTCGACCACCTCTCCATGGTATTTTTTAGTAAACTCAAAACGGTCATAAATATACTTTTTCATTCTGATCCCCCTTATCCCTGTTTTATTGAAGAACTCTCATATGAAATATTAAGCTGCCGACAGTAAAAACGCCAGTTCTCGGAATCTTTAATAATGTCCTTGAAGCGTTCAGAATATTTCTTTTGGTTACGCTCATCTTTTAAAGTCTCATATATTTTTGAAACACAATACACGGCTACCGCATGATCAGGGCAATTAGTGTTGATAACCCTTAGAAAATCTTTTAGCGCCCGCTCTAAATTTCTTCCCTTATAGTTGGGATTCTCAATAAAATTAGTGCGTAAATTATTAATATAGACCTTATTATAAAACTCCTGGTTATTGAACCGGTCAATGAGCGTCTTGCCAAAATTATCATTGCCAAATTCGATATCCATACCCTCCGTGTCTTTTGAATAACTCAAGGCATCTGTTCCCACAAGAGGACTATAGATGGATGTCGCGGCCTGGTCGAACTGGACTTCCCTTGCAACCCGGAAAGTATCTTCCATTTGTTCATCGGACTCAAAGGGAAACCCCACGATAAAATTACCCTTCACATAAAGATCCGGATATTTATGCAAAAGGGCCGCTTTTTCATACAAAATTTCCAAGGTAAGCGGCTTACGTATCTTTCTCAGTATCTCCGCGTTCCCGGATTCAACCCCGACGCTGATTAAACGGCACCCGGCGCCCAAAAGTTTTTCGATCACCTCTTCATTTAACGTGACCAGACGGATGCCATTATCCAGGGTCCAGACAAGGTCATATTTCCGCTGGATGAGCGCGTCGCAAATCGCGATCACTCTTCGTCGATCGTAGGAAAAATCATCATCCACAAAATCAATATAACGGACCCCGAAGTCATGGTACAAAAGATCGATTTCCTTAAGAATGTTCTCCGGTGACCGCGCGCGTATATGTTTTCCGTTAAAGTTGCGGACACTGCAAAAAGCGCAACGGCTCGAACATCCCCGTTCTCCCTGGATGATCGCCGTCGGCACATCCTTGTCCTGAATATTCTTGACCCCGCTGAATTGCGAATACCTGTGGTAATCCGCCGTAGGTAGCAAATCCCATGCCGGAAGCGGCAGTTTGTCAAAATCAGGAAACGATTGATACGGGATCTCAACCACACGGCCTTCTTCACCTAGAAAACCAATCCCATCGACCGAATCTTCCCGCGATTCGCCGTTCAGGAATTTTATATAATGCGTGAAAGAATTCTCCGCTTCATGAAAGAAAACAACGTCCGCGCACGGATCGCTTAAGATCGACTTGTACTCAAACGTGCAGTGAACTCCTCCAAAACAGACAATGATCCGGGGATCATACTCCTTGACCTTGGCGGCGATCTTCCTCCCGTTGCCTATGGCGATAGAAAACACAACACTGATCCCGACCAGATCCGGATCGAATCCTCTCAGGGCTTCCTGCAAACAATTTTCCAGGACGTTATCCTTTTTTCCCGTTGAGAACATCACTTTTAGGCTTTCAAAATTAAGGTCGACGATCTTTATCTCAATGTCCGGAGACTCTTGACGCAATACAGCGCCTAAATAAGCCAGCCCTAAAGGAGGATAGCTTATGTTCTTGGTCCTTTTCTCATTATCAATTTGAAACTCGTTATATTTAATCACCGGAGCATTCAATAAAAGCACCTTCTTCACCGCTCTGTTCCCCCGGTTCCGAACAATTCTTGTCCGATGGAATTTAAGCTCTTGATGCAAGTCCATACTTTAAAATCCTTTCTTTTTAATCATTAACGCCCCGTAATCAGCCAGCAACAAAGCGTATTTGATCGCGTCAATCATGCTCTTGCCGCAGGCCAGGCCTTTACCGGCCTTGCCAAAGGCCGTACCATGATCAACGGATGTCCTGATGATGGGCAGTCCCAAAGTAATATTGACCCCCCGGACTTCAGACCATTCCCCTGCCTCATGATCGTATTTGAACCCTAACGTCTTGGTCGGGATATGCCCCTGGTCATGATACATGGCAATGACCATGTCGTACATCCCGCCGCACGCCTTACTGAAGACCGTATCCGAAGGCAGCGGCCCCTCCACCACACAACCCAAATCTTTTTTGGCCCTCTCAACCGCAGGCCCGATTTCCTTGACTTCCTCATCCCCAAAAAGGCCGAAGTCCCCGGCATGGGGATTGAGTCCGCAGACAGCGATTCGGATCTTCGGCAAATTCAACCGCCGGCAAATCTCATATCCCAGCTTGATCGTCTTGTAAACACTTTTTTGGGTCACCAGATCCAGGGCCTTGCGCAGAGAGACGTGCGTCGTGACATGCAGGACGCGTAAATTCTCGTGGGCCAGCATCATGGTATAATCCTTTGTGTTGGTAAGATCAGCGAGCATTTCCGTATGCCCCGGATATTTCGCGCCATATCCGCCGAGTTGAAAAGACTTCTTATGGATCGGCGAGGTCACGATGGCATTGATTTTCCCGGCCAAGGCGTCTTCCACGGCTTTCTTAATGTAATCCCCGGCGGCCTTCCCATATTCCGCCTTAACCGTCCCATAGGCCACCGGCCCCTGAATCAGATGCAAATCGGCAAACCTGAACTCGTCCAATCCTTGGGGTAAAATCCGGTATTTCGTGTTGAGTTCTTCAAAGACGCTCCGGTCTCCATAAATCGTAAACGCGTTCCCCTCCCTGATCGAAGGCTCGCGCAACGCCTTGAGCGTTATCTCAGGGCCGATGCCAGCGCAATCCCCCATCGTAATCCCGATATTGGACATCTAACTTCTCCTTATTATTTCAATAATCTTGTCGTTCAACACCTTATCCGAGCACATAATGACTTCCTGGGAAAACACATCGATTTCTTTTCCTGAAAAATCACTCACGCTCCCCCCAGCCCCTTTCACCAGCGGAATACCGCCGGCGATGTCATAAGGGTTCGTTTTATTCCATATCCGCCCGTTAATTTTGCCCGAGGCGATTAAAACAATATCCGCCACGGCACTTCCCAGGATTCTTGTGGTAAAACATTCCTTTGTCAAGATTTCATAAAGACGAAAAGCGCGCTGATTCAATTTGTAAAATTGATTATCGTAACAAATGAGCGCCTCGTGCATCTCCTTTTGCGCCGTTGTGCATTGGATCCAGACGCCCTCACTAAAAAGCATGGTCGGATGTTCCGGCCCGTCGCACTTGAGTAAGAGATCAAACTCCGGCAAATAGGCCACCGCGGCCACCGGCGTATTCACCGCGTTTAAGACCGCAACGGCAATCCCCCAGAACGGAAGCCCGAAACAAAAATTATGCGTCCCGTCCAGCGGGTCAATGAGATACTTCTTTTCCGACGTATCGGACCGTAAGCCCTCCATATTGTTGAGCTCTTCGGAATAAACGGACACGCCGGGGTCATGGGTTTCTATGGCTTCCAGGATAATATCCTGGGAGAGGATATCCTCTTCCACAACGAGTTCCTTCAGAGATTTCTCGACAATTTTCTCATGCTGAAAATCACTTAAGAAACTATACCGTTTATTCCGGAAGGCCTTTCGCGTCGCCTCTCCGGCCTGGCGGACAGCCTCAATGACAAAATCCAGCTCCCAGGATTCATTAATGATCTCCCGTACCTTGCGGCGAAGGAGTTTATTGGAATGCGTTCTGGGGAGTTTATCCCAAATCAGAATACGGGAAGGTATTTTATAATTCGATAAATGATTTTTCAAATGGTGCCTGAGATCGCGGATGAGATCCGGCGCTTTGCTCGACTTGTCTTTCGGCACAACCACCGCCACAATATCCTCTCCGACAAGCTTGTCTTCCTTTCCCACCACCACGCACTCATGGACCTGAGCGTGTTTATAAAAGACCTCCTCCACTTCCATGGGGACGATGTTGATCCCGCCTTTTATAATCAAATCTTTTTTTCGGTCGACGAAATAATATTTGCCGTCGCGCTCACACCCGATATCCCCGGTATGAAACCAGCCGTCCCGGACGGCCTTCTGATACAGGGCTTCATTTTTGTAATAACCGATAAAGACATTCTCCCCTTTGAGCAGAATCTCACCGTCGTGCGCGATCCGGCATTGATTCACGTCCAGGGGCACCCCGATGCTCCCCGGTTTCCAATCTTTCTCCAGGGGATAATCGACATGCGACGGACCTGTCTCCGATAGTCCGTATAGATTACAAACAGGGATGTGGTATCTGGCGATAAATTCCTTTTGGGAAGTTAACGGCAAGGTGGAGGAACCGCACCCGATAAAACGCAGAGAGCTCAAATCAAACCGCGAGATATCGATGTTTAACTTTAATAACATGAGCAAGACCGTCGGGACAATTTCGGTGTACGTGATCTTGTGCCGGGACAGCACTTCAAAGAAATTATGCCGCAATTCCTCAAATCCCCGGGAAATATAAAGATTGGACCCCGCCATGAGCGCCGGAAGGATATTATAATTAATCGAGGCGGTATGACCGAACGGTAAGAAGGCAAATTGATTATCATTAGGAGTAAACCGGAATCCCCGGTTGATCGACGCGATCAAAGAAACCATGTTCTGATGGGAGTACACAACGCCCTTGGGATCACCGGTCGTACCCGATGAATAATACAAGGCCGCGGGCGAATTTTTATCGATGACTTTATCGGGAGCGTTTTTCCCGCCGGAAGAAGAAACGGAAGGATGAACGACACGATACTTCCCTTCAAACCTATGGGCGATATCCTCCCGGTCCGTCACCACATAAGACGGTTCAATGTAATCCAGAATCGTTTCGAGTTCCGGCAGACCGACAAAATAGGGGATGGGATTAAATATATTGTTCGTGCCCAAGACTGCCAGGAAATATTCCAGATAAGCGATGGAATTCGGCAGGATAACGGAAATGGGCTTTTGGTCAAAGCCATAAAAATCCCCGCGCCGTCTTTGCGCCGCCAGCCAGAGTTCTTGAAAGGTCGCCTCCCGGCCTGTTTCCACCTCACGGACAATCTTCCCGGAATCCGCGTGTTTTTTAAAACAATCAACAATAGTCATGAGTTTTTCTGAATCTCCTCGACGATATTCAAAACGCTGTTGAATTTATTAATATTATCGGGCGTGATCTGGATGCCGAACTCCGATTCCAGGGCCGCCACAATCCTTAAATACGTGAGCGAATCCCATTCGGGGTAATCCTCCTGCTTGGCCGTGTCTTCCAGGACTTCCAAATTAAGTTCATTTTTTAATATCTCTTTCACTCTATCGGTCAAATGCAAGAGGGATCCTTTCTTTGGCAATGAGTCCTTTATCATAGAACTTATTGAGCAAGTTATATATTTCCTCCACGTCGATATTTAATTCTTGGGCTATTTGAAAGGCCGTTCTTTTGCCTTCCAGACAATACATCAGCCACCAAATCTTTTTACTTAATTCCGGATGGGTCCGCCAGTCCACCCACAAATCATATTTCGACAGAAACACCGGCCCTTTGAATTTTCTGACCGGAATAAAATCCCCCTCGATCACCTGAACAAGGTCATACAAACATTCGACGGACTGTGCGGCCCGGGCGAAATGGACCGACCCGAGATTGTCTAAATGGGAATGATATTCCACGTACGGCGGCAGCAACGCCGGGGTTCCTTCCTTGAGATCCGGGGCAGTCGTCTTAACCCGTCCCTCCTGATTAACCCTTGTCAAGGAAATGGACGGAATGCCGATCCCCGGCCCGTCAAAAATTTTTTCATCATTCCCCGCTACGGTCTGGAAACCGTACGCCTTACCGACGCCTTGCCTTTTTTCCATGGCATATAACGCGTACGAATTAATAAGCGCTTGTTCCTCGCGGCTCTTCTGCAAAATCAGCGGATGATCCAACCCGACCATTTCAACAAAAGCCGCGTACCGGATCTTGGGGATCAGATCTTCATGATGACTCAGATAAGCGATAGACCCTATGGACTCAGGACCAAAAAGGAACGTGTAATTATAATAATTCTTTTGCCCTTCCAACCGCTTGGCTAAGGCGACATTGACCGCCGCGCCGATCAGCCCGTCATTCACCTGAAAGGGGTGATCGATATGGCTTAAAAAGAAAATATGTTCATCGCTCGTGCCCGGGACAGTATATTCACCGACACATAAATCGTCATCTAAAAATTCACTGTCGATCAAGACCTCGTACGTTTCCTCTTCCAGGATGTCCTTCTTCTGAGCCTGTGTCAGACAAAACCCCCACCGGCGGTGATAAAAAGAAAATTCATACGGGATGGCCTCTTTCAATGTGTGATGCACAAAAACATGTTCAAGCAACTCCCGCCCTTTTATTTTTTTGTGAACCGGCGTCGAATAACTCATCACATGAAGCGGATGGTTTCTAAAAGAAACAATCTCCCGATCGCCGCGCTTAATATAGCCCTCCCGGACTCTCCATTTGGGCGGGATGACCCATGTCCAGCACTCGGATCCGGTTTTATACCGGTGGATCTTTAAATCAATAAACCGCCGCAGATAGTCAAGGCTTTCCTCGAATTCATCACTCACCAAGTTGCGATTCAATTCCGCCAACCGCTTGGTGATATCTTCAACAATTTCCCGTGACGTTAACACTGGGCAACTCATCGTGTGTGTTTCCTTTCAAACTCTCCCGCCGTCCTGACCGGATAACCGACAGACTCCTGTCTCCTTCGTTAAAAATCAGATCCAAAACGGAAAGATACGGAATAAAATCCCCGAACAACTGCGTATAAACCGGCGGGGTATAGTGATGATACAAGAGCGCGATGCCGTGATCCGTAAACAAACGGCCGTCGCCGATATAATCCCGGGACCTGGCCGGCGATAAATAAACATCGGCCCCGGTCTTTCGACAAATTTCCACCAGCAAATCCGCCTTGGTTCCCTCGACGCCCAGAGAAGAACTCCGCAACAGTTCGGCCCTGATCCCAAGGACATTCTTAATCCAGAAGATCATGTCGACCGTTAGATCACAGAGATATTTAGGCTGTTTCAGATAAATTCCCCTCAGAGAGTCGATGTATTGCCGAAAATACCTGGCCTTGGCGTAATTGAGTTCAATCGCTTTGAGATGCTCAGCGCAAAATTTGGATGTCGCGTCGATCTCCACCTCACAAATTTTCTGTAGGGATTTCCCCTTGGTTAAGACCGGGACAGTGAGCATACACTCGCCCCGGCTTGTCTTGACGCGATTACGCTGCTGCCAGGAACGTTTGTCGAACTGCACCGAGTCCAATAACACGAACACATCGCTTTGATCCATCAAATCAAAATATCCCTGCCACGGCAAATAGGTCGGCTGCATGATGACCGCGGTCTTGGCCATGATTTATATCTCCTGTGCCAATCCGATGCCGTCGGCGCCGTAATTGTTTCCGTTATAGAGCATGTACTTCTTTCCCTGATGATTGAAAACACAGGCGTACTCAATCATCTGCGAATCCCAGCCGGAAGTCGAGACATCAATGCCCGCCTGATCATCCATCCTGGTCCAGTGAATCCCATCCAAGGATTCGGCATAACCGATTCTGTAATCGCTCCCTTTATAGGAATACCACATCTTAAACAGGCCGTTTTCTTTCAAGACACATGGCCGGGCCAAGGCGTGTTCTTCCGGCGATTTGAAATCAATACACACGACGCCTTCCCGCCGCCAATGGATCCCGTCGTCTGATTCCGCGTACTTGATATTGTATTTCGGGAGATCCGGATTCACCCATGCGGTGCCCGAGACATACCACATCTTCCATACTTTTTCATCGATCAGGACGCACGGACCGGTCAGAATCGCCAAAGGTTCCGCGTTCGTCCTTGATAATAAAGGCGCCCTGGAATATCGCGTAAACGTCTCCCCCTTGTCCGTACTGACGGCCAGGCCCGCGATCAAGGACATCCGGACCGTTGATTTCCTGTTCCAGCCGATATAATAAAGGTATAGTTTATCTTGATGCGCAACAATCCACGATGGCGTCACGCCATTATCATCAAAACACCCCAACTCGCCGATGTGCAACACCGGTTTTTCGGATATCCTTAAAATCTTAAATGGATTCGTCACATCAAATTCAAAGAAACCAATCTGGGAGCGGTTCTCTTGATCACGGCCGGAAAAATAGACACGAACGCTGTTGCCGTGCACCTGATAGACCGTCGGGACCATGGCATGCGTCACCATCCAATCGCCCCGCCCTTGAGGTTCAAAAATTTTTCCTATTTTCTTCCAACGTGACATGAGATCCTTAATCCATGATCGCCATAGTGCGATCCGTCATATACCTGGATTTTCTTAACGTGAATTTCTCCGACTTTAAAACCTCCTTAAAGGCCACCGTCTCCCCGGGATAATCCTTGGAATTCAGTTCATCAAACATCACCACGCTCCCTCGAATAAGGTGCGGCTTAATCGCTTCCAAACAAATTTTGGTCGGTTTATAAACAGCCAGGTCAAAATACGCCAGGGCAACAATCGTCTCGGGATTGTCTTTGAAGAACTTGGGGACGGTCTGACAGACATCCCCTTCCACCACCTCATGCTTCTTGATATTCCCCAAAATATTATTCTTTTCATGAAAATCGACGAGCTGTTCCAGATAGTTTTGATAACCCTCGGAAACCGTGTACCCCCCGAATTTAATGGTCTCACTTTGCCGATCGCACCCGGCGATATCCACATACCCTTTAAAGGAATCAAAACCGATAACACGCCGGCTTTGATTAAACGGTTCATAGATGGCCCTTAAATTCTCGAAGAGAACAAGATTCTGCCCCCACCATGTCCCGAACTCCATAATGACCCCGGGGATGTTCAGGATGAGCTCATAGAGTTCATTAACAAAAAGGATTTTGGCTAACGCGGAACTGCGCATATATAATCCAAGACACGTCAGCAATTGCTCATCCGGCATCGGCCGGTCGGCAAACAAACGGTACAACTTCTGCCGGTGTGCCATCATCTCGTCCGAGGCCTTTGTTTCCTGTTTATAGTTATATTCTGTCAAGACGCCCTCCTATAAATTGAAATATTTCTTCTTTAAACTCACTGAAATTTTAGAATCCGCGGAATACACCTCCCCCTGGGCCCCGACCACCACCGAACCGGGGGCAATATCTTTGGTCACCAGCGCCCCCATGGTCACAAAAACACGATCGCCGATTTTCACAAAATCTTTGGTCGTCGCGTTGACCCCCAGAAAACAATGCGTGCCGATTTCCGTGTGCCCGGAAATACAGACATGACTGCTGATATAGGTATGATCGCCGATCACGCACCCATGCCCCAGATGATTCCCGCTCCAGATCATCACATTCGATCCGATCCTGACGGCGGGTTGGATCGTCTGATTCTCTAAAATAAAACAATTATCGCCGACGCACAAATCCGGCCAAGAGACGGATTTACTGCAAATATACGAGGCCAGGCGATACCCCAAAGCCTTGGCGGCACAATATTTCTCAGCCCTGACCTGGTTCAGTTTGTTATAAGAAAGCGCGACGTGCATCTCGAACTTGTCCGGAGAAAAACGTTCGACAATCCGGCTGAACGGGACCAACGGTAATCCTTCAAAGTGTTCCCGGCCGACATAAGCCTCATCGGCGGTGAATCCCGCCACCTCATACGCGCTGTCCTGCGTAAAGTAAAATTTAGCCAACGAACCGATCTCGCCTGTGCCAAAAATAATCAGCTTCTTCGATTTTCCCACGCTCACGTCGTCTTGCTCCTTATTTTTGACACTGCCCAACGGCCACAAAGAAATCCAAAGTGTATTTCATTAACTGTTCCGTCACCCGTCCCGTTTCCACGCTGGAGAACGTTTCGGACACACATTGACGTAAATTATCCAATTTCTCAAAACAATAAAAGAACGTTCCGTCCCTGAAATCATAATCTTGAATCCTGTACCGGTACGGCTCTTCTCTTTTAGCCCGTTGAATAATCGTATGTTCGGGGCCGACCGTAAACATCACGAGATGGCCGTTATTCTTTAAGACCCGCTTGTATTCGTTTAAGGCGGACCGGAAATAATCCAACTGTCCTTCATAATGAATAACATTGATCGAAAGAACCAAATCAAAAAAATCACTTTCAAAAGGAAGATTCCTGTTGCTTCCTTCCCGAACATCGGCGGTGAATCCCCGCTCTTTCAGGAGGAACGTTGTTTGTGCCGCCATGGGCGCCGTGACTTCGGTCCCGTAACACGCATATCCCCTGACCAAAAAAGGCAGCAGATTGTTGCCAAAACCGCAGCCGATGTCCAGGACCTTCGCCTGCTCTTTGAGCGCGATTTTGTTATTTAAATAATCCCCAAAAACGAGTTTAACCATCGCTTCATTAGGCCATTGAGGATAGTGCTTTTTCGCCTGGCCTTCATTAAAGACTTCCCATTGCTTTGCCTGATGCTGAGACATTTCCCCTCCCGTCCTTGATCAAGCTTCCGCGTCCTGCCACAGAAGCGGATCACCTTTTTTAATCGCCCGTTTGGCCTTGCGGCCGACAAAGGCCAAAAAGAATCTGGCCTCAACACCGGTCGCAGGCCTTTTGACCTCAATCATCTCCGCGGTGATTTCTTTATTCTGACCGATGTCCTGCCGGGCAAAAAGACTTTCTCTCCGGGCCAGTTTCTTTTCCTCGGGCAGCATCACCTTTTCAAGGGAACCCAAACTCTGTTCCACCGTGCGGATATTTTGAGCCATCAGTTTTAATTCGTCGGGCTCAATGGCATAACTATGATCCGGGCCTTTCATCTTCCGGCTTAAGGTAAAATGTTTTTCGATCGCGCACGCGCCCCGGGCCACCGCGACCGGAGGCAGCAGGATTCCTAACGAGTGGTCGGAAAAGCCAACGGGCCGACGAAAGGCACCCTTTAACGCGTCCATCGCCCGCAAATGAACCTGGGACGGCTCCGTGGGATAAAGCGCGCTGCATTGCATTAAAACGATCTGTTCATTCCCTTCGTTGCGGATCACCTCAATGGCCTCATAAATGTCCGCCAGATTGCACATGGCCGTCGAAAGAAAGATCGGCTTCTTCTTTGAGGCGGCGTAACGCAAAAGGGGTAAATTCACCGTGTCCGACGAGGCTATTTTAAAGGCAGGGGTATCCGTCTTCATGAGAAGATCGACCGCCTCCCGGTCAAAGACACTGGCTAAAAACAAGATTCCCTTTTTATTCGCGTAAGTCGTGAGCTCGGCCAGCCAGTCGCGGGGAAATTCATTTTCTTTAACAATAGAAAACGCCGGATGCTGAGGCGCGTAAAGAAATTCGGCCTTGAACAGTTGAAACTTGACGGCATCCACCCCGCCCCGGGAGGCCGCGTCGATCAATTCCTTGGCTTGACTTAATTTTCCATTATGATTAGATCCAGCCTCGGCGATAATAAAGGCGGGCTCTTCTTCTCCGATTAAACGGTTCGCCACTTTTATTTTTAGATTCATCTCCATAACTCCCCTGGTATCGCTTCGAGGATTCGGGTTGTCCCTTTTCCATCAAAGCATTTTTTTCCTCTTGCGCTCAACGCCCGCCGCCATGGGACATCATTCATGATTTTCTCCACGGCCTCCTGGAACGTCTCCTCCGTAAAATCCCTCTCCTGGCCTAAAAACACGCACAATCCTTCAGCCTCGAAGCCATTTTCTTTCCAGCCTTCATAATCATCCCGGGCAATCACAAGACTCGGCGTCCCGATAAAGGCTGTTTCATATTTCGTGAGGCCGCTGCTGATCACCGCCAGATCCGCCCAATGCATCAACTCTGCCACGTGATCACCGGTCCTAATGATTTCATAACGCGTCCCTTTTCCGGACAACACCTGCCTGATGTCCTGTTCCCTCAGTGCCGGACAAGCCGATCCCAGGAGCACACGGACGTTCAGCTCTCTGTTCATACTCTTCAAGGCCCGCGCGACCCGAAGCGTCAGATTATAAGAATCTCCGCCCATATTGACCAATACATTTTCAACCTTTTCTTTAATGTCCTTTGGTCCTGCAGCGGCCTTCAAGAGCTCTTCACGAAACAAAAAATACGCCGGCCCCAAAAGAAATTGCTGGCCAACGCGCCTTTGATAATCCTTCTCTTGGGCACCGAAGTAGGGCATGACGATCACATCCGCGTCCACTTCCTCTTGAAGACAGACACAGTCCAACGGTGTGCCTCCATCGAGCATCACGACAAACAACCCCGCCGCTTTCAATTGACGCAGATACCGGCCAAAGGCGGGGATAGCGTCGATCGTCCCGGCATGGCTGAGATCCGTCACAAAGACACCCGACGCGTATCGGGAAGCCGCATCGGAAACGATCCTTGCCTCCCGCTCAAAATCAACCTCCGCAGGGACGCTCTCAACATCAAAGCCGTTTCCCCGCAAGACATCCATGACCCTGGGCTCATCCGATTTCGTCACAAAAACAGGACGACCGCCCTCTCGCCTCAATCCCTCAGCCAAGGCCAAACACCGCATCACGTGCCCCATGCCAATCCTGTCGGAACCATCGACGCGTACCAGCACCGTCCTGGGCCTCTTCATTTAACGCACCTTTTTATCCGACGCCAGAGATTTCAACAACCCCTCATTGCGGATAATTTGGCTATTCCACGCCATGATCTCCGGGCGTTCATCTAGAAATTTTTTTATGTCCTCAAAATAAAACATCCCGCCGGGCTTGCGGCAAAAGTGTTCGATGATGGCCTTCACGACCTCAAAATCTTCCGGCTCATCAACGACAATACGGTAACGGCTATGATCTTGCTCATTCATCAACTTATAAATTTTGAATACGTCCTTATGATTCGCGATGTACTGCGAAACATGCTCCCTCTCGGACTGAAGATCCGCCTCCCGATACATCTTCTCCAGGACGTCATACGTAAAGATCTCGCAGTCCAAGCCTTCGGCAAAAGAAGAGTGAAGATAGGCCTGGTCGGCCTTTTGCTCAAAGAACGCTTTTATCAGCCGGTCGCAGAGACGGGGATCCGCCAGAGGACAATCTCCGGTCATCCGCACCACAGCGCCGGGCCGATATTGCCTCGCGGCCATATAATATCTTTCCAAGACATCCTCTTCCGCGCCGCGAAAAACTTCGTACCCCAGACTTTGAACATAGGCGCACAGCGGATCATTGCTGGGATCCACCGACGTCGCCAAAACAATCTTGTCCATGGCTTGACACCGCGCTAATCGCTCCAGCATGTATCCGATCAAAGGCTTTCCCAGCACCGTCTTCATGACTTTGCCCGGCAGCCGGGAGGACAACATTCTCGCCTGGATAATCGTTAAGACCTTCATTCAATTTAACCTCTTGAATCCCCCGTGGCACACAGGGCTTTCCAGAAGAGTCGCGACACGTCCTGATTTGATCGCCGGAATTATGTGCTCAAAGACTTCCGCCATGTTCTTCAGATATCCGTCGATGATTTCCCGGGTGTGGGCCGATGAGATGTAAATAATATTCGATGCCAGATAAAATCTTTTCAGCATCTCCTGGGTGATGACCGTCTTGATCTCCAGGGGGTTTTCTTCCTTAATGGCGATCACAGGGACCGCCGGCATGCCCACCACACTGATCTTCAAATCGTTCGATCGAAAGATTTTCTCCAGCCCTTCGTGCGCGTAATTTCCCATCTCCACCAGATGATCCGCGACATGATAGGTCTCATACTGCCGGATGGTTTCAAGCCCGGCGACAAAACCGATCCTTTCGGTCCAATAGGTACTGCTGATAAAGGTGTCCTGGGCCGCCTGCATGATCTTCCCTTTACCGATAACGGCCGTGATGGGGTACCCGGCGCCCAAGGCCTTGCCCAGGGTCATCATATCGGGGCGAATGTCATACAAAAGATGCATCCCGCCGGTATTGGCCCTGAACCCGGAGGAGATCTCATCAAAAATAAGGACCGCACCGATTTCCTCAGCGATCTGTCGGACCTCGCGCAGGAAGTTCAAATCCGGGGCGGTATACCGGGTCACTTCCATAATAATCACGCCCACTTCGTCTTTATTCTTCGTCACGATCTGTTTGAGTTCCTCTATTTTCCCGTAATTAAACGGCATGGCCGTGCCCGTCAACGCCCTGGGCACGCCCGCGGGCTCCAGTCCCGGCAATAATTGGCCGTCGAGATTGTCCCCGTCAGCCAGGTTGGCCGCTAAATACCAGTCGCTCCAGCCGTGATAACCGCAAAAGGCGACTTTATCTTTCTTCGTATACGCGCGCGCGATCCGTATGGCCACGGCATTGATCTCCCCGCCGGTCTTGGCGAAACGGGCCATCTCGGCCCAGGGATGCAACTCGATGAGCTTCTGCGCCAACGCCACTTCCTCATAACAATTCAGGGTGGACATATTCCCCTGCTCCACGGCCGCTTTCACGACCTTCTCCATCTCGTCGTTGGCGTAACCCAGGACGCACGAACCGATCCCCATGATGCTCATATCCACATACTTGGTCATCTCCATGTCCCAGATGTCGACGCCTTTGGCCTTTTGATAATACGCCGGCCACCGGCCCGGTAAAAACATCTCCGCCCTTTTGGAAAGCAATTGGTTCCCGCCGGGGATAAGACGCTTGGCCTTCTCCCACAACGCGGCCCCCTTGTTCGTTGTTTCATGACAATAATGCGCCATTTTAAAATCTCCTCATGACATACCACACATAAATTCTTTGAAATTATACACGGGTAATCTTTAACATGCCTTAAGGGAATATGCCCGCGGCTCAAACAGTCCTCGCGCGACAGCCCTTTCTGGATGCGGATGAGTCCGATGATCCCAAAACGAGTTCCGCAGCAAGCCGCCTACAACAAGTCTTTAAAGATCTAGCTGCGCCGCGAGGACTGTCTGAGCGACGGATCATCGGACTCATCCGCTTGAAGAGGCCTGTCGGCTGCGGAACTCGCCTCGGGCATATTCCCTTAAGGCCTGAGTCTGTTGATCTACGCACAATTAATGCAGTACCTTGTTAAAAAATATTTT
>DOGZ01000034.1 GCA_003528115.1 Candidatus Omnitrophota bacterium
CGGAAAATCGCTATTTTAGTTGTGGTTATTTCTTTATTCATGTTTCCTCATTTCGGCTCAGGGTTCGCCTGAGCGTCAACAATGGCGGAGAGACTGGGATTCGAACCCAGGGTCCAACTTACGCTGGACAACGGTTTTCGAGACCGCCACATTCAACCACTCTGCCATCTCTCCGAAAATATTCGTAAATCTCTGACGTGCGTAAAAGTAATAAAACACAAGGGACATCCCTACTTCGTCTAAATATTTCATTAATGAAATCATCTCGAGGGGAAATTGGGTAGATGATTTAAGTAGAAATAACGTTGTTCTCTTCCAAAGCTTCGATAAACAATTCAACAACGTCCTGATCAAGCTGCCCCTTCATTTTCCTCATCTCTGCGCATGCTTCATGAAGGGACATCCTCTTTCGATAAGGACGATCCGTAATCAAGGCATCATAAATATCCGCGACAGCTAAAATTCTCACTAAAGGTGTTACTTCATCCCCGCGTAGCCCATCGGGGTAACCGGAGCCATCTAATTTTTCGTGGTGATGGCGAATCATATCGCACAAATGTTCAAGGGAACGGACGGGTTTTATAATACTTTCACCAATCTCAGGATGGCGTTTCATCATAAGCCATTCTTGTTCATTAAGAGTACCTTCTTTACATAAGACTTCGTCGGGGATGCCGATCTTTCCTAAATCGTGCAATCGAGCCCCATCACGCAAATTTTTTATATCTTCCTCTTCTAAACCCAATTTATTGGCAATTTGAATACTGTAGTTAGCGACACGGTCAAGATGCCCGAGGGAATATTTATCCTTGGCATCCACCGCCAGAGCCAAAGCTGAGATAGTTTCAAAATACGTTTTCTCAATGTTTTCAGTTAATCTTGAATTTTCAATGGCTACAGCGGTTTGAGTGGCTAAATTAAACAGAAGATTTCTTTCGTCCTCCTCAAAGGCGGCGTCAACCTCTCTTTCGCTTATAGAAAAAAGTCCTTTAACACTCTCTTGATAAACTAAAGGGGTAAGGATAACAGGGAACTCAAACAAATGTGCATGTTTTCTTAGTTCAACTATTTCTGAACTCAGTTTTGGAATTTGCACAGCCCTTTTAGATTTAAGGATCGCCTCAAGGAGACTACCTTCTTTAACTGTTAAACTAATCGGCTCCTGTTTGTTATAATCTGCCCCATAAACGGCTTTTACATAAAGCTCGTTGGGATTGCCATTAAAGAGCATCAAAACTCCGACTTTCCCTGAAAGCGCTTCTGTAACCGTTTCCAAAATCAACTCCAAGAATGAGTCGATATTCTGCTTGTTTGAAATCCCTTGGCCAACTTTCCCCATCACAGTATGCAGAGTTTTCTTTGTCGACTCTAAATTCTTAATATTTTCTTCCAACTTCATCGTGATCGCGGAAAAAGACCTGGCCAAGACTGTTAATTCATTTTGCTCACGGCTCAATTCTTTAATTTTGCTTGGACTCAACATGCCTTCCAGTGCTTCTCGATTGGTCTGTGTTATCGTCATGAGTTTCTTCAAGACAGAACGCATAGCAAAAAAACCAACGATCGATCCAAACACAACGAAGGTAAGTGTTATATTCAAATTAGATTCCGTAATTTGAACTTGCCCCGTTTCTTTGATCTGAAGATAAAAATAATAAAGAATACTCACGGGAATGACAGACATCAGGAGGAATAAAACAGTAAATTTCCTAAAGATTGAGGCATCCTCTATGGAGGACATAATAATATTTTTATTCTGGCTATTTTTCATCGCGTAAAACTTTGATTAAAATTATTTTTTCTATTGATTCTAAAAAGAAATAAATTAAATTGCCAATATTAAATTCGATTTCTTCCTCCTGTAAGTCATCATAAGGAGTATATCATAATCGTCTGAATATTAACCAACGCTCATACACTCCAGTCTTCAGATTAATCGAAATCAACTGTACGATTATCACCTTGCTTTAATTTCAAATAAATTGTTATTAGTTTCTGAGCAAAAGACTGATCTTTTTTATCCCACTGAAGGGCAAAATTCGTATCATAAGTCGCCTTGTAACATAACCCCAAAACGGTCAATTTAAAATCCTCTAATAAAAACTGCCAAACAAGTTGGTTTAACTCTGGATGAAGGGCGGGATTTTCAAAATAGTCCTCAGGAAATTCCACAGAATCAAAGACCTGTTTCATCGAATTAACCGCTTTTTTTAACTGCTCAATTTGATAGAGCAGAAAAGATTTGTCCCGGTTCTCGCTAAGAAGATGAAAAATGTCCCCTGATATTCTATCGATATGTTCCGGGTCCAAGACAAAGAAATAAAACTGGAACTCTTGATCCTCTCTCATTTTATCAATAATGAAACCGATACTTTCTCGGTCAAGATTCTCAGATAATCGATATGGCCGCAAATGACTCTTGGAAGATCTTCGAGAAGTCAATGGGGAGAAAATTAACATAATCAGAAGAACCGGCGAAAAAATGAGAAAAACAATCGCAATCCATTTAACATATTTAGGAATTTTTAAGATTATTTTGTTTCTATTTTTGTCAGATTTCATGGATTGAGGTATAGAAGGAAACTTGAGGATTCATAAATCCCCGTATTGAAAGAACATCTGGCGGGTTATCGTGGACGCCAGGCGAACACTACAAGCCAAAGAGGCGCAATTAGTTATAAGATTTCAGCGATAACATGACATAAGAATATCATATTCTTAGACAACCGCTCAATATGTTTTGGCTTACATCAAAGATATTTTATCAAAACGTTAACCGAGCCCACAAATAACCGAATCTGGGGCTCCCCTTTAATGTCGCCACCATCTCAGTTGCCGTAATCCATTCTGGTAAATCAAATTTCAAGGCAGTTTCTCCGGACGAAAGATTAAAGCGCATATCAATGATAGAAGACAAATAATTTATGCAATTCTGGGTCGAAGACATAGTCTCCGGGCAAATTTCTAAAGAAACTAAAGGGACTCCGCAACTAAGGCCCTTTAAAACATTGTATTCATTTCCCTCCACATCAATCTTCAAATATTCCGGCCGACCGTACTTCTTAATCAAACTATCCAAAGTATCCACCTCAACTTCAACCTGCTCATTCCAATTGAATTCATCATATCTTTTGCTTTCTTTGCATGCCTTTATCCAATCTGGCGCCAAGGTTGATAAAGAGTTAACCTCTCACAAATAAAGTTTCTTCCTGCCGACAACGGCATCTAACGCACCGGAAACGACAATGACTCGTTTATTTAAGCGATATTTCGATCTCAAATATCGAACACACTCCGGATTCGGCTCTACGGCAATCACCCTGGCGCCAAGATGTAATAAAACATCTGTCACTCTACCGATATTGGCACCGACGTCAAAACAAAGGGAATCTTTCTTAATAAAATTCTTATAAAAATTTAAAATCCCAGGATTGGACAAATCCCGTTGATAAGATACGGATCGTACGATATTAAATAACCCTAAAGCATTTAAAATTCTTGCTTTTGTAACAGTTTTCATTATCAGAAACGCTTGTTATCGGCCTTGGGATCTAAAGCATTCTAATCCTTCTCTATTCGGGCCTATTTAAATCACATTCACCATCAGAGGGGTTTACTTAAAGACTGGCGGAGAGGTAGAGATTCGAACTCTAGNNACGGTTTTCAAGACCGCCGCTTTCAACCGCTCAGCCACCTCTCCGATAATTTGATAGGACTCCCTAAAGATTTTACACTGGCCGCAGATCAATGACCAAAAATCAGGCCCGAATATAACATCAAATAAAATCCCTGTCAATGGAATCGATTTCAGGAAATATGAATAAAAATATTTGGGATGGGCAAGAAATTAACGAAGCGTGATACCCGTTCGCGGACGATATCCCTTCATCATCACTTCACATCAATCATCTGGTGCAAAATAAAGTCATATTTATTCTGTACTCCCTGCCATGTTGTTTCAAAAAATGCCGGAAAAGTCCACTTTCCGAGAATCAGATCCATGAACAAAACCATTAGAACAATATTCAAAATAACAACAACACAAATCGTCAACAAATACGATGGCTTCACCGGTGTTTTTTCCTGTTCCTGCAGGTCCTGCGCTGAGAGAAACGTGTGCATGGCGAGACTAAATCCTGAAAAAAACATAAAATAGGGATCGTAGCGTTTAATTCCAAGAAATTCCGTTGTGGCATAAAAAAGAAACATAATAATAATAAAATAAAATGGCAGGACATAAGAAATAATGCTATTGAAAGGCGCGGAAAATTTAAATATATCCCCCATGATCTTCTGGCCAAATTCATATACACCCCAAAATTGATAGGCAAAAAGAAAGACCAAAAGAAAGGCCATGACACCCCACAGGAAAAAATCCTGGTACTCCATCGGATAGGTTGTCAGGTGATTCTGAAAACCAAGCACTGAGGCTATGACAACGGGAATAAGTAACGTCGCTAAAAAAATTTTAATCAAACCGATTAAAAAATCTCCCATCCTGACCTCCCTTCTTGTTGGTTCCACATCTTTTTACAGAAAATTTACAAAACATCAAAAAGCTTTTAATCTCTTGTTATTCTTTTCAATCCCCCCATGTACGGCTGCAAAACAAGAGGGATCATGACACTGCCATCTTCATTCTGATAATTCTCAATCAATGCCGCCAGCGTCCGCGCCAAGGCAACCCCTGATCCGTTGAGCGTGTGCACAAAAGCTGTTTTTTTCGTCTCTTTCCCTTTAAACCGGATGTTGGCTCGTCTTGCCTGAAAATCTTCAAAATTTGAGCAACTGGAAACCTCGAGCCATCTTTCCATGCCTGCGGCATAGGCCTCGATATCATAACATTTGGCCGCGGCGAAACTCATGTCCCCACTGGCTAATAAAACAACTCGGTAGGGCAGACCCAGCAGTTGAAATATTCTCTCAGCGTTAGCCACCAACTTCTCATGTTCCTCATACGACGTCTCAGGTTTCACAAACTTAACCAATTCCACTTTATCGAACTGGTGAACACGAACCAATCCTCTTGTATCCTTCCCGTAGGATCCCGCCTCTCGGCGAAAACAAGGCGAATACGCGGCATAATAAACAGGTAATTCGTCCTCATTGAAGATTTCGTCTCGATGGATGTTCGTTACAGGGACTTCTGCCGTTGGAATCAAAAAAAGGTCATCATCTTTTAACTTATACATATCCTCTTCCATCTTGGGAAGCTGGCCTGTTCCTGTCATGGACTGTCGGTTGACCAAGACAGGAGGGAATACCTCGGTGTATCCATGTTCCGCGGTGTGGATATCCAACATAAAATTATACAAAGCCCTTTCCAAACGCGCCCCGGCTTTTTTAAATAAAATAAAATGTGACCCCGAAATCTTGGTCGCCCGTTTGAAATCTATGATATCGAGATCCTCAGCGATTTCGATATGCGTTTTAGGCTTAAAATCGAAATGTTTGGGATCCCCCCAGCATCGTACCTCTCTATTAGACTCCGGCCCGCCTATGGGCACGGAAGGATGCGGCAAATTAGGGATTCCCAATAAACAACTATTAATCTCTGCCTCTAAATCTTTCACTTGAGGCTCTAATTCAGCGATTCTCAAAGAAACAACTTTCATAGCCGCAATTTGTTCTTTGGGGTCTTTTTTTTCTTTAATAAACAGACTAATAGTCTCATTGGCCAAATTTTTTTCATTGCGCAACTGATCTAATTCCGTTAAGACATCGCGCCTTTTTTTGTCCTTTTGAAGAACGTCATCAAGAATGATCTTCGCCCCTTTAGCTGCAAGACCTTTCTTAACAGTCTCCAGCTCTTCTCGAATCAATTTAATGTCAAACATCGGCGGTTCCTTTGTCGTTAGGGATTTTCTTTGATTGTTGCTCTGAATACACTAAGAGGAAATTAAATGCTCTTGCAAAATTTCTTTAATCTGGGAAGAGAGAATTTTAGAATTAATCGGTTTGCACATATAGTTATACGCTTCTAACTCAAAGCACTCAACGACCTTTTTGGGAGAATTTACTCCTGTCAAAAATATTACAGGGACATCTCTGGTTCGTTCATGCTCCCTTAATTTCAGGCACATTTCAACACCATCCATTTTAGGCATATTGCAGTCGGAAAGAATAATGTCAGGTTTTTGCGAAATGGCCATCTGCAACCCCTTCTCTCCATCTTCAGCAAGTAAAACCCGGCAACCCAACTTAGTGAGGGTTTTTTCGATAATCTTTCGGTCAACCGGATTATCGTCAACGATCAAAACGGTCTTATTAGCAAATTCCCCCATCTCTGTATTATCTCTACTGAGAACCTTCTTTAAAAACTCCAGCATACAATGGCCTTTCGTGACAAAGTTAAACGTGATCGCGGGCATACCTGAGTTCTATACCCAAAGAATTCGCCTCTAATTTTGGGAATATTTATAACACAGCTTCAAAAAAAATCAAAGCACTTTCCAGGAAGATGCCCTTCATTTTGAACAAGACAAAACTGAAGACTCATTAAGAAAGTTTAATGAGCTATTTGATCTGCTGAGCGTGTTGTCCGCACTGTAAAAGAATCAATAAAACGTTCAAAATTCTTTTCACTATTTTGAAAATTATGTTGGACCGTGGCTAAATATTGGATTTCATAATATTTCTTCTTATAAAGAAATCCATAGTGAACGCATTTATATCTCAAGAAATCATCATTTCTAAAAGTATACACCAATCGAAAGGCATCCAGGCCACCCAAACGAACCGGCTTATTATCCATTAACTCAAAATTTTTATAAGCCTGGTTTAATGTCATTTCATTGACAGTAATGTCCGCGATCTCCTGGAGCAACATGTCCTGGGTGATTTTCTTCTTACTGAAAGTCAGCTCTTTTTCTGTCTTGGTCTTTGAAAAAGTGATTTCCTGCAAATAAACGCCGTCTTTGGTCAATATCAATAAACAGTCCGGCGCCGAACTTCTCACCCAACCGACCGGAAGGTCTGCAGTAAAATCTTCTGCCTTCCAGCCATTGTGTCCCTGGGTCACCGGCTTCCAAATAGCGCATCCTGTCATACCAAGAGCCAAAAGAAACCACCCCAGGAAAATTATCATTTTCTTATTCATTCATATACCCCCTTATGTAACCCGCGTCTCTCGCCTTGGGATTTAATTCCAAATATTTAGCGAACAATGGCTTAGATTTTTCTTTATTATGATTTTTGTAATACAACATACCTAAATTGCGATAGGTTTCTGAATAATCCGGGTTTAAGTCTATCGCCTTGGTAAAAGCAAGCACGGCTTCTTCGATATAATTAATCTCCTTTGCTTCTTTGGGAGGACGCCGGGATTTATTTTTCTCTTGTTTTTTCTCCTCCGCCTGAAGCAGATTGACCTCACCTAACAAATCGTACCCCTGGTAATCATCAGGATAAAGACGGTTATAACGTTCGATTTGTCCTCTGGCCAACTGAAGATTATTGTTCAATTTAAATAATAATCTTGGGTTATCCAGTAATACATTTTTAACCATTTGATTATATATTTCTTCATTGCGTTCGCCCTTCAACGCGGTTTTATCTTTAGCCGCAAGATCATTGATCAGGCCTTCGAAATTTTTAATCCGTGCCAAAACTTTAGGATGCGATTGGTAAAAATACGGAACCTTAATTTTCTCCTCTTTTGTAGCGTCGTACAACCTTTCAAAAGCCTTCTTGGATTCTTCCGGATGATAGCCCGCCTGGATAATCAACCGAAAGGCGTTCTCATCCGCTTCGGTTTCCAGCTCACGCATATAACCAAAAACCGTTCCTTCGATGCCAAGCCCGCCAAGTAATCGCGCGAGCCTCAAGGAGTCCCCAACCGCTCCGGCCAAGCCGGCGGTAGATAAATCAAAAAATTTATAAAAGGCTGATTTATTGATGATCGACCGTTTTGTCCGCAAGGCGTGACGATTTATAAAATGGGTGGCCTCATGAGCCAGGATGGTCGCCAATTGGGCCTCATTATCCAGACTGGCCAACACGCTGGTGTGGACATGAACGACCCCATTAGGATAGCAAGCGGCATTAAAAAAGGGATCCTTGATCACATACGCCTGTAATTTGACACTATGCTTCTCTTCCAGATCTCCAACTATTTTATGCAGAACCTCATTAACATACGCGTTGAGCGCACTATCCTCATAGATAAACCCGCCTTTATGGAGGCTTACTTGAAATTCTTCCACCTCTTTCCACAGGGCCGCCTCATCTTTATCCAATTGTAACCCTTGCCCCTCATTGATATTCTTTATATGCGTTGACGCGCACGAAGAAAGACAGAGACCGAGAATTCCAATTAAAACGAGAGCATAAAAATTTTTCCCACTTTGACGCACTGAGGCCTCCCCTTATTTCAACTTTGCAGGAAAATCTTTAAACATCCATTTAACCAATTTTTTATCAATCTTTTCATTTCTCAGGTCTCCCGGCATCGGGACAACATTGAACCACAGGACATCCCCTGTCTTGGCATCAACCAGCGAAACAAGAAAATATTCATTGCCGGCAGGCACAAAGGCATTCGCGTTCTGACCGATCATCCCCGTGGCGAATATATATAAAGCCGTGCGGCCCGCAGTCCAGATATAATTTCGACCGACGCAAAATAACAAGGCTTCAGCCTGGGTAATCCGCCCTAATTCTTGCGCCTCAGCACCTAAGGTGTAATCAAAATTCTCCACTTTACTCTGTAAAATCGTCCCCGGGACATACGTATGGTCGATAATACTGTGGGCTACCGCTTTGAACATCCCTTGTTGTTCCCAAAAATATTCTTTTTTCTCTTCACTGAGTGCGGCTTCATCAAAGGCATTCAAATGGACAAATGGCATTGAACCTAATTCCTCGTAAACGGCTTCTGTGATATTTTTCTTCGCTTGCATTGTCGATTCCTCCATGTATTCATCCACACCGCCCGCTGTCAGTTGGTAAATCTTCACATCCAGAGGCATCACGGCAATTCTTTTAGGGGCCTGAAAATACTGATCAAATTGTTTGCTGATCCGATGATTGACCGTCGAACATCCTGAAAAAAGAACGCAAAACCACAAAATCAGCCAATTCCATTTTCTCATAATCTCTCCTCTCTTACAAAACCAAGCGGTTAAAGGAGTGAATAAAGGCATTATTTCTCCACCCTTCCCCAAGCCTCGGCCAGCACATGCTGAAACACAGGACTGGTAACGATGCCATCAGCCACGACGGCATAACCCGCCGGGGTCATGTGACCATCCCAATCATAAAAGAATTTTTGTTCCTTTTGCTGAAGGAAAGAATCCAGGGTATTAATAAAAGGGATTCCCTGCTCTTGCGCGTACCCTTCAACCAATTCAAATGGGTAAAAGTCGGTATATAATTTACCCTGTTCAAAACCCCATGTACGTCGGCCTTCATTCCATTGATCTTTTCCGACATAAATTCCATGCGGATACATAACGATCATGAGCGGGATCCCTTGCGCCTCTAGTAATGTCTTGATCTTTGTCAGATACCCGGCGGTCCGCGTCCAATTTTTGTCAATCAGCGCTTTCTTCTCCCTTCCGCGCAACATCACCAGGCCATCGTATTCCATTTGCACTTCCTCTGAAGTGATCTCAGAGGAATTGATGATCTCAGCCTTGGCCCGTTTTCCTTCCTGAATAGCTTTAACGTAACTTTTAAATCCTAACAGTTTAATTTTCTTAAAGCTGCGCACAATTTTGTTATTGATCCACTTGCAGAACTCACTGAAATGAACACACGTGATCCACCAATCGCGTTTACCGTTTTTATACATGGGATGAAAACCAATCAGTTCACCCTTTTTGTCATAGACCGCCGTTTGCTCTTGACGCCAGTCATCCCCCAGATCCGTCAAATCAAACAGCAAAAGAACCACATCCGGGCGATATTTCATATGGATCGACCGCAGATTCACATAATGCGTGATCGGAGACGTGTGGCCGGCGCCGGCATTAATGACTTCCGCTTTGAAATTATGGGAATTCAAATAGTGCTCAATAAGGGAGGGAATGGTCTGATCATCTTCAGCACCCACGCCAAACGTGAAGGAATCCCCGACGGCAAAGACACGAAGGACACCCTGTTCCTTGACCGCTTTAAAATCTTTTCCGCGGTAACCAAAGGCATTGACATGAGCAGTATACTTAAATTCTCCTTCAACCGAAGAAACGCCGTTCTTGACAGAATGGGGGATCAACAAATATTCTGGATTCACCTGCACAATCTCGGTGAGCGGATTAACGGACGGACGGAAGATTCTGAAACAAACTTCTCCGATGGCAAAGAAAATCACAACGCCTAAAACAAGCGCTGAAACCTTAAATAATAATTGTTTCATCTTAGAATCGGTCCTTTCAACCTATTATGCGTCCCAACATCAGATAGATCTTGAGGTCGATTCATTATACTGAAATTAAGAAATCTTACAGCTTTTTTTCTGAATTCTAATAAAAATAACAGATGCCCTTTGATGAATTTCTTTGACATGCGTTAACGTTTGGTAAAACGCCGAAACAACCCCCATTTTTCAGTAGCCGTACCTGTTTTTTCTGTTAGAATACGCCCATGAATTATTTCGAATGTCAAGGCAAAGAAAAACTGATCATCGGTCATGCCGGGAAATCTCATCCTGAGGCCGTGACCGTGGATATCGAACCGCAACACCGGCCTGACGTCGTGCATGACATTAACCGCGCCCCCTGGCCTTTCCGCGATAATCAATTTAAGAAAATTATTTGTCATCACGTTATTGAACACTTGAATGACCTTCACCCGGCCATCGATGAACTCCATCGTGTATGTCATCCCCAAGGAGAAATTTATATTGAAGTACCCCACCATTCGGCGTGGCTCGCCAAAAGCCCTTATCACAAACTCTACTTCGGTTATTTTTCTTTTGATGAACTCTTGGCGTCCAATTCCGGAAGCTGGCAAATGGGGAAAAAGTTTGAACTCATATCCCGCGAAGTCACTTTTCACGTCCGTTTTCGACGTCTATTCTTGCATAAAGTCTTCAATAAATGTCCTCTTACTTACGAACGCTTCTGGACATACCTCATCCCCGCCGAACATCTAAAAATCATTTTAAGACCAGTTAAATGTCCCCCATCACCGAAAAAATAATTACCCTTTTCTCACGACATATTTTCCTTCTCTAGCGGGGGTGCTTAACTTTTCTGGTATACGCCCACAATGAACACCATCCTAAACCAAAGTAAATAAGCGAAGGCCATTCTGGCACAGAAGCGGTTGCCTGGAGATTACTGGTGGTAACATTATCACCAGGATCTATCGGCCCTCCATGAACACTTTTCCCGGGTGAAAAAAGATTTCCCTCGGATCCAAACAGATCTGAATGCCGGACGAACTCTGTCCCGCTGCCCTCTGGATATCGCGCAATCGATTCATCATGCCCTGCTAAACTGCCATAGACGACTTGATCGATAACAGTGGCCTCCCCATTTTTTAGAGTGATGGTGTCTGCCGTATTATTTAACCCCAAGCTGCCCGTAGAAGCACTCTGCCATTGAACACTTACCAAGGAGGGCGTTCCGCCGCTAAAAACAACTAAATACTGATAGGGTGATAATAACGTATCCGACGGAAAAACATGTCTGATTTTTGTGGCATCACTCAACGTCCACTGGAAGAGATCAACAGTGTTTGACCCATAATTCAACAGTTCGATGAACTCATCCTGGGAAGAAGAACCAACCCCGTCACGATTTGCGTCCCCATTCAAACCTGCCGCGGGATCAGCCAAAATTTCATTGATAACAACAAACGCTCGCGCCTGGTTCGTACAAAGCAGTACCATAGAAATCAAAATATAAAAAACGTATTTACATCTACGCATAGATTTATTCCTTACTATCATTAATCCATTTTAATCCCTCCGGGATGCCCATGCCGTATCACTCGTTTTCCCCTTTTTTTCATCCCCTAAATGATACTGTCTCTTTTCCCTTAAAAAGATCATGAACATCCCTTCAGGATTTTATTGTTAACCGACTCTTTATTTCTTCACCAACAGTATTACTTTGATTCCGTTACTGCCGCTGAGGACGTCGCCGGTAAAGCCGCTGCCAGGTCTTCTTTATAACACTTCCGGCAAGGTTCTAAACCCGCGTGGACTGCCTCTGATTTTTCCATCTTGGTGGCATTGTCTTTGTTCTTGATCAGGCGGCATGTTTCCTTGTGATATTTGACCCCTTTTTGCGTCGCCAAGACTTCTTCGGCCATCACATAGGTTGTTGCCATCAACAACACCCCTACTAATCCGATCATCGCAATTCGTTTCACCATGAGTTTCTCCTTTCTTTTTTCATTTTGAACTACTGGTTTTCATAGGGAAGCGTTTCCCAGATAAGCAAAAAAAAGCCTCTCTTCATCGCCGCACAAACCGATAGCCAAGGCTATATCAGCAATACCGGCCATCTCATCCTCTTTAGACATCGGCATTCTTCTGTCTTTCTCATAGAAGAACGCTCCCCTATTTTTATTAACACTCGATATGCTTTTAGAATCTTTCTGGACAAGAAATAACATTTCAGATGAATTTCTCAAAATTGTTTGTAGGAAAGATACTGGTGTTTTGTGATGAAACATGATTTTTAGTTTCTTTTTTTTGGGGGGAACTGGGGAGGATAATGAAAGCTTAACATATGTTTGACTATTTGTCAAATAATTGTCGATATTTTAACTCAATCTCAACCTTTTGAAATTGATAGAGTTACGATACATTAGAAATAATTTTTATTTTTTTCTTGAAAAGTTTCTTCTAGGCAGGATTGTTGGATATTGCGTCAACATTGTTTCATTGAAAATGCGGGAAGCTCATAAATTTAAAGAGGATTAATTCACGTCTTACTTACTCCTTCTACTTTACCCTTTTCGGAAAATTTTTTTTTGAGGTTAATAACCTGTTCACGCAAATTCTTGGCTACGACGTCATATATCTCTTTTTCATTAATAACACCCATTTCCAGCGATTCAACGGGCAACAAACGTCCAAATCTGACCTTAATAGGCGCCAATCTTGGGAGACGTTGTCCGCGCGGCCACGTACGGAAAGCCCCTTCTAAATATACCGGCACAACCGGGACATTCGACTCTTTGATCAAAATCCCGATGCCTTTCTTAAATTCTTTCACCTCTCCATCAATGGACCGCTGCCCTTCAGGGAAATAGCAGACAATTTTTTCATGTCTTAACACATAGGAACACGCCTTGAGCGCCTCGACTAAGTTAAAGCTCGCCTCCATAGGAATAAGACGCGCCGTTTTCGTAATCCCCCTTAAGAAAGGGTGTTCAAAGAATTCACTCAGCCCTACAAAATAAGTTTTTAAAGCTATCCGCATCGGCAGGGCACTCAAGACAAACAATCCATCCAAATAACTTGTATGGTTAGGACATATCACATAGGGGCCTTCTCTCTTTAAATTCTGACGCCCTTCGACACGCAGTAAAAAGAAAACCCGGAAAAATATTTTTATAAAACTTATTATAATAATATTAACAACGCCATATAAGAGACTGGGGTTAATATTAACCTTACTTAAGGTATCCACCTGCGGATCTTCCTTCAGGACATTTTCCCAGGCAATAGTATGCTCCTCATTGATCAGACGAGTGTCATGGGGCGCAAAAGCCCTCAGTTTTGACAAAAGGTCTTCAACCGTATTACACATAAAGAAATCCATGGCTTCTTCATCCGACATATTCAAGTTTAGACGTTCTTGTAAGCTCAAAAGGAGTTCCACCCGCCCCAAAGAGTCCAGACCAAGATCTAGTTCCAGGTGATCCTTAATATTAATCTCTCTTTTAAAATTCTCTTGAAGGAAGGCCAGAGCCGATTTAGAAAGCTCTGAAAACTGCCCCACAATCTCTTTTGGGTTCTGCCCTTCTTTTGGCAATCTAGACTCGTTGGATACCCTATCATAAATCTTCGGAAGCTGATAACGCATGAGCTTTCCTAAGCGCGTCCTAGGCAAAGGATCCTGGCTGATCATAAATCCTTTGATGCGTTTATAACTCGGCAGTTTCGCCGACAAATTATCCAATTCCCACTTTAATCTGTCACGAATATTCATTTCGGATCTTTGCTTGAAATAATCCTCATCCATGACGATGATGGCGGCCAGATGCTCGACGCCGCTAAAAGACGTTGTATCCTTTACCGCCAAAACACCAATTTCTTTAATAAACGGATTCTGTCCATAGTATTTTTCTATCTCATCGGGATGGATGTTCTTTCCGTTACTTAAAATAATAAGTTCCTTTTTCCTTCCGGTAAGAAAAAGATATCTGTCTTTATCCAAATAACCCAAGTCCCCCGTAAAAAACCAACGATCTTTTATAGCCTCTTCAGTCTCACGCTCCATATGATAATACCCTGCCATGACGTTGGGGCCTTTAACCGCGACCTCCCCAACTCCATTTTCATTCGGTTCGATAATTTTTATCTCCACATTCGGCATGGACTTACCGACGGAACCTATCTTTATTCTATCCGGAGGATTAAATGACACCACGGGCGATGTCTCTGTCAGACCGTACCCCTCAAGTATCGTGAACCCCCACTTTAAAAAATTCTTGGCGATGTCCGGATCCAGCCTCGCCCCGCCGGATACCATAAAACGCAGGGTTGGCCCAAAGGCTTTGTGCATATCTTTAAAAAGCGCTTTGCTCAGATTAAACTTAAATTTTCTCCGAATAGCGTAGAAAATATTTTCCAAACAAAACAGTACGATTTTCTTAGGGAATGAAATCAATTTTAACTTTTCTCTGATAGACCGATGCATCAAAGCATATATTTGAGGCACCCCGACAAAAACCGTGCTTTGCGTTTCACGCATACAAGTCAACAAATCCACCGAAGCTATTCCAGGAGGAAAGATGATCCGGGCCCCTAAAAGCAATGGTGTAATGAGGGTGGTGGTTAAAGCGTACGCGTGGTGTAACGGCAGAATCGAGACCACACGGTCATCTCTTGTAATGATGTGCAACTGCTCTATCGAACGAACATTAGAAAGAAGATTGGCGTGTGTCAGCATAACTCCCTTGGGCAAATCGGAAGTGCCTGAGGTATAAAACAGTACGGCCAAGGAATTCTCGTCGATATTGATATCAAGTTTGTTCTCAGGACCACGCGTCCTCAGTTTTTCCTGAAAAGATTTCGAATCCACGACAAACATCTCAATGTCTTTCAAATCTTCTTTTAACTTGGGATAAATCTTTTCTGTCACAATGAGGATTTTGGAATCTGAATGGGAAATAAGTTGTTTGATCTGCTGGGCCGAATATTGAATATCCAGAGGAACCACGGTTGCCCCGGCATACAAAACAGCCAAGAAGGAAATCACAAACTCAGGTTGATTTTCCAACACCAGAGAAACTTTGGAACCGGGACCAACCCCTGCCTGCTGGAGAATCTCGCCGAACCGAGTCGCCTCATGGAGTACTTGGCCATACGTCAGATTTTTATACTGATTGTCTTTCTGGAAGGTGATAGCTTCTCTCTGGGGATAGGCGTCCGCTATCCGAGAAAAGGCTTCAAAAATAAGAGATTTGGTCAAGGGCATGAAAGGATAAAAATTACTATTAACCAGCGCTACATCTTCCTTAATGATACGCGAGACGATGCGAGCCGGTGTTTCTTAAAAAAATCACCTCCAACCAAGTCTTAAAAGTATTCATCAAGAATTTGCTATGATTCCAGATGTTTCGTCTCAAGGGTTTCAGCAAAATAACAAAAAAATTTGGGGAATTTCTTACGCACATCTTCTTCTATCTGAGATATCTTCCCCAAGTAAGGATAGACAGCCCCATACACATCAACCTCTGGACCAATACACACAAACGCAAACCCATGAATACGCAAAAGCAAACAAAGGCCCTTTTCCATTAATGCATACCAATGGGTGATTCCTTTTCGTTTACTCTCCTGATACAACTCTCTATACAATCCAAAAGCCATAGGTTTCGTACGGCGCAAGAATTCTCTGCCCTCTTCATCCACCACCCTCTTGTCCTCCACCTGCGGCTCATAAAACAAACCGTCATTTTTTCTCCGACGCAGCCTCTTGCTGATGACAAGACGGGAAATCTCAGCGACATGAACTCCCGAAACCTCTTCGTTAGCGACCTTAATTTCAGGACAATGCCTTTCAATCGGAAGCTTGAGGCGTCCCGGTAAAATCATCCGCATCGTGCCGATAACCTCTTGACCAGGTCCCAAAGCCGCAAAGTGCACAGACTGCTCATCGTATTCGTCTGTTTCCAATCCTTCCGGATAATCCTCTTCTTTGATAAATCCACATTCTCGGCCATAAACTTCCAGACGTAACCGGTAAATCTGCTTAAGCAGCTCAGTTTCTTCAGGATTCACTTTTTTGAATATAAAATTTTCCATAGCGTTTCAAGTCTAACATGGTTGCAATCTCATGTCAATCCATAAGATACAACAATAGTCTAAATTGAAATAAAGCAGAAACGGCCGGCAGGATTTGGAGTATTACTTTGGCAAGTCCTGTCATTAGAATAAGAAATACTAAACACCAACAAGGTGCTCGGAGAAGTGGAAAGACGTTTCTGAAGATAAGGATGGATGGTTTTGAGTCTTTAAAGCTGTCCAACTATGCTTAAGTTGAAAATTCTTTATGGCTTTTTCAAAATCTGTGACTTTGCCGACATACGGTTTAACCGGGCCGTAGACATCAATCTCCCCCCCGACACATTCAAATGTAAATCCATGAATACGTAAAAGATACCAAAGACTTTTTTCCATTAAGGCATACCAGTGAGTAATACCTCTTTGGACACTCTCTTTAAAGACCTCTCTACATAATCCAAAGGCCAAGGGTTTCGCTCTCTCTAAAATTTCCAAACTATTGGCTTTACAGAGGTTATTAAATCCAGTTTGTAGTAAATGACCGGTATCCAAGGCATGATTTCTGGCTTTAATTAATTTCTTACTGACAACCAGCCTTGAAATCTCAGCAAAGGCATAATCCGGCTTTAATCTTTTGTTAAGCGTCGAGTGAGAACAGTGTTTCTCCACAGGCAGTTTCAATGTGTCGGGGATGATCATCCTCAATGAACCAATGACCTCTCCTTGAGAATTAATCGCGGCGAAATGCAGAGCGTGAGGATCGTATTCATCCGTTTCCAGACCATTAGGGTAGTCCTCTTCATTAATAAAACCGCATTCCCTTCCATAAACATGCAAACGGAGACGGAATATCTGCTCCATCAATGCTTCTTCTTGCAGCGTAACTTTCTTAAATATGAGTTTTTCCATGAAGGCCTAAATTTTTCCAGCTTGGGGAGGTGAGATCTAGGGAATTTTAGCGTTTATCTTATCAACTTCTCAAGAATGATCCATGGAACTATTTGATTTATTCTTGTAAATTCTTGCTGTTCTGTGCTTGGGATAAGAAAAAGATCGAATACGGGAAGAAAAAAGGTTGTTAATAAAAGACTGGAAGATTCGATACTGAACTTTAACACACGTATTGATGACCAAGCGCGGAATTGCCTTTCTCGACAGATTCGAAGACGACATTAACAGTCAATTTTTCAATATTAAATTTGCATAAGAATTAGGGGTATGCTAGCATAGCGGCAAATAGGATGTCAATTATGAAACTAAGAATTTTTACGGTCATTTTATTTCTCATTTTTCTTATTCTTCCAACGGCAAGATTCAGCTATGCTGAAGCCCAGGATGCTTCTGATCTCATAAAACGTTCCGATGATCTCATGCGCGGAGAATCCAACAAAGGCATCTACACCATGCGGATCTCGACGCCCCGCTGGGAAAGAGAATTAAAACTTCAGGTGTACAGTCGAGGCAGAGACAAAATGTTTATCCGCATTCTTTCTCCCGCCAAAGAGGCCGGCATCGGGACATTACGCATCAAAAATGAAATGTGGAATTATTTACCCAATGTAGAAAAAATTATCAAGATTCCTCCTTCCATGATGCTCCAGCCGTGGATGGGCAGCGATTTTGCCAATGAGGACTTGGTTAAAGAGAGCAGTATCGTTAATGACTACACACACACCTTGATTGCCGAAGAAATTTTAGACGGACACGTCACTTCCAAGATTGAGCTGATCCCCAACCCCGGGGCCTCTGTCATCTGGGGGAGAATATACCGTTGGGTCAGGTCATCGGACGCGGTTCCCTTAAAAGAGGAATACTACAACGAGAAAGGCAGATTAATTAAAGTCCTGGATTATTCGGACATCGGGCAGGTATCCGACCGCGTCATTCCCAAGGTTTGGGCCATGACCTCCCGGATCAAAGAAGGGCATTCGACCATCATAAAATTAATGGACGTCGAATACAATGCGCCCCTGGATGAAGATCTCTTTACCCTGACAAATTTACAGAAAATCCCATAATGATGACCTTCCTGAAGATAGCGTGGCGTAACATCACACGTAGTAAAAGACGTTCTTGCATTACGATCTCCGCCGTCGGATTTGGTGTCGGCGCTCTTATTTTTATCTGGGGTTTTGTGGAAGGCGCCCATCGGCAAATGATTGAAAACTACACCTCCCTTCTGACCTCGGATATCCAGATCCATCAAAAAGGATTTCATCAAAGTCAAAAGTTAGAAACACACCTCCTCAATCCCGAAACTCTGTTAGTTGCCCTTGAAAAAAACGCTCAGATTAAAGCCAACGCTCCACGGATAAAAGCCGTAGGTCTGGTCAGTTCTTCAGAATCGTCCTCAGGCGTTATGATCCTGGGCGTTGATCCGGAAAAAGAAAGCAGCGTCAGCACCCTTCACCGCCGGATCAAGACCGGCGCCTTTTTGGACATGGAGAGGGATTCGGGCATTATCCTGGGCGCGACCCTCGCGAAGAATTTAAACGTCTCGATTGATGATAAAATCGTCCTCATGTCGCAGGCTTTGGACGGCAGTATCGCTTCCGGCGCCTTTATCATCCAAGGGCTTCTCGACACGGGAACGGAAGAAATCGACAAAGGACTTGCCCTCATCACACTGCGCGCCGCGCAAGAATTATTTGTCATGCCCAGGGCCATCTCCGAGATAGCCATAAGATTAAATCCGGCGGCAGAATCCCGAACAACCGCCCGGAAGCTCAAGGATATCCTTCCTCAAAATTCTGATTTAGAAATCCTTCCCTGGCAGGAAGTCTCTCCCAGCTTCCAACAGTGGATCGAATTTGATAATGGATTTATCTGGATTATTGTTTTTGTCGTTATGATCGTTGTGGCCATCGGCATCCTCAATACGGTCCTCATGGGCGTTCTGGAACGCACCCGGGAGTTCGGGATACTCCTCGCCTTAGGGACAAAACGTCAAGAAATCATCACGATGGTGGCGTGGGAATCTTTTTTCCTGGGAACTATTGGTTCTCTCATGGGACTGCTTTTAGGATTGGCCCTCAACACCTATTTCGGAAAAACCGGCATTGATCTAACGGCATTCACAAAAGCTTTGAATTCATTCTATATCGATTCCGTCATTTACCCGTCTCTAAACGTAACACACAGTGCCGTCTCCGTTATGTTAGTCTTGACAACGAGCATTGTCGTCTCTATCTATCCGGCCTTCCACGCGGCGAACCTGAAACCCGTGGAAGCCATCAGGAGTTTGTGAAGGTTAAAGGTTACGGACTTTCACGTTTGGATGAGATGCGAGGCGCAGCCGAGGAGCGAAGCGAGGCGTACAGATGTGTACGTTGAGCGAGCACCGGAAGCTGCAACGAAGCAGATCGCCAAACGCGAAAGTCCTAAGGTTAAAGGAAAAAGTATCGTGGGAATGAATCTTATCGAGACCATTGATTTAAAGAAAACATACTCGACAGGCAAAAACATCGAGACCCCGGCGTTGCGCGGGATCAGCCTTTCCATTGCCGATAAAGATTTCGTGGTCCTCGCGGGGCCCTCGGGATCAGGGAAGAGCACGCTCCTGCACCTGATGGGGGCCTTGGACACAGCGACGCAGGGGGCGATTCTTTTTGAAGGCCGGGATATCACGAATATTGATATCCACAAACTCACCACCTTACGCCTGCACAAAATCGGTTTTGTCTTTCAGGCCTACAATCTCATATCAACGCTAACGGCTCTTGAGAATGTCGAATACACGATGTTGCTCCAGGGAATCAACCGGAGAACGCGGAGGAAAAAATCGATCGACACCTTGCAAAGGGTCGGCCTGGACGACCTGATCCACCGCTTCCCTCAGGAAATGAGCGGCGGACAGCAACAGCGTGTGGCCGTGGCCCGGGCTATCGCGGCAGAACCGCGCGTGGTCATGGCCGACGAACCCACGGCGAATCTTGATTCCAAGACAGCCGAGTCTCTATTGGAGCTCATGCAGGAACTCAATATGGAAAAAGGCATCACGTTCATTTTCTCGACACATGATCCCATGATTATGAACAAGGCGAAACGCCTGATTCACCTGAAGGATGGAAAAATCACTCCCGCGGCTTAAATGATGAAAGGTGTTACAATGAAAAAATATTTTTTATGCCTCATCCTCCTGTCTTTCTTTTCCCAAAGGCCGGGAATCGCCTTCGGCGAAGAAAACAAACTGGACATCAGCGGTTATTATAAAAATCTCCTGACCTCCACCAAATCTCTGGAGACCAAAGAGGCCATCACCGCCGATTTACAGAGGCTGAGGCTGGAAATAAAAAAAGTCCTCTCCCCCTGGCAATTTCAACTCACATTAGACAATGAAGCCATTGTCCATGATTTTGCCAACAGATCGGATTTTAATTTCATCCGCTCCAAAAGCCAGAACAGACTCAACAGTATCGATCTTGACAAGACATCCGTCGATAGCGATCACCTCTACTTAAAACATTCCCTCTACCGCGCGTTTGTCAAATATTACCAACCGGAATTCCAGATCGTGGCCGGTAAACAGGGGGTCGATTGGGGCAAGATGCGTTTTTACAGCCCCTTAGATCTCTTCAATACCTTAAGCCCTCTGGAGATAGAACGGGACGAACGGATTGGTATCGACGCCTTGAATTTTAATTACGCCCCCGAAGACCTTTCCGGCGTTAATTTTGTCGCGGCCCCCGGTCAAAACGGCGAGCTGACCAGTTTGGGACTGAAACTGTACCGGACGATCAAGACGTACGATGTCTCTTTCATCGCCGGGCAGATCAAAAAGGATATCGTCATGGGCGTTTCCTTTGACGGTTATATCCAAAAAGCAGGGTTCCGCGGCGAGATCTCGCATACGGTTCTGGATAACGAGAGAAGCTTCCCACGCGTGAGCGTGGGACTGGACTACACCTTCTCGGACAAATTCGACGCGCTCCTGGAACAATTCTACAACGGCGGCGCCGATGACAATGACCCTGCCGCCCTGACGTCTTCCTACCGCAAAAGCCAGCAACTCCTTTCTTTAAAAAAATATTTATCAAACCTCTGGATGCAATACCGGCTCACGCCGCTGGTTAAATTGAACACCTATATCCTTTATGACTGGGAAGGCAAGAGCGTCGTCGTGACCCCTGAGGTCAGCTATAACATCATCCAGAACATGGATATTGCCGCCGGCACACAACTCTTCTGGGGCAAGAGCGGTTCGGAGTTCGGCGACAATGAACACTTCTATTATTTAGAAATCAAATGGTTCTTTTAGAAAACCAAATTAAAAAACACCTCTATCAATCCATCATCGCTTCCTGCCAAAAGGCCGCTCCCGCGTCTTTATGCCGGTCCTCCGAAAACAAAGCTGTGGGCGTCTTTAATAGGCACGCCGCGACGAATTCCCTCTATCGTAAAATCCTTGAGAACGAAGGATTTCATGGTCATAAAATCACGGACATCGACGCGTTTAAGACGCACGTTCCGGTCATCGATAAAAACAAACTCTTTCATCCGCTTAATAATATAGACACGCGCGATCTGCTCGGTGATGTCCGCTCCATTCTCCTCTCCTCAGGTTCCTCAGGAACATTTTCCTTTGGCCTGGCCACGGCGCCGGAAATCAACGCGAGCGCGCGCTTTCTGGAAGTCCTGTTAAATCATTTCTATCACACCCTTGAAGAAAAAACGCTCATCATCAATTGCCTTTCCGTAAAACTGCCGGCCCTGAATCTGGCGGCCGCGGAAATCGGCCCGCGCTCGGATTCGCTTCTCTATATCCTCAACACCCTGGCGCCCCGATTCAGTCAGACGATCATCATCGGTGACAATTATTTCATCAAGAACGCCCTTGAGGAATATTCCAGTCATAAAAACAGTCCTGCCTCTTCCTTAAGAATCCATCTGATCCTCGGCGGAGTTTATTTGCCGGAAAACCTGCGCGGCCACCTCTACCACCTCTTACATATCGATGAAAATGACCCCCAAACAGGATCCATCCTTTCCTCCATGGGAATATCGGAATTCGGGCTTAACCTTTTCTTTGAAAGCCCCGAAACCGCGCGTTTGCGAAGACTGGCACAAAACGAACCAACGCTCAGGGAAAATTTATTGGATTCCACCTGTCCTCCGTACTTGCCCATGTTCTTCAACTATTTCCCCCAGGCTTACTTTATGGAAGAGCTCGAACAAAAGATCGTCATCACCTCTTTAAATCCAAAGTCCCAATTACCCCTCGTTCGTTATAACACGCAAGATACGGGAAAACTCCTGGCCTATGAGGATCTAAAAGAAAAACTCGAAGGCTTCAAGGATCAGGACCGGAATGATCTTCTTCCGCCCTTCAAGTCACCGCTCGTCCTGATGTACGGCAAGGCTGAAGGCTTGAATATCAACGGCGCAATCATTTATCCTCAATTGATTCAGGAAGGGATATACCAGGACTTTGAGGCCGCCTCACAAACGACGGGGAATTTTCGATTAAGCGCCAATGACGGTCAAGCCGACATCAAGATCCAGCTAAAGAAAGGCCTGCCGATCAACGAGGCCCTAATAAACAAATTTCAAAAAACCGCCTTAAGATATCTCCATAAAGATATCTCCGTCACCCTCTCTCCCTACCAGGACTTTCCCTATGGCATGGAACTGGATTACGAGCGGAAGTTTAAATATGTTTAAAAGAAATTCATACAGGCGGATAACTGTAAAGCACTGTAAAGCAACGGATATGTTGATTTTATTAAATCCGGCTGCTATACTTCCCACATGATTTTCCTAAACAACAATCCGCCGGAAGAATCCATCGATAAACTGCTGTCTGATGCCAGAAATGACGATGAAATTCTCGCCGTATTGCTTTATGGCAGTCATGCCCGAAATGAAAATAACGCGCAATCCGATGTTGATCTTTGCCTGGTGCTTACACCGGCCACCTTCGCGCAAGAGTATCTTTCTGAAAAAAAACTTTTTTTTCTCACAAACCATCCCTTCGATATACAAATCTTTCAGCAGCTCCCCCTTTATATAAGAACGAGACTTCTTAAAGAGGGCAAAATTCTTTACTGCCGCGATGAAAACACTTTGTATGAAGTCGCCTTTACCCACATCCGGGAATATGCCGACTACGAACACATTTACCGTGAATATTTAGAAGAGGTATCCCGTGGTTGACAAGACGCGCGCTCTAGGAAAAATTGCGGAACTGGAATCCTACCTTGCCCAGCTTAAACAGATCGCCCCGCAGACATTTGAGGAATACAAAAAGATTGAGAAAATGCGCAGTTGCGAAAGACTGCTTCAGTTGAGTATTGAATGCCTCATTGACATTTGTAAACTCCTTGTTTCCGGACTCAAGCTTGGCCTCCCCTCGGAAGAAAATGATCTGTTTCAAAAACTCCTGAATCAAAACATCCTCCCGAAAGATGCCGTCTCTATCCTGCAAGAGATGAGGGCGTTTAGAAACATCCTTGTCCATGAATACGCGACTGTCGATGACGCCCTTGTTTTCAAAAAAGTCAAAGAAGGCCTGGGTGATTTTGAGATAATCAAACGCGCCCTGCTTGCGGCCATTCAATAATCCAGGTCATCACAACTCATGCGACGATTTCATATTCTTCTCCAAGAGAAAAAGAAGATTGAGAATGGGTTTAACATTGATGGTAACAGCTTCAACACCGTCAATGTCTTGCGCCCCAAACATGTCCGGATCAAACACAGGCATTGAATTTCCCGTCGATGCCCCACCCCGACTTCCCTTGCGGCATGGAACTGGATTACGAAAGGAAGTTTAGATATTTAGACATTTCAGCTATTTCCGATATTTCCGAAATTTCCGAAATTTCTAAAAACTGGCTTGCCTAAGAGTATAACCAACGTTATACTTTGTCCGGAGGTGATCAAAATGATTAAAGTAAACGTAAAACATCTTCTTCATAACTTCGCGGAATACAAAAAAAAGGTCAAGGCCGGTGAAAGAGTGGTGATCCTGGAGCACAAAATACCGATTATGGATTTAACACCTTATCAAGAAAAGTGTTCAAAACCCGGGTGGAAGCGGGAACATTTTGTTTTACCGTCTACCAAAACTTCAGCAACAGAAATATGTTTAAAAACGCGTAAAGAGGAGCGTAACTGAAATGCGGGCATTTATTGATACCTCAACCCTGCTTAAAAAATACAAGATTGAACCCAAGAGAGACAAGTTTTTGAAGATATTAGAAGAAACAACTGAAGTTATCGTGTCTCCCGTGACTTATATCGAAACAATCTGCTCTATCCAACGAGTCTGTGAAGAATCGAAATTAAAAAAAGAGCACTTCTTAAAGATCAAGGAAGAAATTGATCTGGATTTTAGTTATTTCCTGAAAATTCGTTTAGATGAAACCATGGAAAGAATAGCCATTGATTTACGTCAAAAGTACACGTTGAAATCTTTGGATTTGATTCAGCTTGCTTCAGCGAAAACTTCTCAAGCCACCATATTTCTTACCTCAGATATACACCTGTTTAAAATCTTCAGCAAAGAGTTGAATAACCCGGTTTTTGTCTAGTACACTGTTACGAAACGGCTCTCTTTTATCGTTCTGAGCGAAGGCCTTTGCCAGGCTCGAAGAGCCATGCAATCTCATCCTGTTGAGATCGCCTGCAAGGACAAAGTAGTGACCTGTCTTTGCGATGAGCGCAGCGAAGAAGCAATCTGTTTATGAGATCGCAGCAAGACAAAGTTGGTTTGAGATTGCTTCGCTAAAAACGCTCGTAACGACGGAATGTATGATGTCTTTGCGATGAGCGCTAGCGAAGAAGCAATCTGTTTATGAAGTTGCCTGCAACGACAGACAAGCACTATATATTACGATGGCATGGAACTGGATTACGAGAGGAAGTTTAAATATGTTTAGAAACCAACAATAACATCTGCCCTTGACCTTTCCTTACTTGCGGAAATTCCGATAATATGGTAACTTTGTATCAGCCAGGAGGTGAGAAATATGACTATAACCCTAACAAGCAAGAACCAGATTACGTTACCCAAGAAAATCGTTGACGCCCTTCGTCTTCATAAAGGGTCCCTTTTTAATGTCAGCGTTAAGTCTAACCGTATTGAACTCGTGCCCTTAGAAGTTTCGGAAATGGAATTTACTGATGAAGATTACAAAAAACTGGACAAGCTAGTCAAAGAAGAAAAAAGAAAAGGTGCTAAAAAGATGACACGAGACTACATTAATAACATTACGAAATTGTAATCCTCATCATGTCTCTCACACTCTTTTTTTATTCCTCTTTCGATCGAAGTCTTCATACCCTCGACCGCGGACAAATTGAAATCGTTCGACGAATTCTCAAAGCACTCACTGTCTACTACGAGTCCAACTGCAGTCTTGAGGATGCCCAAAAAATTGAATCAAGGTTTTTCTACAAACAACTTAGGAAGCCTTATTATGAGGCTGGCATCGAGAACAAAATTCGCGTTGTGATTGAACGTGTCGGTTCTGAATGCATTGCCATCTTGGCGGGCAACCACGATCAAGTCAAACGATTCTTAGCTAACCAATAATAGCCAAAGAATTAATTTCAATATCCTCTTTCTTTGCGATGAGAGTCAGCGGAGCGGCAATCCCATCCTGTTTAGATTGATTCTCCTTGTTTGCAGTGTTGAGTTGNNGATTACGAGAGGAAGTTTTGATACACCCGGGCGTGAACGTGGCTTAGACGGGATCTTTACGGTTGATCTTAATGACGCGCCAATATCCCCTGTGCGATGTACTGCTTCATTAATGTCTGATAGGGTATGTTCAACTCGTGGGCTTTTTCCTTTAATCTGACAAGTAGATACTCCGGGATACGCACCGAAATGGCCGTGGAGGAAGGTTTTAAGTTGGGGAACGAAACATATGTGAAATCTTTCGAGTCAAAATGTTCAGAGAGATCCGTTTTCTCCCAAAAATCCCGTTCCGCATCTTCATTTTTAAATTTGGGGATATTAAGTTTTTTCTTCATAAAGTTTTTTCTCCTTTTTATTCAAACCCCTGGCCGAGATCACCCATATCTTTGAGGCCCGAATAGTAAAAACTATGAATAAAAGACGGCTTTCCTTTGTCTGACCCAGCAGGATATATCGCTCCTCCCTATCAGAATGGAGGATATCTTTAAAGATTTTTTTCTCTTGATCAAAAAAAATCTCCTCGCACTCTTGGTTCGTCACTTTGTGTTTTAGATAGTTTTTCCCCTTATTCCCCTTGTCCCACTGAAATTCGCCTGGATCGTCTAATATCTTCATGTCAATAAAAGTGTATATACTGAATTCCACATTGTCAAGGCGGAAATTGCAAGTAGAATCGAATACGCCCTGCCGGGCGCACAAAGCAAAAAAAAGGCGGGAGTTTTTAAGGCTCCCGCCTTTTTATATAACTTAAGTTAACACACGTGTAATAACTTTTTTCGTGCTTAACTGCTTAACTTCTCTTTCTTCTGGCAGCACCGACTAAACCAAATAAGCCAGTCCCAAACAGAAGCATGGATGCGGGTTCAGGAATGATATTACCTTCCCCACCAGCATCACCACGGACAACCCAATCTCCAACTGTAGGAGTGACGTTATCACGCACCGTGAAACTGAAAGAAAAGTCAGAACCAAACAACTGGGTATTGGTATCATAGAGATTATCCCAGGCACCAGCACCTGTGACAGCTAAATACATAATACCATTACCAGATGAAGTGCTAAAGTCAAACCCTGAACTCAGGGTATGACCAGCCCCATCAAGAACCACTGGAGCTAAATCAAGTACCAGCAAACCTTCTGTGGCACCTGTCCAGGCTGTCTGTAATGTTCTGGCCGCTGTTCCGTCTGAACCATCAAAATCAGGGGTCGTATCGAGATAAACAGATATATGACCACCTACTGAATAGATGTTGTTAGTTGCCGATGGACCACTACATAGAACACCAAAGCCTAAACAATCATCATCAAACCCCTCAAACATGAAGGTCAATTCTTCACCGGCTGTTCTCTGCCAGACAATTTCGTTGGCAGGAAGGGTTTTGATAGATGCAACTGTACCAACACCCCATGTATCTTCTTCGCCATCAGCGATCCCACTGGTGTTAGCTGGTACAACTGTTCCGATTGGTGTATCTATTCCGCCACCAAAATAAGCCGGGTTAGAGTTAATCGTAGTATACGTATCATCACCGATTGCAGGAAATGCTGTCCCACCGTCGCTGAATGTATAAAAACGACCCCAGTCATAGAACTCATCCACGTTGATGGTGACCGGTACAGCCTGCGCGCTAGGAATTCCAAAACCTAATGCGAGTATTGCGGTTAAGATTAATTTTTTCATTTCTTGAATTCCTCCTTTTTGTAGTATTTTACTGCTTGTTAAGATTTGATTTATGTCAAAAGGTCATAAGAATTTATGCCTTACCACCAAAAGGAAGATGCCTTTGCTTACCTCGCACCTTCACCAGTAAAAACAACACGAATTGTTCTGAGAACAATGTTGAAATCAGACCAAAAGCACATCTTCTTAATATAAAGAAGATCGTATTTAAGCTTCTTTTTAACATCTTCAATGCTCTCATCGTAGCGATGCCAAACCTGGGCTAAACCCGTAATCCCGGGTTTTACGGTTAAACGATTTTCGTAATTCGGCATAATTTCTTTAAACTGGCTGACAAAGACCGGGCGTTCCGGTCTAGGGCCGATGACGCTCATCTCGCCTTTAAGGACATTGATAAATTGTGGCAATTCATCGATATGCGCTTTTCTTAAGAACCCGCCAATGGGCGTCAAACGCGAATCCTTGGCGGCGGCCCAAACCGGCCCCGTTTCTTTCTCCGCGTCGACTTTCATGGTGCGGAATTTATATATTTCAAAATTTTTTCCCTCTTTCCCGACACGCGTTTGTGAATAAATCACAGGACCTTTAGAGGTTAGTTTTACAAGGAGAGCAACGAATAGGATAAAAGGAGAAAGGATAATAAGAGCTGTTATGGAAGCCACCATATCAAAGATTCTCTTGGCCATGGCGTAGGTACGGCGCACAAACGTGATCATCATGCCGATAAAACCACCGCCGAATAAAGCCATGGTTGTCGGCTCAGGCGCCTTGGCCCTGGATTCATGAGAAATTTGAGAAGGGATTTCGGAAGCCATTTCCACTTCAATGCCTTCCCGCACATCATAGGGTTTAATAAATGAAACCGTAGCCCAGGCTGTGGCCACACATAAACTGAAACACCCAGCCACAACAGCTAATAACACGACGCGTTTAAAATGAATTTTTAATTTCGACATATTTATTATTATGATTTACTGATTTGTAAAAGAAAATGTTAACCGGTCTGAAATGAACTATACATGAAATAGGAAGCAATATACGTGCCAACTAAATCACATTAAAAACTCTTTTGAGTAGAGGTATATAACCGCATTCATCCCAGCGGGTTAAGAAATCACAAACCCAGCACTAACCAGGACATAATAGGACAACAACATACACACCATGACAGTAATACCCCGTTGATTGTCTATAAATGTAAACATCTGTTGAGGTGGTTCAACATAATATATATAATTACTTATGAAAAACACGATTGACAGGACTTGAAGCGGGAAATTTATTTTGTTTTCAAAATGTAATAACGGAGGAATTTTGACCGGACTTTTATTGCGGGAGCCTTAAACGGCTTGTCCGTTCCTTTATAATTTCAATAAATCGCTTTTGCTTTTTTTTATCTATATAAGAAGCCTCGATAATTTCTTTCATCCTATCGAATTTCTTTTCAAACTTTTCATATCGGACTTTTATCGGAATATTGAAATATTCAGCTAACTTGTCAAAATCACCCCGTTTCAAATTATTCTTTTTACCATTAATCGTGATCGCTGAATCTTCCTCTTTGGGAATTACCAGCTTTGAACACACAATATCATACGCCGGTGTTAACCGAATTTGTCCGTCAGTTTGATAGGTAATTGAATGATTTTTTAAATGGGCATCACCATTCCCTATGAGAAAATAGAAAACGACCCGCTCAAAAAAAAGCTGAACGTCCAGCCCCGGAACAGATGAAATACCTCTCAACTTCCGGCCAATTTGCTCAACGGAACCAATATATTTATCCTTTGCCTCTAAAATCTGAAAAAAATCTTCCTGATGAATCTTTTCCCCGTTTTTACGGTCGAATCGCTTGACCACATAGGCGAAACTTTCATCTTTCAGAAGAAGCAAGCAATGCCCCGGCACATCAATTTCCATTTCTTCAGCCATATCCATGCAACACTCTTCATTCTCAGGCATATTAAGAAATGAAAAGGTTTGCGGTTTTAAAATATATTCTCCTTCGGCGGCGGGAATCAACCTGTTCTTTTTCTTGTCCAACCTGACGACCAGTTTAGGCTGCACCCCGGAAATAGATAATTTCCCCGTCATCCGCTGCGCTTCCATGGAAATATCAATTAAGCCGAAATCGATCATTGGGCATTCTGAAGCACCAAACATTTTTTGTAATGATTTTTTATCCATAAAACACCTGGTTGTTATTCAGTTTTGCGGACGGTCACGGCTCCAATGGTATCCATGCCCGCCGTGGAAACTAAAACCCCGAAAGAGTCCTTTGCGTCGACTTTTTGAGTGGCACTGACAATATCCAAATACCAACCTTCCGGTAAAAGCCCTTTGAAAAATGGAAAAAGCTCCGCCGCTTTATATGGTTCCTCCCTTGGCGGTAAAGAAGATGAGATGGGGATGTTCTTCTTCAAGAAATTCTCATCGTATTGAAAAACATACCCTTCCTTTGATTCCGACAAATACCCGGCCAGATCATTCTTAAAATAAACGTCCGCTTTCCTCAATATCTTTTGATTCATCGCGCTTAATCTCCAAATGATATCCAAAGAATTCCAAAACCTGATTTAATTTGTCCAGACGAACGGTTGATTTCCCCTGTTCCAATTCTCTAATAAAACGCAAACCTAACCCCGCTCTTTTAGCGAATTCAACCTGTGTTAATCCTGCCTTCTTCCGCAATTCTTTTATTTGTTCATTTAAATTCATTGCACAATATATATATCACCTTTCGGGTATAATTTCAATAAATTATTATAAATTATATACCCTTAGCGGTATAATGTAACATATTATATACCTGATAGGGTATTAATTATGATGCGTCAAAATTCAACCTACGGGAGATATTGATTGAGATCCGGAAGAATGACCTGGGAGAACTCATTGAGATCTTCCAGGGTTTTGGCCGTATCATTATTCTCGACAGACGCTGACACACGAATCAAGGCGCTGCTGGAGGGCTTCCCCAAAAGAGTTTTGACGGCTATCAAGGTTTGCTGCTTCCAATAGTTGGGCGTAAATGAATCCCCCACTTTAAACCAGTAATAGGCAATATAGCTGCTGGTGCCTTTTTCCAGGAGCAGTTTATTAGCCGCAATATCCGAGTCCAGCTGAGGGCCGGGAATCGTCACCGATTCTTTATTAATAACAGAAATACCACCTCCAATATAACAGACCTCCGGGGGATGAGAAACCTTTCGGTTGTTCTGCGAATAAACGATAAACAAGGCCACTTCTTGTCCCGCGGGGGTCCGGTACTTGCGACTAAAGGCGTTGCGCGTCTCAAGGATGGCGTACTCCATATCCGTGATCGTCATCTCTTCGGAATTCCATGGGCCGATGGATTTCGGAAACTCATGGATACTCACCGTATCTTGCTGCTGATATTCCTTGAAGAAATGGCCCCAAGAAATAAAACAGGATACCGCCAGCAACGCGAGGATGAAGAAGTATTTGATTGTTGATAGGTTAAAGGACATAGTGGGATAAAGGTTAAAGGTTAAAGTAAAAAATAGAAATTCAATTACTTAACAGCCTTGCACAACCCATGTCATTCTGAGACCGCAGGGCGAAGAGTCAACCGCTTTGGATTCTTCATCGCTATCACTCCTCAGAATGACGAAAAGTTTGTAACACGCATAATTTTATTTAATGCTAAAAAATATTTCATCGTTATTCTAAAGCAAGTCTCTCTTGATGCCGATCACTGTTCCAACCATCTATTCAAATCAACTCTTCTATCAACCTTTAACCTTTATCCTTTTTACTTTCAACTTTTTCCTTAATATTCCCACCTCTACTCCAACAACTTCCCGACGCTATACAAAAGAATAAACGCCAGCCCAAAGACCATAAATCCGGACAGGTCATGAATAAATCCCGTCGCGTACTGAGGACCCCAGATTTCGCTGATAGCGGAAAGCAGGATGACCCGGCAGGCGTTGGTCACAATGGCGATCGGGATGGTTGTCAGAAAAAGAAAAAGCCGTTTGGCGATATGCCCTCTCATCCAATACGCGAAGATGCTGCCCAGGGCGGTTAATGAAATAAGCGAACGCAGTCCGCTGCAGACATCCTCGACAACCACCTGCGCGTGGCGCATATAAATAATACTCCCCTCCCGTTTGGCCAGAATCCCCATTTGATTCAAAATGATCTTCCCCACCTCGGCGGCGAACATTTTAAGCCTGAAGCTTATATTGGAAATAACCACCAACGGCAGCGGGATCATAAAAACGAGAAAGGCAACGGGAAAGGCTACTTTCTTAAAAACCCCCGCTCCCCAGAAAAATAAGATCAGCCCGGCCAGGACGAAGAGCATGGAAAATCCGGATAAGAAATAGACCCGGAATAACGAACTGAATACATGGACCAAGAAACCCAGGATGATGAGCCAAAGTCCCACCCCGGACTCTGCCGGTTTCATTTTCTTCAACTCCTCCCTCCTCTGCCATATTAAGAAGAGAGAAACAAACGGGACCAGAATCCCGTGGCTGTAATAAGAATCCCTGGCAAACCATCGGTCCCACATCCAGACGAAGGTCGGGGCGTAGGCAAGGAGGAAGATAATCCCCGCGAGAAAATGTTTTAAATAATTTTTCATATCATCTCTTCGCCTTCTCCCACGCGCTTTCTTGCCTGGCACCGGCGAATCGTAGAAATCCGACGAGAGCAGAAAAATTTAACAGGCAAAAAACATACGGGATATAACACATTCTGGAAACGAGCCTAAGAATACCATACTTCTGATGTCTTGCCAAGGCTCCTGTGAGGGCCATTCCGTAAAAAACAATCTGGGCAAACAGGACACCGCGATAAAATCCTTCCCCGGCCAGAAGCGTGTTGATCAAGAACACCGCAATGAGAAGAAACGGCGCCAGCACACGTAAAAGTTTATGGGAAAATAACTGCAGGGCAATCGGGCTCCGGAAAGGATCAAACATCCCGGGGAACATCGCGAAAATCTGATAATTTCCCGAGAGAGTCCTAGCCTTGCGGCGATATTCCTCGCGCGGACTGTCCGCCGCGTCGTCAAAGGCCTGGGCAGATTCATCCAGAATAGCGCGATACCCTTTCTGAATAATTTTTAAGGGCACAAACATATCGTCGAGGATCACCTGAGGCGGGATTTCCGTGAAGAGTTCCCGACGGATGGCGTAAATAGCTCCCGTGGCCCCCAGCATAGAATGGATCCGGCTCTCCTGCTTGCGCAAAAATTTCTCGTAATTCCAATACATGTTCACACCCTTGGCCGTCGCCCCCTGGGTGTCTTGCCGGGGCGTGAAGATCAACTCTCCGCTGACACAACCTATCTGGGGATCCGCGAAATTGGCCACAAGTTCTTTGACCGCGTTAACCGCGAAGTCCTGCCTAGCGTCGGCAAAGACAACAATCTCTCCTTGAGCCATATTGACCAACTCATTAAGGACCGCCATCTTTCCGCGCCGTTGAGGGTTATCCTCAAAGCGGATCCTTTTGTCGTCGAATTTCTTGACCATCTCATTGGTTTTGTCCGATGATCCGTCCGAACCAATAATGATTTCCATCTTCGCGGGCGGGTAGTCTAACGCGAGGAGATTCCTCACTTTCCTCTCGATCACGTCTTCCTCGTTGTAAACGGAGAGGACAACGGATACCGATGGTTCCCGAACCGCTTTCTTGACGGGCCGGTGTTTTAACCCGGCGATGAAACTCAAGAGGACCGGATAACCGAGATAACAATAAATGACCAGAGAAATCAGAAACCAAAACAGAACCGGTATCACAGTTTGACATCCTTTGCCCAATCTTTATTAGCCAGGTACCACGCCACCGTTCTTCGAACCCCCTCTTCCAATCCAACCGTAGGCTGCCATTTCAAAATCTTCTTGGCCTCAGAGATATCCGCCCAAGTGGCTTTGATATCCGCCTTATGAAAGGCAAAACGCTTGACGCCCGCTTTCTTCCCCAAATATCCTTCAATCAATTTAATCACATAACGGAGTTTGTGGGGACTGTTGCCACCGAGGTTGATGATTTTGAACCCAACCTTTTTTAAAGCCTTCACCGTTCCGTCCGCGATGTCATCGACATACGTGAAATCACGGCTTTGGCTCCCGTCACCGAAAAGTTCAATAGGTTTTCCCTCATCAATCCATTTGATAAAACGGAAGATGCTCATGTCCGGCCTTCCCGCCGGGCCGTAGACCGTGAAATAGCGCAGGATCGTGACGTCTATCCCGTAAAGGTAATGATACGTAAAACAGGTCACCTCGGCCGCCTTCTTGCTAGCCGCGTAAGAAGAAATGGGCGTATTGACAGGCAGGGATTCCTGAAACGGCATTTTCTGTCCGGCATATAAAGAAGACGTGGACGAAAGGACAAACTTTTTGACTCCATGCTCTTTGCACAACTCCAGGAGATTCAGAGTCCCCTGCGTGTTCGTCGTGAAATAAACGGTGGGGTTCACCATGCTGTAACGGACCCCGGCCCGGGCCGCTAAATTAATAACCGCGTCAAAGGAGAACCTCTTGAAGAGGCGCTTTAACGTATCGGCATCCTCGATGTCTATTTGGGAAAACGTGAAATTTTTTATATGGTTCAACTGTTGAAGCCGGTGGGCCTTGAGGATGACATCATAGTAGTCATTGAGATTATCAATACCGATCACGCGATAATTCTTTTTGAGTAATAGTTCCGCGGTCTTTGAACCGATAAATCCCGCCGCGCCGGTGAGTAAAATAGTCTTCATACAATTCCTTAATTTTTGATTTTATTAGTAATTCCCTCTCGTAACCCGCTAACTCGCAACTCGCGAACTCGCCTCCCCCAACCTCTTCTGCCAATGCCACGCGTCTCTTAACGCGTCTTCCAAAGATAATTGGGTCTGCCAATTTAAGACGCGTCGAGATTTATCCGCATTGGCATAAATCTTTTCGATGTCCCCCTCCCTGCGTTTACCGATGACGTAATTCACCCGAACATTCGTAACCTTTTCAAAAACCTGAATGACTTCCATCACGCTGTTTCCTTTTCCAGTGCCGATATTGACGACATCATAATAAGTCTTCTTCGAAATTTTCTCCAAGTTTTGAAGGGCTTTGACGTGGGCGGTTCCCAGATCAACCACGTGAATGTAATCACGGACGCAGGTCCCGTCGAGTGTGTCGTAATCGTCGCCAAAGACAGTCAATTTTTCTCTGATGCCGGCGGCGGTCTGCGTGATAAAAGGGACCAGATTGTTGGGAACGCCCAGAGGCAGCTCACCGATCAAGGACGACGGATGCGCGCCGATGGGATTAAAATACCGCAAGGCCATCACCTTCAACGGGGCATGGCTTTTGACGGTATCCTCGAGGATTTCTTCACAAATCTGCTTGGTCCTTCCATACGGGGAGAAGGCCGGCTTTTTGAGGGTTTCTTCCGTGACCGGTAAATGATCCGGCTGGCCGTAGACCGTGCAGGAGGAGGAAAATACAAGATGGGAAACACCGCCGGCCATCATGGCTTTAAGCAGGACCACGAGCGACATGAGGTTGTTGTGATAATATTTCAGCGGCTCCTGAACAGATTCGCCGACGGCTTTAAACGCGGCGAAATGGATGACGCCGGTTATCCCGCTTTCTTTAGTAAATACCCTGCTCAGGAACGCGGCGTCTTTGCAGTCCCCTTCATGACATGTGACCGGTTGGCCGAGGATGGCCCGCAGGCGGTCAAGGACCCGATGATCGGCATTCGAAAAATCATCCACAATGACAGGGACATATCCGGCGTTAAACAATTCAACAACGGTATGCGATCCGATATACCCGGCCCCGCCGGTAACAATGATTTTGTTGTCAGGTGTCATGTTGGTTGTCCATATGATGTCGTTGTGACTGATAAGCAAATAAGCAGGGCGCCTGTCGAATTTAACTTCCCGGCCCAATTCTGCAAACGCTTGCAAAATTAGGCAATGGTCACTTCACCAGTTTCAGGATTACACTCCTCACCCAGTTGTATCCACCTTCCCGTAAAATGAACTTCGCCGATTGCTTGGCTTGTTCCCCGATCTTTTCGCCCCAAGGGACATTGCCGGTCAAGGCCTGCTCGAATCTTTGTAATGACCAATGTCCTTTCACCGGAATCCGATCTATACACTCGACCTTGAGTCTCTTAGGCCTTTCAGAAATAAATACTGTTTTATAACCCGCCGTGTACGCCATCTGAATGATTTTGTCGTTGCAAAAACCTCGGGGAACCGAAAGGGCCTCAATGGGGATTTCCAAATTGCGTTCCAAATATTTCTTCGACGCCGTCAACTCCTCTTCAATCTGGGTTTCCTTTAAATTCGTCAGGATTTCATGGCTCAATCCATGAGAACCGATGATCATCCCCGCCCCATGCAACGCCTTCATCTCTGCCATGCCCATATATCCCTTGCGGCCGACCCTGGCGGCAATGATAAAGAAATACGCCTTGAACCCCAGGCCGCGCAGGACCGGAAAGGCCAGATCGAAATTATTCATTTCTCCGTCATCAAAGGTAATGATCACATGATTCCCCATCTCCGCGCCGGTACCGTTGACGACGACCTTATAATTCCTGTTTTTAAGGTATTCCATCTGGGCTTTAAAATGCGCCACGGGCATGTCATAGAGTTCGGCGCCCACTTCACGATCATCGGGCGTCGCCACACCCGCCGAAACAATGCCGTGATACATCAGAGCGGATAAATTCACGGATTTCTCTGCCGTCATTTCTCCCCCTCGTTATGCGGCAAGGGATTTTCCTGGGATTGCCACGGTCCCACGGAGGCCTCCGGAAAGACGAGAAAACGCCTGCCCATAAAATTCAGCATCACCCCGGAGACACTGGCCGCCAGCTTGGATTTGACGGCGGATATCCCCATCGCTAAAAGGGCTTTGGTCAGCAAAAGGTCAGCACTGCCGACCAACCCCACAACGAATAAAAAAATCAAGATTTCATTAAACGTATTCCATCTGGCCCGATGCCGGAACAGAATCGCGACACAAAGAAAATAATTCACCAGAGCAGCAAGGCCGTACGCCGTGATGATGGAAACGTTTGTCTCGACCCCCCACGTATGTAAGCCAAGAAAAATCATCAAGTTCATTAAAGCCGCGAGCCCGCCGATAAACACGTAAATAATAAATTGAACCGGAACGGGCGCCTTGTGGGCGTTGTAACGGAAGATGCAATACAGGGCGCGGAAACCGTCTTTGACGCCGATCTTCTTCCCCTCCGCGTACGTGCGGCCCCTGTAAGAAATACCCATCTCAAAAATCCTCAGACGCATCTGGGCGACCTTTGCCACAATCTCGGGTTCAAAGCCAAAACGGTTTTCCTCAATCTTCACAGCCTGAATCACGTCCCGGCGAAAGACCTTGTAACACGTCTCCATGTCCGACAGGTTCAAATCCGTAAACATGTTGGAAAGAAAGGTCAGAAAACAATTACCCAGATAATGCCAGAAATAAAGGACCCGGTGATAACCGCTGGATTGAAATCTGGAACCTAAAACAACATCCGCCTCTCCCTTGCGCAGGGGGACCAACAGCCTTTTTAAATCTTGCGGATCGTATTCCAAATCCGCGTCCTGTACCGCCACAAAATCGCCGGAGGCTTTTTGAAAACCCGTCCGCAAGGCCGCGCCTTTTCCCTGATTCTTCTCATGGCGCAGGACAACGATCTGGGGATATTTCTTTTTTAATTTCTCGGCCTTTCTCAAACTCTGGTCCCGTGAGGCATCGTCGACAATAATGACCTCCAGGGCCAGATCATCACCGGCAATGGCCATCACACACTCCACACACGGGGCAAGGGTCTTTTCCTCGTTGTAACAGGGAATCACCACGCTCAAGGTCACTTTGTTGATATTATTGTTCCTTATATCCGACATAAAAAATTTGTGATTCTTGACTTTCCATTGGCAAATTTAACGCTATTCCCGGAGAGTGTAACATGTTTCCGACATAAAAAAAACTATTTCCTCAAGAACTCCGCGATTTTTTCAATCATCCGGGCGACTTCACCGCGCTGTCTTTGAAGGGCCTCGCCGTCTTTATTAAAGTCCGTTGAGCTCTTGATCATCTCTTCAGGAATGACCAAAAGTTTTTTTGCCGTGTCGTAGAGCTCAGGCTGTTCCAGATGAATGCCTTTGCTGTACATATATCCCAGCAGACTTTTTAGGATAAATAAATATTCATAATCTTCCATCCCGTCCCGGAATAATTCACTGCGCACCGAAGCCAAGAGACCGGCCGGCCCGGGATAAAATAACAACCCGCTCCCGTTCTCATCGTCCTTTGTATTGGCCGCGCTCTTAAACGGATCCGTCAGCGGCCACCAGTTCACCGACTCATACAGGAATCCTTTGATTTCATACTTCCAGCACATCCAGGGTATGATCCGGTAATCCATGGCGTCTGAATCAATGACAAGCCGCGGCCCCTTGCTTTGCGCCGGAGTAGAGATATACGTCCTGACCTCGTGACCTGCGCCGACAAGCTGTTTAACTTTTTCTTGATCCATGAAATCCATCCGGAATGCCTGAATGTCGATATCCTTATCCGCTGTTGATTCTGGAACGGACTCCACGGTTCCGCTCCAGGCAACCATATTTCTTAATTCCGGATGCGCCTCATGGATCATGGCCGCGATCCTGACCGGACGGGGATTATCGGACTCGGCCCCTTCCCACGTGTAAACGTAATGCTGATCCAGCATCTTGTTGACTTTTAAAGTATCGCCATAACGCCGGTATTGGACTTTTAATTGTTCTAAATCCGTTTCCTCCTTCGGCCAATTATTGTCAAAGGCCCCTCCGTAGCGTCCCAGAGCAAATTGATTTAATCCAAACCAACGGTAACGATCCAGCCGCCTCAAGTCATCCTCCGCATCCGGAAGGATATTCAGCATCGGATTCATCCGGTACCTGAGCATCTCGATGAGAAACTTTTCGCTAATCCCGGCCAGTCTCTGCTGGTAAGCGCCGTCTTCTTCATTTTGAATCTTAGAATACCGGTACGACAACATATCCGGCTTAAAATCAAAGGCGGTTTTCAAATGACTGATCTTGGGCAAGATAAAATTGTAAACCCCAACCGAGAATGGAATCTCCCGAGGGTTCAGACCATCCGCTCTGAGAAAGATATTTCCCTTATAAACCCCCGGCTTTGTTTCCTTAGGCGTATAAACCGTCACCCACAACGGCTGTGTTATACCCGACGGAACATGCACAGCCTGAGCCTCCAAAAGCGGATCCGGCCAAAACCCGACGTAGGAAACAGGATAAGGCGGCTTCTGGGTCAGGACATACCCAACGACACGCCACGTCACATTTCCCTTGTCTATCCGTTCTTTGGTTTTTTCTTCAATGAGATCGGAAAACTGCAGGGACACATTCTTGACGGGTTCGTTACCGCTCTGAACAACCAATTGAAAAGATTCATATTCGTTGGCCGCGGCTGAAAGAAAAGGTTTTGTGCTCATCGATGTGTTTTCGCTCAGCGTCCTGGCATCCCGAAAAATACGCTCCGAGCTGGAGACTGTAAAGACCTGAAATCCTTCCATGGTCTTTAAATCGAATCGGCTATCGGCGCTCGGCGGGACTTGAGGACTCTGGACATTCTCTGCTTTAGGTTCTTTCTCAGGCTCAAGAAGCGGCGAGTCCATCTTATCCTCCGGATTCGGTTCCTGCGGTTTCGAAGACCATTTTTCATTAAGACTGCGCACCACTCCTTTGGCCTTGCCCAATCCTTCCCCGTAGCTGTAATACCGATACACCTTAAAACACAGTCCGGCGACAGCAATGGCTATCAATGCTCCCATCCCAAGACCCATCAAAAAATAAAAAGTTTTTTTCATGGAATCACCATTCCATCTGAATCATATTCACCGTATGCGCCGGCACCTTGTATAAAAATTCGTCTTTGATATCCTGCAGTTTATATTTTTCAATCTTGACGAGTCCCTGCTGTCCGTCATTCTGGGATTTCAAATCCGGACCGTTCAAGATCCACACCCTGCCGCTTGCTTTGAGAGGAACTTCCTTCACGGAAATCTTGACGACAAAATCATCGTCGGCATGTTTATTGATCAGGGCAACGGCTATTTTATTTTCCTTGGAAAAGCGGCTGACATACGCCGTGACATACGGCACATCACCTTCGTAAGAATCCGCGCGCCAATCCCTTTCGTTAAAGTAGACCGGGGAACCCGACAATGAGGATTCCACCAGCTCATCACCAAAATACCGGGCAAAAAGCTGTAAGGCCAGGGCCTTGGGCCGAATGGTTTGTCCGTCCCAACGGTCTCCGCTCCAACCCGCCTCTTTGTCCCAACCGCGAATGAGACCGAACATGACTTCCTGAAAATCATATTGCAAGGCGACCGTGACCCCGTGCCGGACAAATTGACCTAACGTATCCGCGTAAAAAATGGCATTGGCCAGAGACCACATCATCGCTTTATGTGAATAATTCAAGTCTGAGGCCGGGGCGTCCCACGAGCCGTCCCATTCAAGAAAAGAAACCTCCATCTTCCCTTTTCTTTCAGGCGCGTATTTGGCGATAAAATCATCGACGCGTTTGACCATATAACCAATGTTATGCGCGTTGGCCATCAAGTCTTCCGGGAAAGGATGGATGCTCTCCTTGTAAGGATGACTCTTGTTCACATGATTCGGATACCAGTGATAGGAAACAAAATCAATGTGAGGAGCAGAGAGTTTCATCAACGTCTCATCAAATAACGGAAAATTCGGGCCGCCAAAATTCGCCCCGATCTTGATCGACGGATCCGCTTCCTTCATAGCCAGGGCATAATCTTTAACCAGGCCGGCATATTGCTCGGCCGGCATATAATTTCTCTCCCAGTCGCCGTAGACCTCATTACCCAGCTCCCAATACTGGACATAACTGCCTTTTTGTTGACTCATATATTTCACCCACTGCGCGGCTTCCTGCGGTGTGCCGCTTTCAATATTGACTTGAAGCAGCAGTTTTGCCCCGCTAATCTCACAAAAATTGATCACATTTTCTATCTTCGAAAGCGGGGCGTTATCAAAGCGGTCATTAAAATCAAATTTACCCGTCTGCCAATGGTACCCTTCTGAACTACTGCCGGGAAAACGAAAAATGGAAACCCCCGTTTCTTTGGCGAATTTCGCCACATCCATCTCAAACTCTGTCTTGGCTGTCAAATTACTCCCGTAGATCAAAGGACTGATCGGCCTCACCACTTTTAAAGGATGCACCGTCAACTCAAGCATGGCGTGAACATCCTGTTGTCCCCGCGATTTCGACGAAAATACTCCTCTATCTTTTAATACGGCCAGAGAGGTCGCCATTTTATCCCAAATAATGGATTTATGCTCCGGATGATCCCGGACTGTTTTAGACGCGATCAGGACAAAAACCATTCCGGCCGTCGTCACGAGAATGCCGACAATCATCCCCCACAAAAGGACAATGAAATTATTTTTTTGAAACGAGTTCTTCATAAATCGTATTGAGCCGCTTTCCTAAAATACTCCAATCATACTGTTGACAGACCAGTTCTCTGGCATGACGTCCTAATTCCGTTCTTCTCTCGGGGGCATTGAGCAAGCCCAGCACCTCACGGGCAAAATCCTCAGGGTGATCGGCCACCATAATATCCTTGCCATGCGCACACTTAATCCCCTCGGCCCCAATCTTGGTTGAAACAACCGCTCGCCGCATGGACATCGCCTCCAAAATCTTCAACCGGCTCCCGCCGCCAATACGCAAAGGCACCACAAAAATCTTGGAACGTTGCACAAACACCCGCACATCTTCGACAACCCCTGTCACAATGATCCGGTTATCTTTTTGAGCCATCTCCTTGATCGCCGGTGAGGGATTCTTGCCGACCACATAAAATTTTACATCGGATTTAACGCCCCAAATGAGCGGAAGGATTTCCTTACAAAAATATAAAACCGCGTCGTCATTCGGCAACCAGTCCATGGATCCCGTGAACACCAAAGAATTTTCCTGAGAAGAAACCCCGGATTTCCCGATCTCCGGCTCCTCCGATATCCTAAAGTATTCCGTATCCACTCCATTATCCATCACATGAACGGATGTTCGCCCATCGCTCAATTTCTTCAAGAGTGTCGCGTCTTCTTCTGAGACGGCTAAAGAAGCTGAAAACTTTCTGATCGCGTCGGCCTCAAAACCTTTCATCTTTCGCGCCTGAGATAAGAACATCCTCCTCTTTAAGAAGGACCGTTCAACCCCGGCACAGCGTTCCAATATTTTGTATTCCACATTATGTTCATCCACGACGCAAGAAGTCTGATCAAATAACCTTTGATAATGCGCCATGTGGATATGATCCACGTGCACCAGGTCATAGCGCTTCGTATCCTTGAGAGTCCTGATGGTCTTGACCATGGAGGCAGTATGATATTTCGCGATGGAAAAAGGCTGAGGGTGGAAAAGAACGCCGATCGCCTTGGACAACACATTCGGATCAGACAAAGGAACCAGATGAACGGAAATCCCCATCTTGCGCAAAGATTCGGCGTGCCGCTGATCATCTTTTTCAAATGAAAAACAAACCAAGTCCACATCGCAAAACTTCTTCATCTGCTTCATGAGGTTAAAGGTTCTTATCTTCGCGCCTGTGTCCGGCGGCACCGGCAGGCGCGGGGCGATCAAAAGAATCTTCATGACCGATCATCCCCTGTATAAAATTTTATATTCTTGAGTTTATGGACATGATTTCGATGAAGAAAAAAATAATTAACCGTTTTGTCGCCTCTTTGCCGCTTTCTGAAGATCTTCCCGTCAAATAAAAAAGGTTCGTATCCCGCCTCTGCCAGGAGTCCGAATGTCTTATGAGCCAGAGTACGATCATCATCAGGATCAGACGATATTTCCATTAACCAGACCGGGCTGTGGTCTCTGATAAATTGAGCGGCGCCGGTTAAACAGTGATACTCAAATCCCTCCACGTCACATTTAACAAAAGAGATCTTTTGAATGAATTCGGAACAAAGGCTGTCCAGGGACCGGGATTGCACCTCCACACATCTGAAAGAGTCCGATGAGACCTGCTCAACAATCCTGGATTCATAAAAATTCTCCCCGCCTGTTTTATAAACAGGGACTTCCATCTTGACCATCTTGTTTTGATCCGAAACAGCCACATTGAAGAGGCGGACATTTTTTAAATTCAATCGCTGGATGTTCGAGGACAAAATATCGAAAGTTGTCGGCACAGGCTCAAAACTGGTGACACGGCCTTGCTCCCCAACCATATCCGACAGAAACTTCGTGTACACGCCGATATTGGCGCCGATATCCAGCACATGATCCCCCTGTCGACAAGACATTTGACAATCTTCAGATCCGGCTCTGACTCTTCCGAGATACTTTGAAGCGTCCTGGCGTAATGAATTTTTTTAATCTTATTGAGCAACGATTCCGGCATTAACTTCAGCATTAACGTTTTCAGTATGTTCTTCATAATGTTCCTAATCTGAGCCAGTCCATCACCCATTGAGAGCTGGCTAATTTGGGAAATAATCCGGAATAACATCCGTTCATAACCTAATAAATTTTCCTGCCAGCCCTTTGATAGATATCTTTTCTATGTCCAACGGTTAATATTACAACGATAATTTCTTTGTGTTGGATGCGATAAATGATGCGATAGTCACCCGAGCGGTAAGAAAGCAGTCCCTTGAGTTCTCCCGTAAGATGCTTGCCTGTTTCCGGATTTTCAGCTATCCGTTCAACAGCCTCTTTGATTTGGCATTTCTTCTTGGCGGGTAATTTATCTATCGCGGTTTTTGCTTCTTTTGTATAGAAAACCTTAAACATTTTTAAATACGTCTTTATGAGAGTAAAGGTTCCCTTTCGCGATATCTTCTTCAGCCCTCAAAATGGACTGAAGCAACTCCCGGTCGGCTTTGATCTCAAGGGTCTCCAACTCCTCAGGGGACAGCATGACAGCCTCAGGTTTTCCATTTCGCGTAATAATTAAGTGTTTACCCGCGAGGGAAATCTTTTTAATTAATTCGGGTAGTTTCCCTCTCACTTCAGAAATAGGCATAATGTAATCCATTTTTTACCTCCGCTCAAAGTGTACAATATTTTGTACAACCACTCAAGAGCAATTTTTGGGCACATCTTCGTGCCGTTACCTTTTTAATAATTTAATTACCGTCACCTCTGGCCGGCAGAAAAACCGCATATTCAGATTTTTCATCCCGATGCCGCGGTTGACATAGAGCGGGATGCCGTTGACCATATAACTTCCCCCCATGTACGGCCCGCGGTTAGCATAATCTGAAAACTGCCACAAAACGGGAATGCCGATCTGGCCGCCATGATTATCCCCCGCTAGAATCAACTGAGGAGCATACTCACCGAGCTTTTTAATCTTGACCTGTTCAGGGTCGTGAATCAGCAATATCTTGGAATCACCGGCCGGGATGCCTTCAAATGCCTTATCTAAATTTTTGGTTTCTCCATACTCAGCCCATTCACCGTATTTATTGGAGAGACCGGCGAGCCAAAAACTTCCCCTGGCCCCAAAGTCCATTTTGACATTGTCATACAAAAGCACCTTAATCCCAAGGTCGGCGAACACCGGCAGGATTTCCCCTTCACTGGCAAAATAATAATCAGTATTTCCTAGTATGGTATAGATACCGTTTTGCGATCGAAGTTGCTTTAAGACCTGAAAGGCCGGCTCCCAGCCTTCCTTGCCATTGATAAAATCTCCGTTGATCAAAATAACATCAGGATCCAGGCCATTGACGACGCTGACTAACCGGCGTTCCCTGTATCCAACCTTCTCGATATGCAGGTCCGAAATCTGAACAATCTTCAACTCCCGCAGACGTTCGTGAAAATGAGAATCTTTTACCGTCAACGTCCGGACCTGAATCCAGTTCGGCTCAAGGTATGTCGCGTAAAAATAAATAAGCGGCCCCAAGACAATCGGAGACAGGACAAGCAAAAGAACCATTCCCCTCAATATTCGGGTGAAATGGTGCCATCCCCTCTGTCCAGCTTTTTGATAATATCGGCTGATAACGGTCAAAATCAGAAAAAGAATAACCGTGATGATCAGGACGTAGATCGCGGCTGCCAAGATCTTAAGTAAAAATAAAAACGGAAGCATTTGTTTTAAACAATCTCCTCATACACCTTGCGATACCCCTCGACCATCTTCTCTTGCGAAAAATGAGAACGGACATACCGCGAGGCGGATTCCGCCAGTTCATTTCTTTTGGACGCGTCTGAGATCAGCGTCTCAAGTTGAGCACATAGCTCCGCGACATTCCTGGATTCAACGAGCAGACCCGTCTTTTCATCCTCAATCAAGTCCGGAATTCCGCCGACCCGTGTGGCTACCACGGGGACATTGGCCGCCATGGCCTCCAGAATGGTGAGCGGGATGCCCTCGGTTAGCGAAGTCAAAACAAAAATGTCGATAGCGCTGTAGACCGACGGCATGTCTTTGATAAACCCGGTTAAAATCACCTGACGCTCCAGTTTCTTCTCGGTAATCAAACGTCTTAGTTGCTGTTCCTCCGGCCCCGCGCCGACAATAAGAAATCTCACGTTAGGAAATTTTTTGGTCAGCCGTGAGGCCGCCTCAACCAGCATTGCCTGGTTCTTCTCCACACTCAACCGGCCAACGGTCGCGATCACCATCTCATCATTCTGAATGCCGTACCTCTCCCTCACGGCCTTTCTTTGGGACGCGTTCTTCTGAAATTGTTTTATATCCAGACCGTTCGCGATCACCACCCGTTTATCAGACGGAAAATCAGATAATATCTTGTCTGTCACAACCGCAACCTTTTTAAAAAAATGCCTTACGACCCAACGATCCAATTTCTCATAAGCTGAAACCTTACGGTTCATTTCCGTATACCCGTGCGCCGTAGTCACCAGAGGGACACGCCCGCATTGGACTGCCAGCGCCCCAATGATGTCAGATTTATAATTATGCGTGTGAAGGATATCGATCTTGTGTCCGATCAGAAATTTTCTAAGCTGAAACACACTCCTCATGTCCAACCGTCCCCGGCTCTCAATCACAAATGTGGGTAGATGAAGTTCATTGGCCTTTTCAATAATTTCTAACCGCGGGAAACGGCTGTCCCGCAGGGCAACGACAAAGGCGGTATTTCCTCCGTCATTAAAATGCCGCGCCAGGGTCAGGACAATGTTTTCCGCCCCAAACAACCCGCCACTACTGATAAAGTGAGCGATGTTCATCGATTGACACTCATCACTTTTTTTAAAACATCCGCCATGTAAGTCAATTGTTCCTTATCCAGATCCTGATGGATCGGCAGACAGAGATTGCCCGCCGAACAGGTTTGGGCAATAGAGAATTCTTGGACCGGCAACAAGGGATGCAAAGTTTTCCCGAATACAAAAGCATTAATTCCACGCTCTTTTAATTTCCCCTGCACCTCATCGCGCCGTTCGATCAATAGAGGTAAAAACAAAGGACAAACACCTTCTGGTAACGCCCGAAAGAAAAACTGCACAAAGGGTTCATCCTTCAAACGATTGAAGAGAAATTCATAATTCTCCCTGCGCTTGTCAAAAATCACACGGCTGTCCGCGGCACAGATAATCTTGCGAGCAAAATCAGACATCCCCAACGCCGCGCGGCCGGCATCAAATTCGGCGGTGCTGGGTGTCGACACATGAACACGCCCGGCCGAAATTCTCTTCGCGTATCTCAACAAAAACCGCAGAGGCTGGATAACCAGCCCATCCATCATTCGATGGCCTTTCTCATGTCTCATTTTAAAACGCTCCAACAAAGAAAGAATAGTCCCGCGAGCTGTTGACAGGGCCGAAGGCCGGCCTTGTGGTTTCACCGAAAGGGGAATACTTTCTTTATTCACGACAAGCGCGCCGCCGTCCGGCACAGGAAGACTCTTTTGAAAACTGAAGATGCTGATGTCCCCGAATTCCCCCAAATATTTATCCCAGAGCTGGCTGTACAGGGCGTGGGCGCAGTCCTCAATGAAATAAATGTTCCGTTCACGGCATATTTTCTTCAGGGCATCCACGGCCTGGGGGAAACCAAAGTAATGAATAACAAAAACCGCCTTGGTGCGCACGTCGATCTTGCGCTGGATATCGTCCAGATCACAGCAGAGCTTGTCGTTAACCCCGTAAAATTTAACATGGACACCAGCCTTCAACACAGCCTTGACCTCCACGCCGCAATGATAGGCCGGCATAAGCACGTTGTCCTGCTCAGCCAGATGAAGCAGTTTAATGACGGCAAAAATCGCGTTAGCGCCGCGGTAAAAATAAAACGTCTTCCCATCGGCAAACGGCCGGTCAGGGCAAACCTTTTCCGTTCGGCTGAAAACATCCCTTAAACCAAGTGTCGGAAAAGCGCTGATGTGCATACTCTATCTTTCTTGCTTTGATCCAGAAAGGTTGCCACCTGTTTATCAACAACGTTAATAAAGCTGGTTAACCGTTTCCCTGATCAATCTTGGGTCAAAAAGATTCAGTTCCTTTTTATCCTCCAGGAACCGCTCCACATCTTTTTTAACAAATTCAAAATCAACTTGTTGAATATGGGAAAGAATAAAATCTTTAATATTTTCTTCATTAATCTCTGATTCACGACCCTGGGTTTGTTTAATGGCATTGTTCAAAAGCGTGAAATTAGGTTTTACCTTTTTCGCCAGATACCAAACAAGATCATAATAATCACGTCCCTTGGTATACTTTCTGTAAAAGCAGGCATGCAATTTTCCGGCGAAAAGTGAAGGCAGGTCATAATGAAGAATATTAAACATATAATTTTTATGGACAATGGTGTTGGTCACTTCCCATCCTTCCGGCGGATTGGTGTCGATCTCCAGTTTGATGGAAAACTTCTGGCCATGCAGCTCTGACAAGCCCAAACTTTTCAATAGTCCTGTAAATTTCATCATCATGCTATGGACATTTCTTGCGGACTGGGCTTTGATCTCCAAAGGCAGTCCATACAGATGGAACACCTTTGACAAATCGCTTTGAAGGCTTTCAAAATTATATTTCTTGGCATCAATCAAAGAAAAATCCAGATCTTCCGAAAATCTCTTAATGTCGTATAAAATTCTTAACGCTGTTCCCCCGACAAAAGCCAGATTCCTAAATAATCCCTTTTCATAAAGGATTTTAAGTGACAGTATCTGCAGGAATTCCCTGGTGAGGTTCAGTTTTTTCCCCATAGGCATACCATCTTCAAATTGCTGTTTAATCACATCAATCACATCCTGCCCCCTTTAAGCTTCTTGATCCAGACGACAAGGTTTTTAATAACCCTCATCAATTTCTTGGTCTTGAAAAGTTTAGCCCATTCAATGAATCTGTCCGTGTTCAGATCTTCAATATTTTGCAAACGATAAGAGTGTTCCAGGATATCCCTCGGGTCATCTTTAAACTTAGATAAATTTAAGTACAAAAAATCAACCAGCGCCTTCTCCGGTTCAGCCATAAAATACGACATTTCCCCTTGTTCAAATTTCTTAAATCCACGAAACACTCCTGGCTTGACATGCTGATAGATAAAATGCCCCATCTCATTCGTAAAGGCGGCTGTTGCGCGTGTCGTCACAGAGGTAATATCCGCCACGGCCTCCGGGATTAATCCATAATAATAAAGGGCATATTCAAGACTTACATAGGACGGTTCGTAAAGAACGTTTCCAAGAACATGCGCATCTACTTCTACCTTTCTGTCCTGAGTATTCAAAAGATAAACCCCTTTACGTAAACTAATCAATAATCCTTTTTTATGCCACCGGCTCAACTGATTTCGAAGAACCTGAGGATTATCGTATGTCAGAATGACGTCCCTGCTTCGGATGATGGGATTATTCTGAAACTGTTTCTTAAATTGGGTATAATTCATGTGTTCGCATTCATAATCATTATTGATTATTTATTGAAATAATATCACATATGAATTGATTATGCCAGCAGGGATTATTGCTGGTTGATAAGTAAATCAAAATGATAAATTCTACATCTTCTATTTATCCTTTAATTCTTCATAAAGCCGCTCATACCTTGCAACCATTTCCTCCATACTAAAAACCTGATCCACCCGATCACGTCCGGCTTCCCCCATTCTCTTTCTTAAGGCGCCGTCTTTTAGCAAGGCACTCAAAGCCTCTGCCAAACCCGCGACGTCTTTGGGTTCCACCAAAATCCCGGTCTCTCCGTCTTTGACAACCTCTGGATTGCCGCCGACTCTTGTCGCGACAACGGGTTTTCCGGCGAGCATATATTCCAGGATAGCGTTGGACATCCCTTCACTTAATGACGGCAAGACGCAAACATCAGCACCATCAAGCAACCAGGAGACATCGTTTCGTTTTCCCAGAAACAAAACATGATTTCTGATCATCAAGGCCTCGGCCTCTCGCTCCAGCGCCCCGCTAAATTCATCCTCCCCAATCAACACCAGTTTCAATGACGGGAATTGGGAAACAAGCCTCGCAACAGCCTGCAACAAATACGTATGACCTTTGACCAGCTTAAAATTCGCCACATGCATCACGACAACATCATGCTCTTCAATTCCAATTTCCTTCTTGAGTCTTTGGTCTTCGGTCTTCGGTCTTTGGTCTAATCCCTGGACTCCGTTATAAATCACCTCAATCTTTGATGCGTCAACGCCCTCCGCCTTCATCACCATGGCCTTGACCGCATCGGCCACCACAACGATTTTATCAACCCACCCATTAATCAGGCGATACACGAGCACATGCGCCTTCTTGCGCCAAAACCCCATATCCCGCCGGTTGGAAATAATAATTTTAACGCCGGCCAGTTTGGCAAAAAAAGTTCCCCAAATATCCGAGCTGAAGTGATACGTTTGCAGGATATCGACTTTTTCTTTTCTCAGGAAAAACAAAAAATGGATCCCCTGACAAATACCTGAAATACCATAAATCCGCTTGACCCTGAACACAGCAAGTTCGACACCGAGTTTTTCAACCAAATCCTTCGAGCTCGTCCCCTCACAGTCCAAGCTGGCGATAATGACACGATATTTCTCCTTATCCAGCAAACCGGCCAGCTCATAAATCTTGCGCTCAGCACCGCCGGCAGACGGATCAACGAGGCAATCGGTTAAAAGGACGAGATTGATTTTGTGAGAACTATCAGGATACATGGGGAATTGTTAAGATGCGCTTCATTAAAAGGTAAGACGTTGGTTGAAAGAAAAATTCAAATTTGTCGTTAGTACAATGCCTTGATCATTAAGCACCTCTCTTTTCTATCAGAGCACAAGATAATTCATACCATTAACAATCATTAAACCTGTGTTCCGGCATTCTTTAACCTATAAAAAAGGGGACATTAACGGCAAGCATTTTCTTCCATTTCGCGTAAGTCTTTTTATCATGGGTATACTTTAGATTGAACTGGACAAATTGAAGATACTCATCCATCGAGAGTGTTTTTTGGTTCTGATGGGATTCCCTGATAACAGGAAATTTCATGTCTTTCATTCAAGAGCCTCCAAGATTTTCTTATAAATTTCCTCAGTGCCAAATTTAAAACATAATTTTCTGAATGTTTCGGCCTTAACATTAACTTTATTAATTCGGATCAAGTTGATAATATCGGGCAAATCCCGCATCAGACGAATTTTTTGATTGTATTTAATAGAATGCAATTTCAGGGCAATCAGATGATTCAAGCATGGAACTAGAAATTCTTGTTTGCCAATTCTTATTTTCCGGACTTCTTTTAAAACTTTCGAGAGGGTTCCTGAATCAATAAACATAAAATCCACATTCATGAAAGACTGATATTTACTCTTAAGCTGAGCAAAATTTTCCTGAATTAAATCCGTTGTATATCCGGATTTTTCTAAAAGAATAATTATCTTATCAAAATCCTTTTTAGTAATAAGGAAATCAACATCCGCTGTTTGCCGTGTGACTCCATAACAGTTCACGGCAAATCCACCTATGAGCACACAAGAAATCCCCTCTTGTTTGGTTAAATCCGACATTAAATGAAAAATGGTTTGCTGACTCATTTCATCCTTTATACGCCCATTCAACCTTACCACTTTAAAAGTTATTGTACTCGGAAAAAGTCAAGACTATTTCCGGATTGACTCGAAACTTTAAAACCCCAGAAATTATTATAAAAAGGCGCTTAGGAGGGCCCCAAAACACCCTCTTCGCGCAATAACCATTTCCAGAGAGGGACAAACCGAACAAAACAATCACCACTTTTCAGTTCTGTTTCTTCGTCATCCGTAATGATAAGACCTTCCTTTAAGTCAAATTGAGCCATGGCCTTTAAAAGATTTTTTGTCTCGCGCTCACGCGTTTTTAACGCGCTTACGTCCCAGCAAACCTGGATTAACTCAACAACGCTCAGACCGTCTTTAACGGCAAAATCGACCTCTTTATCTCTGTCACACTTCCAATAATAAATTTCCATCTGGGGGGTATTTTGCTGCCTCCTTTTCAACTCAAGAAAAACAACGTTTTCCGCTAGCTTACCCCAATTATCACTGAAACGAAATCCTACCGCGTTGCAAAGACCCGTGTCGTAAGCGTAAACTTTCCTGGCGTTCTTTTCCTGTTCTCCGACTTTATATGAAAAATATTTCACGAATGACGCAGCAAAAACCTGTTCCAGGTACCCTGAGAATCTTTCAATAGAATCATGGGATAAGTTCAGAAATTTGGCAAGCGACGTAAAAGTTACATGCGATGACGGATTGCTTAAATAATACTTAAAAAGCGCTTTTAAGCCTTCCTCTTTTCTGATTTTAAACCTGCGAATCACGTCCTTGTAAAGGATGTCGTCAAAATAATTTAACAAAATCTCCTTCTTAGATTCTGATAAGACCACCTCCGGGAAAGAGCCATGCTCGAGATATTTGCGCAAATACCCTTTAATAGTCACGGTATCCAGTACGCTGTTTCCTCTAGACTGCACAACGTAATTATTGAAGGCCATATACTCGCTAAACGAAAGCGGAAGGACTTTAAGGTCAAGATGCCTGCCGGTAAGTACCGTTCCAAATTCACGACTTAAAAGCTCAGTATTCGATCCTGAAACCACGACCTTCGCCAGCTTCAGTTCGTGCACGCGCCGTACCCATTTTTCCCATTTGGGAACCAGATGGACCTCATCTAAAAAAATATACTTCTCTCCTTTAGGCGCGTGAAATTCCAGATAGGTCTCGTGTATTTGATCCAGCGATTGAACATCGAGATTCTCAAAACGGGAATCTTCAAAGTTGACCATCAAGATATTAGCGGGTGGCACTCCATGATTGACAAGATCAGCCATCACCTGCCGCATGATATACGACTTCCCCGAGCGGCGTGGCCCCGTGATAGTCACAACCTGGTTATCCCGCAAAAACTGTTTTAGCCTGGTAAAATAGGCAGGTCTAACGACCCCCCTGATGGGCTCGCCTTGCCATAAGTTCCATGGTTGAAGTATTTGAAGAATTTCGTCTTTTCTCATATATATTTCTTACTATGCGTCATCTTCTATAATACTTGACGCTTAGTGAAATAAATATACCGCAAATTACCCATTTAGTCAAACAACAAGGTTAGTCAGCGCAGACGCTTAAGGGCGTGCGGGCTAACCAATCTTATTCAAATAAACTGTATCACGTCCTCAGCATAATCGGAATGAGTCAAGGCTGTTCCCGATTGTATATGAAAACATCCACTTGAAATGCATCCGCAGACAAACCTTCCATGACCTTAATTTCGTCAGTAGATTCAGGCCGTTGACGGTATCCTTCCTCATACTGCTTAAACATCTCTTGTTTCTTATTATTGTCCATCGAAGAAAGATTGGTGGCGGTTTCGGCAATAATGGCTAGAAATTTTAAGGACTAAACTTATGAAATGTTAATTCTTTGATCGATTGAAAATGTTTGGCGTTGCCGGACACAAGCGGCATGTTATTTTCAACAGCAGTCGCGGCTATAATAGCATCACCGGCGTACAAATGATGGGATAGGGCATATTCCTCGATATAAATAAGGGCACGATGACCGATGTTTTCAGTCAACGGTAACACTTGAAAATTAAACTCACCGAGAAAACCTTTAACGAAATCATGCTGTTTCTTATTCGAAGCACATTAAAGAAGTTCCATGTAAGTCTGAACAGACAAATACCGTTCTTCCTCTTCTTCCATGAGTTTTGCAGCCTTATGATTCCCCCGTTGCACCCAGATAAAAACATCTGTATCAAAGAGTATCATAACGACCCTTTCTTAACGCTTCCATTTGCTGCCCCACGGTTATCCGTGATGAACTTGACATCCCAAAGAAAGGATGTTCCTTAACAGATGACTGGCGGGATGTCCCGGCAGGAGAAATCACCCCTTTCAGCTTTCCGTGATAGAGGATCTGAACTTGCTCTCTGCGATCCAACGCTTTGAGAATTTCCTTCATCTTGTAACGCAAATTAACGATTGTCGTCTTCATCTCCTGGCTCCATGTATGCTGTTTATGTCGTGCATTATATTATGCATAGTACAAATATACATTTAAGCAATAAGAAATTCAAGAGCAAAAATATCATAGAAACATTAGAAAACTGTGCTATAAATCAACCTTTTCCTTATTTTCTCTTCTTGAAATTTTTTATATATGGATTGACGAGCCTGGGATTTACATATTCGCGTTTGGATCCGGAATTTTTCTCAGTGACGCCCTTGACCGGAGCCGGCGCGCTTTCAGCGGACAAGACGATCCCCCGCTCAACCATCCCTAAGTAAACCCAAAAGAACGCCCCAAGCGGCAAATGCGTCCAGCGGTCGCCGAAAAGATTGCCGGTCATCACGGCAAAGACACAGACAAAAAAACCAAACCCAAGACCTTTCAGGAATCCGTCTTGGGCCTTGCGGTACAACTGCCACCCTTTTTTAATAGAAACTCCCCATATGGCTATTAAGATAAGCATCCCGACAACTCCCTGCTCGGAGAGGGTCTTCATGAAAATACTGTGCGTGTCGCCGTGACCTAGCTGATGAAAGGCATCAAACCCAACCCCGAAAATTGGATTTTGCTGAAAATATATAACAGCCTGTTCCCATAATTCGAGCCGCCTTGCCGCGGATACATCAAGTTGCCCTGCCTCTTCTGTAAAAATTAATCTCTCTATTACGCTCTGAGGCAAGACAGACTGCCAGAGGGCAAGGACCAGAATTATGGGAATAATTAATTTTTTTTGTTTTAAAACACTGAAGACCACCAGCCCTGCCAAGGTCGCCATATAGGCTCCCCGTGAATAGCAGAATAAATTCACAAAAGAATCCGCGGCAATAAGGATAGCTAGCGGAACCCGCCATTTCCATGACTTAACAAACAAAAAAACCCCCATCAGGACAAATGGATAGGTAGCATAAAAAGCCGCGGTTTCATTCGCGCCCAAATCCACAAAAGTTCCTTCGAGTTTCGTCCGATTGACCCATGATGTCAGATCCGAGACCTGCTGTACGTTGTAGTAGTTCATCAGAAACATGGCCGCGCACATGGCCCAAAACAGCTTCTTCAAGTCAGCCTTATCGCGAAGGTTGTTGGAAATTAAGAAATACAATAAGGGAAAAATCATATAATTCTTCCAGCGTTGAACGCTTAAATCATGAATATCAATGGGCGGCGGGAGGTGTAAATTTAATGATCCAAGCCAGAGGGAAAAATAGGTATAAACCAAGAAGAAAAAAAGAAGTCCGTTCAGGGAAGATTTCAAAAAAACAGGCCGCTTCTCGGACATACTCGAAAGAAACCATCCAGCCAGCATGGCCAAAAGAAGAATATCATTTAAATCCTTGCCCATCGGGAAGGCCTGAAATTTATTCATCACGTTTTGCAGGGGCAATAGCGGGACCAGAAACCAAAGCCCGTATCTGACCCTGCCGGAGAAAGAAACGAATAAAATAATAACGGCCGCTAAATATAATAAAACCGGCGCTAGAAGTTTTAAAATGGCAATCATGATTTCCTTTCAATAATGCGGGCCGGAGCGCCGACGACCGTGCAATGATCCGGCACATCCATTAACACAACCGCATTCGCGCCGATGCGGACATGACTTCCAATCTTGATTCCTCCAAGAATCTTCGCTCCGGTTCCCACATACACATTATCCCCGATGACAGGGACACCTTGATTCCCTATCCCCCGGGTACCGATGACCACCCCAGGTCCCATGGAAAAATTCTCGCCAATGACCACATCGCTATGGACAATACAATAACCGAAATGCCCAACATAAAGTCCTTTACCTATCCGGGCGCTGACCGGAAGGGAAATTCCGGTTATGATCTCGATCAATTTAAAAAGCAAAAAGGCAATGACCTTTAATACAAATGAAATTAGCGGAATTTTGATTTGACGCACACAGCGCCCAAAACGATAAACCGCAATCGCCCAAAGGCCCTGCTCAAAAATAAGGTAAATATTCACCTTGTCTCCAGGCTCTCGAAAATAACGCTTAAGATCTTGTTTTAGATTTGGCCACATGAGCAATACCCTTTCCATACTGATTTCATATAATTCACCCTTGTCCAGAAGGATAGCGGGTTAAAAGATAATGATTTCTTGTAGAACTCCGATGCCTGACGAAAGTCCTTATCCAAAAGAAAGTCATCACCCGCGTTCCGGTAAATCTGAGCCAGGGCCTGATGACGCAGACGCTGGTTGAGCCCATTCTCAGGACAATACTTGTCTACCACGTAAAGCTGGGCCTTGAGCATCCGTTGATTATTACGGCTCATGCTGCCTTTACGCACACGGTAATAGGACAATATGTCATCGATAAAAACAATGCGGTATTTTTGCGCGATCCTCATCCACAACTCTCTGTCTTCAGAACCCAACATGCTTAAGTGTTCATCAAATAAATCGACCTTGTCACAGCACTCTTTCTTCAATAACACCGTTGGGCAGGAAATGTTCGCCCGTCTTAGAAAGACATGTTCAAATATCCAGCCGGTTAGATAACGCGTGTCTCTCTGGACTGATCCGATCTGTTCGCCCGTCTCCGTGATCCGCATGGATCGGGCGTGGACTAACCCGATATCTTCCGCTGATTCAATGACCTTTATCCCCTCCGCCAGTCTGTGGGGATACCATTTATCATCCGCGTCCAGCATGGCCAGATATTTGCCTTGGGCTGTCTGAATACCAGCGTTTCGGGCGCAGGAGACCCCAGAATTTTCCTGATAAATATAACGAAACCGCGGACCAAATCTTTGGATATAAGATTGGACGATTTGTTCAGTATTATCAGAAGAGCCGTTATTAATAATGATGACCTCATAGTCTTGATACGTCTGGGCCACGACGCTGTCTAAGGCCTCAGGCAGATATTTCGCGCAATTATAGGACGGTATGATGACGCTGACGATGGGTTTCATTCTTAATCTTGTTTTATCATTTTGGAAACGCCGCCCGGACAATGCCATTAAGCGCTTCAGTACTTTTGAATAATTTTATTTCATTTTTATCTTCCAGAAAACGTTCGACATCTCCGGCAAGAGACTTCAGGTCAACCCTCTTCAATTTTTCTAAAAGAAAATCCTGGACATTTTCCTCGCGGATCCCTGGCGACCGTCCCTGCGCCTGCTCAATAGCATTATTAAGAAGGGCGTAATTCGGCTGAATCCGTTTTCCAAGATACCAGAAAAAATCGTAAAAATCCCGCCCTTTAAGGTATTTGCGATAAAAACAGGCACAAATTTTTGTGGCAAAAAGGGACGGCAGATCAAAATGCCTGACTGTAAACAGATACGTTTTATTCACAACCGTTGTTTCCACGCGCCCCTCTTCCGGCGGGTTGGTGTCGATTTCCAATTTTATGGACAAAATTTGGTCCTTAAGAGGCGAAATACCCAATTTATGCGGCAAACCAGGAAACTTCAGAATCGTGCTGTGAACAGTCTTTTCATCTTTGGGTCTTGCCTCCACCATTAAACCATTAAGACTCATTCCTGTTTTGATCTGGTCAACGAATTTCTGAAAGTCATATTTATCTTTCTTGACCAAAGAAAAATCAAGGTCCTCGGAAAAACGGCGCAAATCAAAAAGCACCCTGAGGGCCGTGCCTCCCGTGAAGACCAACGGATTAAACCAGTCCTTATCATACATAATTTTAAGGACAAGAAGCTGCAGCAATTCCCGGGCACGGTTAAGCTTGTCCTCAACCGGCATCCCTTTGGTGAAACGCTCTTTTAAAAGATCCATCATGGCGCACTCTCCTGCTTGATAAAGCCCTGTAAGGAATGGACAAGGCGCGTCAATTTGTTATTTTGAAAAATCTGCGCGTATTCCAGAAGTTTACCTTTACGCAAGATTTCAAGGTTCTGGAAACGGAATGACTCTTCAAAAACCTTTTCCGGATCAACGTTAAACCGGCGCAAATTAAGATACAGGAAATCAACCATGGCCTTTTCCGGATGGGCCATAAAAAAGGTCAGCCCTTCTTCATCTTTTAAAGATCGGAATCCCGTATATGCCTCTCTCTTGATGTGTTGATAAATGAAGTGCCCTTCTTCATTCTTAAAGACATTAGTCTTTTTGGTGGTCACCGAAGTAATGTCGACAACTTTTTCCGGAATCAGGCCGTAAAAATTCAACGCGTATTCCAGGCTAACATAAGACGGGGCGTACAGTTGATTGGCTAAAAAGGCCCGGCCGGGATGGATTTTGCGATCGTTCTGATTGAGCAAATACAAACTTTTTTTTAACTTTACGACCAATTTGCGTTTTTGCCAGCGATTCAACTGATTAAACAGGATTTGCTTGTCCTTGTGTTTGCCGCTGAATAGATAGATATCTTTCGTTTGAATGAGCGGAAAGGTCTGAAACTGAATTTTGAATTCTGAGTATGTCATTTCTATAAGTAATCAGTATTGATTAGTAATAGAAACAGTATACATGGAAATAATGAGAATATCAATAGTTGACAATCAGACTTTACAGAGAAGAATGGTGCATCAGTACTGTGCTGACGCTGACTTTAGGCATTTTCCATTAATCCCTTATAAATTTCCTCAAGCGCTTCATGAATATGATTCCATGTAAAGGTCTCCTCCACGCGTTTTCGTCCATGACGGCCAAAGGCCGTATATCCGTCAGGGAGGCTCAAAAAAATCGATAACTCTTTTTCCAGGTGATCCACATCCCCTTCGTTGATGAGAATGCCGTCCACGCGATCCCGGATGATCTCCGATAAAGCCCCTTTAACAAAGGCCATTAGCGGAAGCCCTGAGGCCATGGCTTCAATAGTCACCACACAAAACCCCTCCTCGACTTTTGAGGGGATCACCACCAAATCCGCCATCAAATAATACTCGTGGATTTGTTCATGAGGAACGTATTCCGTGAATATAACGTTCTCTTTAACCTGGTCCGCTGTTTCAAATAACTGTCGCATAAAGGGGGACACATCCTGACTCGAATAGCCGCGTGCTCCGCAAATAAACAGCCTTAAATCTTTATGTCCCTTCATGACCAAATTTCTAACGGCCGTAATCAAGATGTCCGCTCCCTTATTCTCGGCCAGCCGCCCGACATACAACAACACCCTTTTCCCTTCCAAACCATGTTTTTGACGCAGGGCATCGCGTAATTCCGTATTTTTCCACCATGGTTCAAATTGATGCAAATCGACGCCATTATAAACATGTCCTATTTTATTCTGAATCTTTGGGAACCGTCTTTTAATCTCTTCACTTAAAAAACGGCTGCATCCTAAAAACAAATCGACCCTATTTAGAAATTTATACGTCCACAAGTTCTTTTCCTCCATGGCGCTCACCTGATGGATATGGAGAACAATCTTAGCCTTTGGATTGAGCCATTTGAAAATCCGGACAAACTGCGGACGGTTGTGAATATGAATGATGTCCGGCTTGACCTTCCTGAGTTTTAAAGCAAACGAAAGAGAGTATGGCAAGAAAAAAAGTGAAGAATCCTCCTTTTTGAATGGAAGTTTATACGTGCACAGAATCAATTTGGACAACAGGCCTTTTTTAAAATAGAGATAGCGCACATGCCCCCTTTGGCGGCATTCTTTCAGCGCGTCGCGGTAAATACTGCAGACATAAACCTCATGCCCTTTCAGCCGCTGGGCCATGTTTTCGATCCACGTCTCTACAGCCCCGCCTTCGATCGGCGGGACAGGATGATATTCCGGACAGACAAAAACGATTTTAGCCACTGGCCCTTTCCTCTTTCACATCATGCTGAAACAATGAACAGGTCTTGGTTAATTACAAGAAATCCTTCGCGTCTTGAAGGCTTAAACTCAACCATTGAAATTTGTATTTCGGATAATCGGCAACAATCCGCTTTGCTTTTTCTTTTAACCCGTCCAAATCGATCTTTTCTTTATTCAGCTTGATTTCAGCCACAACCACCTCTTTTTTCATGTCATTGATAGCAACCAGATCAATCTCGTTTTGATTTCCCTTTTCCCAATAAGAACCTATGCGATTGTATTGGTTGGTCCCGGCAAAAAGATCATGGTAAAAACGTTCTAAAATCTTCCCGCTGTACGCAGGATAGTCGCGTCGAACCACGTCCTTGATATAAGCGAAATTCCCGGTTTCAATCGCGGAACGGTTACGATAAATAAAACGAAACCAGAAATTCAGGAAATTATCAACGATCCGGTACTTTTGAGATCTTGAGTTCGGTTTGGCGTTAACGGGTTTATATTTCGAAATGATCGCGTAATCTTTTTCTAAACGGTCAAGATATCCCCCCACATCAGACTCTAACAAGGATTCAATTTCTGATCGAGCGGTCTTTCCAAAAGAAATGAGTTCTAGGATCGAAAAATACGTCCCGTATTCTTTACCAAATTCTTCAATAAGCAAATTCTTGCCTTCATTAATAAACGGAGAATTACTCTCTATCATCAAATCAAGGATCGCATCTAGTGAAAAGGCTTTGTTTTCAACAAACAAATCAATATACTTGGGCATCCCTCCGGTAAAAACATAATAATCAAACAAGACCTTTGGGTCTTTGACCTTATAGTCATGAAGGATCCTATTCATTGTTTTGACTAAAAAGGGGCCGATCGACAGTATCCGGTCGGCGCGATTAAATAACGGTTCTTTGGAGTTTTGGAATATTTTATGCATCAAAGAATATACCGATCCGATAAACAGGATGTTTAAACGACAGCGATTTTTGTTCAGATCCCATAATTTTTGTATTTCCGAGTAAATCGACGGATCAATGTTATAAAACTCCTGAAATTCATCAACGATCAGCGTAAAATGCTCCTCTTGCGCTATCCGCAAAAGCAGTTGAAAAATAGCCTTGAATGACCGGATATCTCCAACTACCGGGGCATTGGGAAACAGTTGTTTGATTTCCTCAAGATATTCCGCGCAAAGCAACGCCTCTGACTTCTTGACCACAAAGAAATAAACGTATTTTTTCCCTTGGACAAATTCTAACGAAAGCAAAGTTTTCCCCACGCGCCTGCGACCGGTTAAAACAGTCATCCGGGCGCTGCTTTTTGCCTGCCCCAGTAATTTATTTAGCTCAACGAGCTCCTGTTCCCTGTCATAAAACTTCATTATAGTAACCCCCGTTACTGTAACCAATATTACTATGAAAACGCGATTCTGTCAAACCGCCATCCGCCATGCCTTCGATGGCCTGGAAAGGATGATATTCCGGACAGACAAAGGCGATTTTCATTGGATTTTGTGTTCCTTCTCAACCATGAACACCTCTGTTAACATAACGTCGTCTTGCTCTGGCTGTCCATGCCCATAAAAGACCGGAACTTAACAGTCCCAACGTGCCCGGCTCGGGAACTACGCCATCTAATGTAATCTGATTATTTAACCCCAAATCACTCCAGCCCCAGATGAATGTCTTCCCATCCCCAACAGGATCATCCAGGAACAACGTCAACAAAGCAGGATCATACGTGGCATTGAGACCGTTGGCATCCAGCAGGGATTCCAGCGACTCAAAAATATCCTCATCCATCATTCCCGCGCCGGGCATATACATGGCCACATAGAACTCTTCAATACCAAATTGAACAATGGATGGATCCCCTAACGGATCAAAACCCTCTGCCGCAAAGGGATTATCCAATAAACCGCGTCCCATGCTCATACTGCCTCTGGATCCATTGGAAGGCTGGGTGACCCCTTGCCGGAACCGCCCGCCGTTACTGCCGACCTCTCCCGTTGAATCCCGAACGACCCGCCAGGGCTGCCCCTGCGCCCGTGAAACCGACGGAACAATAAACATACCGAACGTCCCAATCAAGGCAGTCTCGGGATCCGGTCTCGAATAGGATTCGGTTGTGGCTTGGACACCAAGCTGCTGGAATTCCGCGGCGAAGGATGTGTTTATCGCCGTGGCAATTTCCCTGGCTTTGGCCTGGGAGGCCAGACTTCGCTCCCTTGTTTTGCGCTCATGCCACTCTTGTATGGTTTCATTGGCGCCCCGAGGTGTCCTGACCCATTTCTGGATGGTTTCGACCTTGACGTTTCTCGTGACCGGTCTGTTGTTGACCGTGATGGTGATTTGAAGTTCTAAAGGTTTTTCTTTAGATGAGTTTTCAAGTGGGACCCACACAGGCCCCTCAAAGGTACCCAATTGAGCGGACGCTGGAGCGGAGACCAGCATCAAACAAACAGCGATGCCACCGAGAAGAAATAATTTCATACATCGCGCGTTCATATTTTCATCCTCCCTTTAATACAGTTGTTGTTTTCTAAATTAGAATGTTTTTTTGCGGTACGAACATATTTAAAATAACACCATGTCAGACTAGCAAACGGCCGGAATGATTTGAGAGCTTTCTTAATGATGCCATCCTTCTCCCAGAAAAAAAACGTTCCTACGAGTGGATAAAGAGAAATCGCCTCCCGGAAACTTTTTAAGGCCTGCGCATACTGCCCTCGCTCTTCATTCGCCTGGGCCAGAAGATACAAGAATTTGGCCAGCTTCTTTTCAACGATACGCCGCGGGATATCATCATAGGACTTTAATATCTTCCGGTAGAACATGACCTGGCATTCGAACAACTTGACCTTATCCCGCGACGCAGTTCCGGTCAGACGGTGATAATACGCCAGGGTGACACCCCGCATTTCATGAACATCATAAAACCGGGCGATCCTCAACCACATATCTATATCTTCCAAAATCGGCATAGCCTCATCAAAAAGTCCTGCCTTCTGAAAACTTGCCTTGCGGGTTATTACGGCTGATGTCGGATAATGGCCACCCTTGACAATTAAATCTTTGAAATTATTTCCAGAGTGTTCCTGGGTTGCTCCCAAAGATTCTCCCTTTTCATCCACCATGGGCATAATCGCGTAAACGATCCCTACCCGTGGATGTTCCTCTAAAATCTTAACCTGCAGGGCTAATTTTTCCGGAGCCCAGGAATCATCCGAATCGAGAAAGGCGATGAACTCCCCCTTAGCCTCTTCAAGGCCACGGTTTCTGGCCGCGGAAACCCCTTTATTCGGCTGGTAGAAATATTTAATCTTGTCGTTTACCTTAGAAAGCCATAAAACAATTTCACGGGTCTCGTCTGTTGAACCATCATCGACAATAATAATTTCATAATCCTGAAACGTTTGCTTTAAGACGCTTTCAATGGCACGACCGATGAAGTCCGAGCGGTTATATGTGGGGATGATCACACTGACTTTCGGCATGCTTATCCCTTGCCTTCCTTGGATGTTCTATCTTTCCATCTTTGCCCAATAAAACCGCAAAGCCGGCGAAATTGTAATTCATAATAGAAACGCTCTTTCTCGTTAAAAAAATTAATCAGCATTTTTTGAAAATGCTGTGAGGCCTCTTTAATCCGCCAAAATGGAACACCCGCGATATTCCTTTTGAGAGACAGGTCTTTTTCTTTGTGAATGACGGCAATCGACCGGCCCGAAAGCCAATACCACCGGCGGAAATATTCTTTGGTGAATTTCTCTTTCTGAAAATGATGGTAAACAACCATCCTCGGGTCATAAATAATATTGAACCCGCCTTTTAAAAGTTTTTTGGTCAAGAAAGTATCTTCGTTGATCAGCCCGTCGTAAACCGTGAATCCACCTACCTGTTCAAAAACCGATTTTAATATGGCAAAATTCGCCCCCGTTATCTGATCAGTCTTTCGTTTCTCTCCGGAATAATCTACGAGCCCCAAGACCGTGCTGAGTTTCTCCGAATACCAGCAAGGCTTCTCCTCTTCATAAACAGGGATAATCTTCCCTGTCACACAGTGGATCAGCTTATCTCGAAAATTTTCGGCAATGATCTTCAGCCAATTTTGATCGAACGTGACGTCATCATCCGTGAATACCAGGACATCTCCCTTCGCATGATCTACGGCCTTATGAATAGCGTTGATTTTCCCTTTCTTTTCTTCCAATAAATATTTGATCCCTATCCAACTCTTCCCGGAAAACTGTTGAACCATTTCCTTAGTATTATCCGTGGAATTGTTGTCAACAATGACGACCTCATAACTATGCTGGGAATCAAGACTTAATTCTTGAATGCCCGTTAACGTTTTTTTTAAACTTTTGGATCGATTAAACGTTGGAATGATGAGGTCAAATTTCAAATCTTTCTCCGTTCCTTAACGCAAGTTTTCGAAATGTGTTTTTTGACCCCAATAGTTCCAGATGACACCAAGGTTAAACCACACCCAAAGTTCCCTGACAAAACTATCTTTCTGAAATAACAGGGCACTTTTTAAATATCGCGAAACACTCAAGAGCGCGCCTTTATAAATGTAAAATGGCACCCCGAAAAGTTTGCGACCTATTTTGTTTTCTTCTTTAAAGATTTCAGCACTATTCTTTCCGCACAAAAACTGCCACCTCCGGACATAATTCTTATTCAATCGAGATTCCGGCGTCACATGATACACAATAACGTCCGGGGCGTAAGCGATCTTTGCCCCCTGCTGTTGCCATCTATAGCCCAGATCGGTATCTTCAGACCTCCTGGTGCTGGAGTAACCGCCAAACTTTTCCAAGGAGTTACGTTTTAAAATAACATTTGCTCCCGTGGGAAGTATGTCCTTCACGGAATTATCGATATATTGATCCCCCAAGTCAAAACAAACGTACGGCCCCTTGTAGACATTAACATTTAAATCCAGCCATTTCGGTTTGGGAGCGTTGAAAATGGGAATAATTTTTCCACAAAGCATATCAAAATTATGCTTTATAAAATTCCTGTTTATATTCTCGACCCAATCCTCCTGAATAATACAATCATCATCAGTGAAGGCTAGAATATTTCCATGCGCCTCATCTATGCCGTGATTCAAGGCAAATAATTTCCCCTGTTTTGGCTCAAAGAAATATTTAAGTTCCCTGTGAAACCTTTCAATATAACCTTTTACCAGATCCGAAGTCTGATCGTTTGAATTGTTATCCACAATGATAATTTCAAAATCCAAATCGTCAATAATCCTCTGCCTCAACAGACTGTTTAAGGTGTTTTTTAAGTCATGACACCGGTTATATGTCGGGATAATGACACTTATAAAATTTCTTTTCTCCATAGACTATTTCCTGATTCATATCCTAACGTAAATTATCAAATTTCGTTTTCTTCCCCAAGAAATGCCATACGACACCGCAATGATAATAGGCCCACAGTTCATCAACTAAATTACTCTTTCTAAATAATATCTTTCCTTTCAATGCTCGCCAAACGCTGTAAATAGCTCTTTTGTAAAGCCAAAATGGAACATTAAGAAATTTTCTGCCACCTTGATTATTTTTATATTGACTGAAAATTTCCGCGCAATTCTTGCCGTTTAAGAAATGCCACTTTCTTAAATAGTTTTTATTTAAGCGAGAATCCGGTGTGACATGATAGACAATGACATCCGGAGCATAACCAATTCTCGCACCCTTCTGCGCCCACCGATAAAATATCTCTGTATCCTCCCCTCGTCCCGATTTTAAAAAGTCGCCAAACTTATCTAATGAACTTTTTTTAAAAATAGAATTCGCGCCGTAAGGCAATATCTCTCTCCTGGTATTATCGATGAATTCATCACCCAAATCGAAACAGACATACGCCCCCTTAAATATGTCATTATTCAAGTCTAACCAAGCCGGCTTTGGTGAATTAAAGACAGGAACAATCTTGCCCGTAAGAATATCGATATCTTTTTCTTTAAAATTTTTATCTATATTTTTTAACCACGCCTTATCCAAAAGACAATCGTCATCAGTCATGGCAAGGACACTCCCCTTCGCAACTTTCAATCCGCTGTTTAGAGCAAACGAACGCCCCTGTTTTGATTCAACGAGGTATTTCAACTTACCACTAAATTTATCCATGAAGGATTGAACAACTTCTTTTGTGGCGTCATTGGAATTGTTATCTACAACAATGACCTCATGATCAAATTCGTCATTAATCTCCTGCCGCAAGAGACTTTCCAGGGTATTTTGCAAATCGCGGCAACGGTTGTAGGTTGCGATAATGACTGTTATAAAATTTTTCATGGACTCACTTTCGAAGAGCAATTCTTAGCATATTAGTTGTCACATCATCGTATGTTAATCCTCTTCCCTGAAAGGCCTCCGGGAAATCTTTAATCATTTTCAGATATTGAAGATGCCAGGACTTCTTATAAAAGACAATCTGACACCCGCATTCCTGCCACAAGCGGTCATATTGATCCACGCGCCATTTATTTAAAGGTTGAATAGTATCCATCTTTCGGCCGATGTCAAAATGGCCTATCTCCTTGATTTTCTTTAGGAAAAATTCTTCGGAAAACAAGAATTGCGGGTAGGGCATATGAAGCGCTCTATTGGCATGCAGACCCCAGGGAGAAGTATAGAGCGGATCAAATTCGATATAAATTTGGCATCCTTTCTTACATACCCTGATGATTTCCTTTAACGCCATCCTCGGATCATCCAGATGCTCAAGGGTATTGTAGGAATAAATAAAATCAAAATTTTCGTCTTCCAATGGTAATTCTTTGCACAAATCAGCCTCAATAAGCCTTATGCCCTTTGCTCTGTTATCTCTCCAATCTTCTCTGTCCAGCAGAGTTAATTCATGGCCATAAGCGGATAAAAGAAAGGCTGTCATAGAATCTCCGCAACCCACCTCTAAGATTTTACGACCTGGTTGACGCAAATATTCAAAATCCTCAAAGAGTTTCTTTACCCTTTCCATGGCTCTTTTCATAGTGCTGTATGGATCATATCCGTACTCCAGTTGTAGTGTATATTTAGATTGAAGTTCGTTAAAAAAAGAGTCTGAATCAAAACTGACAGGCCTTTCCTTCTTGCTTAATATGCTTGAAATTTTCTTCCTTTCAGGCGTGGCTCGCCAGTTGTTCCACCACCTAAAAAATGAAAGAAATGCCCGCTGTAATCTTTTTCGTGGTGAGAACAGATGTCTGTTAAGCCACCATTCATACAAGAGGGGAAATAATTGTTTAAGTCTTTTTTTTAATTTATATGTAAGATTCATTTGAAAAATCCTAGTTTAAAATTCCCAACTCCATTAGATACAATAAAAATGTCGGCCGGATCCATTCAAGAGATCGGCAGTAATCTCTACTGATCAAACTGCGTGCCATTCTCGGGACAAGATAGGTCCGCTTCAGCATACCTGGGCGGAATAACCTTCGCGTAAAGAAATGCTTTACGATGTTACGCGTATATTTTATTCTTTCACTTTGAATCTTGGGCGGCGCGGCATTCCCGGAGTGAAAGGGGATTTTACTACACTGAGGATAAGCCTTAAGAATAGTATCGGTGTGTATTTTCTGATTCATGAAAAACTCTCCGGGTAACGCGGCAAGAAAGTCATACAAATCATGGTCCAGATAGGGCGTTTGAATATTCTTAATCCCTTTATAAATCGTCTGGACACAAAGAGAGATGATGCGCCTAGTCCGGTTCCAGAAATAAAATGCTCCAAGAGGATTAGCGGCATGAACATGTTTTTGAAGCTCAGCTTTCAAATGATGAGCTGCTGTTTCCCGACAGATTTTCTGATAAATTCCCTTTCTCAAAATAATCTTGAATGCTTCCTCATCCATCGCATGCCAGAAATTTAATATCTCTTCGGCAAGTTCTGAATAACTTTCTGATCTGAAAAGAGCGGCATGACGCGGGATATTAAAATTTCCTTCAGACAAGGTATCACCGGCAATCCCGTCATAGATAGTCTGGGTATGTGATTTAAGATACTCAGCCATCACATGCATCCACGCCCCTTCCAAGGCACAATAATTCGTTAAGGTAATATTACGCAGATTATCTTTAAAGAAATCATTGTTTTGATCCAGGACAACATGTTTAATCCCGAGGGATGCTGTCAGCATCCCCGCGATTCGGATATCATCTTCATCTTTGGCAAAATGCTTTCTGGATGTAACACAAAACTCAGGCTTATACCCCTGATGATGTAATTCCAATAAAATATGCCTGGAATCCCGTCCGCTGCTTAAAGGGATAACGAAATGATCGTCTTGGGGTAGACGTCGCTGAATAGCCTGACGAAACAAGTGCGTGTAACGCTCAACCGCTTCATCCTTTGATATGGTAATGGGCTTCTGCCGGGCATAGCGGCCGCTTATCTCAAGACTCCCTCCTTCCCATTTGAACGCAACATCCGGAGGCATGGCTTTAATATGCGTAAAAGGCGAGTCATCCCCGATAAAGAATCCCAACCGTAAAAAGACAGAAAGGGCTGTGTAATCAAACGATTTTTGCGAAACTAAAGAAAGAATTTGCGGAATGGATGGGGATAAACAAATTTCCCCATCTCTGCAATAATAAAATAATGGGTAGAAACCGTAGCGGTCGTTCTCAACAATTAATCGCTGCCCATCCCAGGACCACCCCGCATATATCCCATCGCTTCGCTGCCCCGGCGTGTGATCAATTTTATGACCTAAAAAACATGAACACGTTCCCCGGGTTTCAACGCGACCATTCTTCTCTTTTGCATAAAAATATGGTAGACCCATCATACCTCTCGTGCCTGTCCAATTAATTGAAATCCCCTTCTATAGGACATGATCATGCCGATATGAAAGAAAATATTCCTCCAAGACTTCATAAATTCCCTTCGATTAAAAAGATTACAAATGACGCCTGGAATATTTATTAAAATCTTCTTTAAATAACATCGGGGAGCACCAAGATAACATGCCAATTTCTTTGATTTCAGCTCCTCATCAAGAAAAACCGCGTTGAATCCTCCATTAAAGCTAGCCTTCGCAAAATAACTCAGATTGGATTAAGAGTAAAATCCGATCTTTTTCCATGTCCGGGCAACTGGGCGAATTTTATCCTTACGAGAAAATATGTACGCAAATTGTTTTAATATCTTTTCTTTGTCCATATAAGGGCTGTCGGTGTTATTAAAATAAGGTTCGGAAAGGTATTTCTTATAAAGCTCATCGTTATTGTCAATCTCGATAATTCTCTCGATAACTTCATCAAAGTTTTTAAAATCATGACAATTGATAAAGCTTTTCGTATTGAAATCTCGATACACAAAGGGATTGCCCCAATAGATCGGCAGACTATGACACAACATAGGCTCCAGAAGTTTTTCCGTTGTATATCCCGGGGAAAAACAATTCTCAAAGGCAATGGTAAATTTATAGTCTTTAATAAACGCCAGTTTGTCTTTCACCTGGCCGCCGACATTGTTGAAAACCCTTCCACCCGAATCAACCTTTTTATACATGGAAAGTTTTTTAAAAAACTCTATGCGTTCTTTGCAATTGACATTGGACACGACAAAGTTACAAAATTTTATTTTTTGAGAAAAAACGTTGTTAACGTCTAAATTATCTTTGATTAAAGACTCCGGTTCCGCGCACTCCACATAGTTTGGAAGTCTAAAATTTCTTTTTCCATAATCCTCATAATCAAAACTGAAAGCAAAATCACATTCATAAAAATTTGGTCGTTTTTTTTCTGGTGTGTAAAACACACGGACGCAATCGTAGGAGGTATATTCATGACCATAAACCGAAAAAAACAAAAAATCCGGCTTGTCGGTCAGCTCAATCTGATAATGATCTGAAAGAAGATTCGTAAAGTAATTATCCTCTTTCTTAAACCCCGGCCAGAAATCGACAAAGTTAATTTTTATTATCGGCTTCATATATCAATTCATCCCCAAACTCTCATAAATCTCGTATTTGTATCTCTCCAGGGCGGTTCCCAGGCTACCGTCGATTTTTGATGCCAGCTCTCGCATCTTTTCTGGGTTAAAATCACGGAAGGCTTTTGGGATGTCCTGTTCAATGACAGAGAGATCCGAGATATTCAATGTGATTTTTCGCAATTCCAGAATAAGACTCACCGCATCAAAATCAAGAGCCGGGTTGTCATAATAAATAACAGGCCTTCCCAATACCGTAAAATAAAGACTCGTGGAAGTAAAATCCGTGATGAGCAGATCCGCCGCGCCAAGCCATTTTATAGGGCTTTCCCCACGCTTGATGACATGAACATTTTTCACTACAAGTTTATTAAAAATTTCATCGAAGCAGAATTGGGGGGAGTGTTTGGGATTGTAATTATTAAGATGTATAGAAAGGATCAGGTTATAATCACGCGCAAGGACCTCAAGTTTGCCAAGCAATGCCTCGCACTGGGTCTGTATCAAAGAGTGCGGCCCCCAGCTTGAAACGATCATCACGGTTTTTTTCTTTTTGTCAAAAATTGTTCCCTCCAAAACTCCGTCTTCTTTATGCGTCATTTTCTTCATTTCATCCAACAAAAAGTTGCCTGTAACGCGTATCAGGGGAAGAAAGTCAGGATAATGGATTTTTACTTTTTCCCGGAAAAACTCACTGGAAACGAAAATCTTTTGATAAATCCATTCGTTATTATGNNGATCGCGCGCTGAAGACATAGTGCTCATCCCCGACCTTTTTGCCGGCTTCCAATCCATGACCGATATAAATCTTGGTCACACTCTTTCTAAAATAAGGTTGATGATCCGGGAATATGATCAAATCCCATTTGATGTATTTTGCTATTCTGTAAGACACGACTCTTGGGCGGCATTCGTTTTGGATCTTTTCAAAATCCCCTTGAGTCATCAGATGCGTCCATGGGTAGCAGAACCACACCCGCAACCGCTTGTCGTGTTTCAGCGCCTCATAAACAGGCAGGGCATATGAGTACATAATCCTGTTATGAACGACGATCAGGACATCTTTTTTTTGTTTGAACCCGAGAATGAATCGTTCAACGGCTTTTAAAATGGACTTCACACATTTCATAGAATTATGTCACTTGGCGGACAACAGTTTGCGCGCGTCAGGCAATAATTTTCTGGCTAACTTCAGTTCCCGCGGCGTATCTACTTCCATGCAGAGTTTGCCATCCGTATAAACAATTTTTATAGATTCCCCTTTCCCCTGCACGCGCATGAGGACATCCATAAGCAGACCCTGAGGTTTGCCTTCCATCAGCAATTTTTCCACAAGATTAAAGAATTTACGGTTTATCGTTCTATCAATCTTCACAACACCGACAAACTCACCGGTCGTCCGAGCCTCATCCAGATTCTTGCCCATTTCTATCACACGGCCGTTGTGGATACTCACCTTTGAGTCAATGGGCCCCATAGCATGCTCTTTCTTTTGTACGCACATCACAACGCGTCCCCTTGCGCGTATACATCTTTTTAAAATGTCCGCGTCATACAGGATGTCTCCCATCAAAATGACAAAACTTTTTCCTATGAGTTTTTCCCTTGCTGACCAGATGGAAACAAGCGGACCGCTCTCCTCATAATGCGGATTGTAGATAAAATCCGCGCAACCGTTCAATTCCTCTTTTATGCGTGAAGCCGCGTATCCGGTGACAATCAAAGGCCTGGGGAGGCTGTGGGCTCTGAGGTTATTCAAAGAATGCTTGAGCAGACTCCGTCCTGAAACGCGTATCAGACATTTATTCGAATTCTGCGTCAGTTTGCCAAGCCGCGTCCCTTTGCCCGCGGCGGTGATTAAAGCCAGCATCTGTTTTTCCTTTAATTTTTCTTATTCGCTGTTCGCTTAGTGTAGTGAGTCTAACGCTTCTTTACATTTGTCACCCCCGAAAGCTTTAGTCGGGGGTCCATAATTTCTCATCGTGGATTCCCGCCTGCGTGGGAATGACACAGTCATCTGACCCAGCCTGTGAGCGGATTGAAGAATCTCATATCGTCGAGATTCTTCGTCGCTCTGAGAATCACATATTGTCAAAGTTCTCACCTCAGAATGACGTAAATTGATATTTTTCAGCATCCTCTCCTTGGATTTCGCGGGTCATATTTCAAATAAATTCTGACGAGCGCACTTTAAGGATGGGACGTGATAGTTATCACCGTAATTTGCTGCTTTTCAAGTCCATAATGCCAAAACACGCGATAGGCCGCCGGGGTGTTTTGCTCAGCGTATGATTCAAAGATTTCTTCTCCCCCATGGCCTTTTAAACTTGTAAATTTATGAGTTTGTAAACCCGGATGCCTTGGATTATGCTTCAAAAACTGAAGTGTTTTCTGGACGGCCTTAAGTCTTTTGTGGAGACCTTTATCATTTAATAAGAGTTTATATTGGTCTTGAGCTTCCTGGGTTAATTGAATTCCAAACATGTTTAATCCTTATCCGGATCAAAATCAATGACTCGTCCTTCGGCGGCGTCCTTTATGCCCTGCTTCATACTGTTTAAGGCCTCAGGATTCTCATAAAGCCATGCCTCGCGTTCGGGAATCGCCTTCATGGGTTCGAGAACAATCTTGCCTTCAATGATCTCAGCATTGAAAAGATTCGTTGAAATTCCTTTAAGCAATCGCCCCAAGGGTATACGTTTTCGTGTGTCCAAAGCGACTAACATCTCTATCACCTCCTTTCGCATTCCACCCTAAAGATAACACATAACCCTAATTAAATCAAATGGGCATTACCCACTTGTTGCTTTTTATAATTTACGTTAACCGTAAATATTTAGCAGACCGATAGCCTAGACAACGTCATCCTGAGGCCCAGGGCCGAAGGATCTCTTAAAGAATTGATTCTTTCTGAGATTCTTTGTTTTATCCGCCTTCAACATTATCGATCAACTTGAGCACATTCGCCTTTGTAAAAACATCCATGTCATTAGGGTTTTCCAGAAAATTCACAACATCTTTGTAAACGAGTTTCCAATCAACCTTTTCTACGACGTCATGCAGATATTGTCTCCAATTATCCCTGCCCGGCATTGGCTTCTTAAACCCTGTTTGGGTGAGGGCGTTGTGCAGCATGGTTAAATTGGGTGAAATGGTTTTAAACCGGGATAAATACCAGGCGATATCAAAGAAATCCCTGCCTTTCGTGTACTTTCTGGTTAAAAGCGCGTGCATCTTTCCGGCCAACAGCGATGATAAATCGTAAGATAAAAAAGCAATCGGAAAAAACTTGTTCACAATTTGTGTTGTTAGATTAGCCCCTTGGGGAGGGTTTGTGTCGATTTCAATCTTGATAGAGAATTTCTGAGTCTTGAGCGGTGAAAGTCCCGCCTCGTACATCAAGCCTTCAAATTTCAAGAAAGCGGACTGAACCGTTTTTTCATCCTCATAGGACACACTCACGGAGTAACCGGCTAAAACAAATTCCTGTTTAATGACACGCATCAAATCAACAAATGATATTACCGGCTTTTGATGCAATGAGAAATCCAAATCTTCCGAGAAACGCGGCAAGTCATATAAAAACCTTAACGCTGTACCGCCGACAAACGCCGTTGACTGGAACACACCCGCGCCATGCATAATTCTTAACGCGTACGCCTGAACATACTCGCGCATGACATTATATTTGTCAGCACTGGATTGTCGTGCCGCTGTTAATTCTAAACAATACTCTTTCACAATTCTTTTACCTGCTTTTGGTGATTGTTGATGTACCTTTGTACCACATCTGTCGTCCGGACAAGCCCGGGTTTTTGAAAACGAAGCGCGTATTCTGCCAATTTTTTCTGGTTAATATTCTCGACATGCTGCAAACGCAATTCATCTAAATACTCTAAAGAAACCACTCCTGGTCTTAAATAAAAGAAATCCAATAACGCCTTTTCAGGGGTCGCCATAAAAGCCGTCTGTCCGTTTAACACAAAAGACGTGTAACCCCAAAATAAATCCGGCTTAACGTGACGATAGTCATAAATCCCCGCGGGTGTTTGAAAGCGCGTCGGTCGTTTTGTTGTGACTGATGTATAGACAGCAACAGATTCAGGAATGAGGCCGTGGTATTCCAAGGCTTTCTCCAGGCTAATATACGAGGGATTTTTCAAAACACCCGCGATATAAAATCCCGATGATTTGATTTTGCGGTAGGGTTCGGCCAGCAAATAAATCCCTCTTTTAAGCTGAATTAATTTGCCTGACTTTTCCCAACGGCTGATCTGAACCTTGATGACTGAAGAATCCATGAGGCCAGCGGATAAAACTCTGGTGTCAATCACTGGTAGACCTTGTGCTTTACTAAGAAAATCAATGAATTCCATAGCGTTAACTTAACATATATGTTAAGTTATTGCAACGTAATATTATTACCAACGTTATTATCCTCTTTCTTAAACCCTTGCCAGAAATCGACGAAGTTGATTTTTATAACTGGTTTCATTCGCTCTTCCTTATACCTTCCATTCAACCTCAGGCAGAAAGACAGCGTCGGACTGTTTATGCGCGCCATCAACCGCGATGGTAAGGACATCGTTATTACGGATGACATAGGGATGAATCAAGTCTTTATCCCATACAGAAAGCTTAATGATATACATACCAGGCGCCAGATTGATTCTACCCAAATCGATATGAATCTTGCCGTGTCCATCCACATCTGCGATATTGAAATGACTCTCTTTTGTGCTTGAGGAACAGCATAACACCCCATCCGGGCGCATGATCTCCAGCATAAAGACAGGACTTTCAATTTTCTTCCGGGATTCATAGACCACGGAAATGCCTATCTGCTCACCCACCTGAAAACTTTTCCTGGATGACCTTTGGGCGTCGATGAACTGGACTTCCTTAATATCGACCAGCGACTGGTCCTTGACCTTGACCTTAAAATCCGCGTTTATTAATTTCCGCTTCAATTCCTCTTCAGTCTGCTGAAACACAATATTTTCATAAAAGGGAATGACCTCATTCGGAGATCCTTCTTTGGTAACCTCCCCCTTATTAATCAGGATAACTCTTTGGCACAGGTTTTGGATCAAGGGCAGATTATGGGAGACGATGACGATCGTAACATTGCTTTTCAGGAGTTCACGCATTTTCTGGGCGCACTTGGCTTGAAACGCGATATCACCGACGGATAAAACTTCGTCCACTAGCAGGACATCCGGGTTAATGTGCGCGGCAACAGAAAATCCCAGCCGGGAAAACATGCCTGAAGAATAACGCTTGACTGGTGTGTCGATAAATTCCCTGATGCCGGAAAATTCAATAATATCTTCAAGGCGCTCATCAATTTCTTTCTTCTTCATTCCCAGGATGGTCCCGTTAAGATAGACATTTTCCCGGCCAGTAAGTTCCGGATGGAATCCGGCCGTGACCTCAATGAGGGCCGA
>DOGZ01000035.1 GCA_003528115.1 Candidatus Omnitrophota bacterium
ACATTTCTATTTTGGCTTGACAGGCTCAATGAATTTCATAGACAAGAATTCTTTTATTGGTAGAATGAGGGCGTTCAATTTTTGACCAACGCGAAATTCTAACCTGCAGGTTTTTTGAAAATGTCCTCTCAAAAATTATCATCATGGATTGAAGCCGTTTGCCGTGAACCTTACCGGCTGTTTTTTCCTCTGGGTGCTGTCATGGGTATTATGGGTGTCAGTCCTTGGTTTTTTTACGCCCTGGGTTGGCTAAAAACGTATCCGGGATTGTTTCATGCGTCGTTCCAGATTATGACGTACATGACGGGATTTATTACGGGATTCTTGTTAACGGCCATGCCGAGATTATTGGATACGGATCACGCGACAAAATTTGAGCTATCGGTCTTTCTCTTTTTAATTATGGCGATGGCCGGTTTTCTTTCTTTTGACTCGCGGATCGCGGCAGAGGTCTGTTTTTTGCTCTGGTTGGGATGGCTGATTTTATTCGGGTTTCGCCGGATTCTAAAGAATGAAAAGGGACCAAAAGGCGCGACACCCCCCAACGAGTTTATCTGGATTCCCGTGGCTGTGGGCCATGGCGCAATAGGAACAAGTCTGCTGATGTCGGGACAGTTGAATCTTTTGCCGGCATGGGCGTTATTGGTTGGAAAGCCTATGATGGAACAAGGATTCCTCTTAAGCATTGTTCTTGGAGTAGGAGGATTCCTGATTCCTAAATTGACGGGCAGAAAACAAGCGCCTATCTCAGAGAACCAAGAAAAGGAGTGCGGTGGTTTAGAAACAAAGCATGACTTTATAAAAAGAATGACGGGGATTCTTTACGCGCTTGGGGGGTTGGTATTTTTTTGCAGCTATTGGACGCAAGGAGGGCTTGGGCTCGCGGCCCCAAGCCGTTGGATCCGCGTTGTGGTGATTTTCGGCATGTTTCTTTTCACTAAGGCCTTATGGCCGCCGCGGGGTAAACCGTTGCACATAAAGATGCTCTGGATTTCTGTTTGGAGCGTGGCGCTTGGATATTTAGGGGTCGCGCTATTCCCGCAGCAGTATTTAGCGATGGAACATCTCGCTTTTATCGGCGGGTTCGGCCTGATGACGTACTGCGTCGGGACGGTGGTGGTTGTTACCCATGCCGGTCAGGCGCAACGCCTGCAATCGTCGCTGGGAATCCTGTGGGTTGTGGGCATCGGAACAGCACTTTCCTTAACGGCAAGATTTTCGGCTATCGTTTGGCCGCGGTTTCATTATCATTTTCTAGGGTTATCCGCTTTTATTGGGGCTGTCGTCGCCGTATGCTGGTTGATTTTTATTTGGCCGCTGTTATTTAAAGTGCCCAGTGAGGCGGACTCCGCGCGGGAGCACGAGCAGGCGAGAAAAAAAATGTCTTGATAAGTCACAGGGATGGAGTGGGACGAAAATGGAGCCAAGAGAATTTAAATATATTTACGGGCCGGTATACTCCTGGCGGTTAGGGATGTCGCTGGGGATCGACCCTGTGACGCAAAAAAGCAAGATCTGCAATTTTGATTGTGTTTATTGCCAGTTGGGGAGGACGGTTCAATGGACGACGCAAAGGGAAGAATTTGTTTCTGTCGATGCCATCATGGAGGAGATTCATGCCTTGGCGCCGATGGCGATTGATTATTATACCTTTTCCGGACGGGGGGAACCGACCCTGGCGAAGAATTTAGGGGCTATGATCCAGGCTTTGCGTCAGGCGGGCAAAGGGAAAATCGCGGTGATTACCAACGCGGCCCTGATCGACCAGCCGGATGTTCAAAAGGACTTATCCTTGGCTGATTTTGTCCTGGTCAAACTCGATGCCTGCGATCAGGCTTCCCTGGAGGCTATTGATGTTCCGGCGAGCGGGATAACCTTTTTAAATATTGTGGACGGGATCAAAAGTTTTCAACGAAATTTTTCTGGACGCCTGGCCTTGCAAATGATGTTCATGGCCGGAAATATATCGCTCGCGGCGCGGATCGCCGAGCTCGCCCGGGAGATCCGCCCAGACGAGATCCAGCTCAATACACCTCTGAGGCCGAGCGTTGTTTCTCCGGTAAGCGAGGAGGAGTTAAAGGCGCTCAAGAAGCATTTCACCGGATTGCCCGTTGTCACGGTTTATGAAGCGGAAAGAAAAGAAGCCCGTCCTCTGGATGATAAGGCCACTGTCCGTCGGCATGGAAATTTTAAAAAGGGCAAAGTTCACTTAAACGCTCCCTAGCCGCCCCGTATCTTGTCCTCCTGAAATATTTTTTGACGAGAAAGCGGATCAATCTAATTACACAATATATTGAAATATTTTTTGTTGACATACAATATATAGTGCATATAATGAAGGCGTTGTTCAGATTTTCACTCATCGCCATAAGCAATCTGCCGTAATCTGCTCTATGAATTTTTTAATTATTTTTAATTCACTCATCCAGGGAGGGGGGACTCATGAGGACAAGCGAAGTTTTAACCAAGATAGTCAAAAGGAACAATGCACAAGAAAATTTCGATCCCAAGAAAATTATCTTTGCCATTGAGAAGGCGGGAGAGGCGACAGGTGAATTTTCAGGGGAGATGGCCCAGAAACTCACTTTAAGGGTTCTGAATCTGGCGCAGCAGTTATATGTCGACCGTTATCCCACGGTTGAGGAAATTCAGGATATTGTGGAGGAGGTCCTTTTATCTTCTCCTTATAAGAAAACAGCCAAGGCGTACATCATCTACAGGGATCAGCATTCCAAGATCCGGGAGATCACCTCCAAGAGCAACGTGGATCTCGTTGATCAATATTTGACAAAGATCGACTGGAAGGTGAATGAGAACAGCAATATGGCCTTTTCCCTGCAGGGACTTAACCAATATATTTCCTCAGAGGTCAGCAAGGTGTATTGGTTGAATAAAATTTATCCTCCGGCTATTAAAGAGGCGCATCAAAACGGGGATTTTCATCTCCACGATTTAGGTCTTATCAGTGTGTATTGTGTCGGATGGGATCTTCAGGATCTTCTTGTCAGCGGCTTTAAAGGGGCGGCCGGTAAAATGGAATCCAAACCTGCCAAACATTTCAGAAGCGCTTTAGGGCAAGTCGTTAATTTCTTTTATACCTTGCAAGGAGAGGCCGCAGGAGCTCAGGCTTTTTCGAATTTTGATACCCTTTTGGCCCCGTTTATCCGGTTTGATCAACTCAGTTATAAAGAGATCAAGCAGGCCCTTCAGGAATTTGTCTTTAATGTGAATGTCCCTACCCGGGTCGGTTTTCAGACGCCCTTTACGAATATCACCATGGACCTGACGGTCCCGTCTTATTACGCGGACCAGGGGGTCATTATCGGCGGGGAGATCCAAAAAGCAACGTATAAAGAATTCCAGAAGGAAATGGATCTGTTTAATAAGGCCTTCCTGGAGGTCATGTTAGAAGGGGACGCCAAGGGGCGTGTCTTTACGTTCCCGATTCCGACGTACAACATTACCAAAGACTTTGATTGGGACAATCCAAATTTTTCTTTATTGTGGGAGATGACCGCGAAATACGGGATCCCCTATTTCTCGAACTTCGTGAACTCGGATATGGATCCTGAAGACGCCCGAAGCATGTGCTGCCGTCTTCGCCTGGATAACAGGGAGCTCAGAAGCCGCGGCGGCGGGTTATTCGGTGCCTCGCCTTTAACCGGATCTATCGGCGTTGTGACCGTCAACATGCCGCGGTTGGGATTTATTGCCAGGGACGAAGGCGATTTCTTCAGAAAACTCGAGTACCAGATGGAATTAGCCAGGGAAAGCCTGGAAATTAAGCGAAAAATTCTGGAACAATTTACCGAGGAAAATCTCTATCCGTATATGAAGTTCTTTTTAAGGAATATTAAGACGCGATTCGGCCAATATTGGAAGAACCATTTCGCGACCATCGGCCTTGTCGGGATGAATGAGGCCTGTTTGAATCTCCTCAAAGAAAATATCGCATCGGAAAAAGGCCAGGCTTTTACGGCGAGAGTCCTGGATTTTATGAGAGAGCGGTTGATCCGTTTCCAGGAAGAAACCGGAAATATTTACAACCTGGAAGCAACGCCGGCCGAGGGGGTGTCTTACCGGTTGGCCAAAATGGATAAAGAGATGTATCCGGAATCTGTTTGCGCCAATGAAATGGAGTGCCAGGAAGGACGAGAACCGTTTTATACCAACTCCACGCATCTGCCGGTCAATTATTCCGATGATATTTTTGAAGTCCTGGATCATCAGGATAATTTGCAGACACGCTATACCGGCGGAACAGTCCTGCATGGATTCGTTGGCGAGAAGATTCACAACATAGGGGGATTAAAATCTTTGATCAAGACGATCTGCGCCAGATATAAATTGCCCTATTTTACAATCACGCCGACGTTTAGCGTTTGTCCCGGTTGCGGTTATGTGGCTGGAGAGCATCCGTTTTGCCCCAAATGTGAAAGCGCCTGCGAGGTCTACTCAAGGGTTGTTGGATATTTAAGACCTGTGCAGCAATGGAATAAGGGCAAGAAGGAAGAGTTCGTCCAGAGAAAAACCTATAAACTGGAGAAGACCTGTTGCGGGGTCGGTGTGTAAGAGCGCCGCTGGCGACAGCACTTTGAAGAAAAATTTATAAAGGGGCGTGGAAGTGTACCACGCCCCTCTTTTTCGTCCGCCTTCGTTGAAAGGCTTTCGCGTTCAGCTTCATCGGATACGATCATTATGAAAATCGGCGGTTTATTAAAATTTTCTCTCATTGATTATCCGAACAAGGTCGCGGCGGTTATATTTACTCAAGGATGTAATTTCCGGTGTCCTTTTTGCCATAATCCGGAACTTGTCTTGCCTGAAAAATTTCAAGCTCCGATGGCCGAGGAACAAGTTTTGGATTTTCTTCTAAAACGCCGCGGCCAGCTTGAAGGGGTCGTCGTCACCGGCGGAGAGCCCACGCTTCAAAAAGACCTGTTGCCTTTCTTGAAAAAGATTAAAGATATGGGATATCAGATCAAGCTGGACACCAATGGCAGTCATCCCGGCGTCCTTCGGGAAGCCCTTCAAAAAAAGCTGGTGGATTTCATCGCCATGGACATTAAAGCGCCTTTAGAAAAATATCCTCAGTTGACGGGCGTTAAGGATTATCTTCATGCGATAGAAGAGAGTATCGTCCTCATAGAATCCTCCGCGTACCCGTATCAATTCAGGACGACCGTGGTGAAATCTCTGCTGTCGGAAGAATATCTGCAGAAAATTCTCCGGCTTATAAAAGAAACTTCCTCGTATCATTTACAACCATTTGTTACGACTAACCCGATTCTGGACCCGTCTTTGGTGGAGCGGGAGAAAGAGTGGGATTCGCGGGAAGATATTAGGAAGTAGTACTGTGTCAGCTAAATTTTTATNNACACTGCACTTTTTCTTGAAGTTACCTAAAAAATTTATCTGACAGCGCAGTAGTTTCGACCGTTGATTTCTTCAATTCGCCCTCCGCAGGGCGAATTCATTTGTTAATCAAGATGCTAGCATTCTTGTCTAATCGTTTGACAGAATGATAGTATTATGGCGTTCAAGAATCCCCCTCGTTTCCCCGATAAACAGGAGGAAAGAAGCTATGGACCAAGACACCAAAATCGTAATCTTCAAAGGAAAGAAAATCAGAAAGACGCTGCGCAACAATGAATGGTGGTTTTCAGTGGTGNNCCTTTTAAACGCTGGCTGGCCAAGGTGGGTTATGAACGTATTCAGGAAATCGAGAATCCGGAACTGGCAACCAAGCGAACTCGCATGTTGTACAAGCTCAAAGGCTACAGCGATGATTGGATTGAGAAACGTGTGCGCGGGATCGCCATCCGTGAGGAATTGACCGGTGAGTGGCAAAATCGTGGAGCGCGGGAGGATAAGGATTATGAAATCTTAACGACAGAAATATCGAAGGCCACGTTAGGAGTTACTCCCAATGAATACAAGAAAATCAAAAAGCTTCAACGGGAAAACCTGCGCGACCACATGGATGATTTTGAATTGATCTTCACGATGCTTGGCGAGCGCGCTACGACAGAAATCCATAGAACAGAAAATTCTCACGGTGTCGTAAAGCTTAAAAGTGACGGGAAGGCTGGAGGGAAGATCGCGGGTAATGCTAGAAAAGCCCTGGAGAAACGTCTCAAGCGGCCGATTGTGTCAGATCATAATTATTTGAAAGAAAAAGAATCGCAAAAAAAGATTAAATAAAATGTATTCAGAATGTGGGCTTATTCCGTCGAGCCCGTGCGGGCGCGAGGATTGAAACATTATTGGACGATGGTGTTCCATTACTTTTGCGGAAGTCGGGAGTTCGCGGGGTATCAAGAAAATATATTTGGTCACCGCGGGGGATAATGATAAAATGTCCACGGTTCCGGAATAGGATTCCTGGCCCTTGTATTCGTCTTTCCCCGTACAGAAGGGGATCACACAATTCATCCCTATGCACATATCAGAGATTAGACGCTGTCCTATTACCCGACGTCAAGAAACGGGCGGAGCTGTCAAGGCCTTGTCTCAAAAGATTATCCAGGCGCAGGAAGAAGAAAGGACCAGGATCTCCCGGGAGATTCACGATGATCTGGGCCAATCGCTGGCGACGTTAAAGATGCTCATTCAGGCCTCATTTACCGCATCGATCAAGAATCAGAGAAGCCGTGAGAAGTCCTTTGAAAAGATTATTCAATATTTGAATACGATCATTGAGAAAACACGGGTCTTGGCCTCTGGCCTGCGGCCTTCCAGTCTGGAGGTTTTGGGACTGCGTCCCGCCCTGAAGGGGTTGGTGAATGATTTTCGCTGTAATAAAGATTTAAGGGTCCGGTTTTCTTGCGGACGACTGGACCATTTGGTATTTAAAGCGGAGGAAATCAATGTCTACCGCGTCATTCAGGAGGCCTTGACCAATATTGTCCGACACGCCGGGGCCAGGCACGCGGTCATCGCGATCAAGAAAATAAAGAATCATTTAAGGATTTTAATTCGGGATGATGGTCAAGGGGCAAAATGCAACACCCGACGGATCAAGGGGCCTCAGGGCCTGGGTCTATCAACGATGGAGGAACGGGTCAGGTTGCTGGGCGGGAAATGGGAATTCTCCTCAGTGAAAGGAAAAGGGACCCGGATCGTTTTAACAATCCCGGTGGATGTCCATAAAAAACATGGCTAGATGTGATATTGTTTTAGCTGACGATCATGAGATGTTCCGGGAGGGATTAAAAAGTCTTCTCGAGCATGACTCCGGGTTCAGGGTGGTGGGGCAGGCGAAGGATGGAGAGGATCTTTTGAGCCTGCTGAGAAAGGTGAAATGCGGCCTTGTGATCCTGGACCTTTCTATGCCGAATGTCGACGGCATGACGGTCATTAAATCGGTCCGCGAGAAATATCCTCCAGTCAAGATTCTGGTCCTAACGATGCAAAAGGATCAGGAACATTTTAAACACGCCATGGCTTACGGCGCCAATGGGTATCTCCTGAAGGAGGACGCCTTTGATCAATTGCATAGGGCGATTCAGTTGATTATGAAAGGGAAACGATTTGTTTCCTCTTCCGTGGCGACGTTATTGGCCGATAAATTTGTCCGTTCTTTAGATGAACTCGAGAGCCCGTCTCTGGACATCCTGACCAAAAGAGAGCTTCAGATCCTCAAACTCATCGCCGGCGGGTGCGCCAACAAAAATATCGCGGCCGCGTTAGGCATCAGTGTCCGCACCGTCGAGAGTCACCGCGGCAATCTCACGAATAAACTGGGGATCAAGAGCACTGCGGGGGTTGTCAAATTCGCCATCAGCAAGGGGCTCGTGTGAAGACGGGTACTGTGTTCACCTGTAAATAATTTAGGTAACGCCGTATTAGGGAGTGAAAGTCTGAAAGAAAGTCGCGGTATTGATGACGGTATTGATGACAACTCATTGACATTTCCAGTCCTTTCATTTATGTTGGTACATTGTGAAAATTCCAATATCCAATCATCCCATTCATTATTTATTAAAGAAGAAAATTTTGATTCTCGATGGGGCCATGGGGACCATGGTCCAGCGCTATCGGCTGGATGAGGCCGCCTATCGGGGAAAAGCGTTTTTGAATCATCCCTTTCCTCTTCAGGGGAATAATGATCTCCTTTCCCTGACCCAACCTCAGATCATTGAAGAAATCCATGCCGCTTATCTCGCCGCCGGGGCGGATATTATTGAAACGAATACCTTCAGCGCCAATGCCGTCAGCATGGCGGATTATAAATTGACGGAGCAGGTTTACGCGTTAAACCTCGCGTCGGCTCAAATAGCCAAGAAGGCGGTTGCTGATTTTAATTTGAAAACACCTCAAAAACCCCGTTTTGTGGCCGGTTCCATCGGCCCCACCACAAAGACCGCTTCCCTTTCCCCGGATGTGAATGACCCCGGATATCGGGCAGTGACGTTTGATCAACTGGTCGGCGCTTATACAGAACAGATTCGGGGTTTGATGGACGGCGGTGCGGATTTGTTGTTGGTCGAAACTATTTTTGACACCTTGAATTGCAAGGCGGCTCTTTACGCTATTGAAACATACGGTGAGGCGGTGGGACGAAAAATCCCTGTTATGATTTCCGGCACCATCACGGATGCCAGCGGACGGACGCTGTCCGGTCAGACCATCGAGGCTTTTTGGATTTCCGTCGCGCACGCGGATCCTTTGAGTGTCGGGTTGAACTGCGCCCTGGGCGCGGAAGATATGCGGCCTTATATCGCGGAGCTCTCAGGTATGGCGCCCTGTTACATAAGCTGTTATCCCAACGCCGGGTTGCCTAACGAATTGGGAGAATATGTTCAATCTCCCTACGCCATGGCCGCGTTGCTCAAAGATTTTGCTCAAGAGGGTTTTGTGAACATTGTCGGCGGATGTTGCGGAACAACCCCGGATCATGTTCAAGCGATTGCCCAGACGCTCCGAGATCTGGCGCCGCGACAACTTCAGGAAAAAACAGTTTACGCCTCGTTCAGCGGGTTAGAGCCGCTGGTGGTGCGTCCGGAATCTAATTTTATTAATATCGGGGAAAGGACCAATGTCACGGGATCAAAGAAGTTCGCCCAATTAATTTTGAACGGTGATTATGAAAGCGCCTTGTCCGTGGCCCGTCAGCAGGTCGAGGCCGGGGCCCAGGTCCTTGATGTGAATATGGACGAGGCCATGTTGGATTCAGAGGCCGCGATGGTTAAGTTTCTTCATTTGATGGCCGCCGAACCGGATATCGCGCGGGTGCCGGTGATGATCGATTCCTCCAAGTGGTCTGTCATTGAATCCGGATTGAAATGTGTCCAGGGAAAATCTCTGGTGAACTCGCTCAGTCTTAAAGAAGGAGAGGCGGCTTTTAAAGAACACGCCGGGAAGGTAAAACGCTATGGCGCGGCCTTGGTCGTGATGGCCTTTGATGAGAAGGGGCAAGCGGATACGAAAGACCGTAAGGTCGAGATCTGCCGGCGGGCGTATAAAATCTTAACGGAAGAGGTGGGATTCCCCGCGCAGGATATCGTTTTCGACCCCAATATTTTTGCAGTCGCGACCGGTATGGAAGAGCACAATAATTACGCCCTCGACTTTATCGAAGCCGCCCGGAGCATTAAAAAGATGAATCCCCGGTGTCTGATCAGCGGCGGTGTCAGTAATATTTCGTTTTCTTTTCGAGGGAATGATCGTGTCCGTGAGGCCATGCATTCGGCTTTTTTATACCATGCCATTAAGGCCGGGATGGACATGGGGATTGTGAACGCGGGGATGATCACCGTTTACGATGAAATCCCGAAAGATTTCTTGGAGCTCATTGAAGACGTGCTGTTGAATCGGCGGCCAGAGGCAACGGAACGGCTCGTGACTTTTGCCGAGACCGTGAGGACGCAAGGCAAGAAGAAGGAGTCGGACCGCAGTTGGCGGAAAGAAAAGGCTGAGCAACGTCTTTCCCATGCCCTGGTGAAAGGGATCGTGGAGTATATTGAAGAGGATACGGAAGAGGCCAGGAACACATCCCAGCGGTCATTAGATGTTATCGAAGGTCCTCTCATGGACGGGATGAATATGGTCGGAAAACTTTTTGGAGAAGGCAAAATGTTTTTACCTCAAGTCGTGAAAAGCGCCCGGGTGATGAAAAAGGCGGTAGCCTATTTGACCCCGTACATCGAGAAAGAACAGGGAGGCGTCAAAGACCGTTTTGTCGGAAAAATTCTCATGGCAACGGTCAAGGGGGATGTCCATGATATCGGAAAGAGTATTGTCGGTGTCGTCTTGGCCTGCAATAATTTCAAAATTATTGATCTGGGGGTCATGGTCCCGGCGAAGGATATTCTGAAAGTCGCCCGTCAGGAAAATGTCGATATTATCGGACTGAGCGGATTGATCACGCCCTCTTTGGAGGAAATGGCCCATGTGGCCAAGGAGATGGAGCGGGAGGGCTTGGAGATACCTCTTATGATCGGCGGGGCCACCACCTCGGTCCAGCATACCGCGCTTAAGATCGCCCCCCATTATCACGGCCCGGTGATTCATGTGAAGGACGCTTCCTTAAGTGTCAGGATTTGCCGCAGTCTCATGGACAGGAAACTCAAGACGGAACTTATAAAGAATACGACGGAAGAATACGCGCGGATCCGTGACGAGTATGAACAACGCAAAGGGCAAAAGCGCTATCTCCCTTTGAGGGAAGCCAGAGAACGCGGCTTTAAAACGGATTGGGCTAAGATGCGAATCCCTACGCCCTCTTTTCTTGGCGTGAGGGTTTTAAAAGAATTTGATCTGCGTGATATTCAACCGAGGATCGACTGGAGCCCGTTTTTCATGGCCTGGGAATTAAAGGGCAAATATCCTCAAATTTTGAAAGATGCCAAGATGGGAAAAGAGGCCGGCCGGTTGTACGCGGACGCCCAAGAGATGCTTGGGGAAATCATGGACAAGAAGTTCTTGACGGCCAATGCCGTTGTCGGATTCTTTCCGGCCAACAGCGTCGGTGATGATATCGAGGTTTACACTGATGACAGTCGCCGTCAAGTTTTAACAGTTTTTCATACCCTGCGTCAGCAGATGGAGAAACATGATGACAAACCTTATTACGCCCTTTCGGATTTCATTGCCCCCAAAGAAACGGGGCTCAAAGATTATATCGGCGCCTTTGCGGTGACGGCTGGCCTGGGAATGGATTCCTTAGTCAAGGACTATGAGCGCAAGAATGACGACTATCGAAGTATTATGACGAAAGCGCTCGCGGACCGCCTTGCCGAGGCTTTCGCGGAAAGGATGCATGAATTGGTCCGTCAGAAATATTGGGGTTACGCTCCGGAGGAACGTTTAAGCGAGCAGGATTTTATTCAAGGGAACTATCAAGGCATTCGTCCGGCGCCGGGCTATCCGGCCTGCCCCGATCATACGGAGAAGGCCTTGCTTTTTGATCTGCTGGGAGCGGAAAAGAACGCCGGGATCCAATTAACGGAAAATTTTGCCATGATTCCTCCGGCATCCGTGTGCGGGATTTATTTTTCCCATCCGGATTCGAAGTATTTCTGGCTTGGGAATATCGGCCGGGATCAGGTTAAAGACTATGCCGGGCGGAAGCATATCGACATCAAGATCGTCGAGAAATGGCTGGCCCCGCATCTGGGATATGACGCGTAACCTTCTTGGATCCCTTGAGCAAACGCCTGAATTAAAGATGGAAATATTGCTTTGAGTATAGTAACATGATTTCCTCAAGAAAATGGAAAGTCCAGTGTAAGTCGACGGCGCGATCCTCAAGGCTGCGGTTCAGGGCGCGCGTCCTCTCGTCATGAGGGGCGGGTTTAAGGCGTATGAATCTTTCTGGAAACTGGTTTGATTATTTTATTGTTTTTGGGGGAGGGGTTTTAGTCAGCTTCACGCCGTGCGTGTATCCTGTGATGCCCTTGACCGCCGGTTTTATCGCCGGGATCAATACCCAAGGGACCAAATTAACGGGTTTATTGATTTCTTTAATTTATGTTCTCGGCGTTGCTTTGACGTATTGCACGCTCGGCGTTTTGGCCGCGTTCTCAGGAAGTGTTTTCGGACAAATACAGAATACCCCTTGGGCGTATGTCGTGGTGGCGAATGTTCTGATTTTCTTTGCCTTGGTGATGTTTGATCTGATTCCGTTGCCGCTGATAGCCAGCAATTTGCACACAAAAATAAAAAAAAAGAATTTATGGACGGTTATTCTATTTGGAATGGCCTCCGGATTAGTGGTCGGTCCGTGCACCGCTCCCATTTTAGGGTCCCTTTTACTTTATGTGGCCTCAAAACATAATATCGCGCACGGGATTAGTCTTTTATTCGTCTTTGCTTACGGCGTGGGGGCGTCTCTGATTCTCGTCGGGACATTCAGCGGCATGTTAGTCAGTCTTCCTAAATCCGGCGCGTGGCTTGTGCGTATTAAACAATTTTGCGGTGGCGTGCTTCTCATGGCCGCCGAATATTTTTTAGTTAAAGCGGGAGGGTTAATGTTATGAAGAAAATAATTCGGGTTATGGTCATCGTTACGTTAGTGTCCTTGTGTTCCGGTCTTAGTTCCGCGATGGGCGATTTCTTTTTTATGGATAATGAAATTATAGGCAAGCCAACGCCTGATTTTACTCTTAAAACAGTATCGGGGCAGGAGATTAACTTAAGTCAATACAGGGATGGAAAGAAAACGATCATCTTTTTCTGGGCCACGTGGTGCCCGCATTGCCGGGAGGCCTTGCGCGGCCTTGCGCAGAGTCAAGAGGAATTTGAGAAGAAAGAAATCAAACTTGTCCTGGTGGATGTCGGCGAGAATCTGGAGGTTGTCCAAAATTATATTGAGAAGAATGATATAACTTTTGAAATTTTTCTGGATGAAAAGAATCAATTAGCCGAATCGTATGGTATTGTCGGGATACCGACGTTTTTCTTTATTAACCAAGAGGGCATTGTGAAGGAAATGGGGCATAGCCTGCCGGAGAATTATGAAGAGATTTTGTCAAAGACCTAGTACACCATAGCATGATTCCCCCACCCTTCCTCTCCCACACGCAGACCGGGTCAAATGGGAGGATTAAGGAGGGGGAGAATTTGATCAATAATTTCTGTTACAGTGTATTAGGCAATTTTACAGACAGGGATATCAGGAGAGACCAAGCATGAATGAAGTGAATCAGTCAGAAATGATGGAAAATCAACCGATGGATATTCTCCTCGTTGATGATAATGACGCGGATATTAAAATAACCGAAAGGGCTTTTAAACGGGCAAAGTTTAGAAACAACCTCTTTGTGGCCTGTGACGGGCAGGAGGCCCTGGATTTTATTTTCCGTCAAGGAGCGTTTCAGGATAAGGATAAATATCCCACGCCGGATGTCATCCTGCTGGATATTAATATGCCCAAACTGAACGGCTTTGAGGTCCTGCAAAGACTTAAATCCAACGGGGAGTTTAATTATATTCCCGTCGTGATGCTGACATCTTCACGAAGTCAGGAAGATATATTCAGAAGTTACAGTCAAGGGGCGGCCAGCTACATTCAAAAACCGGTTGAATATGAAAATTTTACGCAAATCATCGACGGATTTAATTTTTATTGGCATGTTATTAATAAATTGCCGGACAGCAAATATTTAACGAATCTTTAAACGTGGGGCGTGGGAAGCGGATTTCTCGCGGCATTGGGTATGAGGCGTACCCCTTATTTCGCTCGCGAACGTCACGTGTTTCTTATTGTAGAGAGGATCTCATCGGTAGGGGAGAGTTTGTTCAAGCAGTAAAAATGAAGCCCCGGGGCCCCGCCTTCCAGAAGTTCCCGGCATTGTTGAATGGCAAACTGGATGCCCGCGTGAGCGGTGGCATCTAAATCATTTTCGATGGGCTCAAAAATTTTCTTTACCTTATCAGGGATTCCCGCTCCGCACAGGCCGCAGAATTTTTTCAGATTCTGATAATTGGTGATAGGAAGGATCCCGGGAATAATTCTGGCTGTCACGCCTATATTTCTTAGCCGCGTCACATATTCAAAGTAGTCTTTATTATCAAAGAACAGTTGAGTAATCACAAAGTCTCCGCCGTTATCGATTTTCGTCTTCAGATATTGGGCGTCTAACTCCCTATCCGGACACAAGACATGTCCCTCAGGAAATCCCGCCACGCCGATTCCAAAATAGCCGTTAAAATTAGCCCGTATAAACGCGCAAAGTTCGCTGCTGTATTTAAAATTTTCCTCTGTCGGTTGCCAGTCCGGATGATCCCCAGGGGTGTCCCCGCGCAGGGCCAGGATATTGCGGATACCCCGCGACTTGATGTCTTCCAATATGTTTTTTAATTCGGTTTTTGTGTGCAAGACACAGGTGAGATGGGCCAGTCCCGTCACCCGGTGTGTCTGCTCGATGTGTTGGACAATTTCAAATGTCCTTTGACGGCTTCCACCGCCGGCGCCGTACGTGCAGGAGATAAAGTCAGGTTTCAATCGGCAGAGCTCTTCAATGGTTGTAAGCAGTTTTTGGTGTCCTTGTTCCGTTTTGGCGGGGAATAGTTCCAGGGAATAGGTTCTTTTTTTGTGCTGAAAAATGTCGGTGATTTTATGCATAGAGTTCATTAAGAATTGTCTTTATGAATACGGTTTAGGATAAAATGTGTAAAATTCAGACAAAGCAGTATTAATATAATCCGAAATAAGTATTAATCAAATAATTTGTAGGGATTTATGAAGATTTATGCGGGCGTGAAAAAAGGAGTTAATAGAGGGGAAGGGTTATTTTGTCAGCCTCAGATTGTAGTAAGTCAAAGGATTCAATTTGTGGAGTTGCAGCGATAATAAATTTCTTTGCCTCCGGTCCTTTCCCCATATTTTTCAGACTCAATCCCAAATAATGATAAACCTTGGGATGTTTGAAATTATTCTTCAGGGACTCCATAAAGAATTTGATGGCTATTTCATGTTTTTGTTGTTCATAAGCGGCCAAACCCGCCAGATAATAAAAAAATCCCTGGTCGGGAAGGCCTAAAGATATCGCGTGATTGGCGGAGCCAAACATATTTGAGAAATCCTTTGAATAGTAATAACCCATGGCCAACAACGTATGACAATGGCTGAGATGGGTTTTAAATCGCAGGGAAAGAGTATTCATGGATTCATCGGAAATGTCTAGTAAAGGAAGATAGATTTTGGTTGAAGTCGTGAAGTTCAGATAATCTTCCGTGTTCAAAGAGGCGGCATTTTCCAAATATTGAATGGCCTTTGGATAATCTTGGTTCTTAAAATGGATGATACCGAGGCAGTAACAAAACAAAAAAGTGTTGGGATGACTGCGGTGGGCTTTTTTATACCAGGAGGTGGCTTCTTTAAATTTCCCTTCTTGATAATAACAAAATCCCAGCAGGCCATAGGCACCTGAAACAGAGGGCATGTATTGGATGATCTTTTTGAAATAGCGGATATAAGAAGCCGTTTTCTTTTCATCTGAGGGGGCGCTGTTGTTTTCAAGGTTGATCAAATAGTTAAAAGATTCGGGTTTGAGGGAATTGAGGGTCTTTGCCTTAATCTTATTTTCATCGGCAAAAATATGAAAAAGTAAGAAAAAGAGGAGATATAAAGTCAGAACTCTTTTCCCCAAGGAAGTAACGAAGTGAAGGAGGTTTTTATTAAACAATGGAGTTCAGATCCTTTTTGGCCTGTTTGAGATCCAGAGTTTTATGCTTGATAATAATAACCATAGAAAAATGAAAAGGAAGATGCCCAGAAGCGAATAATTTAATACATAAGACCAAACAGGACCAAACCGTAAATAGACAACGTGCTCCCCTTGAGGAACCCATAACCCTTTAAAAGCAATATTCGCGCGCCACAAATCCACTTTTTGACCGTCAATAAATGCCTGCCAGCCGCTGTGAAACGTGTCGTTATACACAAGAAATTTCTTAGAATGGAAATGGGTCTTCAGTTTTATGAAATTAACGTCGAATCCCGCAACCCGTACTTCCGGCGAATTCTTTGTGATGATTTGCGCGTAAGGATGATGAGGTAGGACATCATCCGGGATATTCTTGGTTGTCCTGAGATGGTCTGTTGAACGATGTTCGTCAGAGGAAGAAATAAAAGCCGTATTTTCATTGTCCAGGAGGGCGCGGTCAATTCTTTCAAAATCCGTATTATCGTCAATCCATTCGACGTGGTCATAGGCGATTAATACGCGGTCTAAGTAAGCGCTCACAACGTGTTTAGGAAGATTTTGCCGGAAGGCGTTGTACCAATAAGTCCCTAGGTAAATATTTGTTGGTTTCCTCTCGATATTTTCTTGTGATAAAGAAGAGGGATGGAGAGGTTGATTCATAAACGGCGGATGGCTTATGGAATCATCCGGGAGCGTGAGTCTTAGAAATGGTTTGTCGCCCTCGTACCGATAAGGGTCGGCGAGGGCTTGGGGGTTCTTGAGGGAATTATGATTAAGATAATGATACACCTCCAGGGGTTGGCAGAGGACCAGGATGAATAAGAATAACGGCAGGGGCAGATTTTTTCCTTCCTGTCGGTGGGAGAAATAATAGACAAAAAAAACAAAACTTAGACAAAGGTTGGCATAGGAGGAAAGTGGTTTAATGTCCTGTTGATAAAGAAAAAGAACCAAGCCCGCGTGGACGATCAATAGGTAAGTGAAAAATGTGTATTTCTGAATTCTTGTTGCCGGGCGATACGCGAACAAGAGGCGCAAGAGGTCTGAACAAATTAAGATAAAAATAGGAAGAATCCCAATCCAAAGGAAGTGATCATAGTTTCTAAAATATTTAAAATAAAAAATATGGTCGTATAAAAAACGATTGATGGGGACCGCGTCGGTCAAACTAAGGGAAAAAAGCGAGAAACCAACCGCGGAAAATAAAATTAATTTTTTATTGATAGGCGCCATTGCCCCCATTGCGATAATTAAGAGCGAAAAGATGGGAATATAAAACTGGCCCAATGTGAAGTTTTCCAGGTTGGAAATAGTGTCATCCAGAACAATCATCGGTCGCGTGCCGCCCTCCTGAATTCTTTTAAAATCCACGGTAATCTGATTTTCGGATGTGGAATCGGCGTGTCTTTGCGGGATAATGATTTCCCCTTTACCGGCATCCTGGAAGAATAAAAATCCTGGGACAAGGGACAGGCTAAGAGCGAGAAGACACATCGCGGCAAAGGTTTTATGGCCTTGAACAAAAGAGAGATATCGGCGCAACAGGATTTTGGATTCCTTGAAATACAAAATGATAAAGAAAATAAGGAAAGTCAACACGATGGTCAAGAAATAAAAGGGAACGTAGGTTGTCGCCAGAATCATGAGGGTCAAGGTGATTCCCAGGAAATAGCATTTTTCCTGTTGGAGGGAAAATGAGATCAGAAAATAACAAAACCAGATCATAGGGATTAAAGTTAATACGATATAAGAATCAAAAAGCCTTGTGCCTAAGGAGGAAAACATCAAGAGCAGATAAGCGGCAAAGGCCGTGATGGGGTCTTTGAGGACGCGCTGGGCCAATAAGAAAAATCCCAGCATCCCAAGAAAATAGTAAACGGTTAAGAAGACAAGATACGAGGAGAGATAGGACAAGCCCAGAACATTAAAAAGGAGGATGAGATAAAAAAGAGGATTGAAAGAACCGATTCTTCTTAAGAAAAATTCTGAGGGGACGCCAAATTCCCGTGAGGACTCCCACATCGGATATACGCCGCGGCTTATGTTATCCAAATAAAATTTAAAGTGTTCATAGTAGGCCGCGGCATCCCCTATCAGGAGGGATTTGTTTAAAATAAAACCGCGCATCAAAAACCCCCATACAAGAAAAGAAGCCAAAAGCAGAAAGGCCATGCGCCTGGAACAAAATATCTCTTTTATTTTTTCAAGAAAATTCATAATATATGAAGGTTTATGGGTAAGAAATTTTTTGATCGGTAGTATTATAGGAAAAGCCTAGAAAGAAGAGAATTGAAAATTTTTTTATTTCACCTAAGTTCCACAAAAATCGTCACGGGCCTTTTATTCTGTATTCTTATAGGTGTTGGGTTTAATCTGGCGCTTTCCAAACCTGTCTGGAATGATGAAATATACACACAGATCGCAAGCGTAGAACAGCATTCTTATAGACAAATGTTCGTTGGCCAGATTGCCGAGGGAAATAATAGTCCATTGTTTTACAGCCTCCAGAAAATAATTTGCCGCTTATTCCAATATCAGTTTCCCTTAGACCATAACCCCGGGGTCTTGGAGGATGGAAAATCACAGATTATCCTTCGCTTGGGCCCTAATGTTTTTATGTCACTGGCTATTTGTCTTATCTTTTATTATTTCAGCCGTTATTATTCTTATTGGGTGGGGATTTATGGGCTCGCGTTCGCCCTGTCTTCCCTTATGGTTTGGATGTATTGGGTCGAGGCCAGGCCGTACGGATTATGGTTTTTGTTAACGACAGTCCAGGCTGTGCTCTTTTTGCATTTGACCACAACTAATAATTTGTCAGAGACCTCTGAGACGGTTGAGCAAAATCCGGAAAGCAGGAACAAGACATTAGGTTGGCTCATAGGGACGCATTTTTTATTGTCTTTCACAAGTATTTTTAGTGTGGCTCAAGTCGTTATTGTCGCGCTCTTGTTAAGGTTCAGAGATTTAAAGAGGAATTTATTTCTTGCCCTGGGACCTGTTTGTATCGCACTTTTTTATTATGCGCGGGCCCCCAAATATCAGTTTCATTTTACAAAGACGTTTGTTCAATTGATCACAGAGTGTGTCCCTCAAGACCAGATTCTGATGTTTTTGCTTTATGCTGCCTTGGGGATGGGTGTTGTTTTTCAACAAAGAATTCTTAGGCAGAAAATGCTCTTTGACCGTTCGTTGCGGGAGGGAAGACACTTTATGCTTTATTTATTTCTCATGTTCATGGCCGCGCTGGCGGTTCTTGTCCTTTTTAAATTGGGAGAAGCGCATGACCAGAAAGGATTTGGGATTACCCACCGATATTTTATTTTCTTAACCCCCGTAAGTCTTGTCGCCACAACAGTATTTTCTGTCCATTTCATCAGGGCATTCAAGGCCTGGCCGTGGTTACGGATTAATATCGTGATGGGATTAAGTGTCTGGATGATTATAAATTTCTTAAGAAATGGTATGTGGTTTTTATGGATGATGTATTGATGACCATTGGGGTACATGATTTTTGCTGAGGTCCTTAGATGAAAAATAAAATTGAAATATTCAAACTCATCGGCAAATGGGGTATTACGGCGAGTTTCTTTATTTATTGCCTTGTCATAATTATTCACGTTTACGAGCAAGCCAAAATAAAAACATTAAATCATATTATGCCGGTCTCGTTTAATCATCTTTTGGAGATAGGGCAGAGTGTCAACAAAATTTCTTCTGGGAGCGCGGATAAAAAAGATGAAAAAGTTCATTTTAGGTTAAAAGAGTATGAGCGTTATTATAGAGCCGTGACTCATTATATGCCTCAATACGGGGAGGCTCATGGGATGTATGGGTTTTGCGCTTATTATTTAGGAAAGGAGAGGTCGGCCATTGCTTCTTATAAAAGGGCTATCGCGTTAACTCCCGATTTTTTTTATTTTAACAGTAATCTGGGGATTATTTATTTTCAAAAGGGGGACTATGAGAGGGCGGTTGAGATGTTTAAAAAGGCCATAAGGACATCGCCGGAGAAAACTTTAAAGACGGTTTTAGCATCAAAGATTTACAGGCAGATCATGGTCGGAAATCCTCATCTTATCCAGAGGATGGCCGCCAACTGGATAGCCAATCGTCAAGAAACGTATCAGATGCTCATTTTGAGTCTTTACCAACTTCATGATTTCTCGGAGATGTTTTTAAGGGCCCAAGAGGCTATTCAGTCAGGCGGGCAGCGGAACGGGTTTTTTTATTATTACGCCGGGTTAGCCGCGTATGAACTGAAAGATTATCCCAAGGCGGCCGCTTTCCTGGCGGGATGTCTTAAAAGAGAATACGAACATCCTGACACTCTTCACTATTTGGGACTTTCTTTGAAAAATCTTGGTCAAGAGGATATGGCGGATAATTTCTTTAAAAGAGCGGCGGAGTTACGTGCGTCAAAGAACGCGCTCCTATCGGAAGAAATCAGGGCGGCGGTTAAATTATTCTAAGGCTAAGAAATTAATGATTGACATGAAAAATAATGTCTATTATAGTTCTGTTCACTTTGTAGTGATCCCTTGCTCTTTAAATATTTAAAATATTCTATGCCGGTCCCCCGATGGGGGGGGTAAAAGGAAATCCTGTGAAATTCAGGAGCGGTCCCGCCGCTGTAACTGCTCGTACTGTGTTTGAGCGGAAGTCAGAACACTGCCGGTATAGTTTATCAATGAGTACTGCTTAGGACAGTATACGTTGAACATAAATTTGGGAAGAAGTAAAGAGGGTGCACTCCCAACTGAAGCGATTTTCAGTTGGGATTTTTTTTGTGCGCCCGATCGAAAGCTTTTAAGGAAAGAAAGGAAAAGAAATGAAGAAAATGCCTGGTTGTTTGTTATTTGTCTTATTTTTTATGGTAAACCCGTTGAGTATGATTTATGCCGAGATGGAATCGGAGTCCGAACCTGTTGTGGTGACGGCCACCCGCATTGCCCAGCATGATTATAAGATCGCGGGCAATGTCACGGTCATTACTCAAGAACAGATTGAGGCCTCCAACGCGCAGAATATCCCGGATGTCCTCCAAGAAGCTCTGGGCGTTCATGTGTATAATTTTAACACCGTTAAATCCTCTATTCTCGATATCCGCGGCTTTGGGGACACGGCTTCAAGAAATGTGCTTGTCTTGGTCAATGATCACAAGATCAATAATGTGGATATGTCCGGGGCGGATCTTGTCCAGATCCCTATCGAGGCGGTGGAGAGAATTGAGATCATCCGAGGGGGAGGGACTGTTCTTTATGGAGACAACGCCGTCGGAGGGGTCGTGAACATTATTACCAAGAAAGGGAAGGGAAATTTGTCGGGAAAATGGGGGACGACCTACGGCAGTTATGACACGCAAGGGACGGATGTGGAGGCTTCCGGCGAGGCTCGCAACGTTTCTTATTATTTTTATTCAAAATATCTGGACCAAAGAGGATACAGGCAGAACAGCGATTTTCTCGGAAAGGATTTTAACACGCGGTTAGGGTATGATTTCTCGGAGAAAATCAAAGCGGACCTTAATGTGGGCTGGCATGAGGACAATCAGGAGTTGCCGGGTTCGCTGACGGCGGCCCAATTGTCGAGTCTCGGAAGAGAGGTCTCCGTTTATGAAAGCGACATGTCGTATACGACCGATCGATATATTAAACTGGCTCTGGACGCGGATCCATGGCCGGAGGATGTCTATTTTGGAAATTTCGTCGTTGATCTGTACTATCGCAACCGGGATGTGTATGATGAATTCAATGGGTTTGGAGCGTATCACACCAAACGGGTGATGGATACCAAGGGTATTTCCACCAAATATATTTTCAACAAGCCTGTTTTCAACAAAGAGATCAATTTCGTGACCGGGATTGATTATTATGACACGGAGAGTGATATCCTGGGCAGCGGAGATAACGTCGATGATCTCACGATTTCTAAAGAAGAGATGGGAATATATGGTTTCCTGGAGTTCGAGACCATGGAGCATATCTTTGTGAACGGCGGCACAAGGTATCATAAGGCGGATTATGCCTTTAGTCAGCGCAATGTCGCCGTGGATCAGAAGCAGAGTCCGGAGGAGTGGGTATCGATGGGGGGATTAAAATATGAATACGCCGAGGGTTCCAATCTCCACATGAACGTTCAGCAGACATTCCGTTTCTTGGCGACGGATGAGTGGTATAGTTCCGCGAATTTTCCGTTTTTCGGGATCGCGCCGGGGTTGCAACTGGATCTCAAGCAACAGACGGGAATTCAATATGAAATGGGTGTTAAACATCAATTCGATAAAGCCGCGATGCTGACCGTGACGCCGTACATGATGGATTTAAAGAATGAGATATTTTTTGATCCCGTGACAGGCGCCAACAGTAATTACAATAAGACGCGCCGGTTTGGTGTTGAAGGGGAAGGACGCGTAGACCTGCTGCATTTTTGGGAGATTTCTTTTTTGAACAAGTTGGAATTCTTTTCCAACTATACCTACCAGGTCCCTCAATTTGTCAACGGCGATAGCGACGGCAAGGATATTCCTTTTGTCCCGAGGCATCAGGCCGGCGCGGGAATCGTAACCGGGTTTCTCAAGAATTACAGCTTTACCTTAAACGGCCGGTATATCGGTGCGCGGTTTGCCATCAATGACACGCTCAATGAGACTTCTCCGGCGAAGCCTTATTACGTCTTGGATGGAAAGGTCGCTTATGAGTTGGATAATTTCGAGATATTCGCCGGGATCCATAATATGACCGACGCGTTATATTCCTCTTTTGTGGCTAAATCCACTTTTTCATCGGAAAAGTCTTATTTCCCCGCGCCGGAAAGAAATTTTCTTTTTGGGATGAATGTTAAATTCTAAAATGATTACACGGAATCAGTGAAGAGCAATGAAAAGTACGGGAAAATTCATCTGGTTTTTTACGCTGTTTCTGGGAGGGATGATCGCGCTGCAGTGCCTGAGAGGACCGTGCCCGCTCAGTCCGGCGGGGAACGTCCTTTCTTCCGCTGTTGACGCGCCGGCGGCTCCCGCGAAAAAAACGTACACCCGTATCGTTTCCTTACTGCCTTCCGTCACCGAGATCCTTTATGCCTTGAAAGTCGAGGACAGGATTGTGGGGGTTACCCGTTTCTGCAAATTCCCTCCCGAAGCCCGGCAAAAGCCGCAAGTCGGGGGGTATATGGATACGAACTATGAAGCGGTGTACCGCCTAAGGCCGGATCTTGTGTTGGTGGAAACGCGCGACAGTAACCAGAAAGAAAAGTTTGAAGAAATGGGTTTAGAGGTGTTGGAAGCGGACACGAAAAGTGTCCGTGGGGTTCTGGATTCGATCCGTTTTATCGGAGGAGTCTTAGACCGTGAAGAGATCGCCTCCTTGATCGTCAAGGACATTGAAGCCAAAATAACGGAGATCGAGGAGAAAACGAAAGACATGCCCCGACCGCGCGTTCTGGTCACCTTTATGCGACCTCTTGGGGAAGGACGGGTTCGGGATGTGTATATTTCAGGCAACAATTCGTATTTTCATGATCTGATTTGGATGTCCGGAGGACAGAACGCGTATGATGGGCCCAAGCACATTACCAGTCCGATTGTCTCTCCGGAGGGAATCCTCCAAATGAATCCGGACGTGATTATTGAAATCATGACTCGGCTCGGCCAGACAAATTTTTCCGTGGACGATGCCCTCAAGGATTGGGATTCACTCTCTGAGGTCAAGGCGTATCAAAATAAGAGAATCTATGTGTTAACGGATAATTATCTCGATATCCCGGGGCCGCGACTGAAACTGGCACTCGAGGTCATGGCCAGGTGTATTCATCCGGAAGTTTCATGGTGAGGGATGGGGAAAAACCGGGAAGACCATTTATGGAAATAAAGAAACGACAAAGCCGGGAGGAAGGACAAGACCGCGCGATGGGTTATCCGGCGCCGGCCATCAACATCAAGCAATTTTCTTTTTGTTATGGATCCAGAGAGATTCTTCATGAGATCAATATGTCCGTCAACGTCGGCGAGTATGTTTCGATCATCGGGCCGAACGGAGCGGGAAAGTCTACGGTATTAAAGTGTATCAACCGCATTGTCAAGGGCGGACAGGGGACGATTGAATTGTTCGGCCGTCCGCTGGCTTCGTACAGTCAAAAACAGCTTGGCAGTTTGATCGGCTATGTCCCCCAGTCACGCGAACAGCCTTCTGTCTATACCGTCGAAGAGTTTGTGATGATGGGCCGGTATCCTCATCTGCAGGCGTTCGCCCCTTCTCAAAAAGAGGATGAACGCATCGTGCGGGAGGCGCTTTGTTTGACGGGCTTGCAGGATCTTTCTTGTCGGCTGATGAGGCATCTCAGCGGAGGGGAGAGACAAAAAGTTTATTTAGCCGCGGCGCTGGCGCAACAACCCAAGATTCTCTTGTTGGATGAGCCGACAACGCATTTGGATCCGAAACACCACATCGAGATCCAGAAAATCATCTCGGATATCTGCTCGCAAGGGGGAATGACGGTCCTGCATGTGACGCATGATCTGAGTTATATCTATTATTGGAGTCAAAAGATTGTGGCCATCAAAGACGGGCGGGTGCATTCCAGCGGATTACCGCGGGATGTGATGAAGTCGGAGAATTTATATCAAATTTTTGACGCGCCTTTCTTAAGGATCCCGCATCCTGTGGCCAAACACGATATCATTATTCCCGAGGTTCACGCGTGATCGAGTCCTTGCCTCTCCATAGATTAAAGAAGCCCTCGGTCCTGCTCGCGCTCTTGAGCTGTGCCGTATTCACGCTTGTCTTGTCGCCTTTTATCGGGGCGGGCCAGGTATTGCTCAAGGAGGTTTTTACTTTTCCCTCTGCTAGCGTGGAACACAATATTTTTTGGCAAATGCGCTTGCCCAGGGTCCTGGTGGGATTTCTCGTCGGTGGGATTCTGGCTTTAAGCGGGATGGTGTTCCAATCGTTGTTTCGCAATCCGCTCGTTTCTCCTTTCACGCTTGGGGTGTCCGCCGGCGCCTCTTTTGGGGCCGCGGTTTATATCTGGCTAAGATTCGCGTTTACGATTTTTGGGATTTCCGGCACGACGGTTTTTTCTTATTTGGGAGCGCTCGTATCAATCTATTTTGTTTGGTCATTGGCCAAGATGAAATTTGGTTCTTCGATCTCAAAGATGCTTTTGGCCGGCGTGGCGGTCAGTTTCTTTTTTGTCAGTCTGATTATGTTTATCCAGTATCTTAGCGACTACGATCAATCCGTGAAGATCTCACGCTGGTTGATGGGGGGGTTGTATGTCTTTGGATATGACACGGTCAGGGATATGTTTTTTCTCGCCGTAATCGGATTAGCGGCGATTTTTTATTTCTCGCATGAACTGAATTTATTAACCACAGGGGAAGAGATCGCTGTCAGCCGCGGGGTTGATTTAAAATGGACGGTCAAAGGTTTATTTCTTGTGATTTCCCTGATGATGGGGGGCATTGTTTCGATTTGCGGGCCGATTGGTTTTGTGGATATTATCGCGCCTCATGTCTGCCGTCTCTTGATCGGCCATGACCACCGTTATTTGACACCCGCGACATTTTTACTGGGGGGCGCGTTCCTGGTGCTGTGCGACACCTTCGCCCGGACCATCGCGGCCCCGGCGGAAATCCCGGTGGGGGTCATCACGGCCCTGTTAGGCGGGCCATTCTTTTTGTGGCTTCTCAGAGGAAGAGGGAATGATGGCTGATTCGTCTGCTTCGCCCCAAATAACCAAACTTATTTTAATACGACACGGAGAAACGGCCTGGAATCGGCAAAGAAGATATCAGGGGCTTTCGGATACGTCTTTAACCGTCGCGTCGAGAAGGAAGATGCGGCAATTGGCGCAGGGGCTGAGGCCGGGGATGGCGGATATTTTATTTACCTCGGCCTTAAAGAGGGCGAAAGAATCCGGCGTTATCTTGGCCCGGTCGTTAGGTCTGAATCCGGTCGCGGATGAGCGGCTCAATGAACTGGATTTAGGCGACTGGGAAGGAAAAACCGCCGGCGAACTGATGCAAAAAGCCGACAAGCGTTATTTAAAATGGATGTCCGGCGAATGGGTCACCCCGCCGAACGGAGAGTCGGTCCAGTCCCTGCGCAAAAGAATACGCGATTTTCTAAAAGATATTCTAGGCGATCATCCGAATAAGAACATTATCGCGGTTTCCCATGCGGGACCTCTGAGGATGATTTTACTCGAGGCCTTGAAGATCCCATCAAAACACATATTTCAATACCGCATCGATCCGGGCTCTGTGACGATCATCAATTTTTATCCGGGGACAGTTGAATTACAGAGTCTTAATAATAATTTTGCCTTTTTTGAAATGCGAGTGGGGCAATAGTTTTAAGCCTTAAGGGAATATGCCCGAGGCGAGTTCCGGAGCCAACAGGCCTCTTCAGGCGGATGAGTCCGACGATCCGTCGCTCAAACAGTCCTCGCGGCGCGACTATTTCTTAAAGAATTTGTTGTAAGCCGCTTGCTGCGGAACTCGCTTGGGGATCATCGGACTCATCCGCGTCCAGAAAGGGCTGTTGTGCGAGGACTGTCTGAGCCGCGGGCATATTCCCTTAAGGCGTATTTAAGGTTACTCATGTGTAATTTCAAAGAACCATAATTTTATTACTTTAAGACCATGAACAGAATGATTCTCATCACCGGCGGACAGCGCAGCGGGAAGAGCCGTTACGCGCTGGCTTTGGCTAAAAAAATATCCGACGCGGGCAAGGACAGGATTTTTCTGGCTACGGCTCAGGAGGTTGATCATGATTTGCGGGCGAGGATCGATAGGCATAAAGAAGATCGTGGAACCGAGTTTACGACTCTGGAAGAACCCCTGCATTTGGCTAAAGTCATCAAAGAGTTAAAGTCCCCGACGGGTGTGATCGTGATTGATTGTCTGACGGTCTGGGTTAACAATTTGCTGTATTACACGGACAGGGATCAGGCGGAAATTTCTCAGGAGGTGAACTCCTTTCTTCAAGCGCTGCTGTCCCGGCCGTGTCCCGTGGTTATGGTGACGAATGAAGTCGGTTCGGGTATTATGCCGGAGAACACGTTGGCCAGGCGTTTCGCGGATGAGTTGGGAAGGATTAATCAGGAGATCGCCCGTCTGAGTGACGCGGTTGTTTTGATGACGGCGGGGATTCCGTTATATATCAAAGGAGGACAGGATGCGGGAGTTATGGATACAGCGTTCTAAAGATATTCAGCCGCTGGATTCGATTTGGCGGCAAAAGGCGCGGCAGCGGCTTAAGGAGCAGACGCGGCCTGAAGGGAGCCTTGGATATTTGGAGACGTTGATAGAAAAAATCGTGGCCATTCAGAAAAAAGACAGACCTTCTCTGGGGAAGAAAAAGATATTGATCTTCGCTGGTGATCATGGCGTTGAGGCGGAGGGCGTGAGCCTTTTCCCGCGGGATGTGACCAAGGCCATGGTGATGAATTTCTTAAATGGCGGCGCGACGATCAATGCCTTGGCCAGACATGTTTCCGCCGAGGTTGAAGTGATTGATGTCGGAGTCGATGGACACTTTGAGGATCACCCCTGTCTGCGGAAGGCCAAAATCCGGCCAGGGACCAGGAATATAAAACGTGAGGCGGCCATGACCGCCGAAGAACTCGATCAGGCGTTGACGGTCGGCTGGGAGGCGGTTCATCAGGCCCGCGCCTCAGGGGTGGATATTCTGGGCATCGGAGAAATGGGCATTGGGAATACGACCGCGGCGAGCGCGGTCATCGCCGGGTGTTTGCATCAGGAGGCCCAAGGCGTCACCGGTCGCGGCACGGGACTCGACGATCAAGCCTTAGAGCATAAAATACGCGTCATTGACCAAGCCCTTGTTCTTCACAAGACTTCTTTAGGGTCTCCGTTGGGTGTCCTGCAATGTCTGGGCGGATACGAGATCGCGGCCATGACGGGCGCGATTCTGGCCTGCGCCCACCTGGGTCTGCCGTTGGTCATTGACGGATGGGTTGTCGCCGCGGCGGTCCTGGTTGCCTTTCAGTTAAATCCCGTCGTCCTGGAGTATATTTTCATGGCGCATCAATCCCAGGAAAAGGGCCACCGGCTGATATTGGAAGCAATCAAGACAAAACCTATTCTTGATCTTTCCATGAGATTGGGAGAGGCCAGCGGGGCGGCCTTGGCCATGGGGATTCTCGAGGCGGGGGTGCGCGTTTATAATGAAGTCGCCACGTTCGCGGAGGCGAAAGTGGGAGAGAGGAAAGCACGAGACTAAAGGCCAAAGACTAAAGACCAAGGACCGAAGATGGATGACCGAAAGGGTTCATGAAATTTATGATTCATTTGTTGTATGATTTCCTCAGCGCTGTTTCTTTTTTGACCATTGTCCCGATTCCATCACGGATATTGAGCAAGACGAGGTCTTTGGTTTCGTCCATGGTTTTTTATCCGTTCATAGGTTTTTTGATCGCCGCGCTGTCATTAGGGCTTGTGGCCGGTTTAAAGCCTTTCTTGTCCGAGCGTCTGGAAAGTCTTTTACTTGTTTTGTTCCCGATCCTTTTATCCGGAGGGCTTCATGTCGATGGATTGGCCGATTTCTTTGACGGGTTCTTTCAGGGGAGAAACAGAGAAGGCATCCTGGCGGTGATGAAAGATTCCCGCATCGGCGTTTGGGGGACGCTGAGTGTTGTTTTTCTCGTGCTTTTAAAGTGGGAGTTCTTGATGATCGTGCCTGTGAGAGAGATGAGTTTTCTGACGGCGTTGACCTTTTCCCGATGGTCGTTTGTGGTCTTGAGTTATCTTTTTCCCTACGCGCGCCCCGAAGGAGGATTAGGACAGGCCTTTGCCGGCAAGGTGGGATTTCGGGAACTGGCCGTCGCGAGCGCTTCCTGTCTGGCGATGAATTGTATTCTTGGATCGCTGGGGATAGGCCTTTTTATCGGATCGGCCCTCTTCGTTTTTTGTGCTGGGAAATTCTATCAAAAAAAAATAGGCGGCATAACCGGCGACTTGATGGGAGCCACGGGGGAAATGCTGGAGGTGTTCATTTACTTTCTCATCGTTCTATTGTCGGTATGGATTAAATAATGTTTTCCTGGCTTGAGCCAGAGCCGGGGAGAGGAATGCGTATGGATCATCGAGAAGACCGGGCGCCCCGTCAATACAAAGCAACTAAGGGCTTTACGAAAAAGGGCCTGATTATGGTTTACACCGGCGAGGGGAAGGGAAAAACCACCGCGGCCGTGGGGACGGCTTTACGGGCTTTGGGTCATGGGTACAAGGTCGCGATCGTTCAATTTATTAAAGGGAAATGGAAGACCGGCGAGGAAAAGGCTTTAAAGATGTTTCGTGGACAATGTGATGTCTTTGTCCTGGGAGACGGATTCACCTGGGAAACCGGGGGATTGGAAAGAGATGTCGAAACAGCCCGCAAGGCCTGGATCAAATGTTGTGATCTGTTGTCGGATCAGGAACATCAGTTGGTCATCCTGGATGAGATCAATAATGTCATTGACTACAATTTCCTCGACGCTCAGGAAGTGATCCGTCAACTCAAAGAAAAGCCTCCTTTTAAACATGTCCTCCTGACGGGCCGGGGCGCCCCGCAGGCCTTGATGGATATGGCGGATCTTGTCACGCGGATGACCTGCGTCAAACATCCCTTTGATAAAGGAATCAAGGCCCAACCCGGGATAGATTATTGACCTCCGTACAACTAATGGAACCGTATCCTTCAGAGAACGTGGGTCGAGATATCCCTGCTTTCCTTAACAAATATTCAGACGGAGCAGGGACATCCCAACATCCTCCAAATAATTATTAGAGGAAAGTTGGGGCTGACTACCTAGTGTTCCTTTATTTTTGTAAAAGTCAGTATTGATCTGCGCGCCCTCTTCAATTCTCCCAACGAGCAGAAAAGGATTTATGGTTTAGATACAACCCTAAGTCGATGATTTAAAAAAGCGTATAAATAAAAGGCGCGACGGCTGAGGTTTGGGAGAAGATGATCAGGACGCTCAAGAGGATCAACAGGAGAAGTATGGGGGCGAGCCAGAATTTTTTTCTCACCTTCAGGAACTCCCAGAATTCTTTAATAATGGACGTCTTTGACATGGTTTTTTCCTTTGTAAAGTGCCAATTTCACCTCCGGAGGTGAAATTGGATAAATTTATCCGCCGTAGCTGAACGCGAAAGCATTTCAGCGAAGGCGGGCTAAAATTGTTTTGTGTAATCGGTTTTATTAAAAGGTTTTAATTCCCTCTTTATCCAATAACTCGTCGCCTTTGGGTCAATTTTAGTTTCAAGCCAGTCTTTCTTCAGGACGCGACGTAAAATCCCCACAAAGCTAAAAACGCCGTAATACATCAGGGTGAGAATAATAGCGGTCACTACTCCCCCGATGAAGCGCGCCACGCGCATCCATCGGTTATAAACTTTAAGAAGCCAGTCTTGCCTGAACAGGGTCAGGAGCAAGAAAGTTCCCCCTAAAAGGATCAAGATCCCCGGGGCGGCTCCCCATCCATGTTTCCACCCCCATCGTAAGGCGATCACCGAGAAGATGACGCTGAAGCCATAACCGAAAACTAGTAATTTTTTCTTTTGCGGGGTCATTAGTGCACTATTAGTCGAGTATTTGAGAAATGTCTTCTTTCTTGAATTTGTCTTTTTGGGGCTGAGCTATTTTATCAAAGAAATAATTTTCCACAATCAGGTAATCCATGTTGGTGCACATAAAGCACCGGTAAGCGTCTTCCGGGGTGCAGACAATGGGTTCTCCACGGATATTAAAGGAAGTATTGATAACGACCGGACAGCCTGTGAGCTTGTAAAACTCTTCAATGATTTGATAAAAAAAGGGATTTGTTTCCTGAGAAACGGTTTGCACACGGGCTGAATAATCAACGTGCGTCACGGCAGGAATGCGGGAGCGGTTGACTTTCAGTTTGTCCAGGAGGTCCGTGCCGGTTGTCTTGGCGTCTGGATAAATCATGTTTTTATGCACAGGGGCCACGAGGAGCATGTACGGGCTTGAGCCGTTAATCTCGAAATATTCCGGGGCTTTGTCTTCAAGCACGCTGGGGGCGAAAGGACGAAAGGATTCCCGGAATTTTGTTTTGACATTCAAGAGCGATTGCATCTGCGTGGATCGGGCATCGGCGATGATGCTGCGGTTCCCCAGGGCGCGGGGCCCAAATTCCATGGGCCCGTGGAAGAGTCCCACAATTTTCTGGTCCTTGATACATTGGGCGATCTTGACGGCGAGGTCGCGCGATTCATAGCGTTGAAAGTCCGCTGCGTATTGAGTCCTGAGGGCGTTGATGTCCGCGTCATTTCCTTGAGGCCCGAGGTATGAACCTTTTTGAAAATCATGGGTGTTGTCGGCCTTGCGCGGATTCCCCAAATACCGATGCCAGATAAACAGGGCGGAACCCAGGGCGCTGCCAGCGTCGCCCGCAGCGGGCTGGATCCATATTTTCTTAAACGGCCCTTCCCGCAGGATCTTTCCGTTCCCCACACAGTTCAGGGCCACGCCTCCGGCCAGACATAAATAATCTTTTTTCGTGACGGCGTGGACATGATGGGCCATTTTGACCATGATTTCTTCCGTGACTTCCTGAATGGAGCGGGCGATGTCCGCGTCGCGTTGCGTGATCTTTGTCTCCGGCCTTCGGGGAGGAGCTCCGAACAGATCGTGAAACCTGGTGTTGGTCATGGTGAGTCCGACACAATAATTAAAGTATTTCATATTCAGTTTGAAGGAGCCGTCGTCCTTCAAATCGAGGAGTTCTTTTTTAATCAGATCCCGATATTTCGGCTCGCCGTAAGGGGCCAGTCCCATGAGTTTATATTCGCCGGAGTTGACGCGAAAGCCGGTGTAATAGGTAAACGCGGAATACAACAGTCCCAGGGAATGGGGGAATTTCATCTCGGATATGAGTTCGAACTGATTCCCTTTTCCGGATCCAAAACTGGACGTGGCCCACTCCCCGACGCCGTCGAGTGTTAATATGGCGGCTTCATCAAAAGGGGAGGGGAAGAAGGCCGAGGCCGCGTGCGATTCGTGATGTTCGGTGAAGAGGATCTCTCCGTCGTAATTCAGTTCCTGGGCGATATAATCCTTTAAGAATATTTTCTTCTTGAGCCAGAGAGGCATGGCCTTGAGAAAAGAGCGCAGGCCGGACGGGGCAAAATGCAGATAGGTCAGAAGAAGACGTTCAAATTTCAGAAACGGTTTTTCATAGTATCCGACAAAATCGACGTCCTGGATGGTGATGTGCGCGGCGTTAAGGCAGTAGTGGACGGCGTTATGAGGAAACGCGTCATCGTGTTTCTTGCGGGTGAAGCGTTCTTCCTGGGCCGCGGCGACAATTTCCCCGTTTTTGATAAGACAGGCCGCGCTGTCGTGATAAAAGGCGGAGATTCCCAGGATGTGCATGTTATCGCGCTTGGACATGGGGTTCGAAAGGGGTGTTATGTTTTTTATATTGCAAAAGCGCCTCTAGCATGCAGGCAATGAGAATTAAATAGAGAGGGACAATGGGAAAGGCGTAGCGTGTCAGAATGGAAAAAAGGGAATATAACCCGATGAACCCGATTATTTGAATAAAGATAAATAATAAAATTCCCGTTTCAGGAGTTGGGGATGCAAATACCTTTTTCCTGTGAATGACGATACGCCGGCAAAGATAAATGAAAGAAAGCATGGTCAGGAAGCTCATGATAAACCGGAGGCCATTCTTGAAAGGAGAGAAATTGAATAGTCGATTTAAAGCCGGCGGATAGGTCACGAAGCCAATCCTGGTCGATTCCCAAAAAAACATTTTTGTGCTCTCGATCGTTGTCGCGACGAGGTAGCGAACAGGGTTCTTGCGCATGTCTTGGGTCGCTAGGGCGAGAAGACGGGCATTAGTTTCTTTTGGGGAGAAGCCCTCAGCGTGAAAGTACAGTAATTTCGTCATGCCGATGAAATCCGAGGTTTGAAACGCCCACGCGTTACACTCTTCCTCACTAAAGGCCGAGAGGCAGGCGCCTTCCCCGGCGCTGAATGCCAGTCCGGCCGCTATTTTCCTGGGAGAGAGCTGCTGAATCCGTTTCTCGGCCGCCCCATACAACATCCACGCTCCCCGGTCGGTGACGGTATAATAGCCGTTGTGGCGTTGGTTCATCATTTTATAAAAACCCGTGATCGATTGAGTGATGATTAAAGAGGTCAGGAAGAAAAGGAAAGCCTTCAAGCATAAAACCCTTTGACGGGAAAATACGCCTTTAAGGATTAACAGAACAAAAGGAAGCATCAGAAATAAGGAGAGATATTCAAAGGCGCCTTTAACGGATGTCGTCAAGGAAAAGAGTATCCCCAGGGAAACGGCGTAAAAGAAGAGTTGAATCCCCTTGAATTCATTTTTGAGCAGAGCGTCAAAAGATTTGGAGCCGATTAAAATAATGCCAAGAACCAAAGGGTAAGAAATGATCTCGGAAAACAGGCTAAAAGCCGAGTTCACGAGAGCGGGAGAAAAGCCGATGTACAGGGTGGTCAACAGGATGAGGACGGGGCGTATCCCAAGACGCCGCATCAAGCGAGCGGCGAGGAATTGCGTCAGGAACAAAAAGGCAACCTGGATCAAGGCCTGGATGGTTTGATACGATAACGACAGGCGCGGCGCCAATCTCATGGAAAGCGAAATCAGAAACGGGTAGAGGGGCTCCCGATGAGGCCCTGTTCGAAAATATTCCAGCCAGCCGTCTTGAGCGAGCATGGTCCCCAGATCTTCATAACCGATAGCGTCATGCACAATTTCCATCTTCGTTGAGAAACATAAATACATCCAATAGAAGAACGATACCGTCGTTGCCAGGAGCAAAGGGTAATTGTTAATCCCGGAAGATAGTTTCTTTAAAAACGTTCGCATTTTCTTATTCCACGTTCGGTTTTAGGAGGCTTTTTTGAAAAGATAAATAAAGTTTTGAATTCGTTACATACATCAGAATCGCGTCCCAGCACCATCCCAGGAAAAAGGCGTACAGGGGCATGACCCAGACAAACTGACGCTGGACAAACCAGTAGCCTTTATGCAAATCTCCCAGCAGTGCTAATTCGATGGGCAAAACAATCAATAGAAGGAAAAATCCGATTTGTTTAAGACGTAAAGAATGCGGCAGTAAAAAGGCCAGCCAGATGCCGTTGAGAAAGAATTTGAATTTGAATTTCTTGAAGGCGATCAGGTTATTGGTAACCGTCTCGAAGAATTCGTTGAAATTCATCAGGGGATTAGGGATGTAATCAAAGGTATTAATGCCCCGATCCAGGCTGGTCCGGGAGTTGAAATCCGGATTACCGCCGGCATACCAGAGAAAGAGGGGAACCGTCACCAGGGTTAAATTGCGTAAAAAAGGCGCCAGTTCTTTCAGGACCTGAGGCAAAGGCGTTTTATCTGTCCTGGCGAGGAGGAAAAAGGTCATACAGCAAAAAAGAATGAGCATGCCGTAGGCGTGATACAGGACGGTAAAAGTGAAAAAGAGGCCGATCCCGATTTTTTTCCATCGGCTTAACGACATTGAGTGATTGATGATTAGGTCGGAAAAATAAAAAACGCCGAGGGCCAGGGTCGGCAACACCGCGTAGGGCCGGATCTCAAAGGCATGATAAACAAGATTGTGGTTAAAGGAGTAAATGGTAAAGGTAATGAAAAAAGCGAGAAAAGTTTTGAGATGTTTTTGGCAAATACGATACAAGAAGTAAAACCCCAGAACGCTCGCCAAGATGTGAGGGATCGTCATCCCCCATTTTTCCGGGTGGAAGATTTGGACAAAGGGGTAGGTGATCAGATAATCGCCGGGAAAACAGGTTAATTCGCCATTGGGAAGCCTCTGCCAAACGGGTTTGAAGGCGCCCAGGGTATTTTTGATTTGAAAAAGTTCATCGTTCCAGAGTTCTCTGGTTTGAAATCGGAGATACCGCGCCCACAACCCGCCCGCTAAGAAAACAAGGGCAAGCGTTAAACGGTGGTACCTGGAAATCCATGGGATCAGTTTGTTGATCATATTTTTCGATGGTAATGAAGTCCCGCGGCTGGTACTGAGTCAACTTAATTGTTGATAGTGGTACACAGTACAACACTGCGCCTTTTCTGAAAATATCTATTAATAATTATTTTGACGGCGCACTAGAGCCAGGGTTCTTATTGGAGATTTTTTAGCACTGAAAGTCTTTTAAAGCAAATGCTTTTTAGGTTTCTTCGAATTTTTTGTTGACAGTCAAAGTCATTACCTTATAATGTGTTCACTATTTGAACATGACAGGTCCGACTATGCCCAAAGACACATTGAACGAAAGAGAATTTGAGTTAATCAATATCATTGGATCGAATCTTGGTTCGAATCAACGAGATTTGTCTCGCCAGTTAGATCTTTCCCTGGGGCTTACCAACATGCTGATCCGCCGGCTCGTCGCCAAGGGTTTTATCCGGATCAGCCAATTGAACAAGCGTAAAGTCCAGTATCTCCTGACCCCCAAAGGATTCTCCGAAAAAATGCGCAAGTCTGTCAAGTACACCCTCAAGACCATTCATTCCATGGGATTAATTAAAGAGAGGATTAAAGAGGTTGTTGTTAAATTGTACACCGAAGGGGAACGGCATTTCACGGTGCTGGGGAAATCCGATTTCGCGTTACTCATTGAAATGGTTTTTAAGGACATGGGAATGACCGATTACAAAATTACGTATGTCGAGGAATTCCCGCCGGGAAACATTAAAGGAACGTTACTGATCTGTAAAGAGGATATCCAAAGGGACAAGATAAACAGTATTCCAATGATTAATCTGGTTCAGGAATTAGCCAGAGATCAATCTTTTATGTGGCATAAGGGGGATGAAAGATGAGCGCGAAGATATTAGACAACAAAACGATTTTAGTGACCGGCGGAACAGGTTCATTCGGGAAGAAGTTGATACAGATTGTCCTGACGGAATATAAACCCAAACGTTTGCTTATTTTCAGCCGTGATGAGTTGAAGCAGTTTGAAATGACGCAGAAATGGAGTCCTTCTAAGTATCCGTGTCTGGAATATGTGCTGGGAGATGTCAGAGACAAGGACCGGCTTTGCCGGGTTTTTGAAGGGGTGGATTATGTGGTTCACGCCGCCGCCTTGAAACAGGTCCCCGCGGCTGAAAGAAATCCGGAAGAATATATCAAAACCAATGTGATCGGCGCCATGAATATCATTGCCGCCGCCCTTCAGAATAAAGTCCAGAAAGTCATCGCCCTCTCAACGGACAAGGCCTGTAATCCGATCAATCTTTATGGGGCCACGAAACTGTGCTCCGACAAATTGTTTGTGGCGGAATACAATGATCCTTTCGCGAATCGAACCAAATTCGCGGTGGTGCGTTATGGCAATGTCTTGGGAAGCAGGGGCTCCGTGATCCCGTTTTTCCAGGAACGCGCCAAGACCGGCGTATTACCGATTACCGATCCGGAAATGACGCGTTTCTGGATCACGTTGGACCAGGCGGTCCATTTTGTCATTAAGTGCTTGGCCATGGCCAAGGGGGGAGAAATCTTTGTGCCCCGCATCCCTTCTATGAAGATCGTCGACCTGGCCCAGGCCATCGCTCCGAAATGCAAGCGGGAAGTCGTCGGGATCAGGCCTGGAGAAAAGATCCATGAGACATTAATCAGTGAAGATGAGGCCCGAAGCACGGTCCGGTTTAAAGAATGTTTTATTGTTCAGCAAAACGGGCATTTGAGGAAAAACCTTGCTTCTCAAAAAGGAAAAGAGTGTTCCGCGGGTTTCGGCTATACCTCCGACCGCAATACCGACTGGATGACCGTGAAAGACCTGAAAGTCCTTGTGAATAAAATTTCCGATGATTATGCCATCGAGGAATCACGCTGGTCGATGGATGATGTGCCGGAATAACGCCTTCACGGGTACCGATGGTTGAAGAGGAAGAATAGACAGTTCTTGACAAAAGTAAAGGATTGAATCATGGAAAGCAAAAATGTTCTTGTCACCGGCGGGGCGGGGTTTATCGGGAGCCACCTGGTTGACCGTTTAGTTCAAGAAGGCCATCGGGTCACGGTCTTGGATAATTATTCCACGGGCCGTCCGGATAATTTAGCCCATCAGCAGGGAAAGATCCGTTTAGCGCAGGCGGATATCCGGGATTTTGAGAAAATTCTTCCCTACTTTCAGGGGATGGACATGGTTTTTCATATGGCCGCGTTGGCGGACATCGTGCCTTCGATGGTAAATCCCCGGGAATATTACACGTCGAATGTGACCGGAACGATGCATGTGGTGGAGGCCTCCCGGTTATCCAAAGTCAAAAAGTTTCTTTATACAGCCTCGTCTTCCTGTTACGGCATCCCGCCTAAAGAATATTACCCGACCCCTGAAACAGCGCCGATAAGTCCTCAATACCCGTACGCCCTCACGAAATATTTAGGAGAAGAAACAGCCCTTCATTGGGGGCAGGTCTATCAGATGGATGTGGTGTCCTTGCGATTATTTAATGTCTACGGCCCGCGTTCAAGGACGTCCGGGACCTACGGCGCGGTCTTTGGGGTTTTTCTGGCGCAGAAAATAAATAACAAGCCATTTACCGTCGTAGGCGATGGGACGCAGACCAGGGACTTTACGTACGTGTCGGACGTGGTCGATGCTTTTCTAACGGCCGCGTACGCCGATGTGAGAAATGAAATCTTCAACGTCGGGACGGGAAACCCTCAGAGCATTAATCGATTGGTTTCGTTATTAGAAGGGGAAAAGGTGCATATCCCCAAAAGGCCCGGGGAACCGGATTGTACCTGGGCGGATATCCGTAAAATTAAAAATAAACTCGGCTGGGAATCCAGGGTTTCTATGGAAGAAGGGGTGCGGAAGATTTTGGCCAATATTGAATATTGGCGCCAGGCCCCGCTCTGGACGCCGCAGACCATTGCCAAGGCCACGGAAGACTGGTTTAAATACCTGGTTAAGGAAGAAAAGTGAGCACCCTGACAGCGATTTCGAATAAAATCAAAACACCCCAGGAACTTTCCAGGGTCGTTGAGAAAATGAAACAAAAAGGGAAGAAGGTCGTCTTGTGTCACGGCGTTTTCGACCTTGTTCATCTGGGACATATCCGGCATTTTAATATGGCCAAGAAGGAAGGGGATATCCTGATTGTGAGTTTGACGCGGGATAAATACGTCAAGCGAGGGCCGGGCCGTCCCATATTTAACGAGCATTTACGGGCCGAGACCCTGGCCTCTTTGGCCATGACGGATTATGTCTCTATTGTCGACTCGACGACCGCCACGGACTTTATTAAAAAAGTTAAACCCGACATTTATGCCAAAGGCGTTGAATATAAACAAAAAGAAAAAGATGTTACCGGAAAGATTTATGAAGAGGAAGAGGCCATCCGGTCCGTCGGAGGGCGAATCGTGTTCACCGACGACATCACGTTCAGTTCCTCAACGCTCATCAACAGCTACCTGGATGTGTATCCCCCCAGGACCGTGAAATATTTAAGGGCGATCGCGAAAAGACACTCCATCGAGTTTATTATCGATTCATTGCAAAAACTTAAGAACATGAAAGCCTTGGTCATCGGTGACGCCATCATCGATCAGTATCATTACACCCACTCCATGGGAAAATCGTCTAAAGAGCATCTCATCGTCAACCGGCATGTCTCACAGGAGATGTTCGCGGGAGGAAGTCTGGCCACGGCCAATAACGCGGCCAGTGTTTGCGGGAAAGTGGATCTGTTGACGGTCCTGGGAGAAAAGGATTCTCATCGGGAGTTTATTGAACGGAAATTAAATCCGAACATTCATCCGATATTTTTTGTCCGGCCGGAAACCGGCACGATCGTCAAGAGAAGATATGTGGATCAGTACAGCAATAGAAAGCTCTTTGAAATTTGTTTTATGAGGGATGACGATATCCCCAAGAGCGTTGAGACCAAGATCGCGCAAAAAATCGAGAAAATCATCGGTCAATACGACTTGGTCATTGTCTCTGATTTCGGGCATGGATTGTTGACCAGCAGGATCATTCAGCTTATCTGCGCCAAGTCTAAATATCTCGCCCTTAATGTTCAAACGAACAGCGCGAATCTCGGGTACAATCTGGTGACAAAATATCCCAAGGCCAATTGCGTCTGCGTTGATGAGATGGAATTGAGACTGGCTTCGCATGATAAATTCAGCGATATCCGCGCCTTGACCAAGAATGTTTATAATCAAATGGGATGCGAAGTGATGATTGCCACGCGGGGGGCTTCGGGGTCCTTATGTTATTCAAGGACGGAAGGGTATCATGAAACGCCGGCCTTCGCGTACCGGGTGGTGGATCCCATTGGGGCCGGAGACGCCTTTTTTGCCTTTGTGGGCCCCTGTTTCGCTTCGGGGATGTCCCAGGATTTGGTGTCTTTTATCGGCAACGCCGTCGGTTCGCTGGCTGTTCAGATCGTCTGCAACCGGGAACCGGTCAATTTCGTGGACTTAAGCAAATTTATCACGAGGTTATTAAAATGATCGAGCAAATCAAAAATCATCGGAACATGCTCAAAGAATTATACGATGGCGTCGTCGCCACGGATCATCGCGGGAACGCGTTGCCGCTGGACGGGGCTTTGGAGAAAGTCATTCATGTTATTTGCGAGCAGGCCTGTCAAAAGCGCAAATTAATATTTATCGGTAATGGTGGAAGCGCGGCGATTGCCAGTCATATGGCCGTCGATTTCTGGAAGAATATCGGGATCAAGGCGATCACGTTCAACGACAGCACCTTGTTGACCTGTCTGAGCAACGATATCGGGTACGCGTACGCGTTTGAGAAATCCATAGAAATATTCGGGGAAGAGGGCGATGTGTTGATGGCCATCAGCAGTTCGGGGAAGTCTGAGAATATTTTACGCGGCGTGGCCGCGGCCAAGAAAAAAAGGTTGAAGGTCGTGACGTTTTCCGGTTTTGACGAGCACAATCCGTTAAGAAGCGAAGGGGAATACAATTTTTATGTGCCCATCGCTGAATATGGCTATGTGGAAGCGATCCATCATTTGTTGTGTCATTGTTTGGTGGATATTTTATTACTGAACAAGTCGAGACTCAGTGAAATAACCCATGTCTAAGAGCAGGATCAAGTATGCAGGCGGATAAGTACAGAATCGATAAGCACAAGCTGATGTATCACGTCCCCAGGGTCAATGACTGGTTGGGAGGAAAGAATATTTATCCCATTTACATGGAAGTCAGTCCGTCGGGAGCCTGCAATCATCGCTGCACGTTTTGCGGTCTGGATTTTATGGGATACAAAAACCGGCAACTGAAGACGGAGTTATTCAAAGAGAGACTTTCAGAGATGGGGAAGCTGGGACTAAGAAGCATTATGTATGCCGGAGAGGGAGAACCTTTTTTGCATCAGGAGATGGCGGAAATCGCGCGGCATACAAAAAAGTCCGGAATAGACGTGGCTTTTACGACCAACGGGACGCTCATGAAAGAGGAAACCGCCGGAAAAATTCTCGATGTGACGGACTGGATCAAGGTGAGTATCAACGCGGCGACGCAGGAGACGTATGCAAAAATTCACAGGGCCAAAGACAGAGATTTTCAGCGGGTGATTGATAATATGCGCAAGGCCGCGGAGCTGCGCCGTGAAATGAAGGCGGCGTGCACGTTAGGAATGCAGATGGTGTTATTGCCGGAAAACAAAAGCGAAGCGGTGCCCCTGGCGCAAATCGCGCGGGATATCGGTATGGATTATTTGGTTGTCAAACCCTATTCCCAGCACACCCAAAGTAAAACGGATCAGTATAAATCTATAAAGTACGATGAATATCAGTTGTTGAGCGCGGAGTTGAAGAAGTTTAACTCCGATCATTTTCAAGTCATCTTCCGTTCGCAGACAATGCAGAAGTGGGACGCCGCGGAACACCGCTATGAGCGCTGTATCGCGCTTCCTTTCTGGTCGTACATCGACGCCGGCGGCAATGTCTGGGGATGCAGTGTTTATCTGAATGACGACCGGTTTTTGTACGGGAATATTTATGAGCAGACCTTCAGGGAAATATGGGAAGGTGAAAAAAGAAGGAAGTCTCTTTCGTGGGTCGAAGGGCAGATGGATGTTTCCTGTTGCCGCGTTAATTGCCGGATGGATGAGATCAATCGGTACCTTTGGGAGTTAAAGAATCCAGTCGAGCACGTGAATTTTATTTAAAGGATATAAGGGGTTTGTCCGTTGAAGTACATTTTAGGAGTTGATTTTGATAATACGATTGTGACGTATGATGAGGTTTTGCATCATAAAGCTGTCGCATGGGGAATGATCGGCGTTGATGAAAGAAAAAACAAAAAGAATATTCGGGATAAAATCCGTCAATTGCCTGACGGAGAAACCGCGTGGCAAAGGCTTCAGGCCTACGCGTATGGCCAGGCCATGGATGAGGCCAGGCTGATTGAGGGTGTGAAGATGTTCTTTCATGCCTGCAAGAACGACGGAATCAGGGTTTCCATTATCAGTCATAAGACGGAGTTCGCGGCTAGGGATGAATACGGCATTAATCTGCGTGAGGCCGCCGGGACGTGGATGATCAGGAACGGGTTTTTTGATAAAGACGGTTTGGGTTTACGTCAAGAAAACATCTATTTTGAACCGACCCGGCAAAATAAGATCGCGCGCGTCAAAACTCTGGGGTGTACGCATTTCATCGATGATCTGGAGGAGACCTTTTTGGAAGATTCCTTCCCTGAAGCCGTGGAGAAGATTCTTTATGATCCTTATCAGCAGCAATCCGTCGTTTCTCCTATAAAAAGTTTTGTTTCCTGGAAGGCGATTTATGATTATTTCTTTGAAAGACGCGGATAATCTGACTTTAGATAAGATCAAGACCGTGGCCGCGGATATCCTCGGACAGCCGATCCGTCGTGTGGAAAGAATGACCGGCGGGGGGAACAGCAAAGTTTACCGGCTTATGGCTGAAGATCTAAAATTGTATGTGTTTAAACTGTATTTTTCTCATGAGGAAGATCCGCGGGACCGGGTGGGGAATGAATTTTCAAGTCTTTTGTTTCTCTGGAACAATGGGTTGAGGCATATTCCTCGTCCGGTTGCCATGAACAGGGACCAGGGTTGCGCGGTCTATGAATTTGTGGAAGGGGAAAAAATTAATACACGGGATGTGAATGCCCAAGAGATGGATGAGGCCCTGGATTTTCTGACAACATTAAAAGAATTGAGAAATAAAACAGCAACGCATCAGTTCGCGCGCGCCTCTGAAGCATGCTTTTCAGCAAAAGAGGCTGTTACGAATATACAGTCAAGATTAGAAAAATTGATGAGTCAAGAAAATAAGGGGGATGGATACGATGAGCTGAGGGCGTACTTACATCATGATTTTATCCCTTTTTTTGAAGTCTTGACCGGCTGGGGGCAAGAAAGATATAGAGAACATCATTGGTTTTTTGATACGGACATCAGCATATCGCAAAGGGTTTTGAGCCCTTCGGATTTTGGTTTTCATAATGCGATTCGCGGTCCCAGCGGCCGGATCGTTTTTCTGGATTTTGAATATTTCGGCTGGGATGACCCGGCGAAAATGATCGCGGATTTTCTCCTTCATCCGGCGATGAACCTTGGGGAGGATCTCAAGCGGCGCTTCGCCGTTAAGGTCTATGATATTTTTGTGGAAGATGATCACCTGGAGCGGCGAGCGGCTGTCTTATATCCTTTTTTCGGGCTCAAGTGGTGTTTAATCTTCTTGAATGAATTCCTTCCGGGCGGCCTCAAGCGACGGGGGTGGGAGATGCCGAGTCACGCGGATCGAAAAGAAATACGGCAGAAGCAATTGCTGAAGGCCAGGAATATGTTGAGCAAAATGAAGGAGACTTATAAAGAATTTCCTTATCATCGATGCAACTAAAGTCAGAGGGCGTATGAAACTGGATAAAAGATCGCGAGACTTGCGCAAAATGATAGTGAAAATGCTTCAGGCCGGGGGACGGGGACATGTCGGCTCCGCGCTTTCCTTAGTTGAGATCCTGCGTGTTCTTTATGATGATGTGTTAAGGTTCGATGCCGGTAATCCGCGCTGGCCCCAGAGAGACCGCTGCGTTCTCAGCAAAGGGCATGGCTGTCTTGCCTTGTATGCCATTCTGGCGGACAAGAAATTCTTTTCAGAAACGGAATTGTTGAAATTTTCTAAGACGGATGGACTCCTGGGAGGTCATCCGGAAATTAAGGTTCCCGGCGTGGAGGCCTCCACGGGCAGTTTAGGTCACGGGCTTCCAATCGGTGTTGGATTGGCCATTAATGCCAGATACGAGCGGGCGGATCACCGTGTCTTTGTTATTGTCGGTGACGGGGAATGCAATGAGGGATCTGTCTGGGAGGCGGCTTTGTGCGCCGGGAAACACCGGTTAAGCAACCTCACGGTCGTCGTCGATTATAATAAACATCAATCTTACGCGACCACCTTTGAGGTCCAGGACCTTGAACCTTTTGCCGATAAATGGAAAGCCTTTGGTTTTGGTGTCCAAGAGATTGACGGGCATAATATCGAGGAACTTCGTCACGCTTTTACGCGTCTTCCCATTGAAGATCAGAAACCCTCCGTGGTCATTTGTCACACGGTCAAGGGGAAAGGCATCAGCCGCGCCGAGAATAATCTGCACTGGCACCACAAGAATAAGGTGACGGAGGAAGAGATCCAGAGTCTGTTTGAAGAATTGGAGGTCGGTTGATGCGCAAGACGAGTCTCGATATGGTTTATGAACTGGCCAAACAGGATAAACGGATTTTCTTTATCGGTTCTGATCTGGGGGTTGGGACGCTACAGAACTTTAAAGAGGAAATGCCTGATCGGTTTTTTATGGAAGGCATCAGTGAAGCCAATATCATCGGTATGGCGGCCGGCCTCGCCATGGAGGGAAAGATTGTCTATGTGAATACCATCGCGACATTTTTGACACGGCGGGTCTTTGAGCAGGTGGTCATTGATTTATGCATGCATCGTGTGAACGTACGGCTGCTCGGCAACGGCGGGGGTTTAGTGTACGCGCCTTTAGGTCCGACCCATGAGGCGATCGACGATCTGGCTATTCTGCGGGCCATTCCCCACATGACGATTGTGGCGCCCGCTGATGCCAACGAGATGCGCCGTCTGATGCTCAAGTCCGTGGATTATCCCGGCCCAATCTACATCAGGATCGCAAAAGGATTCGAGCCTGTCGTGACCGGGGAGGAGGTGTCCTTTGATATCGGTAAGGCTTTTCCTATGAGAGAAGGGACAGACGCCTTGATTATGACGACCGGTGTTACCCTGCGCAACGGCCTTGAGGCATCGGATCAATTGGCCCGGCAAGGTTTAAAAGTTTCTGTCCTGCATGTTCCGACCCTGAAACCCTTGGACCAGTCGACTATCCTCAAGTACGCGGCCAAAGTCCCGGTGATTGTGACCATTGAGGAACATACGATCATCGGAGGCTTAGGGGGCGCTGTGGCCGAGCTTCTGATGGAAGCCAATTTTAGCGCCCCTAAGCGGTTTAAACGAATCGGCATTCCCGATGTGTTTCCTGAAAAATACGGTTCCCAATCGAGCCTGATGGCGGAATACGGCATTACGACGGACAATCTGGTGAAAGTGATTACGCAATTCACACAAGTTAATGATCCGGCAAAGGGATGCGCTCCTTCGCGGATGTGGGGATAACTCATGGGAAAATTATTAGAAATCATTACGCCCTTACACAAAAAATCTAAAAGAGATTATCTCGGCCGGATGATCAACGAGAAGGCCGCGTGCTCCAAAATCGCGCGGGAATACGGTAAGGATTTTTGGGATGGAGACCGACGCTACGGTTACGGCGGATATCAGTACGACGGCCGGTGGGAGACGGTTGCCCGGGAGTTCATCAAGGTTTATGACCTTCAGGGCAAAGCGAATATCCTGGACGTCGGCTGCGGCAAAGGTTTTTTACTGTATGAATTTAAAAAGCTCCTTCCGGACTGCCGCGTTGTCGGATTTGATCTTTCTTCTTATGCCGTTACCCATGCCAAGGAGGAAATAAAAGATTGCCTGTTTGTTCATAGGGCGCAAGACCGGTATCCTTTTCAAAACAAGGAATTTGATCTCGTTATTTCCGCGACGACGTTATTTAATTTACACCTCTATGATTTAAAATCAGCCTTACAAGAGATCGAACGGGTAGGGAAGCATAAATATATTTCCGTTGAAAGTTATCGCGATGTGGATGAGCTGTTCAATCTTCAATGCTGGGCGCTGACCTGCGCGTTGTTTTTTACGCCTCAGGAATGGGTATGGGTATTGAAGGAATTTGGATACACGGGTGATTACGAGTTTATCTATTTCGAGTAAATATTCTTAAGAGAGGAAAGCATGGGCCATTTATATACCCCCATGAAAGTTTTTCATTATAAGGACAAGATTGATTCTCTTCCTGAAGAGACGGAAGAAATCCTAGCGCCCATTCATATAAGAATCAAACCGACCAATGTCTGCAATCATGATTGCTGGTATTGCGCCTATAAGGCAAGCGACCTTCAGTTGGGCAAAGACATGGTGACCAAAGACTTTATTCCTGAAGAGAAGATGATGGAAATTCTCGATGACATCATCGAAATGGGCGTCAAGGCGGTTACGTTCAGCGGCGGAGGCGAGCCGTTCGCCTATCCTTTCTTATTAAAAACGGTCAAGCGGCTGGCGGATTCTCCGATTCTTTTCGCGTCTTTGACCAACGGCGCTCGCATGAAGGGAGAAGTCGCCGATGTTTTCGCGCGTCATGCCAAGTGGGTGCGTGTTTCCATGGATGGCTGGGACGGACCCAGTTACGCGAAATACCGGGGTGTCGGTGACAATGAATTTAACAAAGTTATTCAGAATATGAAAGACTTCAAAAGGTATGGGGGGAGTTGTCTTTTAGGGGTGAGTTATATCGTTGATCAGGATAATCAGGCGCATGTCTATGACATGTTGCAAAAATTAAGAGATATCGGCGTTGACAGTGTGAAGGTGTCCGCGTGTATTGTCAGCAATGAAGGCCGAGAAACCAATGAATACCATAAGCCGTTTTTTAACAGGGTCAAAGATCAGCTTCAGAAATTTCAAGAGGATAATAAGGATGGAAAATTAGAAATCTTCGATGCCTATCATGAGGTGGATGAAAAATTTAAGAAAGATTACCCCTGGTGTCCCTATCTCCAAGTCTTGCCGGTCATAGGGGCGGATCTGAATATTTATCCCTGTCAGGATAAGGCCTACAATCTGGAAGAAGGATTAATTGGATCAATCAAGAATCGTCGGTTTAAAGACTTTTGGTTTTCCGATAAGAGTAAATTTTTCAAAGTGAATCCTTCAAAAGTTTGTAATCATCATTGTGTGGCCAATGTCAAAAATAAACTCGTCTTGGAATATCTTAATGCCGATCAAGAACATATTGGATTTGTTTAATGCGTGATTTTGAATCTTCTCTCAATAGTGAAATTCATCGTTTTGTTATCCTGGGTGACTCCGGTTTTATCGGCACGCATTTGAAAAGGAGATTTCAATATTTATTTCCTGAGATGGAATGTATGGGGCTCTCTTATCCGGCGATCGATTTAACAAAAGAAGGCGAGGCTGGAAGATTAGCCGAGATCTTCGACGGCCATACGGCGGTGGTCCTGTTGGCGGCCATCAAGCGGCAGTTCGGCGATACGTTGGATACCTTTTTGCAAAATATGCTTATGACGGTTAATATCGCCCGCGTCTTAGAAAAGCATCCGGTACGGCGGTTTATCTTTTTTAGTTCTACGGCTGTTTACGGCGAGGACATCCACAACACACGTATTACGGAAGGCACTCCCATTCAACCCACGTCTTATTATGGATTGGCTAAGTATGCCGCGGAGCGGTTATTGACCAAGGTGATGAGCGCGCGGGATGGCGGTTTTCTGACGATTCTTCGGCCCCCGCTCATTTATGGGCCGGGTGATTTAGGCGCGACGTATGGCCCTGTGGGATTCCTCAAGGCTGCGCTTCATAAAGAACCGATTACTTTATGGGGGGATGGAACAGAACTCCGTGAATTTCTTTATGTGGAAGATATCAGTGAAATTGTCTGCCGATTAGCGCTACGCGCCCATGCCGGGGTGTTGAACGTCGCGAGTGGTCAGAGTTATACGTTTAGAGATGTCCTGGGTATCCTTTCAGGGCTTCTTTTTTCTGAATTAAATATAACATCGCGGCAGCGGACTAAAGACAAAGTGGACAATGCCTTTGATAACGCGCGGTTTGTTCAATTATTCAGGGATTTTTCATTTACCGGTCTTGAAGATGGAATGAAATTGACATGCGCGTTTGAGAATAAACGTCAAGCAGACAAGGCTGAAACAGAAACGGTCGGAAATCCATGAACAGATGCCTTATTTGTAGAACACAGAACGTCGAAGACGTGTTAGATCTCGGCAGACAGCCGATTGCCAATCGTTTCTTACCGACGGCCGACGCTCCAGAAGCCGTTTTCCCGATGGTGATCGGTCAATGTCAGGCGTGCGGCATGGTCCAGAGTTTGAAGCCTGTTGCGGTGAACGAAGTCGTGCCGCGCGTGGACTGGATTTCTTATAACGAACCGGAAGGACACCTGGACGCGTTTGTTGAAAAGCTTTGTCATCTGCCGGGAATAACAAGAGAATCTGTGATAGGCGGGGTGACGTTTAAAGATGACACCACCTTAGCGCGATTTAACAAAAAAGGCTTTACGCGAACCTGGCGTGTGAATCCAAGAGAGGATTTGGATATTCTTGACTCCCGCTGCGGGGCCGAGATGATTCAAGACCGACTGACCTGCGACGCCGCGGAAAAGATTGTTCAAAAGTATGGCGCAGCGGATCTGGTGATCGTCAGACACGTCTTTGAACACGCCTATGACCCGTATCTTTTTCTGCAGGCGATCAAGAAATTAATTCATCCCGACGGTTATATCGTCTTGGAGGTCCCGGATTGCAGCCGCGCCTTCGATAGACACGACTATACAACGCTCTGGGAAGAACATATCCTTTATTTCACGCCGGTGACTTTTCAAGAGTGTTTCGCGCGCATGGGCTTTTCCCTCTGCCGGTATGAACGTTACCCTTATCTATTTGAGGATTCGTTGATCGCGGTTGTTCAGCCTCTTGAGCGAACGGATGCCGTTGAGACATCCGCGGATTTGCAGGAGAAGGAGCGGAAACGAATCAAAATTTTCGCGGACAATTTGTCTGGACAGTCCCGGAGACTCAGGATGTATTTAAAAGAATATAGACGCGATCAGGGGAAGATCGCCCTTTTTGGGGCAGGCCATCTTGCCTGTGCCTTTGTGAATTTCTTGGGTCTTAAGGAGGACATTGCTTTTTTTGTTGATGACAATTCCAACAAAAAAGGGCTTTTTATGCCGGGTTCGAGATTGCCTATTTATGGATCTCATTCTCTCCTTGAAGAACATATTAAACTTTGTCTCCTGAGCCTTAATCCTCTAAGCGAAGAAAAAGTAATAGCCAATAATAAAAATTTTACGGATCAGGGCGGGACATTTAAGTCTATTTTTCCGGCCAGCAAACATGTCTTAGAACTATTGGCTGTTGTTGACGAGGAACATAAACATGCGCATCAAGGTTTATAATCCTGAAGTTCTTTATTCCGAGGATGGGATCGTTAAAATCCGCCGGCAGGATATGGAGCAGTTAGAACGTAAGGCCCAGGAAAATGACCGGCAACGGATCCGGCTGTGCGCCCATAAGGATGTGAATGATCGACTGCATGAAATGTTTATTATTCACGCGCGGGATACCTATGTCCGGCCGCATAAACATTTGAACAAGAGTGAATCGTTCCATGTTATCGAGGGGGCCGTTGATGTTGTGTTCTTTGACGAAGAGGGAGGGCTCAGCGATGTCGTCCGGATGGGGGATTATTCCTCGGGGAGGTTTTTTTATTACCGAATCGCACAGCCGCTGTATCACACCCTGCGCATCACTTCGGAAATTTTGGTTTTTCACGAAACCACCAGCGGCCCATTCAATCGTTCGGAGATGGTCTTTGCGCCCTGGGCCCCGGAGGAAGGTGAAACAGGGCGGCATAAAGAATATATGAAAAAACTTTCACAAGATGTCGACGCTTTTTCCGCTAGAGAGAGTTGACGTTATAAAAGATTGGACACGCGGTTTAGCCATAATACCAGGAGGTTGTATGAGCGATAGGATGAGCGCGGAACAAACCTTAGGGGAGGAAACGAAGAAGCCTCCCGTTATTTATCGGCGGGCGACATGCCGTTTATGCGGCAGCCGGCATCTGCAACTGGCCATGGCCCTGAAGCCGACGCCGGTGGCGGACGCCTATATGCCTGCCGACCGGCAAAACAAACAGCAGCCTGTGTTTCCGCTCGACCTTTATTTATGTTTGGATTGCGGATTGGCCCATTTACCTGATGTGATTGATCCGCAGGTCCTTTATGGAAAGTATATTTATGAAACGACCACGTCTCCCGGGTTGGTGGCGCATTTCCAAAAATACGCTGAGCGTGTCCTTCAACGGATAGGTCCTGCCTCCGAGGCCTTTGTTGTGGAGATAGGAAGCAATGACGGGACACTGTTAAAGTTTTTTCAAAAACAGGGTTTGAGGGTTTTGGGGATTGATCCGGCCGCGGCTATCGCCCAAAAAACAACCGCGTCAGGGACCGAAACCCTGCCTTCCTTTTTTAGCCCCGCGCTTGCTCAAAAGATTAAAAAAGAGCGGGGAGCGGCCGACATCATCATTGCCAACAATGTCATGGCCAATATAGATAATTTGGAGGAATTCCTTACCGGGATAAAAGACTTATTAGCGCCTGAGGGGGTGTTTATCTTTGAGACGGGCTATCTGGTAGATACCATGCAAAACATGGTCTTTGATAATATTTACCATGAACATCTATGCTATTTTTCCGTGAAGCCTCTTGATAAATTTTTTAGTAAGCATGGAATGTCCCTGATTTACATCGATAGGGTCCCTACCAAAGGCGGGTCCATACGGGGCACGGTGCAATGGGCGGCCGGCCGGCGGAAGGTGGATAGTTCCGTCAAAGAAGCGATTCAACTAGAAGAGAATCTGGGGGTAGATAGGATTGACGCCTACCGGACTTTTGTGGGCAAGATAGATACACAGAAGGCAAAACTCACGAAATTATTGAATGATCTGAAGAAACAAGGAAAGACGATAGCCGGCTACGGGGCCTCGCACAGCGTGACAACTTTTATTTATTATTTTGATCTTGGTGAAGCGCTGGAGTTTCTTTTGGATGATAATCCGCGAAAATATCAGACGTTGAGCCCGGGATGGCATATCCCTGTTTATCCCTCGCAGAAAATATACGACAATAAACCGGATTATATCGTGATCCTGGCATGGAGATTTTATGAACAAATCGTGAATACGCATCAGGCTTTTCTGAAACAAGGGGGGCATTTTATCATCCCTTTGCCTGAGCTTGAAGTGATTTAAGAATAAGTTTATAACATGGTTAAGATTAAATACGGGACGAGGATAATTTATGCGTGAGATTTCCTGGTGGCGGACATCCTTTGGAAATGAGGAGGTCGAGAGATTAAGAAAGGCTGTCGCGGAGGAACATATCAGCGAAGGGACGCTGACAAGGCAATTGGAACAAGAACTTGCTCAGAGTCTGGGGGTTCCCCATACCGTGATGACGACCAGCGGCAGCAGCGCGCTTCTCCTGGCGCTTATGGCGTTGGGGATCGGACGAGACGACGAGGTGTTGGTCCCGAACCGGACATGGATTGCCACGGCGCACGCGGTCCTCATGACCGGCGCCAAGGCGGTCTTGGTCGATGTCTGTCCGGATATTCCGGTTATGGACGCCTCAAAGATAAAGGAAAAAATTACGTCAAAGACTAAAGCTATTTTGCCGGTGCATCTCAACGGCCGGTCGGTTGATATGCAGGCCATTGAGAAGATCGCTAAGGAGTATGGTTTATTGGTCGTTGAAGACGCCGCCCAAGCGCTTTATTCAAAGAATTCAAAAGGTTTTTTAGGAACACAATCCAACGCGGGATGTTTTTCTTTAGGCATCAGCAAGCTGATTTCAACAGGCCAGGGCGGATTCGTCGTTACGAGAAATCCGCAGGTGTATGAGAAATTAAAATTGATTAAGAACCACGGGGTTGTGGATATTTTTACGGACACCTGGAATCAGATGGGTTTTAATTTCAAGTTTACGGATCTTTTGGCCTCGTTTGGTCTCGTGCAAATGACTCACGCGGAAGAGCGGATTAAGCATCTTAAGGAATTGTACGCTAGATATTCTCAGGCGATGAAAGACTTACCGTTCCTCTCCCTCATTCCTGTGAAAATTTCCGAGGGCGAATTTCCTTTATATATCGAGGTTTTATGCAAGCAAAGAAAGAAGCTGATTGAGTTCCTTAAAGACAAGGGAATCCAAACGCGCCCGGTCCCGCCGAATTTGAGCATCTCCGGTTATTTAGAGAAGAGAGGGACGTTTCCGAACTCAGAACGTTTTGGCAATGAGGGGATTTATTTGCCGTGCGGTCCGGCGCAGCCGCTGGAAAATGTCGAAGCCGTTATTAAAATGTTAAATAAATTCAAGGAATAGGATGCGGTTTCGATCAAGAATTGAGTACTACCTTACAGGGAATTCATGAGAAAGTGGTGACCTATGAAAAAATTTGATGCCATAAAAGTCGGCGACAGGGCTGAAATAAAACATTTAATCACTCAGTCGGATATTGACCGATTTGTTGAATTGACAGGCGACGATAACAGGATGCATGTGGATAAGGAATATGCGCAACAGACGGCTTACAAGAAGCCAGTTGCCCATGGGATGTTGGGAGCATCATTTATTTCTACGGTTATAGGCACAAAGTTGCCGGGCGATGGTGCCTTGTGGTTTGCCCAGAATCTGGAATTTTTGCTGCCTGTTAGAGTGGGAGATACGCTGGTCGTAAAAGCTGAAGTTATGAATAAGATCGAAAGAACAGAAACCATTGAATTAAAAACAGAAATTTTTAATCAAAATAAGCAGAAGGTTACGACTGGCATGGCGAAAGTAAAAGTCGTTGAACAAAAGAAAGTTCCGACTCTAAGTAAAAGTAAAAAGATTAAACAACATGTTGCTTTAGTTGTAGGGGGGACAGGAGGGATCGGTCAAGCTGCCTGCCTGCAGTTAGCCAAAGATGGTTTTGATGTGGCCATTCATTATTGCAAAAATAAGGCATTGGCTGAAGAAATCCAGAAAAAGATAGTAGCTATGGGACGAAAAGCTCTTTTGGTTAAAGCTGATATAACCGATTTGCATCAAGTTGAGGATGCCATAGTCAAAATCATTCGGCATTTTCATGTCATAACGGCAGTGGTAAATTGTGCGACGAGTGAGATTCCCAATATAAAGCTTCAGGACTTGGAGTGGAATATTATTCAGGATCATTTGGATATACATGTGAAGGGATTTTTTAATATACAAAAGTGCGTGGTGCCGGAGATGGAGAAAAGAGGATATGGAAAAATAATTAATATGACAACGCAAGCCATTGAAAAACCCAATGCGCAATGGTTGCATTACATCATTTCCAAATCCGCTCTGCATGGTTTTACGAAAGGGTTGGCCATCGAATTAGCTTCAAAAGGCATTAGAGTTAATTGTGTGTCGCCGGGTATGACAGATACGGAGCTCATCGCGAATATCCCTGAAAAAGTAAAACTCCTTGTGGAGGCACAAACCCCTTTGGGAAGAATCGCCAGCCCAGAGGATGTCGCAGGGGCAATAAGTTTTTTGGTTTCAGAAAAATCAGATTTTTTAACCGGGGAAACGATTAGGGTCAACGGCGGACAGGTAATGTTATGAGTGTCAGTTATTCAGAAATTTTAAAGTTAAATAAAGAGTTGGGAGGGAAGCTGAGTTCCTCAACTTATCAAGTCACTGTTTTATCTAATTGTACGGTAAGCCTTGTTAAGGAGATTTTGGAATATTCATTAAGACTGGAAGGTATTAACGCTTTGGTGACCACGGGGGATTATGACAATATTATTCAAGACACCTTGAAATATAAAGATTCAAATTTGATTATTATTTTCTGGGAGTTATGCAATATCATGGATGGCCTGCATCATAAAATTGAACTGTTTAATGAGGAACAGATAGGGGAGCTTTTTGAAAAGGTTAAATCTGAAATTGATTTGGCTCTGGAAAATTTAAGCCACTCATCTCTTGTTTTAATGAATAAATTTACGGCCTTGCCGTTTTATAACTCAAATTTGCATATAAATAATCTTGAACGGCTGGCTGTTCAATTGAATGATTATCTGAAAAACAAAAAATGGGAGAATGTTATAGTGGTTGATGTCGATAAGGTTGTTGCCAGTCTCGGGCGAGAGAAAAGTATAGATATGAGATATTATTATTCTTCGAAAGCTTTATACACGGTTGATTTTTTTAAAGATTATGCTGAGCATGTCAAACCGTTGATCATGGCTGTTAGCGGAAAATCGAGAAAAGCCCTTATTTTTGATTGCGATAATACCCTATGGAAGGGGATTCTGGGGGAGGATGGTTTTGAAAATATTGAGATGTCTGCGATGACAAAGGACGGTTCTATATTTTCCGAGGTCCAGAATATCGCAAAGGCACTTTACAAGCGGGGTATTTTAATCGGGTTGTGTACTAAAAATAATGAAAAGGACGTCGAAGAGGTCATTAAATCACATCCGGATATGCAACTGCGGGATGAGCATATTAGCGTCAAAAGAGTGAATTGGTTTGATAAATCAAGGAATTTGATAGAAATCGCTCAGGAGTTGAACATTGGATTAGATAGTATTGTATTTGTAGATGATTCGTCATTTGAAGTGGGTTTTATTCAGAAGTTATTGCCTGATGTCAAGGTCTTGCAGGTGCCTGAAAGATTAAGCGATTATCCTAAGATGTTGAGAGAAAATACAGGTTTATTTCTTGATATGTCGTTGACAGATGAGGATAAAAATAAGACAGAAATCTATAAGGTGCAGAAAAAAAGGGAGAACGCCAAAGGGGAGTTTTCCAGTATTGAAGACTATCTTGTTTCATTAAAGTTGAAAATGACTATTTTTGAGGATGATGAGACATTGATACCCCGTATTTCGCAGATGAGTCAGAAAACAAATCAGTTTAATTTAACGACTAAGCGCTATTCTGAAATGGATATTAGGGGGTTTATTCAGGATGATGCGACAAAGGTGTATGCCTTCGCTTTATTGGATAAATTTGGAGACAGCGGAGTCACGGGGGTGGGCGTTATTCATTTTGATTCTAAGAACCGGACAGGGAATATTGACACTTTTTTAATGAGCTGTCGTATTATCGGTAGGAATGTTGAATATGTATTTATGGATTATTTAATAAATGCGATGATGGAGAACAAAGTGGAAAAAGTAAATGCGATATACATTAAGACGCTGAAGAACGGTTTGACGAGGGATTTTTATGAACAGTGCTCTTTTACTTTAAAGGAAGCTACGGATTCAAGAAAGAATTATGTTTTGGATATAAGTCAATACCGCTCCAGGCAAATAAACTATATTGAGGTTGTTAATGGAAAAAAAAATAATAAAGATTTTGTCAAATGTGCTTGAGGTTCCTCAAACGGACTTGGGCGAACATTCTTCTCAAGTCAATGTCGCGAATTGGGACTCATTGAATCATATGAAGCTTGTTGTGGCTTTAGAAGAGGAATTCGGTGTCAAATTTAAGGATGAGGATATCCTGGAGCTGCAATCTTTTAAACTGATTAAATTTATACTTTCGAAATATTTAAAGTAGGGTTACTTTTTCTCATGGTTGACATAATAGACTACTTTCCTATGGAAAGATGGGAGCAAATGCGCCTTTTCCTGTCGGAGTGTTACAGACTTGATCATGCGATTTGCGATAGAAAATTTTTCGAGTGGCAATTTCAGGCTGATCCTAGCGATGGTAATGCAAGTGTCTTGTGCGGTTGGGAAAATGACAGATTGGTAGGTATTCTTGGTTATTTGCCGTTTTCTGTTCATTGGGGGGAGTTGGGAAATCCATATCCGGCTGTATGGTTGTTGTATTGGATGGTCAGAAAGGAAACTCAACGCGGTTTAGGTTGGTTATTAACGAAAAGAATTCAGGAAAAATATACATTGTTACTGACGGTTAATGCGAGTGAATTAGGTGGTCCTTTTTTTAAGAAACTTGGTTGGGCATTTTTTCCAAGAGTAGCAAGATACACGTGTGTGTTTGATAAAAAGCAGTGTGTGCCCTTACTTTTCCCTTCTGCGATAGAGAGTGATCTGGATAAGATGATTTTTAGACCAATTTTTCCTGATCCGGATTCAATCACAGAAGTCGCCCTCAATAAAGAAAATTATCATCCGGATTGGAAGCTTTATTCAGGGTTGTCCTTTGGAACCGTCCGTTCATTGAGCTATTTAACCTGGCGGTATTTTAAACATCCCGTATTTAAATATTATGTCATTTTGAAAGGGGAAGCTCAACGGCCGGCTGTTTGTATTTATCGCATTGAAAAGGCGTTTGGGATTTATGATGCTCTTGTCGGGAGAATTGTGGACTTTTTTCATCCGGATGATAAACAGGGGAAAACGGATGGTTTAATTTTGATGCAAGGGGTTTTGCAGTATTTGAAGAATAAAGGGTGTTCTTATGTTGATTTTATTTGCTCAAACAGGACCTATAGCCAAACTTTCCTCGATTTAGGTGCAGATGAGGAGCCTAATGACAGGCAAATATTACCTGTAAGGATAACCCCCATTCAACACACCCTTCGTCATCAGAATTTTGCTTTCCTTGCTCCCCAGGGGGGGCATTTTCCTGTCCTTGAAAATATGCACATTACAAAATCTGATATAGATGGAGATGGCCCGGCATTGATTCCGAAGAATGATAGTCGTTGAAAAATGGTGAGGTCGATAGTAATGACTTGAATAAATTGGAGGAGTATGAACCGATTAAAGTTGAGAATAGAATGTAATTTAAAAGAGATTCGGGAAAAAGGGATGCCGTGCATATTCGTTAAGGCCGGTAGGCTTTTATTACGTTTGACAGCTCTGATTCTTGCGATTCCCGTAGTCTTTTTCATCGTCGTTTTAAAACCATTTATGCGGGTGCGCTTTTTGAAGTTGAGGAGTGACCGGTTAGGACATTATGGTTACGAACCTGAGCGGTATTTGTGTCAACGCGATGCAGGCTTACACGGCCCCCCGAATTTTGATATTTTTTATAATGAGGGCAATGTCTGTAACAAACAGTTAAAAAAAATGTGGGAATCAAAGCTGCTTGTTTTAAGAATTCCTCATATAGCTTTGTTGATGACACAGGTTCGTCTGTTATTAAGGAAATTGCCGGGATGCGGGGAACATGTCTTTGAGATCCAAGGAATCGGTGATTTTCATCCCTCCTGGTCTCTTTGCCGCACGCAACCGCATTTGCAGTTTACACCGCAAGAAGAGGAGGCCGGCCAGGAGGCCTTGCGGAAGATGGGGATCCCCTCTGGGGCGCAGTATGTCTGTATTTACGGCCGAGATTCGGCGTATTTAAATCAAGCGTTTTCCAGCCGCGATTGGACGTACCATGATTACCGTGATGATGACATTCAGACGTACCTGATGGCCGCCGAGATGCTGACGACACGAGGGCATTACGTCATCCGGATGGGGCATCATGTTAAAGAGGCGCTCAAGACGACGAATCCCATGATCATTGATTACGCGGCCAAGGGGTATCGCACGGATTTCCTGGATATTTATCTGCCGGCCACCTGCCGGTTCTTTCTCGGCAACCCTTCGGGGTTGGTGGCTATCCCCGCGATATTCCGACGACCGATTGCCTACGTCAATTTTAGCCAACCGCCAGGGTTTTATAATTGGGATTTGAATGGAATTTTCATATATAAGAGGGTCTGGAAACAGGAGGAAAAACGTTTTTTCTCTTATCAAGAGATGCTTGAATTGAATCTGCCGATTCATTGTTGCCGAAAGGATTTGCCTGAAATCGCCCGGCTGGGGGAGATCGATATTGTGGATAATACCCCGCAAGAAATTCAGACTCTCGCCATGGAAATGGATGATCGAATCAATGGCCGTTATCCGCGGATGACAGGAGAGGACAGGAGTCTTCTGAAGAGGTTTAAAGCCCTCTATCCGCACATTCATGATGACGTTAAGTTTTCAACGATTGGCGCAGAATTCTTGCGGGAGAACGCGGATTTGCTGGAGAAATCCTCGCCTTCCAGAATCCGCGTTTAATAACTATCAGAGTTAATTGAATTCATGTTTAATCAAGGAATGGGACAAAAGCCATGAAAAGTTGGGACTTTATAGTCGAGATTTTTAGCCGGTTTCCCGGGCTGATGGTCAAGAACATCGTGCTGGTGACGGTGGTCAGCCTGCTGGGGGCGTGCTCATTGTTTACGATTACCCCGGTGGTTGATTTTCTCATCCACCCGGACCTTCAAGGGGTCAGCCCTTTAACGATTAAAATGATTGATGGCATGAAGACGTTAGGGCTTCCGGCTTCTTTGACGAGCCTATTGTTGATTGTGGTCCTGTTTATTACGCTGGGCAGTGTTTTGCAGTTGGGGGTGCGCCATTCGCTGTTACGGACCAAATACGTGGTTTCCAAGGATATTATGTTGGGGACCTTCAGGGATTTTTGCGCGGCCCGCTGGGGTTTTTTCACGTCGAACAAGCAGGGTGAATTGATTAATACCCTCACGCGGGAATTGTCCATCGTGGATACGGCGTTCGGGGGGATGGGGCTTCTTTTTTCCGGTATCCTGCAGCTCATCGTTTTTATTTCGGTGCCGTTCTATATTTCCTGGCAGGTCACGCTCATCAGTTTGACTATTGCTTTTGTTTTCGCGGTCCCCTTTGTCCTTCTTGGAAAAATGAATTACCGGTTAGGGCAGTTGAATACTTCCACAGCGAATCAGTTGACTTCTGTCATGCATGAAAGTTTTAATCTGGCCAAACTGGTCCTCGGGTTCGGAACCCAGGAAACGGCGATCAATCATCTCAACAGTGTCTACGATGTCCATATCCGCGTTACATTAAAATCGCAGATTTTGAGTCTGGCCGTGCCTATTCTTTACCGCCCGTTAGGGATCATCATGCTTGTCGCGGCCTTGTTTGCCGGACGGCATTTTGCCGTGCCGTTGTCGGAATTGACCGTTTTATTGCTGGCCCTCACGCAAGTCGCCCAGTCCATCGGCAATATCACGATGTATAAAAACGCGCTGGAAAACTTCGTGCCCAGCTATGAACAGATCCAAAAATTACGGCGCAAGGCTGGGGAGATGAGGCATGAAATCAAGGATAGGAAGTTTACCGGCTTTCAGAAGGCCATCGAAATTAAGCAATTGACGTTTTCTTACCCGGGACACAGTCCCGTCCTCACGGATGTCGACGCGTCCATCGCGAAAGGTCAGATGGTCGCTTTTGTGGGAAAATCAGGGACGGGAAAATCCACCCTCATTGATTTAATCATGGGATTTTATGAGCCTCAGCAGGGCGCTATTTGTTTTGACGGAACGCCTTTGTCCGAGTTTGATATTGTGTCTTATCGAAAGCGCGTCGGCTATGTGCCCCAGGACAGCGTGCTTTTTAATATGACGATCCGTGAAAATCTTTTATGGTCCAGCCCCGAGGCCTCGGAAGCGGAAATCAAGACGGCCTGCCGATCGGCCTTCGCCGATGAGTTTATAGCGAGTTTTCCTCAAGGGTATGAGACATGGGTGGGGGACAGGGGTGTGCGGTTGTCCGGCGGGCAAATTCAGCGGATCGCCCTGGCCAGGGCCCTTTTGCGAAAGCCCGAGGTCTTGATCCTGGATGAAGCGACCAGTTCGCTGGACACGCATTCAGAACGCTTGATTCAGAAGGCCATTGAAAATATCGCTCATGAGACAACGGTCATTGTCGTGGCTCACCGGCTTTCGACGATCAAGAAGGCGGATTGCATATATGTTTTAGATCAAGGCCGGCTTCTTGAAAAGGGCACGTATGATGAATTGACCGCTCAAGGCGGATATTTTAATTCCATGGTTCGGCTCCAGGAGTTGGAACCTGTTAAATAATGACTATGAAAGACATTGTTAAAAAACGATTGTTGATTACCGGCGTCAGCGGGCTGTTGGGCAATAACCTGGCGTATTGCCTTAAGAATACATATGACATTTTAGGTCTGTACAACGCGCACGGGGTTGAAATCGAAGGGATCAAGACACGTAAGATCGAGCTCACCTCGGAAACGGCCGTCGAGAAAATTATAGAGGAATTTGATCCGGATATTATTATTCACTGCGCGGCGATTTCGGATGTGGATTTCTGTGAAGATCATCAGGATTTGGCCCAACAGGTCAATGTGTCGGGAACACGGTTCCTGGTCAATCAGGCGCTGAAAAACGGGGCCAAATTTGTCTATATCTCCACGGATTTGCTTTATGGGGATTCGCCGAAGAATCCACTCCCCGAAGATTTTCCTGTTCATCCGACCAATTACTACGCTCTGACAAAATATCAAGGGGAGCGGGAGGCGGCACGGGTTCCCGAAGCGCTTATTCTCAGGACAAATCTCTTTGGCTGGAATATCCAGAACAAATTCAGTTTAGCCGAGTGGGTGATTCACGAGCTTTCCGCCGGGAAAAGAATCCAGGGATTTCAAGACACGTATTTTTCTTCCATCTACACCTTTGAGCTGGCCCGCATCATTGATCAGGCCATCGAGAAAGACTTGAAGGGCATCTATAATTGCGGCAGTTCCACATTTATGTCGAAAAACGAATTCGCGCGCCGCATTGCCGACTATTTTCAATTGAACAAGTCCTGCATTCAGGCGATTTCTATTGATCAGGCGCATTTAAAAGCCCCCCGAAGAAAAAATCTCGGACTGGATGTGCGCAAAATGGAAGCGGCGTTAGGCCGCGCGTTCCCGACGTTGGAGGAGTCCATAGAGAAATTTTATGACGACTACCAAAAAGGCATTCCCGGCATCATTAAACAAAATAATTTCAGGAAAATCTTCCCTGTCCTGGACCATATCCCTTACGGCCGGCAGAGCATTATGCAGGAGGACATTCAGGCGGTGGTCGATGTTTTAAAATCGAATTATCTGACACAGGGGCCGAAGATCCCTGAATTTGAGAATGGTCTGAGGGATATCACCACAGCGCGCCATTGCGTTGCCGTGAATTCGGCGACCTCCGCCTTGCATATCGCCTGTCTGGCGGCGGATATCGGGCCGGGGGATGAAGTGATCACAACGCCGATTACGTTTGTGGCGTCGGCGAATTGTATTGTTTATTGCGGCGGCAAACCGGTTTTCGCGGATATCGACGCCCGAACGTATAATATTTCCACCCAAGAGATCGAGAAAAAAATAACCGAACGCACGAAGGCCGTGATCCCGGTTCACTTCGCGGGTCAGAGTTGTGATATGGACGCGATCCGGGACATGATCAGGGTCAAGGAGCGCGCGTACGGACACAGGATTTATCTGATAGAAGACGCCTGTCACGCCCTGGGATCATTTTATAAAAATACGCGCGTGGGTTCGTGCGCGTATTCGGATATGACGACCTTGAGCTTCCATCCGGTCAAACATATCACGACGGGCGAAGGCGGCGCGGTGTTGACGAATGACAAGGGGGTATGGAGGAAACTCTGTTATCTTCGATCGCACGGCATTACCAGTGACCCGGAGGAGTTTGTTCATAAAGACACCGCTTTTGAACCAGCCCAGGAGAAGGGGGAAGTCCCGGTCAAGCGCCCCTGGTATTATGAGCAGACGTATTTAGGGTTCAATTATCGCATTACGGATATGCAATGCGCCCTGGGGTCTTCTCAATTGAAGAAGCTGGATCAGTTCCGACAACGCCGTCGGGAGATTGTGAACGCGTACAATGAGGCCTTCGCGCGGACAGACGGCCTCACGATCCCCTATGAGGCCGATGCGGGCGACAGCAATTTCCATCTCTATGTGCTGTTATTTGATTTTGAGAACATGGAGCTGAACCGCACACAATTGATGCTGAAACTGCGGGAATACGGCGTTTACAGCCAGGTCCATTACATCCCCGTCTACACCCAGCCTTTTTACCAGAAGACCTTCGCGACGCGATGGGGAGATTGCCCTGAGGCGGAACATTACTATCATCGCTGCTTGTCGCTGCCTCTGTATTCAAGTATGACGGACGATGATGTGGGACAGGTCATTACCGCTATCAGGAAATTGGCCAGGATGCGAAGCCGGGTATGAGGAGGATCAAGGGAGTGTCTTCAACATTCTTGACGTCCAGAATTGCCTTGGGGACGGTCCAGTTTGGTCTGGATTACGGGATTGCCAATAAAGCGGGCCGCGTTCCTCCGCGGGCTGTGAAAGAAATATTGGATTACGCTCAAGCCGCCGGGATCAAGTGTCTGGACACGGCGGCGGGTTATGGCCAGAGCGAGAGCGTGCTGGGCGACTATTTGAAAGGACATCCGAAGGTCTTCAGGATTTTCTCCAAGCTGCCGCCGTTGGAGTCCTATAAGCCCGGGGATGTGAAGGGATTTTTTCAGGTATCGATCTCCCGTTTGCGTGTCGATACCATAGACGGGTATCTCATTCATAATTTTCAGAATTTTTTAAAGCATGAAGCCCTGTGGGAGGAAATGGTGGAGTTAAAAAAAAACAAGCGTGTTGAGTCCATAGGGTTTTCTCTATATTCTCCCGCGGAGCTGGATATGATTTTTGAAAAGAATTTGCCCTGTGACACGGTGCAGGTCCCTTACAGCGTGTTTGACCGCCGGTTTGAAAACTGGTTTCCTCGTCTTAAGCAAAGAAACATTGAGATCTTTGTTCGGTCAATTTTCCTGCAGGGACTGGCTTTTCTGCCGCTGGAGGCCGTGCCGTTGAAATTGGAAAAGGCGAAAGGACCGTTAGGCGCCTTGCGAAGAATTTCTCAGGCCAACGCGCTTGGCATCAATAATATTTGCCTGAATTTTGTCCTCTTGAACCCTCATGTGGATAAGGTTGTGATCGGCATTGATAATCTTCATCAGCTTGAGGCCGACATGGAGGATTTGAGGACCTTTGATCAAGTGACCGGCATCCGGAATCAACTGGACGATGTTATCATCGACGATGAAAACATTTTGTTGCCTTACCGGTGGTAGACAGCCCCAACTTTCCTTTAATAATTATTTAGAGGAAGTTGGGATGTCCCTGCTTCACCTGAATATTTTTCTAAGGAAAGCAGGGATATTTCGACCTGCGTTCTTTGGAGGATACGGTTCCATTACAGGACTTTGTTAATTTTCGA
>DOGZ01000036.1 GCA_003528115.1 Candidatus Omnitrophota bacterium
GGATTTCAACTGGGGTTTTGTAGTTGAGTGAGATGTGCGGGCGGAGGAAGTTGTAGTGGGTGGCGAAGAGAACGATGAGCGAGAGCGCACCGTTGTCGGATTTAAAGCCACTGGCCGGGCGCACGTGGAACTTGAAGGTTCTGTTGAGACGTTCGATGAGTTGCTTGAAGGATCTGTAGGTTTCTGATTGTTTGTCGAGGTTTTGCAGGCCAATGACCGCGTGATGTTCAAGGCGGGGTAATTCTTGAGGACGTTTTTGGTTCATGAAGTGAATGCCGGCGGGATAGGACGGGTTTCCGTCAGTGATAAAGCTAATTTTCTGCAGGGGTTGTGCGGTTCGGATGGCTTCAGTCATCGTGATGACGGCAGGCAAAGTTTCACGGGAGTGCGCGAGGTGATAGGCAGAGAGCACTAAGTTTTTTGAAGATATGAACAAAAAAACATAGGCCCACTCTCCGATGATTTTGATATAGGTTTCATCTCCGGCGGAAGTATCATCAACGGGGCCTTTGAATTTGAGGTTGAATTGGTGGCAGTGGTAGGCGGCAGCTTCGGCGTAATTGAGGACGGTCTGGTAAGAGACGCGGATATTAAAGACGTTTTGCATGATATAGGCGGTTTTACGGGCAGAGATGGCGAAGGAGACATAGAAGGACAGGATGAGGCCTAAAATATTCTGAGAGTTATGAATCCTGCTAATGTCGACGAGTGGTTTGAGTGGTCCCGGGTGAACAAGTTCTGCGGCTTGGAATAAATATTCGCGGTAAATGTAGTTAAGTTTGAATTGAGAAGATTTTGTTTTTTGTAGAAGTTTTTCCGCCGGGTTAAGTTTGTTGAAGGCATTAAGGCGGTGAGGACAATTATCATTAGGGCATTTGTGAATAATGACGTGCAGAAGGGTTTTCCAGCGGAACAAGGCGTATTGGCAGTACGGGCAGAAGTACTTGGCTTTGAGCGCTCTTTTAAAACGATTGTCGACCTTAAAGACAGACGAGCAGACCTTNNAATTGTTTTGAAGTCTAGGTTTTGGGCTTTTTTTTAGCGGATTCCGTCAGTGGCGGAGTTGAGTCAACGTGAAAGTCCCGGTAGTTGGGATGTTTTTCCCGGAATACGTCCTTGGGGTTCACAGGGAATTCCTTGCGTCCCTGCAGAATATCCGAAAGCTCTTTAACAATAAGTTCGAGCTGCTCACGGCTGAATTTCGAGCAGAGCCAGATAACAAAACGAGAGATTTGATCCATGATTTTTTCCTCCAGGTAATTACAATAACTACTTTTCCAGGGGGAGACAAGCACATTTCTCAGAAGTCTTTGTAAGAATAAAAGATAAGAAGATTAAGATTAAGAAATTTTGACAGAACCCAGCGACGCATAAGGAGGATTAATGAAGAAGGCATTGAATGTGATGATCTTGGCAACCTGTCTGACTGGTTGTGCCACGATGAGCGTTCCTGGCCAGACCAGTGCTTCTCCTCGTCTGAAGGCTGATGTTGTGAACATGATCAACATGATCGAGAAAGCTCAAGCCCCCAGATGCTCGTTTAAGATCGCGGATACAGTATTTGATCGTGTGGAAGGTGATTCTGTTTTCGAGAACTGGATTGTTGAAAGCTGCGGAAAAGAAATTGTTTATCCGGTTAAGCTTACGCCCGATCCTAGCGGCGGAACTTATTTCGGCGTCATGTCTCCGGTCAGGGAACAGCTAAAGAAATGAATTGAGCTGATGAGAGGAATTATTTGTGAAATTCCGGCGACACGTACTGAATTTAACTAACTTATGAAAGGATAATTTATATGTCAAATTTGATTAAAACATGGGTCGTATTTTTCTTTTTGCTATTAGGAGTTGGCGCATTATCAGGGTGCAATACCTTAGCTGACGCAAAGATGGCCAAAGGGACAGGGGATTTTAAGGTTTATCCTGTTGCATCGGAACAAGTATGGCATGCTATGGCGGATACTGTGAAAAGTGTGGGGCTGGATTATGTTGGTGAAAATCGTCAGGAAGGATATGTTTTGGCTCAGCGTGGAATTTCTGCCTTTAGTTATGGAGAGGAAGTCGCGATATTTATTACATCGTTAGAAGGACAGAAAACTCGCGTTGAGATTGTGTCTAAGAGGGCCATGGCCACAAACATTTTTGCCCCTGACTGGTCAAAGAAATTATTTTCAGCCCTGGATGCTTTATATGGATCTGAAATAAAGTAGGTATGTTGTGCCTAGGCCACAATATTGAACTGTTTTTGCTTCTTCCAATGTTTCAACTTATGGTACTGTTTAGAAATGAAGAAATTAATAAAAGTGACACTTTTTGGTCGAAGTATGGGATTATTGCTCCTGGAGGGGCAGAGCTCATTTTTTTCTTAGAATTCCATCAATCTCCTGCAGCGACGAAATACTTTTCTCGACTCTCGCCGCTTGTTCCGCATTCAGTTCGCTTTTGAGGTTGTTTAGATAGACGAGGGGGAGAGTGAGGAGGTTTTTGACGCGCTCTTCCAGCGTCTCGGTGTGGAGTTTCAGTTTAGTCAGGAATTCTTCCATGGCGCGCACGTGGAAAAGGATTTTATGGACCGCCGGGATTTCCAGGGCGCGGTTGTCATCCAGGCAGTCGCCGAGGATGAAGTTGATGGACTGGATGTCGTTGCCGACATAATGGCTCAGCAGGTTGCGGATGACCGTCGGCAGACTTTGGCTTTCCTCCTTGATTTTGACGAAGCCTTTATCTTCTGTCTTGATGATCTGCGGATGGATGACTTGACGGAAGATGAGGGAGACATCCCGGATGTGTTCGAAAGTTTTCTTGACTTCGTTTAAGGGGACGGCTTCATTGGCTTCCAAGTAAAGCGTGAGCAGGAGTTTGATGACGGTCAACTTGTCTTCGATGCCGCCGTAGATGAGATCCCACAAGGCGGAGGAGACGGCAAGGTGCTCATCTTGAATCTTCTGAAACAACTCGGCTTCATTGGGCAGTTTATTGGCCATGGATTACAGTGTCCTTTTGCGGATGATGTCACAGGCGCCGGTCACAGCCTCTTTGAGACGTTCGGGCTCGAGGGGTTTTACCAAGTATTCATAGATCCCCAGGGCATTGGCCTCTTTGACTTTTTCGTCATCCGTGATACGGGTAAACATGATACAGACGGTGTCTTTGTTTTTTTCGCGAATCTTCCGCAAGACTTCAATCCCGTTGATTTTTGAGTCATATAAATAGACGTCCAGGATGCAGATATCCGGCTCTTCTTTTTCAAAGATGGCTAAAGCCTGGTCGGCCTTGGTCGCGCCAAATGTTTCCAGGCCTTTTAGTTTAAAGAGCCGCGTGATGTAGTGCGTGATGTTTTCTTCATCGTCGAGCACCATAAGTTTGATGCTTTTATCCATGTTGAACCTCTTTCGCGAACGGGATTTTAACGAAGAACACAGAGCCTTTGTCCGGGCCGTCTGAGCGGGCGCCGTATTGGGCTTTGAGGATGCCGCAAATCTGACGGACACGGTAGAGCCCCAAACCTGTCCCTTCAGAACTTCCTTTGGTGGTTGTCGGGACTTCGAATATCTGTTTATGGATTTTCGCGGGAATGCCGTAGCCGTTGTCGCGCATTTCTATGGCAAGCATCTGGTCGCTATCGTTGTATATCCTCAGGCAGACGATTTTCTCGCCGATGTTCCCCCTGACCGCGTGAAAGGCGTTTTCCGCGTAGTTGATCAGGATTTCTTCAACCAGGATTTTATCCGCAAGGATCGCGGGCAAGCCGGAGGCGATGTCTTCCGTGTAATCGACCCCAGGGATATTTTTCCGGATGAGGATCATCAGGGTATGATACGATTCCAGGACTTCATAAATGGATGTGGGCTTGAGCATGCCCTCGCCGCCTTTGGAATAATCCTCAACGGCCTTGACTATCTTTGAAACCCGCAGGGCTTCATTGATCACAACCTGCGCGCTTCTGGTGATTTCAAGAAAGACATCTTCCGGGACCCTGGATTTGGCATTTATAACAAATTCCCGCATCATATCGGCATTGCCGACGACGGACGCGAGAGGGTTGTCGATCTCATGGGCCATGGTGCTTACCAGCATGTCCAGCGATTCCCGCCGCGCCCGCGCGCCTTCCACTTTTAGAGCTTCTTTCTCAGCTTCGATAAAATGGCAGTTTTCAATCGCCATGGCGGACTGACTCGCAAGGATGGAAAAAACAACCAGGTCATCATGGCTGTATGTTTTTTCTGACCGCTTTCTTCCCAAAATAACGACCGCCTGCATTCGCTCATCAATAATACACGGCACGGCCAATTCGGCATGAAGTGTTTTCATAGTTCCGACTGCCTCCCGCAGATTGTTATCCCGGCCGTCATGGACTTTCTGTTCGAGTTCCTCATAAAGGACGGGTTCTTTGACTTTCTGAAGGTAATGAACCAGCGGGTCATCGAAGCTAAAAACAGTGGTATTGGGAGAATCAATTTTATGTCCTTTAAAAGCTTTCAGCATATACTTGCCCGAATCTCTGTCGAGAAGATACACCGAAGCGTGCTCGACGCGCACCACGCGCGCAACAACATAAACAATCAAGTTGAGCAAGCGCTTTAAGTCCTTTATCCGTCCCATTCCCAAAGACGCCTGCCGTAACGTCGCCTGATATTGACGCTGCTCAACCAGCAACTGCTCTTCAGCTTTTTTCTGGATATACAGATAAATAAACGGACCAACGGTCGCGCATACCGCCATCAGCGAAACAGGCATCAACCATAACCCCGTCCCCAAATATTTTATCCCGACGCCAAAAGGGATGCCTAAAACTAGCGCGTAGACACAAAGAAATATTCCCATGCGGGTGATGGCGAGTTTAATATCCATGAGCCTGTATTTTACTATTGCATAAGCGATCAAAATTCCATATATGCCTATTAAATAATTACCCCAAGGGACAAGTTCATAAGGAGGGTATTTAAGAACTAAATTATAATTTAGAGACCCCCCAGAATATCCGATTAATGTGCCCCAGAATAAATACAAAAGTTGCTGTCTATAAAGTCCCCTAGCTTTATTTAATCCTCTATATAACAAACAGATTCCACAGACAACGGCAGCTGAATAATAAACTAAAAATGTTAAATACCCTGGACCCGGTACTGTAAAAAATCTCAATTTGTAAATTGGGCCAGTTTCTTTAATAAAATATGGCGTAAAATTAAGCGAAAGAAATATTATTGATAAAACATAACAAAATTTAATTATGACCCTGGCATTTTGATTTGACTTTAGAAAAGTAAAAGTGAAATGTAAAAACGTAGCGGGAATAAAAACCACGCCAATTAGACAGATTTTATCCCAAAGAGTTGCCATTCTTTCAGAATCAGCATTAATCATAAATACTGAGAATAGACTCCACCATGCTATTGAAAGAGAATATATTGAAAACGTTAAATTTACAGGGTTTTTGTTATTTTTGCAGAAAATAAATATCGATAAAATACCCAATACAATTCCTGTAAAGAAATACGATATCGTAAAATTTAATAGATAAAAATTCATTTTCGGGATGGAGTAGAAGTGTTCTTTATTTATCTGGCATAAGATTCAAGTCATCGACTTTAAAAATCCAACAAATGTTTTTAAAAGGTATCGTGGAGTTCAAATCACTCTTACTTTGCAACATTTTTATTAATTGTTCATCAGGAATATACTCATCGCAAGACTTAAAGTCTCCAACATTAACTCCTAACTCTTTAAGCCTCGAGAGCATTTTATGAAAGTTAACAAAATCCACATCTCCCAGTGTAGGTAAAATATTTAATCCATTGTCCGCAGCAAGCATAAATGATTCTGCCAAACAACCAAAGACATTCTCATCTATGCCAAATCCGAAATCATAATGCTGTTTGATGCCATGAATCTGTAGCAGTCCGCCTTCTAGAGCCACTGCCCCATGCTTGCTTATATCCCTAGGGATACCCTCTGGACGAGAATCATCAATTATTATAGTATTAGGTGGTATTTGTGTCGGTCTCAATATTCGTGTCAGATTAGAGGTTGTTGATACAGCCACATGATTGTTTTCTAATATTTTTGTTATTCCTCCAATATCGTCTCTATTATTGAACTTCTGTATATCAGTCTCAGATGCAATAGTCTTAAGTTTTTCCTCAACAGCATTCAAACGTTTTTCATTTATATCTACTAAAGTTATCGTAGCAACTTTACCGTATAGGGCACGAGCCAAGTTTGTTCCCATTTTCCCCGCCCCAAGAATAACAATCTTCATATCATTCAAAGATATCCGTGAAATATTTGCTAACTTTTCTATGGTTAAATATAGAGATACAAGGGTCCCGCAATGACCATTTGTCAATGTTAGATCTCTCTGTTTTCCGTATTTCGTTAAAGCTAATCCCCTTCTTGTCACCATTGGCCATAGTCCACCCAACCCAACCACAGTATTCTTTGAACAAATCTTTGCAATAAAAGTCAAACCCCGGACACTCTCTTCTAATGATTTCTTATTATTCTGCAACAATGTTTCAGGCAAGTAAATGCTCGTAACTACCATTCCTTCTACGTGTATGTTATCCTGAATTACTTCAATCCGATCCAACACAAATGGGGGTAAACAATGTAGAAATCTTGAGAATTGATTTCTGCCCAACAATTTTCTGATTGGAACTAAAAAAGGGAGTGCTATATAAATATCCTCTCGACGTCTTGCGTGAACGAAAAAAATGAAATCCGGATTTACACCGTAGAGTATTCTTACAAATATACGAGGAAGATGTTTAAACGGAAGAATAAAAATAATGCAATCCCGAATAAAAGACAAAATTGATGTCAACCAAGATACTTTCTCCTTATTCCCCTTATAGAACTGCATACCTATTTTCTCAATGCCAAACGAATTGTTTTCAAGAATTCTTCTTTATCAAATGGTTTATAAAGCAATTCGGTTGGTTTTAGTTTTTGGGCAGATGTATTTATCTCGCTTCCAGCGTATCCTGTAATAAAAATAAACGGAGGGGCCTCTTTGTTAATTTTGTTTAAATGCCCATTTATCGCTTTAATTGTCTCAACCCCATCCATATCTGGCATTCTTATATCTGATATTACTAAATCGACCGTATCGTTTTGTATAATGGCTAATGCTGCTTTGCCACTTTCAGCAACAATTACATGGAATCCCTCCAGATTAAGAAGTTTTTCTAACGTTTTAGTAACCATACGGTCATCATCAATTACTAATATTTTCTTCGCCATCGGCAGCCTCCTGAGAAGAGCGTAATGATTCACGCAAGTTATTATATCCAAAAGCAACGCTTAACATTTTTAGTATTACCGGCATGGACGTTATAAACAGGTTGGGGCTTGTGACCCAATTGGCGCCAAATTCCTTGGCCTCGTAATAACGTCTGTCTAAGAAGTTACAGTTGATCGCGGCAATCCAGAGGTCTTTCTTGAAATCCAGAAAATCCATGAGACAGCGGGGATGAAAATGGATGACGTCAATGATCACCAGAGTGATGTCGTGTTCTTTGATTTTTCGCAGGCCTTCCTCGGGACTCATCGCCGAATACGTGATCAGCACCCAGCGGGAAAAGAGCGACGCCATGGATGCCGTCATGAATTCACAGTTGTAAATAAAAATGGTTTTAAGGGAGAGCCGGCCGATGATCTCTCGGACAAAGGGGGCGTTGACATTGCTGGTTATTGGATAGAGATTTTCCATGACGTATGGCCATATTATAGGCAAAAAAGATATCGACTGAATAAAAAAGTAAGAAAGTTTTCGCTAATTTTCCTACACCCAAGAACATCTCGGAAGCAGGGAGGGAAAAGGTCGTTACTTTATTTCGCTCCTATGTTAAAAAACAATGGATTCATCTCACTGGCGCGGGGTTTAGGGTTTATTCTTTCGGAATGAATTTATTTCTGGCTATTAAAATGGCCTGCATTCTTTTATAAATTTCTTCCAATTCCATTGGTTTACGAAAATATTCGGTCACTCCCAGTTTTTTTGCTTCCTGCAACAATTCCGCGCTGAGATACCCGGTCAAAACAAGGAAGATAGTATCTTTGGTCTTGTTTTTTGTTTCTTTGATAATGGTCAAGCCGTCCTTGCCGGGCAGCTTAATATCCATAATAACAATATCGAATTTATTCTTACTGATCAAATCGCAGGCCTGATCGCCGTCAAATGTAATAACGGTGTCGATATCGACGCGCTTTTTTAAATATTTATTCAAAGTCATGCAGACATCTTCTTCATCATCAACAATAAGAATTTTCGGTTTTTCTTTGATGGATGTTTTGTTAAGGAGTTTTAAATTGTGCGCGAGGGTGTTACGCAGGCTTTCTCTAAAGAAGGGCTTGCCGATGAATTCCGCGGCGCCCAGCTCTTTGGCTTTCTTTACTGTTTTTTCATCAGAGACGGATGATACCACGATCACGATATTTTCATTATTCATATTCTTCATTTCTTTGAGCACGTCGAGACCGCTTTTGTCCGGGAGCATGACATCCAAGAATATGGCATCAGGCCTTTCTTTTATAAATAATTCCATGGCTTCTTTGGCGCTGGAGGCGCCGAACGTCTCATATCCCACGGTTTTAAAAGTATCCAGAAGAACATTCCGGACACCGGGTTCATCTTCTACAACAAGCACTTTAATCATGGAATAGACCTCAAAAATGTTTCGGAGATAAGGTTACCAAACAGACACATTTTCGCGAATGCGCGTTCTGAAAATAATGCGATTTTGAACTGATAAAAGTTATGCTGTCTTTTCTTTTTAAATTATATTCAAGGTTATCAATAAACAGCTTTAGTCGTCCTTCCATAATATAAACGCACTTTTCATATTTTTGATCTTGGGGGCTTCTCTCTATACGGGTTTGCGCTCCGGGTTCCAGAACAAGTTCCATAGATATAAAAGAACAGAGGGGGCTGGTGATTATATCCGCAGTAGCTTTTTCGTTATACATAAAAGAATCAGCCCTGTTATTCCCCCTGATAAGAAAAACATCCCTAAGGTCTGTGTCTTCAATTAGTTCTAATAAGGAAACTTCAAGTAGCTGACAGAGTTTGAGGAGCGTTGACAGCCGGGGAGAGCTTTCCCCATTCAATATTTTCCTGTAAGCGTGTAGGGAAAGACAGGCTTTTGGAGGGAACAGTTTTTTTTGTCGTTCATAAAGGTCTTTAAGCCCGATTCCCGCATCCGATAACATCTTATTCAATTTTTCATGCGTTTTCATCAGTTATAAATATAGTCTATTTTTTGTATTTTTCAATAACAATTTATGTTCTTCTGATAGGCAAGTTAATGCTATATTATGAATTAATCAACAAATACTGTCCTCAAGGGCTTGACAAGTTATAATTAATGTTTTATATTTTCAGCATCACACAGTAAATACCCTAATTTTCAAGGCAATCTTATAAGAAGTAAGAGAGGAGGTTATTATTTTGCAGATACTACTGATTTTAAATAATGGAGCAGAACATGATTTTAAAGTTGTTGTGTGCTTAAAGACGCAATATTTGATCAATGAAGTTAAAACTTTAGTCAGAAGAGGCTATAAGAAAGCGGCGTTTGACTTAATTGTCTCAACTGCAGAAGTTGTTACTTATGTCCCGGCTGGTCGTAAATCAAAGACAATTCCAGAATTAACGTTAGTCGAAGATTTTCTTTAATCGTATCAGGGATTCCGTCTGTTTAACTCCAAAGGCGAGTGGCGGGAGATCGGAAAGTTATCGGCGAACGACACCCTGCTGGGCCTGGATCACAGGGACACGCCTATTGAACAAATCGAAAAAATCCATTCCGAAGCCGCGGTGCCCGTGTATAATATCGACGTTGATCAGTACCACAACTGCTTCGTTCTTCCAGTGTTTCCGTGTTGAGCTTCGGTTTGATTCCAAAAAAAAGAAACTTTTTATCGGATCGAAGCGGTTCCCCTTTTATGGACACGAAAGGGCGATCTGAAAAAGATTAAATCCATGACGCAAGAGTTGGTAAGCAAAGAGGGTTTAGGGAATCGAACCATATTATGTCAGACCTTAATGGGCAAAAAAAAGAAACAAGCGGACGTCATCCCTTTGAAATTGAAGACAAAGGACCGTCAGGTTATTTCCGGGAGTCATTACAGCAAAGGTCACGCCAACGCTGTTATTTTGGCGCATGGGTTCTTTAATAATAAAGACGTCTATCTTTTTAAAAAACTCTCCGAGGACTTATCCGAGTTTTACGACGTGGTTACCTTTGATTTCCGGGGACATGGGAAGAGCAGCGGACTTTTTGAGTGGACATCCCACGAAGATCAAGACTTGACTGAGGTGATCGCCTACACGAAAGCGCAGGGATACAATCGGATTGGTCTTCTGGGGTTTTCTTTAGGGGCCGCTGTCGCTTTAATCGTTGCCTCCCAAAACAAAGATATCCATTCGGTCATTGCCGTGAGCGCGCCGGTTGATTTCTGGCAAATCGATTATCATTTTTGGGAACCGGAAATGCTCGAGGATTTAAAGCTCAACATCGGTTATAAGGGGATAGGAAAGGGCGTGCGGCCGGGGAATCCTTTCCTGGCCAAGATAAGGCCTTTGGATGTTGTTGCCCAGATTTCTCCGACGCCCGTCTTTTTTATCCATGGCTCAATGGACTGGCTGATTAAACCCCGGCATAGTGAGAAATTGTTTGAACAGGCTGGGGAACCTAAACGCATCAAGATTATTCCCGACGCCGGACACGCGGAGAAGATTTACGACACCCATCCCCGGGAGTTTTTAACTTTATGCAGGGAATGGTTGGACCAAACATTGGAGGAACGGTAATGATCCTAACGCTTATTCAGGGCGTAGTCGTTTTATTTTTGTATTTCCTCGGCGCCTTGGTTATTGGCCTGGCGCTGACTCCCAGCATCTTGCTCTTTATCAAATTGCTTCATGTGACGGCCTCTTCCAATGAAGGGATCAAGGCGGTTATCTTGGGACTCGGGTTGGCCGGAGGATTTTTTATCTTTGGGCTGTCTCTGCTTGTCCTTGTCGGGATTTTGAATATTGTTCTTAACCTGCGGTTGAAAGAAGGGGATTATGGATTTAAAGATGGAGAGTTGTTCAAATGGTATTTCTTAAATGCTCTGGTTCAGGGGGTGAAGGCCTTCTTTATGGACTTTATGCTGTTAACGCCGTTCGCGAGTTTGTTTTACCGCATGATGGGGGCGAAGTTGGGCCGACATGTGCAGATCAATTCGAAGAATGTCGCGGATATTTCATTGCTCGAAATCGGAGATAACTCCGTGATCGGCGGTAATGCCACGGTGATCGCCCATATTTTTGAGAGAAAAGGATTGAAGTTAAAGAAAGTCAAGATCGGCGCCCATGTCGTCGTTGGGCTAAATTCGGTTATTATGCCCGGCGTTGAAATCGGAGAAGGTGCCATCGTTGCCGCGGGAGCCGTCGTTCCTAAAGATACCATCATCCCACCGCGCACGGTGTACCGTGGTCCTGAGCGGGAATGATTGACGTAGAGACGCACAGCAGTGCGTCTCTACGGAAAGAAAATTCAATGTCAAAATTCCACGGTCAATACCGCATCGAATCCGTGCGATTGAAGGATTGGGATTATTCTTCGCAGGGCGCGTATTTTGTGACGATATGTACAAAGGACCGGGAATGTTGTTTGGGTGAGATTGTGGATGGGGTGGAACACAGTATAACAGCGCGCTTTTTCTTAAAATCAGCACTTAAAAATTAATTTGACAGTGCACTAATTGCCTGAAATATTCCGGCACCGGGGCTTCAAACGTAAGCCTTTTTCCGCTAAAGGGGTGCGTGATGACGATTGAACGGGCATGCAGCGCCAGGGATTTATACCTTGGGGCACTCTTCCCATATTTCGCGTCCCCCACCACAGGGTGTCCTTCATCCGCTAAATGGACCCGTATTTGATTTTTCCTTCCGGTCAAAAGATTTATTTTCAGTAAACTGAATTTATCCGTTTCTTTGAGCACGGTATACTCCGTGTGGGACAATTTGCCTTCCGCCCTGTCCCGGGTCGAATGGATGACGTATTCATCATCTTCGACAAGATAGCTGGAGATCGTCCCGGATTTCTTGGCAAACCGTCCATGCGCGATGGCATAGTAAGTCTTCACCGTGCTTTTCCAATGGTCTTTTAGGAAGAGGCGCGCGTGTTCCGTCTTGGCGAAGATAAGCACACCTGACGTGCCTTGGTCCAGCCTATGGACAACGTAAACGCGTTTTCGTGATTTGGCTTGGCCTTTACGAACATAATTGTTGAGGGCGCTATGGATCGTTTGTTCCCTGTTCCATTTCGCAGCGACCGTCAGGAACCCGGCGGCCTTGTTTCCGACGATAATATCTCTGTCTTCGTAGAGGATTTCGAACCCTAAGGGTTGATATTTCTTCGGTATTTTTTTTATCTCAGACATTGGTTTCTTTTTATCAGTAACGGCACGTCGTACTATCTCCTCCTCACCAGCGCCACGACCGCGATAGCCCCCCACACGATCTCTAACACGAGCGCGGGCCAGACTTTTTCATAAAAGACGTTGGTCCCCAGAGCGAGCGCGCCGAAGAGATTCAGCGATTGGTAAGCGCGGCCCGTCACCTCTATTTTTTTGAATGTGACGAGAATATAGGCCAGTAGAAACAAAACCATCCCGATCCAACCTGCTATTTCCGCTGTGATATGCATAGTTTTAAAAACTCCTTTCCTTGAAGCGGGTAGCATCATATCTCTGAGCGTCCACAATGTCCACTGTTAAGCCACACGTTTTGTTGATCTATTATTTATTCCACAACTCCATCGACTTTTGGAGATCTTTTTGTTATATTTTTTATAACTCAACGCCATTCGGGACACGCGCTTTCCGTCATGAGGCATGGAGGGGGAAAAACAGAACATGTTTATCGAATTCATACACAATCATCCTTATATATCTTTATCCTTATTCTCATTTCTTATCAATATTCCCTTCGGGTTTATTCGTGAGAACTGTCAGAAATTTTCATTGAAATGGTTTTTTTGGATTCACGCCTCGATCCCTTTCATCGTTTATGGGCGGTACGCGCTTCATCTATCGTCGGCCCTGGTGCCGCTGAACATCGCCTTGGCGGTATTGGGTCAAACAGGGGGAGGGCTTTGGCGCCTCAAGAGGAGATCGCCTGAGGAAGAGGAACGGTTTCAACATGTTTACGTCCCTGACATGAACGGGCCGGAGGGGATTAACGATGCGGAAGCGGCGGTTGTCCTTTTAAATATGGGGGGGCCGAGGCATCAGGACGAGATCAGGGATTATCAACTCAGACTCTTTTCTGATCCTCTCCTCATAAGATTCCCGTTTTCTTTTATGTTTCAAAAAATTTTTGCCTGGTTGCTCACCTATGGTCGTTCCAAGAAAGTCTTGAGGCGCTATCAATCGATCGGCGGGGGGAGTCCGATCTATGAATCCACGTTTCATCAAACAAAGGCCTTGGCCGACGCGTTAAAGAAACGCGGGAGGGAGATGGAGGTGCTCTTTTGTTTTAACTATAGCCGTCCGCTTCCCAAAGATGTTGTTGAAGACCTAATGAAGAAAAAGAAAAAAGTTATCCTCCCGCTCAGTCTTTATCCTCATTATTCTCAAGCCACGACAGGTTCAAGTGTATATTATTTGAAAAAGGCGGCTCGGAAGTTTTCAGCCGGTCTTCGTTTTTGTTCGACTCCTGAATATTATTTGCATGAAGGTTATATCCGGGCTTTATGTGATCGGATCGGGGAACAGATCAATTCAGGGGAATCGTTAAAGGATTTCTATCTTGTTTTCTCGGCGCACAGCTTGCCGCATTATTTCATAGCCGAAGGGGACCCGTATCCATTTCAGGTTTCACAAACGGTGGCCGCGATCTTATCCCGCCTTCATCGGACAACGCGTTGGTCTCTGGCTTATCAAAGCGCTGTCGGCCCTTTGCCATGGCTGAAACCTTCCGTGCCGGAATTGATGAAAGCGTTGGTCCGCAGAGGGGTTGAAAAAGTGCTGATCGTCCCGGTCAGTTTTGTTTCCGATCATTTGGAGACATTATGTGATATTGACAGGGAGTTCCGCAGGATGGCGGAAAAACTGGGTATTCAAGATTTTCGTATGACCAAGGCTGTTGAATGCCATCCCGCTTTTATCCAGGCCTTGGCCGACGCGGTTGAATCTGTCTTCCCCCCAGCGGCCTAATTGTGCAGACTTGGATTGACACTCCCAAAACTGTTTGTTAAAGTACGGCAGATTTGTGAGACACATCTTTTACCCGAGCGCCATGATTCACTATTCAAGAGCAACCCGGAGAAGGCGTTCTTGCTGTCGCACTCTGGTTAGGATAAAGAAAGAGACCTTATGAAAGAGACTTTTGATCTTAATGAGTACATCATGCATCACATGAAAGATTCTCATGAGTGGCATCTGCCTTTTTTGCCGACGATTCATCTGCCGGAGTTCCTCAGTCTCCATGGCCTGATGGTCATCTTGAGCGCGTTGTTTCTGATCCTCTTGTTTGGGGTATTCACTAGAAAGAATCAGCGTGTTCCCCGGGGATTGACGAATCTGCTCGAAGTCATTGTCATTTTTATCCGTGATCAAATCGTTGTCGCGCACATAGGGGAGAAAGACGGGCGGAGAATGACCCCGCTGTTTTGCACGTTTTTCTTTTTTATTCTTACGCTCAATTTAATGGGACTCATTCCGTTCTTTGTCACGGCCACGGCGAATATCAATGTCACGGCCGCTCTGGCGCTGATTACCCTTTGTTTTATGATTTTTGGGGCCGTGTATAAAAACGGGTTACGGGGCTTTTTCAAAGCCTTGACGCCGTCGGGCGTTCCGGTACCGTTGCTTATACTTCTTGTGCCGTTAGAGTTTATCGGATTGTTTGTTAAAGCCTTTTCTTTGACGATCCGGTTATTCGCGAATATGTTTGCCGGTCACATTGTTATTTTTTCGTTATTAGGATTGGTGATCCTGCTTGGATTTGTGGCGTTGCCCTCGGTTCTTCTCGCTCTTTTTATTTATATATTGGAAGTGCTCGTAGCCTTTCTGCAGGCCTACATTTTTACCTTTCTCTCAGCGATGTTTATTGGACACATTTATCATGCAGAACACTGAAGATCATGCCTAAAAGGTCTTTACACACCGTACGACCAAATTTTTGTGATTCATGGCTTTACATATTTAATGCCCGACACTATAATACAGCCCGCAAAGAGTGAAATAATTTTTTAAACACTATTGGAAAATTTCTTTGTTTTTAAACTTGGAAAGGAGATGAAACGATCATGACAGAAACTTTACATGGTACTCTAGCGGCCGTCGGCGCGGGCCTTGTCACCATCGGCGCGGGTTTCGGCATCGGTAAAATCGCCGCCGCTGCCGTTGAAGGGATTTCCCGTCAACCCGAGGCGACCAATAAGATTCAAACCGCCATGCTTATCGGCGCGGCCCTGATTGAAGGGATCGCTTTATTCAGCGCTGTGATCTGTTTTATGGCGCTCAATTCTTAATTCTTTTTTATTAAATTCCATGTCTGAAATCGCTGACACAATCGATATCTCCACGGCCTCGCAAGCGGCAACCGACCCTGGGGTTTTATCTCCGGATGTGGGGATGACTCTCTTGACGTGGGTCACATTTTTTCTCTTACTGGCTATTCTTAATAAATTCGCCTGGAAACCGATCCTTAACCGTTTGGACCAGAGGGCGGAAGAAATAAAAAAGTCTCTGGAAAACGCCGACAGGATTAAGGAAGAGTTGGCAGCGATCCACCAAAAGCAGGCCCAATTGATCAAAGAAGCCGAAACCAGGGCCCACGAGATCATTGACCAATCCCGCAAGGCCGCGGTTGAGGCCGCGAATGTGATTCGACACAAAGCCAAAGAAGAAACCAAAATTTCTCTGGAAAACGCCTTGCGGGAAATTAAAGATGAAAAAGAGAAGGCTCAGGCGTTTCTACGGGAGGAGAGCGCCAGGATCGCGGTCAGTCTGGCCGGCAAACTCCTCGAGCAAAATCTTGACGACGAAAAAAACCGCAGGTTCATCAACCAGATGATTAAAGAAATTTGACGACCGTATTGCCCTATCATGGAATCCATTTTAGCCAAAAAATACGCGCAAGTTTTGTTTGACCTATGTCAGTCGGAGAATATGACCACGGCCGTCATTCAAGATTTAAATAATCTGGCGCGTCTCATGGAGGAGTCTTCCGACTTCAGGAATTTTATCGAAAGCCCTTTAATTTCTTCTGAGAAACGACAGCGGATTTTAAAAGAAGTACTCAAAGGCAAACTGATCTCTGGCACGGATAAATTTATCCGGTTCCTGGAAATAAAAAGCCGCTTGTATCTTCTTAAGGAAATCTGCCGGAGTTTTTTCAAACTCCACAATGACGCTCAAGGCATTCTCAACGTCAAATACACGACCAAGATGGCGCTCAACTCCGATCAAGTCCATGCCCTGTCGGAACATCTTAAGATCAAGTTTAATAAGAAAATAGAACCGGAATTTGAAATGTCCCCGGAGATGATCGGGGGCATTAAAGTGAGAATCGGGAATGCTATTTACGACGGCAGTATTCAAACGCAATTGGAAAGATTCAGGCGTAAAATCATTGATCTAAATAAGGGTGGAACATGACAGTGAATATTAAAGCAGATGAGATAACCGCTATCCTTAAAAAACAATTGGCTGACTTTGAAATTATGTCCGAACTCTATGAGGTCGGGACTGTTTTAAGTGTCGGTGACGGCATCGCGCGTGTTTATGGATTGGATGACGTGATGGCCGGCGAATTGGTTCAGTTTTCTGAAGATATTATGGGCATGGCCCTCAATTTGGAAGAAAATTGCGTCGGTATCGCGGTCTTTGGGGATGTCAGTAAAGTCAAAGAAGGCCAAGAGGTCAGACGGACAAAAAAAGTCGTCTCTGTCCCCGCGGGAGATGATCTTCTTGGACGAATTGTCGACGCCCTGGGGAATCCGATCGATGCCGGCCCGCCCATCGCCAAGACGCAATTACGTCCGATCGAAATCAAGGCCCCGGGGATTATTGATCGCCAAAATGTGCATGAACCGTTACAGACCGGCATGAAAGTGGTGGACGCCTTGACCCCGGTCGGACGGGGACAACGAGAGCTCATCATCGGCGACAGGAAAACAGGAAAGACGACGTTAGCCATCGATACGATTATTAACCAGCGCGGACAAAGTGTTTACTGTTTTTATGTGGCGATCGGCCAGAAAAGATCAACGGTCGCCCAAGTGCATGAAACCCTGAAGAAATACGGGGCCATGGAATATACGACTATTATCGCGGCCACAGCCTCTGATCCCGCCCCTATGCAATTTCTGGCGCCTTACAGCGGAACCGCCATGGCGGAATACTACAGAGACAGCGGCCAGCACGCCTTGATTATTTATGATGATTTGACGAAGCAGGCGCAGTCCTACCGTCAGTTGTCCTTGCTCTTGCGGCGTCCGCCGGGAAGAGAGGCTTATCCGGGAGATATTTTCTACCTCCACAGCCGTCTTTTGGAGAGAGCGGCAAAAATGAGTGAGAAGAAGGGGAGCGGAAGTCTGACCGCGCTGCCGATCATTGAGACCCAGGCAGGCGATGTCTCGGCCTATATTCCAACGAATGTCATATCGATTACAGACGGACAGATATTTCTTGAGACCGACTTGTGCAATAAGGGCCAGCGGCCGGCGGTCAATCCCGGGCTTTCGGTTTCGCGTGTCGGCGGTGACGCCCAGGTGAAGGCCATGAAACAGACGGCCGGAACGTTGCGCCTGGACCTCGCGCAATATAGAGAGTTAGAGGCCTTTGCCCAGTTCGCTTCCGATTTAGACGCGGCTACCCGTCGCCAATTGGAACGCGGCGAGAGATTGATGGAGGTCATTAAGCAGGGGGTCCATGAAACACTCACGGTTGCCCAGCAGGTGGCCATCCTCTATGCCGGCGTTAAAGGATATCTGGATGATATTCCCGTCAAAAGCGTTAAGGAGTTTGAGAAAAGACTATTTGAAGATCTTGATTCGTTGTACATTGACTTTGTCCGTCTCTTTAATAAAGAATTAGCCCTCACGGATAACGTTAAAGACGCGCTGGAGAAATTGTTAACCGAATTTAAGACGAGAAATTTCGCTAAGTAAAGACCCCGCGCCCATGACAGCCATTAAAGAATACAATATCAAGATTAAAAGCCTTAACAATACTCAAAAAATAACAAAGACCATGAAAATGGTCGCGGCCAGCAAATTGCGCAAGGCGCACGAAGCCCAGGCAAAGGCCAAATTGTACGCGCGTGATCTTACATCCCTTATTTCAAGAATATCCGCCTCCGTTCATCCCTCGGCGCATCCCTTGTTAATGGCCCGGGAAAATGTTAAGAATGTCCTGATTTTGGTCTTCACTTCTGACAAAGGATTATGCGGCGCGTTTAATAACAGCGCTAACAAGCAGGTGGCATCCTGGATTAAGGAAAATCGCGGGCAATATCATAAAATTTCGTTGAGTTTTTGCGGCAAGAGGGGCTATTTATTTTTTCACAAAAAGGAACATGTTCGAAAGCATTATGAGAATGTTATCGGGGATCCGCATTTTGCCGACGCGTCCGCCATAGGCCAGGAAGTCAGCGCGTCTTTTCTCAACGGAGAGTTCGATGAGGTTTATTTAACGTACAATCAATTTTTCAGCCCGCTCTATCAGAAGACTGTTTTTGAAAAAATTTTGCCCATTGATCCCTCCGGCCTTAACGAAGAAAAGATAGAAAAATCGACTGAGTATATCTTTGAACCGGCCGCGACGGAACTTTTATCCTTCCTCATACCGCATTTCCTTTATTTTAAAATATATTTTTCTTTATTGGAAAATTCGGCCGGAGAACACGGGGCGCGCATGACCGCCATGGACAGCGCCACCAAAAATGCCACGGAATTGATTAACGATTATACCTTACTGCGCAATCGCGCCAGACAATCCGCGATCACGACAGAATTGATTGAGATTGTGGCCGGGGCCGAGGCGTTGAAATAACACAATGATTATTGACCTCCGCACAAGTAATAGAATTGAACCATCGAGCGGACGGAGGTCGAGATACTGACTACCATAGTGTTTCATTACTTTTGTGGAAGTCAGTAGGAAAGGGAATTCAGTGACAATGAGCACAAATCAAATGACCGGAAAAATATCACAGGTCTTGGGCGCTGTTGTTGACGTCATTTTTTCTGAGGGAGAATTGCCGTCGATTTTAACCGCCCTGAAGACCACGAATCCCACTATTAATGGGGAACAGCAGAACCTCGTGCTTGAAGTCGCCCAGCATCTGGGAGACCGTGTGGTGCGGACCATCGCTATGGATTCGACGGACGGGCTTAAGCGCGGGGTGGATGTTTTTAATACCGGTGAAATGATTACGATGCCGGTGGGCGAAGAGACCCTCGGCCGGGTCCTGAATCTCTTGGGCGATCCCGTTGACAATGGCGGCCCTGTTAAGACGGATAAACGTCTTCCGATCCATCGCGAAGCACCGGCTTTTAAAGACCAAGACACCTCAGACACGATTCTTGTCACAGGGATCAAGGTGGTTGATCTCCTGGCGCCGTATAGAAAAGGAGGCAAGGTTGGATTATTCGGAGGAGCGGGTGTGGGCAAAACCGTCTTAATCCAGGAACTCATTCACAATATTGCCAAAGAACATGGCGGTTATTCGGTATTTGCCGGTGTTGGGGAAAGGACGCGTGAGGGGACAGCTCTTTATAAAGAGATGAAGGAGGCGGGCGTTATTGACAAGACAGCACTGATTTATGGACAGATGAATGAACCGCCGGGAGCCCGGGCGAGGGTCGCTTTATCGGCCTTGACCGTCGCTGAATATTTCCGGGATGAGATGCGACAGGATGTTTTGCTTTTTATTGAT
>DOGZ01000007.1 GCA_003528115.1 Candidatus Omnitrophota bacterium
GGACGGAAGCGCGAAACGAAACACGCGGGTATGCAGGTCGTAAAGAAAAACGTTCTGGTAGACCCGCAGGATCTCCTGCTCGACAACGGAACGTTCCTTGGGTTCGATTTTATCGGCCATCCGCGCGAGCTCCTCGAGCTTGGCGAAGCCAGGCTCAATCCGGGAGAAACTGTAACGCCGTTTGGGTTCCGGCTCAACGCCCAAGGCCGTGGCGGTCTCCGGATTATTAATAAGGAAGACCTTGTCTTCAAAAGTCGTTGCCGGGGCGAACAAAAGCCGCGCCAGCCATTGGACGGCGGACTGACGGCCAAAAGAGGTCTTTCCGGAAAGCTGCAACAAAAGCGTGCGGGCGTAAGTATCCACCGGCTTGACGCGTCCCTCGTTGAGGACCGCCAGCGCGGCGAATCTGTCCAGGGAAACCGCCGCCCGGGGCTTGACGGAAGAGTCCAGCGGGCAGATGGGCTGGGCTGTCGCCGACGTCGCGACAACCCCTGCGAGACAAAAGAAAAGTAATAATTTTTTAAGCATCTTAATGTGCCTTGGGAAATAATCTGTTAATCGGGTACGGTGACGATGCCCGTTTCGTCTTTGGGTAACGGTTACGTTTGTGCCGTAACCGACAGACCTGAAACGATACGGGCTTCGTTACCTTAACCCCTTGACTTAGTCCTAAATGCCATCAACAAAAAATGCAGCGCCAGCCCGCCGAACGTGATAAAACTGGCAAAATACGGCAGCAGGCGTCCCGAATTCCGGACAACGGCGAGCGTGGAAGATTCCCTCCCCGCTTTATCCACCGCATACGACGACTGGTACAGTGTAAAATTTTTATACCGCAACGGTTTGTTCATCGAGATCAGGACCTCGCGTGACCCGCCGCCGGGTGGGATAACTTCAACGAGGCTCTTATAACTGCGCGCGAGCTCGGTATTGGGATACCATTCGACCGTGAAATCCTTAAGCCGCAGTAAAAAAGGCATCGGGAAACTCTTGCGCCGCAGCTGTAAAAAGTAATCCGTTCCTCCCTTGGTGATCTTCACAGGATTGTCTTCGCCGCCGTACAAAATAACGGACGCGGTGTCTTGGTCGGAACCGCTTACCGTCAGAACACATCCCGGAAGATTTTTCTCAGGCTCCTTGTTGAGCACCGCCGCTTTAAGGGTTTGGATCCCCGAGGCATTGAGGACAGCGTCCGTAACTTGCCCTCCGGAATAAGCCTCGCTATTGGGATAATACTGCCCGGCCGTCATGATCATTCCGTATTCCAAGAATTCCAGCTGCCGCCCGGGGCGCAGCCCCTTCGCGTCATAAGCGACGACGTCTTTTTCGCCGTCCTTCCCTTTCCAGAGCGCTATTTCCCAATCGTGATACGCGCTGGACACGTTGGCCGCCTCGCCTTCCATCAGGGTCAAATGCGATTCCTCAACGCCATGCAACGTGACGAACGCGGCGACGAAAAATAACAAAAGGCCAAAATGAGTGACAATGATCCCGGCTTGGTCCCATTTATAAACCAGCCGCGTGAGCGCCACGCACACAAGGTTGATAAAAAAGACCCACAGGACAAGCTGCGCGCCGGGAAACGGGATGAACCCGGCGAAAATAAAAACAAAGGAATTGAAGAACCGCTCCTGGGTGAGATATAGCCCGTTATAGACCTGGTCGACGGTGCCCCAGAGGGTGAGGATAAACAGCAGAATCAAGCACGTCAGCGTGATCTTCAGCGAAGCGCAGAACTTGATGACCGGATTGCGTTGCAGGATTTTACGAAATGAATTCATTTTTTCGTATCTCGTCGCTCGTATCTCGTCGCTCGTATCTCGAGGAATGTTTTACGAGATACGAAATACGAGATACGATTTAATTCAACTTCAAAGATTCGCACAACGTTTCAAATTGATCCCGGTTCTTGAGGACCGCCCCGCGGGTGCCGGTCATCTTCACGAACACGGTCATCTCCGGCAAGGTGATAATGGTCGCCGCCATCGACGGGCTTTCAAGGTCGTCTTGGGATTGCAATTGGGCCAGATCGAGGATCGTGGCGTCGAAACCGTCCGTGGTCTTGATCTTCTTTTGCGCGGCGAGGAATTTTTCCATGGCCGGCGCGTCCGGCACGGCGATGTTGACCTGCTGCATCCAGCGCGCCGCGTTGGACTCAAGCCCGCCGGCATCGCCGGCAAGCGAGATCAGCGCGCATTCCACGGGGTCCCCGGTGTCCGCCGATCTGAAGGTCGCCAGGCGCATGCCGCTTCCAGGCAACTCCCGCCAGCCTTCCGGCGTGGCCCACGACAACGGCGGCCGCGCCACCGAAGCCTCAAGCATTTTCTGCGTCTGTTGGTCCACGGCGCCTCCCATAGGGAGCCTAACGGCCATCATCGGCCGCCCTTGGTCGCCCTTGGCGGACCTCGCCTCCGGCGGGCGAGCCTCGCCGAAGGCGGGCATCGCCCCGGATGCCTCTCCTTGTCCCTTACTCAACGAGGCGTGGATGTCATCGTCGGGAATGGCCGCGGTGCCCTGACCATTGCGTAAAAAGGCGTGAACGTCGTCGTTGGGGATGGATGACATGTCCAGCTCGCCGGACACCGGCCGCCCTTGGCGAGCCTCGCCGAAGGCGGGTATCATCGGACGCGCGGGCTGCGCCGGGGCGCTCTGGACAATTTCGTGGTACGTCCGCTTGGCGGGCCGCCGGTCGCATCCACTGCCGGCCAAGGCGCCTGATAAAACCGCTGCTAAAGAGATGTAAACGCCGTAATGTAGTCGCATAAGTATGGAGTGTATTCTAATCAATCTTTCCGGGGAATACAACTAAAATTATTATGCCTTCTTATTTTAATAAGCGTGTTGCATTAAATATAGCTATAAGGGCCACTCCCATGTCCGCGAATACCGCTTCCCACATGGTCGCGACTCCCGCTATTCCGAGAATAATAAAGACTCCTTTGACAGCGAAGGAAAATCCGATATTTTCCAAAACAATTTTTGACGTTCTCTTGCCCATTTTAATGGCTTCAGCGACTTTGGAAGGAGCATCCGTCATAAGAACTACGTCAGCGGTTTCAATAGCGGCATCTGATCCCATCGCGCCCATGGCGATCCCGACATCTGCCCGCGCGATGACCGGCGCATCGTTAATCCCGTCCCCGACAAAGGCAACCTTGCCGGATCTTTTTTCTTTGATTAAATTTTCTAAAATCCTTACTTTATCTTCGGGCAATAATTCGGCGAAATAAGAATTTAGCCCTAACTTTTCAGAGATATGCTTTGCGATAGTTTTGCTATCGCCCGTCAACATGACAATATTTTTGACTCCAAGACTTCTTAAATCTTGAATCGCTTTTACGGCGTCCTGTTTTATTTCATCGCCAATGAGAATGTAGCCGGCATAAATTTTATCAATAACGACATAAACAACCGTTCCATCAAAGCGGCATTCCTCATGCTCAATATTTTCCTTATGTAATAAACGGTCATTGCCGACAAAAATCAAATGATCTTCTATTTTTGCTTTTATACCTTGGGCCGGTATTTCTTCCTGAAATTGAATGGCCGAAGGATTTATTTCTTTTCCGTAAGCTTCCAGGATCGACTTGGCGATCGGATGATTGGAATGAGATTCCGCGTGGGCCGCCCAGCGCAATATTTCGTCCTGGCTAAAATGATTTTTAGGAACAATCTTCGTGACTTTAAAACGACCCTGGGTCAATGTCCCTGTTTTGTCAAAAACAACGGTTTTGACCTCCGCCAATATATCCAAAAAATGTGATCCTTTGACCAGGATACCCCGTCGTGACGATCCGCCGACACCTCCAAAATAACCGAGGGGAATGCTGACCACCAATCCGCAAGGACAGGAAATAACCAGCAGGATCAACGCGCGGTAAATCCATTTTAAAAAGGGCTGGTGCATCAATAGCGGAGGAAGGACCGCGACTAAAACGGCGAGAAAAACGACAATGGGAGTATAAACTTGAGCAAACTTTGTAATAAATTTCTCATTTTTCGCTTTATTCGCCGTGGCATTCTCGACAAGATGCATGATCTTCGCCACTGAAGATTCTTCAAATAATTTCGTTACTTTAATTGTCAGGACACCGGACTGATTGATCATCCCCGCCAGAATGGCTTGTCCGGTTTCCATAGTGCGGGGAACTGACTCTCCCGTTAATGCGGAAGTATTGACCTGTGATCGACCTGATAGAATTTCTCCATCCAAAGGAACTTTCTCCCCCGGCTTGACAATAACAACGTCGCCGACCTTGACTTCTTCCGGGTTAACCTTTTTTATCTGCTCTCCAATTCTTAGATTGGCGTAATCGGGGCGCGCTTCAAGAAGAGACTTGATAGACCGGCGGGCGCGGTTAACGGAGAGGCCTTGAAAAAATTCCCCAACTTTAAAGAACAGCATAACACCGACGGCTTCCGGTATTTCATGGACCAAAATCGCTCCGACCGTGGCAATAGTCATCAAGGAATTCTCATCCAGGACATTCCCTCGAAAAACATTTCGTACGGCTGCCGATAGAACATTGTACCCGCATAAAAAATAGGCAATAAGAAAAATCCCATATTCACCGACAGAAAAAGGCGTATCATGCAATCTTTCTTTAAAAATCATCCCAAAGACAAACAATATCAGGGAAATTATAATCAGAAAGATATCCTTTGGGACAACCAGCTGTTCTTGATTGTGGCCGTGATCGCAGCGACTGCAATGATTATGATTTTCACTCATTTACTATCCTGTTTCCCATCTTCTGTCATTCTTTTCAGAAAATGTTAGTTCTTGTCCTCTACAATTAAACGATTTAATTCTTCTGCCAGCGATTGGTAGCCGACGACCATCTTCCCGTTTATAAAATAACTCGGAGTGCTTTTGACCCCTTGCTGGTTACCGTCCGCTTTATTTTGTTCAATCATTTGCTCGACTTTGGGATCACGCAGGCAGGTATTTAACTGTGCCATATCAAGACCTATCTCTTGGGATATGGCGTCAAATGCCGGCATCGCGTTGACCAAACCTTTCCACTGATCCTGACGCTCAAAGACAAGATCTTGGAACTCCCAGAATTTTCCCTGCCTGGAAGCGCATTCAGCATAGCGTGAAGCCATAAAGGAGTGCTGATGCATCGGTAAAGGATAGTATTTAAGCTCTACTTGTACTTTATCCGGATTCGCTATCATAAAATTCTTGATATGCCGCGCTCCCTTGGCGCAAGCCGGGCACTGAAAATCAGCATATTCTATTATTTGAATAGGCGCATTCTTTGATCCTTTTACTTTAGCCAAACCGCCTGATTGATCATCCGGACGAAAGATTTGACCGAACATTTTAATCCCGACAATTAAACCAAAACACGCGAGAATAATAATAAGCGTAGCTTTTAGTTTACTCATTTTCGGCATAGTTACTTAACCCTCCTTTCAGGATTCATCTATTTGGAAGCGGGATCATTTAGGACATTATCAATCTCCTTTTTCCAACTGTCCAAATCCCGAGCCGATGACTTATGGCCGTTAATGTAAAAAGTGGGCGTGCCCTGGACGTTCACATTTTGGCCCAACGTCAAATCCTTCTGAATGATGTCCTGCCATCGGGCGTCATTATCTTTGTAGTCTTTCATAAATTTCTCGACATTAAGTCCGAGTTTTTCAGCCTCTTTTTTAAAACGTTCTTCGCTCAAATCTTTATTGTCGGCTAATAACGCGTCGGCCATTTCAAAATATTTCCCTTGCCCGCCGGCCGCCAATACAGCCTTCGCCCCAGGGATGGCTTGGGGATGAAATGAAAGCGGAAAGTTCTTGATAATGAAATTGACCTTATCCGGGTATGCCTTTAAAACATCGAGGATTACCGGATGAAAACGGGCGGAGAACGGACATTGATAGTCATTAAAGGCAACAATTGTCACGGGCGCATTCGGATTACCTCGTACAGGTGAGTGATCAACCGGAATATCATAGATTTTTGTATAATCTTCCGGCGGAGGTCCCTGCCTTTGGGCTTGTTGAGGGCCGCCAGCCTGCGGTCCTCTTAATAAATTCTCTAAAACAGCGACTCTCCTTTCAAGGTCCTGCTGTCTGGACAAAATGCCGGACAGGCCTCCCGAGTCGGGGACCAATAATTGATTCTCAATTCTTGCCTGGGCTTTAAGAATCTCAGCCTGGCGTTTTAACACCTCCTTTAACAACGAATCTTGAGACTGTTTGCCTGCGATAACAACACCTAATAAAATAACACCAATAACAACTACTAAAACCATCGCGGACTTCTTCTCCATGATTACAACTCTCCTTTCATTTTACTTAACGCAGTAAAATCTTTTCATAATCATCAGGGATAAAATATTCAACAGCCTTAATGATGCCGTCACTCCCCACAAAGAAAAACGTTGGAATACCGATAATATTATAATCTTCCGCAACCTTTGATCCCTCATCCAGAAAAACATCATAAGGAACTTTGTAGCGTTTAACATAAGAATTAACTACTTCCGCGTTTTCTCCAATATCGACGAGGATAACCTGGATCCCCTTGTTTTTTATTTGCTCCGCCGATTCGTTTAATTCTTTCATCCTTTTATGACAATTCGGACACCACGTTGCCCAAAAGAAAATGATCGCGCTTTTTCCTGCCCGGTATTGCGTCAGACTAATTTTCTGTCCGCTAAGAGTCGGCGGGTTAAACTCCGGCGCCTTCTTTCCCACTAAGGGATTGTCCATTTCAAAAAATGGAAATTGAGCCAAAACGGGAAAAGGATTAAATGATACGATCAAAATGGCTGCGACAAGTATTAATAGTTTTCTCATGATTTTTGTTATTTGCCGGAAACACATCCGGATTCACGACAAAGACATTCCTCACTTTGATTAGCAGGAGAAACCGGGATTTTATGAGAGGACTATCGGAGGCCGCCTGGAAGCGCTAAGGAGCGGATCTTTGTGAGAGGTGTTTTCTGGAATAGAAAGGGACGTCGATTGTGACGGGAGATTAGAGCTAAGCGTATCATCGGGAAGTGCGGGCTGACAACAGGGGGCATGGCATGCGAGGGGACAATGGTGCGATACATCTTGGGAATGTGCGTCATCGCAAAAACCACCGAGAGGGATGACAGACAATAAAAAAAATGCGACTAAAATTATTTTAAGAATCCGCATAGAAGAAAAGTCTAGCATAAAAATTATTAATGTAAATCAAAATATCACCGCCCTCATCTGTCTTCTTCAAAAATATTACGGAATTCCGTCAGGAACTGCGCGGGCGTGACGATAGGGCTTCTTAAATATTGGCGCGCCTTGGGAGTATGGAAATGCCGCGTGTCCAGGCTGACCAGATAATGGATATTTACTTTTTGGGCCGCGGCCAGAATAGGCGCGTCATCTTTATCAATAACGCTTTCGGCCTCGCGGATCTCTTGCGCCGTGGGGTCCGCGGTCACTATTGGTGAGAGGTTTTTGATAAATCCCCTGAATTCCCCGACAAGCCCGGGGAATTTCTTCTCGAAGACCCTGTCGGTTTCAACCAGAACACCTTTGCTAAGGACAATGATGATCTCTCCGGCTTCACCCAGGTCGAGGATGGCCGATGAAGCTCCTGTCTGGGAGATAACACCGGATATAAGCACGCTCGAATCCAGAAAGACACGCCATGATTTAACGTCCATGGACCTCTTTCGCGTATTGACGGCGCTCGCTTTTCAGGTCTTTAAGGAGGTCGTTAAGGCTGATCTTCTTGTCGCGCATTTGTTTTTGGACCTTCTTGGCCAAAGCGCAGCGCAGCAAAGGCTTGGGCGTCATCACCAGACACCTGCCGACAGCAAAAACATTAAGCTTCGTTTCCTTGTCCAGACGAAGGGCCTCCCGCATGTCTTTGGGGATCGTCAGCTGGCCGCTTCCCCAGAGCTTGACCGACTTCGGCGCGAACGTTACCATGGCAAACCTCCCTATGTGGATTATTTCATAAAAAATCAGAATTCCGAATTATTCAGAATTCTGACTAAAGTATAACATCGAAAGCGGTATGTGTCAAAGCAGGTTTTCGGGGTTTTTGGGGGAGATCGCGGGGACATCCTGCTCGCCAAAGACGGCCCGCCCATGGTCGCCCTTGACGAACCTCACCGAAGGCGGGCGTCAATGGTATTACTTTTATCCTGACCGAAATACCAGGTAACGCCAATTATTTCTTCTTGGTCTGCGTAACTTTATAATATTCGTTTCTGGCTTTCCTGTAGATCTCTTCCTCTTTGACCATCTTTACCCTGTACTCATTCATGGCCTTTTTGGAACACTCGCTCTTTTGAACCTGCATCGCTCTGGAGAGCTGTTCCCTTCGCTGATGATAATTCTGATTTTCTTTGGCAAGCCTTGCCTTGTACTCATTCATGGTCTTTGAGTAATTGACCTTGCTTTGGCCCTGGCCCCGCAGGGCATTGGCAAGTCGATCCCTGATTTCACGGTAACTATATTCTTCTTTAAGAAGCTTTGCCTGATATGCATTCATAATCTTTCCAAAGCCTTCCTGCTTCTGGTTCTGCAGGGCATTGGAATGCTCAACCTTGGCTTTTTCATAATTATCTTTTGCTTTAATGTAGTTATCTTCAGCTTTGTTTTTCTCCGGATTCTCTTCAACACAAGCCCCCACTGTGTCACCATGCCCCAGATGCGCCTTAAGGGCATCCGCACTGATCTTGATCGTGTGGGCGTTCTCAGGATTCCCTGGCGGCCTATGACATACTGCAATTTCCGCTTCAACAAAAGTGCATAAAGACGAACAGGTTTGCCCATTGTTGATTCCTGCGGATCCATCGCACTGCTCATTGTTATTTACGATACCATCTCCGCAATAGGGAAGGTTAACCAAAGTGCAGCTCTGCGAACACTCCTGATGAAGGCCGACTCCAGCCGAACCATCACACTGTTCTGTTCCATTTTTAACCCCATCCCCGCAATACGGTAAATTAATCAAGGTACAACCACTGGAACATTGCTGATGACTACCTACACCGGTGGTTCCGTCAC
>DOGZ01000040.1 GCA_003528115.1 Candidatus Omnitrophota bacterium
CATTTCTATTTTGGCTTGACACTTTTTCTTTCGTTGCTTGCAGTAGAAGTTTGTTTTTGATAGAATACCCACGATAAAATTATAAAAAGGGAAAATAATTCCGTTAAAATAACTCGTTTCTTCAATCCCAAACAATACAGTTCCCCCCTTTTTAGTTAACTGAATCGACCTATGATCCCCATTTGCGATTATCATATGCACACCCCCTTATGTGGTCACGCGATTGGTGATCCATCGGAGTATGCCCAACAAGCTATTAAATTAGGATTTGCAGAAATCGGATTTTCCGATCATGCTCCGCTCGTTTCTCACGAGGATCCCACCATTACCATGAGTGTTCAACAGCTTCCAGATTATCATAAAATGTGTGAGGAAGTCCGGCGCAATTATAAAAGTCAATTGGGGATTAAGATTGGAATTGAGGCGGACTATATCCCGGGTTATGAGGAGAAAACAAGGGCGATCCTGAATGGATATCCCTATGATTATGTGATCGGATCCGTGCATTACATCAGGCATTGGGGATTTGATAATCCTGAGGAACGGCAGGAATGGGAAACCCGGGATGTCAATGCCGTCTACCGGTTATATTTTCAGCTTTTGCGCCAGAGCGCTCAATCAGGAATGTACAATATCATGGCCCATGTGGATTTAGTCAAGAAATTCGGGCATCGATCTTCCATCGATTTGTCTGATGAGGTCAGGAAGACCGCCGAGGTTTTCAGAAATCAGGGTGTCGCTATTGAAATCAATACTTCTGGCTTAAGAAAACCCGTTCAGGAGATCTATCCTTCCCTTTGGAATCTAAAAATATATCGTGAGGCAGGTGTAGCTCTAACCTTTGGTTCCGACGCCCATCGGCCTGAGGAGGTCGGGAAGGATTTTGAAAAGGCCGTTGCTTTGGCCAGTGAGGCCGGATATAAGGAATATGTTTTGTTTAAGAATCGAGAAATTGAACGGGCGGTGAAAATATAATTGGTTTTAAAGTCTTGTTGTAACGAAATCCTACCTTCTTCATCGTGGGTTGCTCTCCCCTTCTTGGATGCATTTTCGTCGGATATAATCTTCTAAAATCGTTATAAATTGTTCTTTAATTTTATTTCCCTTAAGAGAGGTTGAGGCTTTCCCATCAATGTAAACCGGGGCTGATGGATTCTCAAAAGCCCCGGGCAGGCTGATCCCAATATCGGCATAACGGCTTTCGCCTGGCCCGTTGACAACACATCCCATAACCGCAATAGTTAATCGTTCGACGCCGGGATATTGTTCTTTCCAAAGAGGCATATTTTGATGAATATATATTTGAATGTCACGGGCCAGCTCTTGAAAGTAATCGCTTTTAGTTCGTCCGCATCCTGGACAACTGGTCACAGTCGGTAAAAAATAACGCAGCCCCATAGATTGCAAAAGGTTTTTACAAATCTCCACTTCCTCGGTGCGGCTGGAATGGGGTTGCGGTGTTAATGAAACCCGAATCGTATCGCCAATCCCTTGCTGTAAGAGTATGGCTAGAGCCGCCGTACTGGCTGTGACCCCTTGCAGCCCCCCCCCGGCCTCGGTCAGTCCAAGATGAAGAGTATAATCACATTGAGCGGCTAAGTCCGAATAAACGTTGACCATATCTTGCAAATGAGACATCTTGACGCTTAAAACAATTTTTTCTTTCTTTAATCCAAAATTCATCGCCAGCGCGGCACTGTCAAGAGCGCTTTGAATCATTGCATTATAAGTGACTTCTTTGAAGGATTTGGGCTTTTTGAGTTTGGCGTTTTGATTCATCCTATTTGTAAATAATTCTTGATCTAAAGAACCCCAATTCACGCCAATGCGGACGGCTTTATCGTGCTCTATTGCTATCTTGATTATTTGGGCGAAGTTTTCATCATGGCGGGCACCTTTACCGATGTTGCCGGGATTAATACGGTATTTGTCCAAGGCCCGGCCGCACTCAGGGTGATTGTTTAAGAGGAGATGCCCATTAAAATGAAAATCACCGATGATAGGGGCGCAGTATCCTTTATCTCTTAAAATTTGGATGATGCGCGGCGTCGCTTCCGCGGCCTTATCATCGTTGACAGTCAGACGGACCATCTCTGAGCCGGCATCCATAAGTTCACAGATTTGTTTGACGGTAGCGCGGATATCCGACGTTGGGGTGTTCGTCATGGATTGAATGACAATGGGATTGTTAGATCCCATCAAGACGTTGCCTATTTTTACGGTTGGAGTTCTTCTGCGTTTAGCTAGGGCCATTCTTTGACATCTCCGTTATGATTAATTTCGTTAAGAAAATGAATAAATTTACTTCGGTCGTCAGAGGCATGTTATAATGCGCACAATTATAATGAGTTAACCGATTAAGTTCAATCCCGATTTATATAGAAAAAATGGAAATCTATTTAGCTAAAACCCAGGGGTTTTGTGCTGGAGTCGCCAGTGCCGTCACTATTGTTCAGAAGGCCTTGGAAAAATATGGTGCCCCCCTCTATGTTTTTCACGAAATCGTTCATAACACGTATGTCGTTGAAGAATTCAAGAAAAAAGGTGTGATATTTGTCGAGGAGGTCGCTGAAGTTCCTGAAGGAGCGCGAATTATTTTTAGCGCCCATGGCGTTCCTCCCAGCGTGATCGCCAAGTCTAGGGAGAGGCGCCTTCAGCTTGTCGATGCCACGTGCCCTCTCGTGACTAAGGTTCACAATGAAGCCGTGAAATTCTCTGAAAAGAAATTTGAGACGATCCTGATCGGTCATAAGGGACATCAAGAGCTGATTGGTACCTCAGGCTATGTTGATGGGGATCTGCTGCATATCATAGAGAATGAAATGGATATTGATGAGATTGAAATTGATCCTGAGGCGCAAGTCGCGTACATTACACAAACAACACTCTCCGTCGATGAAACGAAAATTATGATTGATAAATTAAAGAAGAAATATCCCCATTTGATCGCCCCTCTGCGTTCGGATCTGTGTTACGCGACACAAAATCGTCAAGATGCCGTCAAGGAATTGGCGAGGATATGTGACATTATTATTATCTGCGGCTCTCCTAAAAGTTCTAACAGCAACCGGCTTCGGGAGACAGGCCAAAATCAGGGGATTCCAAGCTATATTATCGACAGGGCCGAACAATTTGACATCAAACTGCTGGATGGGAAACAGAAGGTTGGGATCAGCTCTGGAGCCTCTGTCCCCCGCATCATTGTTGAGGCATTGATCGAAAGGATTCATGAAAAATACCCTGAGGCCAGTGTTCATTCATTTGATAATCCTGAAAAGAAAACTGTTTTTCCTCTTCCGGCCATTTGAACTTATTTAAAAATGTGATAAAATGCAGCAAACTTTGAGTTGTACGTAGATCAATAATCACAGGTAGGTTTTATGGCGAAATTAATTATTGATGATTCATCCTATGAAATTCCTGACGGTGCTCAGATTGCTGAGATCTGTGAAAACTCCGGGATTCCTTTTAGTTGCAATTCCGGCGTCTGTGGGACATGCCAGGTTGTTGTGTTAGAAGGCGCTGGGAATTTGAATGATCTCAGTGAAGAGGAACTGGATTTGGGTATGGATCATAAAACGCGCCTGAGCTGCCGGTGCCGCATCAAGAATGGGACAGTAAGAATTAAGTATTAACGGCAGTTACACCATGGCCATTTGAAGCCGATCGCAGAACACCTCAGGCAATATAATATTCAATAAAATGTTTAAACTTTCCTCCATACCCTTAGAGCAAATTGATCTTAAAGAAGGTCTTCTCTCCTCGGATGCAGGAGCGTTTTGCTCTTTCGAGGGCTGGGTCAGGGATCACAATGAAGGGAAAAGGGTCATTGGTTTGGAATATGAGGCCTACGTCATCCTTTGCGAGCAGGAAGCCGAGAAGATATTGAAAGAAGCTCGGGAGAAACTGGATATTCTTCATGTGAATTGCTTCCATAGGGTGGGTCGATTAAATATTTCTGAAATGGCGGTTTGGGTCGGCGTGACGGCCGCCCATCGGGATGCCGCATTTCAGGCCTGCCGTTATGTTATCGACGAAATTAAAGCCCGACTTCCTGTCTGGAAAAAAGAATTTTATGACAATGGTGATTCCGACTGGGTCAATTGTGCTTCATGCTCATCCACCCCTCTGAGCAACCGCGGGATAATGAAATGAATCAAACGGGATCTTCTGAATCGAACGACTTTTTCGTGGATATTTCTCATCTGTCTCAAGAAGAGTTATGGCGTTATGCATTTATCGATGTACGAGAAACCGTCGAACGTTTATTGCATCCAGTAAAAGAAATTCCCAGCAGGCATTACCCTATGAGCCAATCCCCCGGGACCAATTTGAAGTTGGATGACTCTCAGTTTTATATTATTTTTTGTGCCAAAGGCAAAAGAAGTTTTGCCGTGACAAAAGAACTTCGTTCCCGAGGATTGATCAACGTTTTTTCTCTTAAGAACGGGACGGATGACTTTAAAGATTATTTTGCCAAAAGGACCTAAAGACTGTCACATGATTTCGGTGACCTCGGAGGTAAGAGTTGACACCATCATTGCAAGAAGACATGGACGTTGAAGTTCAATATAATGTCAGATTGGAAAAGTTTACAACGTTCCGTTTGGGCGGGTATTGCCGTGGCGTATTCATGTGTCAGACGCCTGCTCAGCTTGTGAAAGTTGTCAAACGTTTCCATCAAACCCAGGTGCCGTTTATCCTTATCGGCGGCGGTTCTAATTTGTTGGTTTCTGATCAGGGGGTTGACTGTTTTGTGATTCGATACATGAGTGATCAACCGGAGATTGTGGGCAATGGCCACGACCTTATCGTTTCGGGTAGTACTCAATTAGATCACCTTGTCCTGGCTGCCATCCAGCGGGGGCTGGAAGGATTGAATTTCGCGTCCGGAATACCTGGCACTGTCGGCGGCGCCGTGGTCGGGAATGCCGGGGCTTTTGGCAAACAAGTCGGGGATGTTGTAAAATCCGTAACCCTCCTGACCCGGTCCGGACTTCAGAAAGATGTCCCTTCGAGGGAGTTGAAGTTTAGCTATCGCAATTCTATCCTCAAATCAACCGGAGATATTGTTTTATCCGTAGAATTTTCTTTACATCCCTCAGATAAAATGAACTTAAACACGGAACGAAATGGAATTTTGGAAGCTCGCCGGCAAAAACACCCTGATTTGGTCATTACCCCATGCGCCGGCAGTTTTTTCAGGAATATTGAACCGACCTCTCTGGCTCAGAGGCGGCAGGCCGCGGGTTGGTTTCTTGAGCAGGCGGGTGGCAAGGCATTAAGAGTCGGCGGGGCCTGTATTTTTGACAAACATGCCAATATCATTATTAAGGAAAACGGCGCATGTGCTCAGGATGTTTTCGCGTTGTCAGAGCTCATGGCCGGGTTGGTCAAAGAAAAATTTAATCTTGAATTGATCCGCGAAGTGCGTCTTGTCGGAAAGTTTAAAGGCATGCCAGAAGATATTCAGGATATCCTGTGGTGATTGTTTTAAGACTTTCCGCTAGTCCTAGTTGTGTGAGGGGTAATAGATAAGCTTTTTTTAATGATAGGATAATTTCTTTCGGATGATAAAATGTGATCTTCGCGAAACCGCCAGGTTCTGGTTCCATTTCCTTCAAACGCTTCGACACTGATCTTATCGAGAGTTTTTCCGGTTTCTAACGAGCGCAAGTCCAATCCTGCCTGCTTAATGATGGGCCAGGATCCTGCCAGATCCCACAAATTAGAGTTGAAGAAACATCCACAGGTACGTCCGACAGCCGGCCAGCATAAATCGATAACAGCACAGGCCTGAATCATGAGCTGGCAGAAGGAAGAATCCCAACCGTATTTTTTCAAGAAAGTATCGCATCCTAAAAAGACAGACTGACGGGTGATGATGAGGTCAACGGGTTTGATCAGGGATGAACGTTCTTTATGGGTAAAGGCATCCTGGACAAAGAAGGCCTGGTGTCCGTCGCAGTAATAGAGTTCTCGAAAGAGCGGCATATACACTAAACCGATCCAAGGAGTTAATTCATTTAATAGCCCTATGGAGATACCAAAGGTCGGCAGGTGGTTGGCATAGGCCATGGTCCCATCAATAGGATCAAGCGACCAGATGTAGGGAACGGATTCCATTGTTTTTTGATTGAAGTAACGGGCATTTTCTTTGTCTTCTTCATCGATGAGAATATGATCTTTGGTCTTCAGCAGATCATCCAACCCTTCTCTAATTAATTGAGAAACAGCGGTGTCCGCTTTTGTTAAAACCGTCTGGTCGGGTTTTAGGGAAGGGCCACTGTTATCGATGAGGCTCAACGCGATCTCCCCGCCTTTAAAGGCCAGCTCTTTGATTCGAATTAAAAGTTTATCTTTTTCTAGCATGATCGTCTTCAGGGAATCCGTTAACCGCCGATCTGAAACATCTCTATCTTCGCGGACTGAACGTGTGAGGCCCGGATCTGAGGGCGTAATTCTGAATAACGGTCATCTCTCGACTGCCATACCTTGAGAATCAAATTGAGTAAGGCTTCATCGGAATGGCCTTCACGTAAGAGTTTGCGCAAGTCCGTGCAATGGGGGGAAAACAGGCAGGCATAAATTTTTCCGTCCGTTGAGAGGCGCGCCCGAGTGCAGCTACGACAGAAAGGCTGTGTCACGGAGGAAATAAACCCAACCTCACCGCTGCCATCCATAAACTTATACCGCGAGGCGACCTCTCCCCAATAGTTAGGTTTTAGGGGTTCTATAGGATAATACGCGTGAATGATTTTGACGATTTCGCTAGCCGGCAGAACGTCTTGAGCTTTCCAGTTGTTACAATTGCCCGCATCCATAAATTCAATAAAGCGCAAAATGGGTTTCTTCCCTTTAAAATATTCGACCAGATCGAGGATATGATGGTCATTGATCCCCTTTTGGACAACGACATTGATTTTAACACAGTCAAAATTAACCCTGACAGCTTCTTCAATTCCTTTCAGGACTTGCTCGACAGTTCCCTTGTGTCCATTGATACGCTTAAAGAGTTGTGGATCCAGGGTGTCCAGGCTGACGGTAATCCGGTTTAATCCGGCTTTCTTAAGAGAGTCGGCCTGTTGGGATAATAAAGAACCATTGGTTGTTAAAGCCAGATCTTCAATGCCGTCGATGAGGGATAACTGGTGGATAAGCTCTGCCAAGTTCGGTCGTAACAAGGGTTCTCCGCCTGAGATGCGTAATTTAGAAACACCTAATTGAGCGAATAACGTGCTGAGCCGCACGATTTCTTTTAAGGTTAACCATTCTTTTTCATGGAGAAAAGAATACCGCGAAGGATTGCTTCCTTGGGGCATACAGTAGTTGCAGCGAAAGTTGCACCGGTCAATAACGGAAAGGCGCAGATCGTGAAGTTGCCGGTCAAGGGTATCATGAACGGAAGTTTTTTTTGAGTTTGACTGTAAGTTTAAGGGCGGTATTTGAAGTTTAAGCGTCATGGGAATTTTAAATTCCTGAATTTATTCGGTGGAAACAGTTTGTTGATGTTCCAGAGCCCCTTTCATGGTATGCCAGGAAAGGATAGCGCATTTAACCCGCGCGGGAAAGTGCCAGATGCCGGAAAAAACCGCCAGTTTCCCCAACGTGTTTTCTTCTTGGCCCGGATCCAATTCTCCCGTAACGAGGCGGTGAAATTGTTCAAAAAGTTTTTGGGCATCTTCAATCTTCATCCCCTTTAAAGTGGATGTCATCATGGAAGCCGAGGCCTTGGAAATAGCGCAGCCATCCCCTTCAAAAGAAATATCCTCAATCGTTTGGGCATTATTCACGTGAAGATAAACCATCAAATGATCTCCGCAAAGGGGATTGTATCCCTCGGCGGAGTGCGTGGCGTTTTCCAATTTCTTGAAGTTTCTGGGCTTTTTGTTGTGCTCAAGGATAACCTGCTGATAAAGTTCTGTTCGGGTATCGTGATCCATAGAGTGTTTTCAGGATACAGAAAAAAATGAAAGGGGACGTTTCCGATTGTGTTTATTCAAAAACTTTCTTTGCTTTATAAACGGCTTTAACCAGTTTGTCAATTTCTTCTTTGGTATTATAAAACGCCAACGACGCCCGTGAGGTGGCGGGGATGTGAAAATGCTGCATAACGGGTTGATTACAGTGGTGTCCCGTGCGGATGGCCACCCCTTCATTGTCGACCAACGTCCCGATATCATGGGCATGGATGCCGTCAACAGTAAACGAAAGGATCGAAGTTTTCCTCTGAGCCGTCCCAATGATTTTAACACCCGGAATGGATTGAAGCGCCTGCGTGCCATAATCCAGGAGTTCCTTTTTGTGTTGCAGGGTGTTATCTAACCCAAAGGTTTGCAAATAATCAATCGCCGCGCCAAGGCCGATAGCGTCAGCGACATTAGGGGTCCCGGCTTCAAATTTATAGGGCAAGACGTTATAGGTTGTTTTTTCAAAAGTTACTTTAGAAATCATGTCCCCCCCGCCCTGATAAGGAGGCATGGTGTTGAGAAGTGACGCCTTTCCGTAAAGAACGCCAATTCCTGTCGGGCCAAAAAGCTTATGGCCTGAAAAAGCAAGAAAATCGCAATCCAATTCTTGAACGTCAATCGAATGGTAAGTCACGGCCTGGGCGGCGTCAATCAAGACCGGGACATGGAGTTTGTGCGCCTCAGTAATGATTTCTTTGACGGGATTAATGGTGCCCAGGGAATTAGAGACATAAACAACCGAAACCAATTTTGTCTGGGAGTTAAGAAGTTTCTTAAATTCGTCGAATAAGAGTTCCCCCGCATCATTAAAAGGAATGATCTTGAGCTTACAACCTTTTTCTTCACAAAGCATCTGCCATGGGACAATATTGGAATGATGTTCCATTTCCGAGATAATGATTTCGTCCCCTTCTTTGAGAAAATGGCGGCCATAACTATGGGCGACCAGATTAATCGATTCGGTGGTCCCCCGGGTGAATATCACTTCACACGATTGTTTAGCGTGAATGAAATTTTTTATCTTATCTCGTGCCCCCTCAAATTCAGCCGTCGCTTTCTCGCTGAGATAATGAACTCCGCGATGAACGTTGGCCGTTTCCGTTTTATAATGTTTCTCAATGGCGTCAATGACCGTTTGTGGCTTAAAGGTTGTGGCCGCGTTGTCTAAATAGACCAATGGTCGACCGTGGACCAGAATGTGCAGATTGGGGAAGTCTTTTCTGACTTGTGCAACATTAAAAATTGGGGAAATGTGTGTCATCCTAATGCCTCAAAAGTCGGTTCCAGCAACTTATCGCATTTACCGCGAAGATTGGATTGCTGAATGGTGTTTAAAATTTCTTCAATAAATCCTTGAGATAAAATCCTTACGGCTCTCTTTCGAGGAATGGCGCGGGTTTGTAAATAAAAGATTTCGTCCTCATTCAGTTGTCCCAGGGTTGCTCCATGGCTGCATTTAACGTCATCGGCGTGAATCTCAAGCTGGGGTTTGGTATCAACGTGGCAGTCTTCGCCAAGGAGAAGGTTTTTATTGAGTTGATACGAATTAGTTCCTTGTGCCGCGGAACGAACCAGAATTTTTCCATTGAATACGGCTCTCGAAGATCCGTTGAGGACGCCTTTGTAAAATTGATTGCTGGCACAATTGGCGACCTGATGATCAATGCATGTATGGTTATCTATGAGCTGAGTCCCGTTGGTGCAATAAAGGCCGTTGAGCTTGGTGCTGGCCCCTTCCCCATTTAACAGAACACTTAAATTATGGCGGCTGATGGCGCTTCCCACGTCCAAAGCAAAACTGTTAAAACTTGAATTCCGTTCTTGCCAGACGCGCGTATGGCTGATGTGAAAAGCTTTTAGGCTTTCCTTTTGTAATTGAGCGTAAGTGAGACGGGCATTGTCATTGAGAAAAATATCGGTCAAGGCGTTAGCAAAATAGATATCCTCATCCGAAAAAGAAATATGGCTTTCCAATAAAGTGACTTCACTGGATGCTCCGATATTGATGATGTTACGGGGCAACGTGAGGATAGGGTCTTTCAACGGGCTTGTCAGATGAATGAGGTGAATGAGCTTATCCCCTACGACATGATCATTAACGGAGATATACGTGCCGTTTCTGGCAAAAGCTTGATTTAAAGCTAAAAACGGTGTCCCCTCTTGAAGCGCCTCCTTGGTCATTAAAGAGTGAATTTCCGATTCATTTTTTGTTAAGGCTTCCGCAAGGGGGTTGATCGTGATGCCTGGCGGAAGTTTTTCTCGTTGGGAAAGTTCTTCAGAAAGTATTCCGTTGACAAAAACGATATTGATATCCTCTGGGGAATAGTATTTCTCCAAAATAGCTGATTCAATAATTTCATTCTTAGGCGCAATGGTATAAACGTAATTCTTCATAGGTGCAAGGTTGGTATATTTCCATTCTTCATCCTTGGTGGACGGAAAACCTGACCGCATAAATAGAGAAAGATTTTCACGGCGCAAATCCCTGAGCCAGGAAGGGGCTGTCCCATCGGGAAACGATTTGAGGAGACGCTCATGCTCCAGAATAAATGATAATGGGTTTTGTAATTCGGTCATGGTCATATCTTAAACCTTGCGGGGTGGTCATCCTTCTTTCGTTACCCAGTCGTATCCTTTTTGTTCCAGCTCCAAAGCCAGTTCTTTCCCGCCGGATTTTATGATTTTTCCATTGTGGAGAATATGCACATAGTCAGGAATGATGAAATTTAAAAGGCGTTGGTAATGGGTAATCGCAAGAATAGCATTGTTTTCGTTCTTCAATTTATTGACGCCCTCTGCCACAACGCGCAGAGAGTCAATATCCAGACCTGAGTCCGTCTCATCCAGGACTGCCAATCTAGGATTAAGGACCGCCATTTGCAGGATTTCATTCCTTTTCTTCTCACCTCCGGAGAAATCAACATTGAGCGGACGGCTTAAATATTTATCATCCATATCCAGGAGTTTCATTTTTTCCTTGATATAGGTTTGAAAATCAAAGGCATCCATCTCCGGAATGCCATGATGTTTGCAGACTTCATTAAAAGCGGTTTGAAGAAAACTCGCTGTGTTGACACCGGGGATTTCTACAGGATATTGAAAGGCGAGAAAAATGCCTTCCCGGGCGCGCTCTTCCGGTTCCATGGCGAGGAGGTTTTTCTTTTTGAAGTCAACATCATAAATGATCTCGCCACGGGTGACGGCGTAATCCGGATGCCCGGTAATGATTTTCGCGAGGGTACTCTTCCCTGAGCCGTTGGGCCCCATGATCGCGTGCACCTCCCCGGCGGAAATCTTTAAATTAATCCCCTTTAATATTTCGATTCCACTAATGCCCGCGTGTAAATCACGAATCTCTAACATGAAGGTCTCCCTCTTTTATCCCACACTGCCTTCTAATTTCATTTCGAGGAGTCTTACGGCCTCAACGGCAAACTCCATCGGTAGCTCCTTGAAAACCTCTTTACAAAAACCATTGACGATCAGTGAGACCGCCCCTTCGGTGTCAATCCCGCGGGAGCGTAAATAAAATAATTGCTCGGCGTTAATTTTGGAGGTTGAAGCTTCGTGCTCCATGACCGCTGTGTTATTATTCACCTCGATATAGGGAAAGGTATTCGCTGAGCATTTGTTGCCGACCAGCATGGAATCGCATTGAGAAAAATTTCTCGCTTTTCCCGCGGTGGGCATGATCTTGACCAATCCCCTGTAATTATTGTTGGCTTCATCGGTCGAGATCCCTTTGGAGATAATGGTGCTGCGCGTGTTCTTCCCTATGTGAATCATTTTGGTGCCTGTATCGGCCTGCATTTTATGATTTGTTAAGGCCACGGAATAAAATTCTCCCACCGCGTTATCTCCCTGAAGGATACAGCTTGGATATTTCCAGGTGATCGCGGCCCCCGCCTCCACCTGTGTCCAGGAGATTTTGGAATTTCTTCCAAGGCATTTGCCTCTTTTAGTCACAAAGTTGTAGATACCCCCGCGGCCGTCTTTATCGCCGGAATACCAGTTTTGAACGGTTGAATATTTAATCTGCGCGTTGTTCAGCGCGAGCAACTCGACAACGGCCGCGTGCAGTTGATTTTCGTCGCGCATCGGAGCCGTACATCCTTCCAGATAACTCACATAACTATCATCTTCCGCTATAATCAATGTACGTTCGAACTGGCCGGATAACGCGGTGTTGATCCGGAAATACGTGGAAAGTTCAAGCGGGCAGCGCACGCCTTTAGGAATATAGCAAAAGGAGCCATCGCTAAAGACCGCTGAATTCAGGGTCGCAAAGTAGTTATCCGTGTACGGCACCACGGACCCTAAATATTTCTTGACGAGCTCAGGATGATGCTGGACCGCCTCTGAAAAGGAACAAAAGATGACTCCCAATTTGCTTAGTTCACTCTGATGCGTTGTCCCAACGGAGACACTGTCAAAGACGGCGTCGACGGCCACCCCCGTAAGTCTTTTTTGTTCGCCCAAAGGGATGCCTAATTTTTCAAAAGCCTTAAGGAGTTCGGGATCAATTTCTTCCAGACTCTTGGGGCCGTTCGTTTTTCTTTTCGGGGCATTGTAGTAACTGATCGCCTGATAATCGATCGGACCGTAGTGGATGTTCGCCCAGTGAGGTTCTTTCATGGTGGTCCAGTGGTGGTACGCTTTAAGCCGCCAATCCCGCAACCAGGCGGGTTCGTTCTTCTTTTCAGAGATCAGACATACGGTTGCCTCATTGAGACCTTTAGGGATAGAATCCGTCTCGATATTTGTCGTAAAGCCGTATTTATAGTCCCGGCTTGAGAGGATATTTTCCTCGATTGTTTTAGCGTTGAGTAGTTTATCTTCGGAAGATTGACTCATTTTCTTAGTACCTCATGAACTTTCAACCTTTTCTCCCGAATGTTCTTTTCTCCGGTATGTTTCGATTCAATTAGATCGGCAAGCATAATCGTTTTGAATAAATTACTGATGTTTTCATTTAAATTAAGCATGGGAGCGATAATGCGGCAGTTGTTATTAATGCAACAGTCTGAATAATCCCCATGAAGACAATCCGCTATTTCGATAGGACCGATCAACATATCTGAGAGGTCTCGGATAGAGATCTTGGATAAGTTTTTGATGATCTGATATCCCCCCCGCGCGCCCTGGGCGGCGTGCAAGATGCCATGCTGCGTCATGATCTGCAAGACTCGGGATGTCGGATCAAACGGCGTCTGATACTTCTCGCAAATTTCTTTGGCCGTTGTTAATTGCCCGGGTTGTTTATGGCTCATGTGCTTAAGAGCCATCAAGGCGTATTCAATGCGTCGATTGATTTTAAACATTGTGTTTCACCTCATAAAGGCCGTGAACGGGAAACCTCATGGCTTCAACTCAACGGGCAAAGCATTGATTTTCGCGGCGATGATAAAATCGTTTTGAGATAATCCGCCCAACGCATGGGTGCTCAACTCGATTTTTAGCTTACGGTATCCGGTCAGATGCAAATCAGGATGATGATTTTCAGACTCAGCGATCACAGCCACTTTACTCATGAAGTTTATGGCGGTTTTGAAGTCTTTCATCGGATACTCACGGCGGATAACTTTTCCTTCCTCATCCATCTGCCAGCCAGGCACATTTTTCAAGAGTTGCGTCGCTGTCTTTTTATCCAGGGCCTGACCGATGCCCTCACACGGCTGACAATGTTTTTGGGTTAACGCTGTATTCGTGTCCATCGCTTGTCTCCTATCAGAAAATTAATAACTTATTAAATTTGAAACAATTAATAGGAACCCTCTTTTAATTGAACAACTATCTCGGGGTTGAACTCATTACGCAAAAGGTTTTCAATAGCCATCAATGTGCCCATGGACGCGCTGGGGCAGGAGCCGCAGGCCCCTTGATAAAAAACCGTTAGAACATTGTCTTTGTAACTCACGAGTTGAAGATCCCCTCCATCCATTTGCAAGGCCGGTCGAACAGTATCATTCAAGATGGCATCGATTCGATCCATTTCAGGGGTCCTCAGAATCTGACTGTAATCATCTTTTTTGGGGACAGCAATTTTAAAATTCGGATCATGATTGTTGATCTTAGCTAATATGGCGATCTTAATTTTTTCCTCAAGCGCTTCCCAATCTTCCAGCCCGTCTTGGGTAACTGTTACATAATTATCAAAGAAATACACTTCACGAATATGGCCGCTGATTTCAAAAACAGCCTTGGCTAACGGATTATCCATGCACTCTTCGGGAGTTTTATAAGTGACATTCCCTTCGCTCTTTACTGGGACATTTAAGACGAATTTGAACGCATTTGGATTAGGCGTTCCTTGGACCATAAGCCGTACATCCATCCCTATCTCCTTACAATCAATAGATTTCATATCCATCCCTCCACTGGTAGTATACTATCTTTAACAGGATAGCTGTCAAGAAATACTTCTAATAATAACTTATTTGAGTTTGATCTTTGATAAGGAACAAATCTTTCGGGGAAAATAAAGGGAAGTTAAAACGTCACAACCTTATCGCTCTCTTTCACAATTTCATATAAGTCCTTCATGCTGGAAAGCGGGCAGAGATTTGATTCTTTCTGTTCCCGTGATTTTATGCAGGTGCCGCAGGCATAGAGCTTCCCGCCTGAGCTCAAAAACATTTCTGCCTGTTCTATAGTGTTAAATTTGTCCGTGCTGACCTGCTGACACTCAACACCCTTCCCGGTCAGAAATACTTTCACTTCGTCCTTTTGTCCGGTGGCAAAATTTGCATACCTCAAAGCGTTCCAGCAAGTCTCTGCGTCATTGGTTGAAATGATAATGCCTATTTTCATCCTTCCGCTCCTTCAACTTATTTTTTTTATTCCGCTTTTTTTCAAAACCCGCATCTTTAGAAACTATACCTGACACGGATATACACATTCTTATTTCTCTTCATTTGCCCAAACTCCGTCATATCCTCTTCTCCCCAGGGTAAATTGGCTCCTAAGGTTGACTTCCACTGATCCGTAATATGATAACTAACCGTCGGGCGAACATATCCGTCTTTATCGGAAGGGGAATAAAAATTAAATAACGACACATTGACCGTTTGATTCTTAAAAAGCTTTGTGATCCGCTGCGTCAACAGATGCCTGAGTTCATCAAAGACAAAATCCGCTGGCAGAAGGTTGACCTTGTAATCATCATAATCCAGTTTTTGTTCATAAAGATATTGGAGCCCGACTTTAAAATCATTTCCAAGATCCTTCTCATAACCGGATAAGATTTTTACCTTGGAGTTTTCGATGAGACGATTATTGCCCTCAGAATCTTCCCGTGAGTTATCATATCCGAACTCGACATTCCCGATACCGTTCATAACCGGTCCACGCAGGCTCCCGCCATAAACATCCAGACGCGGGTAAAAAAGCTGCCGGGCCGTCTCATCCTTGTAACTGTTAGGATTTTTATCAAACCCCCGAAAATAATAAAAGGCAAGTTCATGGCTCTCTAAACTTTGATAAATCCTTAAGGCGTATTCGAGGTTAGACGCCCGCGAGGGCGGCTCTAAAAGATCGCGGTCGGAATTCGTCCCGGCAATCCCTCCCTGAAAACTGTCAAAAAATGACAATCGGTCTCCCTCCGCTATTGTGTTTGATTCAAACCTGGAAATGACAAAATCAACGTTCGCTAACGAAGGGAAAAAGGACATCTTAAGAGCGTCGGACGGCTTTTTTAAATATTCGTCATCCCGTCCGCTAAAGAAAGAAACATAATCCTTGGGGAAAAGATCATTCACAAACAAATAGTCCCCGGTTCCCCACGTCAAGACCTGCCGCCCTAACTTAACATCCAGATTATTGTACGGTGTGAGGGAAAGATTAAACTCTCGCAATTCAAAATCTGTTTTTCCGGAAAAATATTCATCAACTGTAAAGTCCCCCTTGAAATGGACAGATGCTCTTTTTTCAGCCAGGTAATTTTCTCCCTCAAAAAAATAGTTTGTCTTCAACTGTAACCGTTGTTCAAAGAGATTAAAGTCATCTCGTTTGGTGTTGTCATCACTCACCTTGGCTCCATAATCAAATTCCGCAAAGCCGTGCATATCCGGCATGGCCGCAAAAATCGGTTGAGAAGCCGTAACCGCCATGGCAACAGCAGAGATTATTAATTTTGTATCCAGGTTTACTTTACCCATTCCATGGGAGCCTTTCTTAAGTACCTCTCCGAGAAAATATCATCTGTTATCCCTGAATTATATTCGACCTCTTGAAACACGACCTCTGTGCGATGGCCGGTTTTCAGATTCCTCATGACCCGTTTGGTTATCGTCATAATACCATTGATTTCTTTGACCTCTTGGGCTTCAAATTGACGGTAAAGCTCATTTTGTTTGTCATAGAACTCTTCCTTTAAAGGCAGAAAATTATTTTCATCCATCCAGGAGATCCGCTTGGTATATTCCGCCTTCCCTCGCGGGATACTTTCTATGACAAAACAATTGTTATCATTTAAAACCTCTTTTCTTAAGAGATGATGGGTATCTTCTTCCGGTTTTCTTCCGGAGACATCTTCATAGGTAAAATCACTTCCCACAAAACTCGAAAATTTATCATTGGCCGCGATTCTTTTGACGAGATCAATGGCAGGGATAAAAAGCCAGCGGTCGTCGTCTTTATCCGGGTACTTATAGACCATGAATGTCGTATCTTTGACATCCGCCGGTTTATGAAAATACATAAAATATTTTTGCTCGCCTCCGTCTTCATAGTCCTTTCTCAACATGGTGAGTTCCCGAACTCTTTTGTGTCCATTCTGGTTGATCAGTTCCATCGATATCTTGACGCGCATATCATTCGCGGCATAAAAAAAGGCCAGCCTTGATTTCGCGATAACTTCTTGCGCGGAGAACCCTTCTTGCGCGGAACAGATTTTGCTAAAACCTAAAAAAAGAAACGCTCCGATAAGAAACAGTGTTCTAATCATTCTCATTTTAAACCTCCGTGATTAAATTTTTAAAAGGACCTTCTTAAAGCTTCCAATCAGGGCGGGCAAGAATATCAGCGTGGTCACCCCTGAAAAAAACGCGAGGGCGCCAAAGAAAAGTCCCACCGTGACATAGGGAGTCAGGGTGGCCATAACCATGGGGAAGAACCCAAGGCCTACCACGAGGGCGTTTCTGAATATAGCCAATGCCGGCTCGCCGCCCATCGTTAGTTCCATAGCTTGTTTCAATTCTTTTGTCTCTCTGAACCTTTGCCTGAATCTTGAGATAAAATGGATCGCGAAATCATCCCCCAATCCAAGGGCAAGGGTCGAACAAACAGCGATGGGCATATCATATTCCTTACCGATAAACCCGATAAGCCCGTAACTAAATACCACAGCGAATACGAGGGGAAGCATCCCTACAATCCCCCACCAGATAGAACGAAACTGTAAAACCATCAGAAGAAATACAACCCACCATGTCCCGATAGTGGCTTTGAGCATTCCATTAACCATCAGCTTTTGCCACGTTATGTTAAGAAATGGAAGTCCTGACCACTGGACCTTAATTCCGTCCGGCAGAGGATTGCCCTTTATATAATTTTCCACATCCTCAACCACCGCGGTCATATCTCTGTTGTCACCGGATTTAAGCTGCACCCAGATATTCGCCTTTTGATAGGTGTAATCGACAAAATGATCCAGTTCATCAGGCGATGAGGACATCAGAAAAAGAAAGAGATATTGCCCTGTCGTATTTTGATCCTTGGGAAGTATCTGGGATCTTTGATCCTCATCATGGAGGACATAATTGACCCGTTTGACAACATCCACGATAGAAGTTGTCTTGCCCACGATGGGGTTAGTCTCCAAATGTTTCTGAAGGGCCTCCATATATCCCATCACCTCTGGTTTTTTAATCTCATCTTCTGCCTCGGATTCCAGAACAAGATAAGAGATGTATGTCCCTCCGATGAGCTTGTTCAATTCTCGATCAGCCACCCGAATGGGATGGTGGCTTTTGAACCATTTCACGGGATTATCATTCACCTTAAGCGTGGTAATACCATAGGCGGAGATCGCGAGGAGAATCGCGCCTGTCAACACGACGGCCATGCTTTTACCGAGAGAAAATCGGCCGATCCACCCAAGCACTTTGCTCCCGGTTTCTTCTTTAACAATCGGTCTTTTCTCTTTGATCAGCATCAGGAGGGCGGGTAAAAAGGTCATGGACAAAAACCAGGCGATGACAATGCCTATGGCAATAAAAATGCCGAACACCTTGACCGGAGGAATGTCTGCCAACGCCAGGTCCGCGAACCCCACGGCTGTCGTAATGGGGGCAAAAAAAAGCGGCTTAACCAATTCGTCGAATACCGCGAGGATTGCCTTTTTTCTATCATTGACCTGGGGCAACTTTTCATAGAAGTCGCTTAAGATATGCACCGTCTCGCAGATCGCGATGGGCATCAAGAAAACAGGGATCATCGATGACATGATATGGACCGTAAAGCCGGAGCCGATAAGACCGCCCATTGTCCAGGCGACAGAAAGCATGGCAACCATCATCGGCGGTACGACAAAAGAAATCCGCCGAAAGATGATAAAGAAAACAATCATCAAAAGAACGCCTGCCATGGGCGCGGTCAAGCCCATCTGGACAAACATCTCAGAGCCAAAGGTATCCTCAGCGATGGGAAGCCCTGCCAGGTAATAGCGTTCAGGGCCATTTTCTTTTTTGTATAGGACCTTTATCTTCTCGCCGATTTCATGGGCGATATCCTTGCTTTCGATGGGGACGTAAATGGATGATCCTTTTCCATCGGACGACACAATCCTGTCTTTAAAAAGAGGGTTGTCAAGGACTTCCTTTCTTAGCCTTTCGATCTCTGCGTCCGTTTCGGGGACATCTACCATCGGCGGCCTTACATTGAGGGTGCCGTCCATTCCCACCACATTATTGGTAACAGTCAAACTCATCACATCATCCGCGATAACACCCTTGATCCTTAAAATCCCGTCACTAATTCGTTTAATCCTTTCAAGACTGTCCTTATGAAATATGCCGTCCTCCCTTGCGATTCCAAGGACGATCATTTCTTCTATGCCGAATTCCTTTTTGACATTCTTATGAAAGACCCGGATAGGTTCATCCGCCTTGAGCATATTCTCAGGGTCTGTATCGATCCTAATCTTAGGGAACTGGATGGCAAAAAGGAGAGTAACGATGATGGTCAAAAAAACAACCAATTTCGGCCTGTTAATGGAAAACTCAACAAGTCTCATGATAGCTTTTTTCATAGAATTTCCTTCCTGTTCTGTCTTAACGCCTTTTCGCCATAGCGCTCAGTTGCCCGCTTTCCTTAAGTTGTTCCAATAGAACTTCCCTTAAGATATCGCAGGCCCTGATCATTTTGGGATTAGCCACCTTGTAATAAATATTTAAACCTGCCCGGCGAGTAGATACAATGTGGCGTTGCCGTAATACACTTAAGTGCTGAGAAAGGTTTGCCTTGGGTAACTTTAAGTTTTCTAGTAATTCCTCAACGCTTTTTTCACCTTCACGCAACAAATTCATGATTTTTAAACGTGTAGGGTTGGCCATCGATTTACAGACCTCGGCATGCATCTGGAAAATCTTTTCCTCCATTTGCTTATCCATTTCTATGCGCCTCCCTGGATATTGATTTAATAGTTTATATTTTTCGAAATTATGATACAAGCGCATTACTCGTCTGTCAACAGAAGAAAAGCCATACTCTGGGTATTAAAAATCATTCAGAAATGTTCAGGTCAACAGCCACAAAATAAGAAACCTTCGCGCGGTTGTCTCGATTACGACACGTGAAAATCTTACATCTTCGGGATTCGGGTTATCACTTAATTAGTCCGGAGAAAATATTGTGATCGGAGGGTGAGAGGCTCATGGCAGGATATAGTGTTTAACGACGTATTCCCCAAAGGGAAATGTACAGGTGAAGGCGGGTGAGACGGCATTGAGGATATGGATGCTTTTCGTGTCTCCTTCGAGGATGAAATCCTGGACCAGATTTAAGGATTTTTTGTTGAGCAATTGGGCCCTGATGCCGGGCTGGGTAAATTCAGTAAATCCCTTTTCATCAATGTGTTGAACCATTTTCTGCGCCAGGGATATGAAATACTTCTTATCGTATTTCTTCATCTCCTCAAAAGCAAGATCCCGGAAGCCAAAGGCGTTGGTTAAAAATAATTTTGCCTCTTGGCAGAATATGTCTACAAATTCTGAAAGGTTAAAGTTTGTAGATGAAAAATAATTTTCCCGCCACAAGGCCGGAATAGCTGTTGGCCCGATTTTGATGTCCCCGGTTACGGTCTTGGTAAAATGGACGCCGAGAAAAGGATTCTTAAGGTTGGGCACAGGGTAGATGTTCGTTTTGACATCAGTCTTGTTTTTGGTATATTTCAAGTACAAGCCCTTAAACGGAATGATGGTGTATTTCCGGCCGAATCCAAAGTCCTGGGCGATCTGATCGGCATAAAGACCGGAGCAGTTAATAATCTTCTTTCCCTCAAATTTCCCCTGGGTGGTTTCCAAAATATTACCCGTGTGATTCAGATATCGGGTTGAAAAAAGAAATCGCACGCCGGCTTGTTCTAAATCATTTTTAAGACTGGTACAAACCAGTTTCGGATCGATACCGGCTGTTTCCGGCGAGTAAAGGGCTTTCTTAAAGGTCCTCACATTGGGTTCGATTTCAGCAGCCCTGCTTTCATCGATGATGGAGACGTTTGATCCGTTTGTCTTGCCGCGTTTTTCCAATTCATAGAGTTTCGTTAGTTCATCTTCATTTTGCGCAACGACCAATTTGCCGCATTCATTGAGAGGAAGGTTTTTGCGTCGGCAGTATTCTTTCATGGCGCGGCTGCCGGCTACCGTAAATTTGGCTTTGAGACTGTCCGCCGTATAATAGAAACCGGCATGCAGGACCCCACTGTTTCTCCCTGAGGCGTGAAAGCCGGTGACTTCCTCTTTCTCGAGGATCAGTATTTGAGCACCGGGTTGGTGTTTTTTAATGGCGAAAGCGATGGAAAGTCCTGTAATGCCGGCGCCGATAATAATATAAGTATAGGAATTGTTCATAACGAAAACAGCAGTTTGACTTTAGGATGGAGTGACCTTATACTGATCCCCTCTGAATTTGATAATTAAGGAAATCAGTATTATACCCAAAATCAACAGGAGTATTTTTTTATCCTGTTGCGTTTGGGTATACAATGTAAAACAAAAAGGAGGTTTCTATGAGTGACCCTATTATTGCCCAAAAGAAATCGTATGCCCTAGACGTAGAGCCTGGTAAATATGCCTGGTGTGCCTGCGGCCAATCAAAAAATCAACCCTATTGTGACGGTTCCCATAAAGGAAACGAATTCCGACCGATCATTGTTGAAATTAGCGAGAAGAAAACGGTTCATTGGTGCGGCTGTAAACACAGTCAAAATAAACCCTATTGCGACGGCAGCCATAAGAAATTATAAGAATAATGTTTTGTGCCTCTTAAGAGAAAAATTTTTCCCCAACGGCCCAGTTCTCGCCTGAAATTTCGTCAATGACAAGATAGGTATGGTCCTTGGCTTTTCCGGCAACTTTATAGAGTGTCTCCGAGAATTGTTGGGCGATTTCCTGCTTTTGCTGTTTTGTCAGTTTCCCGACGACTTTTAAATTAATATAGGGCATAAAATTCCTCCTTCTTCCTCAGTCTTAAGTTATTGTTCGTTCGTTGTCCCTCAGGTTTGTTTTTCCAAGAGATATAATCCTGTATGGGCAAAGAGATTCGGACGGCAACAAATCGTTTTCTGACCTATAATCCCTTTTTCATGAAGGATCGTAATGGCATTATTCCGGCAGAAATATCGGAAATCTTTCAGACTTAGAAATCTTAAGTTGGGAGTATCATACCATTGAAACGGCAATTCCTTGGTCACCGGGACACGTCCTTGGAAAAATATTTGAAATCTTGCCCGAACATGGCAAAAATTGGGTATCCCCACAATGATTTTTTTTCCGACCCGTAAAGACTCCAAGATTACCTTTTTTGGGTGCAAGACCTGCTGGAGACTTTCATTTAATATCACATAATCAAAACGTTTATCCGAGTAATCGGCCAATCCCGTGTCGATGTCGCCGTGGGAGACGGTTAATCCCTTAGCCATGCACTCATAAATGGCCTTTTCATCAATCTCAATTCCCGTTCCCCGGCAGGATTTCTTCTGGAACAGCAATGACAGCAATGTCCCGTCTCCACATCCTAGATCCAAGACTTTTGACTTTGGTTCAATGAAATCAAGGATGATTTTGTGATCCGTACGCATGAGGGGTGTTAAGTTATCAGGCATAGGTGATTTCTTTAGAGATCCGGTCCAGAAAATGGGAAATAAGTTTTGATTGGCCTTCAACCTCAACGAGAAAGGCGTCATGTCCGTAGTTTGTGTTAATCTCAATGTCAGAGACGTCGAGGTCATTGGCTTTAAGGGCCTTAACCATTTGTTTGGACTGATAGGAGGGATATAACCAGTCCGAGGTAAAGGAAATGACGAGAAAGCTGCATCTAGCCTTTGAAAAGACAGTCTTTAAATCTGCGTCTTCTGCCAGGTCAAAGTAATCAAGAGACTTTGATAAATAGAGATAGGAATTAGCATCAAATCTCTGGACAAAATTGTCCGCGCGGTATTTAAGGTAACTTTCGACTTCAAAGTCATGGGAAAAGTCAAATCCCAGACGCTCTTTCCCGATAAGCTTCCTCCCAAATTTCTCCTCCATGGACTGTTCGCTCATGTAGGTTATATGTCCGATCATGCGTGACAAGGCCAGCCCTCTAGCGGGAATGGATTTCCCGTAATAATCACCGTTTTGCCAATCCGGATCAGACATAATGGCCTGCCGCGCGACTTCATGGAGGGCAATTTGCTGAGCCGTATGACGGGTATTGGTGGCAATGGCAATGGTCGAGGCCACGTAATCAGGATAAATGACCGCCCATTTCAAGGCCTGCAGGCCTCCCATGGAGCCTCCGGCGACGGACAACAATTTCTTAATTCCAAGATGATCGATTAAACACTTTTGGGCAGCCACCATATCCTGAATGGTTACAACAGGGAAACTCAACCCAAAAGGTTTGCCTGTCTTGGGACTCATGGAAGTTGGTCCGGTGGTCCCTTTACAACTTCCCAGGACATTAGAACAAATCACGAAATATTTATTTGTGTCAAAGGCCTTGCCGGGTCCGATCATGGCGTCCCACCAACCCGGTTTCTTAGCCCCTGTATGATAACCTGCCGCGTTGGCGTCTCCCGTCAAGGCATGAAAAACGAGAATGGCGTTGGATTTATTCTTATTAAGTTCACCGTAGGTTTCATAAGCCAGCGTTATCGGCCCAAGGGTCTCTTTACTCTCGAGAATTAATTCATCCGGCGGATGAGCAAAAGTGAAGTATTGTGTTTCAATATTATTCAGGTCAAGCGGGGTCATCGTTAAGCCGATCACAAGTGTTAAGGAAAATGGATGCTGAATCTTATCATAGCGAATTTGGGGTGTCAATCATTGCCATGATCAAAAATTCCCATATGTGTTCTTCCCATTAGAATATTGGGGGGATCAATTTCCTGAAAAACGGCAAAGGTTTAGGCTTGAGTATAATGGAACATCGCCTGAATACATTGAGCCGCTTTTAGGCGGATGTCTTCATCGATGTAAACGCGGTCGTTATCCGTGGGGTTCTTTAGGACACGCAAGATATCCTGTAACGTATTGGATTTCATGTAGCGGCACAACGTGCAGGTGCCCACAAGTTTCTTATCTGGAAATTCGGCTTGCAGCCGGGAAGATAATCCGCATTCGGTCAGCATAAGGAATTCTTTAGAGTCTGTTTCGAGCATGTACTGAAGCATCTGGGTGGTGCTTCCAACAAAATCAGACTGATCACAGATGGTGGGTTTACATTCAGGATGACTGACGATTTTTACTTGGGGGTACTCCATGCGAATTTTAAAGATTTGCTCATCGGTATATTCTTCATGGACATAGCATGTTCCGTCAAAATAACGGATATTTTTGTGGATGCCCCTGGCCTTCATTTCATTGGCCAGGTTTTGTCCCATCAGTTTATCGGGGAGAAAATAAATATTTTTGTTGGGTATGTTCTCGACGATNNGCGGTCGTGTTGATATAGCAGACAAAGGTGTAATGGGGAAATTCCCTGCGTAAGCGGCGGACATCTTGGGCGTTGATGGAATCAGCCAAGGAGCAGCCATCGAGCAGGCCGGGGATCAGGACGTCTTTTTCAGGGTTTAATATTTTGGCGGTCTCCCCCATGAAACGGACGGCGGCAAAGACGATGACATCCGCGTGTGTTTCCAAGGCGTTTTTGCTCAGGGCGTAGGAATCGCCCACATAATCCCCCACCCCATAGATAATCTCCGGACTGATGTACGAGTGAACTAGAATGACCGCGTTTTTTTCTTCCTTGAGTTCATTGATCTCATTAATGAGGGGAACAAATTCAGCGCATTTTCTTAAAGAATATTGGCAGACGCTTCCGCCCACTTTAATGTTTTTTAAAGTTTGATAGAGTTGTTCCGCTGTTATTTTCTGCGTCGTCAACATAGGTTTAATGATGTGAGGGGTTATTGTTATTGACCTCCGCACAACTAATGGTACATGTTCATCGAGCGGAAGGATGTCGAGATACTGACTACGATATTGTTCCATTATTCTTGAGAAAGTCAGTAGTGATAAAAATACATCAATTCATATCTGAATGCAAATATTTTTTTAGATGGCGGATTCACCTTTTAAGGCATGCGGGGTGGCATCGGTAATTTGGACAGGGATCAAATCGCCCGGGACAACAGGATCGCTTTTAAAGATAACCAATTTATTGCCATCGGTACGTCCTTGCCATTGATCAGGTAATTTGGCCGGTCGCTCATGATTGACGAGGACGTCAAAAGTTTCGCCTATGTGAGCGCGGTTTTTTTTAAGGGAGATGTCTTTTTGAAGATCATTTAACTCTATAATGCGTCGTGCCTTGTCTTCCTCTGAAACATCATCCTTGTATTTCTTTGAGGCGGTTGTTCCTTTTCTTTCCGAGTATTTGAACATAAACGCGGAATCAAATTCCACCTCCCGCATGACCGAAAGCGTATCGGTAAACTCCGCGTTCGTCTCTGTGGGGAACCCGACAATCACATCCGTCGAAAGAGCAATGCCGGGACAGAACTCACGGATTTTATGAACGAGCGCCAAGAATTCATCCCGGGTATACGAACGGTTCATCATATCCAGGATGCGGTTATTCCCGGCTTGAAGCGGTAGGTGGATGTGTTTACAAATTTTAGGATTTTGCCTCATCACCTCAAGGAGCTTATCCGGAAAATCTTTAGGGTGCGGCGATGTGAAACGGACGCGGCGGATTCCTTCCATTTGGCTCACCTGCTCAATAAGATCGGCGAAGTCGTTTGTCCCATCATGATAGGAATTCACATTCTGCCCCAGAAGCGTGACTTGTTTAAATCCTTCACCGACCAGCCGCCGAACCTCATCAAGGATGTTGGCCGCGGGACGGCTGCGTTCCCGGCCCCGGGTGTAGGGCACCACGCAAAACGTACAAAAATTATTACACCCGCGCATAATAGCGATCCAGGCGTTCACCCCTTCCTGCCGCGAGGGATACACATCCGCGTAGGTCTCAAATTCGGATAATGTGACATCGTACGGTTTCCCCGTACGGACAGAACAATGTTCTGTCCCTACATCGGTTGCGTAACATTCTTTGATCAATTGCGGCAGGCGCTTGTAGCTGTCCGGCCCGGCGATAAAATCAATGTTGAGCTTGCGGTCTTCCAGGAGTTCGTGGCGCAGATTCGTGGCCATACACCCCAGGATGCCGATCCTAAACGGTTTGGCGGGCGAGCCATTCTCTGCCGATGCTCGTTGATGGCGGATCTCATGAATATACCCGTACACCTTGCGGTACGCATTCTCCCGCACCGCGCAGGTATTAAGCATAATCACATCCGCGTCCTCAATCCCCAGCGCAAAACCAAACCCCGCCTCTCTCAAAATACTCCGCACCAGCTCCGTGTCGTACTCGTTCATCTGGCAGCCCCATGTCTGGATGAAAATTCTTTTCTTAACTTGTTCCATTGTATTGCCTTATAATTTCTGGTCTAAGTGTCTAAAACTGTATGAAGTTTAGAATTTCATTCAATTTTCTTAAATAGCGCGCTTATTTGTTTTCTCGCTTCCCCTTCTAGCGAACTTTCGATCTTAAGAAAAAATTCTTTAGATTCTTTTGTCCATTCGAACGAGTTCTCATAATATGTATACCAATTCTGGTCGAACATATTCAATTGAATAATATATCCGCCAAGCTGAGCTTTTAAATTAACATCCGATTTTTTATCCAGAATATCCATGGCATTCGCTGGAGGCGCTGAAGTTTTGGAGGCAGTTGGAGTACGTTCAGAATAATATTTTTTCGCTTGCTCTAGAAAATTTGTCTCAGCTAATAAGGTAATGACCCTAGACACCTCTTCTTTTGTGACCTTAGTAGCTACGGAACTGGGTTCACCATTTGGGCAAAGACCAGGAGGTTCTATTAACAAAGTCGAACTGGTATATAACAAAATGCTGCGAAGGCCACACTTTTCCCTATTTTCTTGAGAAACTGGATTTACATTTATAGTAATTGTCAATGTATCAATAAACTTGTTAAGAGTATCCACGATCTCATTTGCCTTATCCGCACTTGCAAAATTAATAGGGAACAAAATCATCCCAACAAAAAACCCGATCAGTAGAATCTGCATTTTTCTCATCCTTATCGACTCCTGTTGAATTGTTGTGAAATTTTCGTCAGTTTTGAAAATTCCGAGTACACATGACTTAGTTCCTTTAACATTCGCTTCTTCAATGACTTATCGCATTAACCAGCTTCAAAAGTGTCGTACCATAGAGAGACGTACGGTCAGCCCCAGGTCTGGATGTAGATTTTCTTTTTTTCTTTTGTGTTAATCATCCAAAGCCTCTAACGAAATGCTTTTATCTTTCGTCCATACACGAATATAAATTTTCTTTCCGAATAAGACATCATTTTTCTTCACCCACAAAAATTCCCAAAAAAGACCCTTGTTTGCCAAGTGCTCGTTATGAGTTGCCCGTTTTTTCAGCGACAGTGA
>DOGZ01000017.1 GCA_003528115.1 Candidatus Omnitrophota bacterium
TTTTTGGGCGGAATGGTGCGGGCCATGTCGGATGATCGGTCCTATTGTCGATGAGATTTCACAAGATTTGACCGGAAAACTTAAGGTGGTGAAGGTCAATGTGGATGAGGCCCAAGAGTTGGCGGCCAGCTATAATATTATGTCTATCCCGACATTGCTTCTTTTCAAAGGGGGAGAGTCGGTTGACCAAATCGTTGGGGCCATGTCCAAAGATCAGTTGTTGGAGAGGATTAACCCGAATTTGTAAGGAATGGATATTCATGCTGATTTATATGTGTAAATCCAAAATCGCTCATGGTCATATAACGGAAGCGGAACTTTTCTATGAGGGAAGCATTACCATCGACGAAGATTTATTGCAAGCCGTTAATATTTTCCCCGGGGAACGGGTGGAGGTTCTTAATATTAATAATGGTAACCGTTTCACCACGTACACGATTGCCGGTAAGGCAAAGGCCGGCCAAATTTGCCTTAACGGACCTGCGGCGCGTCTTGGATTAGTCGGCGATCAAATTATTATCCTCAGCTATGCCCTCCTGGATCCTGAAGAAGCCAGGACATTCTCGACAAAAATTATTCATCTGGATGAGAATAATAAAATCAAATATTGAACGTGTGGGAAAATTTTTCGCTGCGTCATTTTAAACAAAAGCGGTTGGCCGGACTCCAGATTTTTTTATAATGACATGATAGTTTCAAGCTTAAAAATCCGGCTGTACGGTGACTCCTGCCTGCGCAAGAAGTCGATACCCGTCATGGAGACGGGCACCTCGGAGCGCATGTTGATTAAGTCCATGCTGGCGACCATGTATCAACATAAGGGGATTGGTCTTGCCGCGCCCCAGGTTGGGATTAACCAGCGTATTTTTGTCGCTGATATTGGAGACGGCCCTATCGCCGTGATCAATCCTCAAATTATTAGTAAATCAGGAACGGGGGTTTTGGAAGAGGGGTGTCTGAGCATCCCCGGCGTGACTGTGAAAATAAAACGCCCGCAGAAAATTTTTATTAAATATCTTGATGAGCAAAACCGGACGATTGAAAAAGAGCATGAGGGATTGATGGCCAGAGTGATGCTTCATGAAACAGACCATTTAAACGGCAAATTGATCGTCGATTATGCCAGCTTGACGCAGAAACGGAAGTTGAAAAAACATCTCAAGGAACTTGAAGCAATGTCGAAAGAATAGAGAAGACAAGATCTTGGGTTCCCAAATCCGTCATAAAATAACCTTCAAAGCGCAATGATTAAGACAAATCAGGACGTCACGCAAACCTCTCCGGCGCCTCGCCTGCCGGCCTGGTTGCGGCAGGAGATTCCAGATGCGCGTAAGATGAAGGTGATGAAGGGGCTTATTGAAAAATCACGCCTTCATACGGTTTGTGAAAGCGCTCAGTGTCCGAATTTGGGAAAGTGCTGGGGGCGAGGGGTTGCCACGTTTATGATCCTTGGGGAAGTCTGCAGCCGTGCCTGCCGCTTTTGTGCTGTGAAGGCTGGAAGACCCGCGCGCGTAGATCCTGATGAGCCTCGGCAAGTGGCGTTTACCGTCAAACAATTAAATTTAAGTTATGTGGTTATTACGTCGGTGACTCGTGATGATCTTGAGGATGGCGGAGCGGGACAATTCGCGCAAACTATTCAAGAGATCCGGACGCTTTCCCCGAGGGTTAATATTGAGATTTTGATCCCGGATTTTTTGAATAAACCGGAAAGTCTGGAGAAAATCCTTCAGGCCCGGCCGGATGTGGTCGGCCATAATATCGAGACTGTCCGCCGTCTATCGTCTATCGTTCGACCTCAGGCCGATTACGCGAGGTCTTTAGAGGTTTTGAGAACGTTAAAACACGCGGCGGGCGCATCCGTATTAACAAAATCAAGTCTGATGGTGGGGCTGGGAGAAACAGAGGGGGAAGTGGTGGAGGCTATGAGGGATTTAAGGGGGGCCGACTGCGAGATCTTTACCGTTGGACAATATCTCGCGCCATCTTCCAGGAAGCGTCTTATGAAAGTGGAACGTTTTGTCACGCCTCAGGAATTCGACGCATATAAACGATGGGGAGCGGCCTTGGGGTTTAAACATGTGGAAAGCGGGCCTCTGGTGCGAAGTTCTTTTATCGCCGAGGAAGGATTTCACGCGGCGGGAAAGAAAAGAGAGCGACCAAATGACATCTAGGGAAAGAATTAAAAGTGTTTTTTCGTTTTGTGTTCGTATTGGATTAAGTTTAGGTCTTCTGGGGTATCTTTTTACCAAGATAGATGTGAAAGAAACCGTTGAGGTGCTTAGAACGGCCGACTGGACGTATCTTGTTTATGCGGGGGGACTCTTTCTTGTCATCAACGTCGTATTGCTGATGCGCTGGTTTATCTTTATCCGTGCGCTGGACCTCACAGCCTCGGTCGGTCATGTGATCCGTTACTATCTTATTGGTTTGTTTGGAAATCTTTTTCTTCCCAGCGCGGTGGGCGGGGACCTCATTAAAGTGATTGGGTTGTGCAAAAATAGCGCTCAAAAACCAAAGGTTGTGGCCTCAGTCCTGCTGGATCGATTGAGCGGGTTTGCCGGGATTGTGGTTGTCGCTGTCGCGGCTTTTGTTATTGGATACCGCTGGATCAATGAAAGTTCGCTTATCATTCCTATCGTGGCGATGGGGATTTTTTCAGCGGTGTTCATAGCGGTCTTGTTTAATGAAAAAGTTTATTCTTTTTGTTGCCGGATCTTTGACAGGTTGCCTAAGTTCAAGAAAAGCTTGATGGATCTGCATTATGATGTTGTTTTGCTCAAAGAGAACTCCGTGGAAGGTGTTAAGGCTGTCGGCCTCTCCTGTGTCACGCAGAGTATTCTTGCCGTGACATTTTTTTTGACGGCCAAAGCCTTGGGGCAGGATATCCCGATGATTTATTTCCTGGTCTTTGTTCCGATCATGTGCGTGGCCGCGTCTTTTCCGTCGATCGGCGGCTTGGGTGTCCGGGAAGCGGGGGCGGCATATTTGTTCGCTAAAGTCGGGGTTGACTCCGGTATTGCCGTGAGCATGTCGTTAATAAATTTCCTCTTTATGGTGGTGGTCGGTCTCATAGGCGGGATTGTTTATGTCTCTACATTATCTTCTCGATGGGTGCAACATTCTTCATCAGATGCCCGCGTCAGCGGCGCTGGGTAAGTTTGAGGATGAACGCGGTAAGCTCATTCAGTTTATGGACATCTATAGACCGCAAGGGAGCCTGAAGAATGAAGTAACGATTGTCTTTGATGGCCGGCCTGGTCCGGCGCGGACGCTCCCAACCTGTGGTCTAAGAGTTATTTTTTCGGCGGAGGAATCGGCCGATGCCCGTATCCTGGCGATTGTCACCGAGTCGGTGAATAAAAAAAGGATTATCGTTGTCACGGATGACAGGGATGTTCGGTACGCGGTTCGTGCCTGTGGGGCCAAGGTCATGGCGGTAGAGGAGTTTTTAGCCAAGACACCTAAGGCAAGAAAAGCGGTTGAAATAAAGAAGGCGAGCGCCAAAGAGACGGAAAACACGAAATATATTTCTAAAACGTTAGAATCAAAAATCACGGCGGAGTTTGAGAAAATTTGGTTAAATAAAAAAAATCAAGACTGATTTTCGCAGATTGTACGTAGGTCAATCACTCTGGGGCTATAGGTTTTATATGCGCGTGCTTAACAATTTTTTATTCAATGGGATTATCGGCTTAGGCAACGCTCTGTGGTTTTTGGGAGAGATTATCGGCCATATCGTCCGATGCCGTATTCGCGTCGGGGATGTTTTCAAGCAGGTTTATGAGCAGGGTCTTCAATCGGTTGTTATCATCGCCTTAACCTCGTTGGCCTCAGGTCTTGTGTTGGCTTTGCAGGGTTATGTGGCTATGTCGCGTTTCGGGGCAAAAGAATATGTGGCGCACTTGGTCGCCTTATCTCTGGTGCGGGAACTGAGTCCCGTTTTTACAGCGCTTATTTTTTCCGGAAAAGCCGGGGCGCGTATTACAGCCGAATTAGGCGCCATGAGTGTGAATGACCAAATCCTGGCGACACGGACCCTGGGGGTTGATCCCATCGAATTTTTAGTGGTTCCAAGGTTCATGGCGTGCGTCGTTGTTTTGCCCATTTTGGTCATTATTTCAGAATTTGTCGGCATCGCCGGCGGGTACATGATCGGTGTTTATGAAGCGAATATTCCGGGGACGTTTTATATCAATCAGACGATCCGGGCTGTTCAATATGTGGATTTCTTCAGCGGGTTTATTAAGGTTTTCTTTTTCGCCGTCCTGATTGGATGGACCTGTTGTTACCAGGGGTACAATACTCAAGGCGGATCTTTGGGGGTGGGGAAGTTTACCACCAAGGCCGTTGCGTTTTCTTATATCTTTATTATTGTTTCGAACGCGATATTGACTAAAATTATTTTAACGTTTTGGGGATAAGGGGGAGGGATCAAAATTGTCGAGATATCTTTTGAGGCCGGTTGTTTTCTTTCTTTTGATACTCCCGCTGACGGGATGCCGGAGCACGACGGGTAATGTGGGAAATGTGCAAAGCTTCCCGGTGTTATCCGTAGAACCTGATTGGATCAGGAATGGCGAACCGATTCTCTACGAAGCGGAAAGCTGGTTCCCGGCGGATGATATTGAGAGCTTGTTGGACTCCGAGGTCCTCCTCCTGGGGGACTATCGCGGGACTCAATTTTTTGCCGATAAGGTTGATGTGCGACCCTATGAACGGATATACACAAAATTCGGCAGGAATAAGTTTAGGTATTTCACAAGAAAAGATAACCTATGATCCGGATCACGCATTTGTCCAAATCTTTTGGAAGTCAGATGGTTTTGGATGACATCAGTCTGGAAATTCAAGAAGGGGAGCTCCTCGTCATTTTAGGGGAAAGCGGAACAGGGAAAAGTGTCCTTCTCAAGCATTTGATCGGGTTGTTACGGCCGGATCAAGGAAGGGTTGAAATAAACGCGACCGATATCACGGTTCTCCCTGAAAAAGAGTTGTTGAAGATCAGACAAAAAATCGGCTATCTTTTTCAGGAAGGCGCCTTATATGATTTTATGAATGTTTTTGAAAACATCGCCTTTCCCTTAAGGGAACATACGACGATGGATGAGGCGGCGATCGCGCAGAAGGTGCGCGGGGTTTTGAAGCTTATTGATTTACGCGATGTTGAAAGAAAATATCCTGCTGAACTCAGCGGCGGGATGAAGAAAAGAGTAGCGTTGGCCAGGGCTATTATTTTGGATTCAAAAATATTGTTCTGTGACGAACCGACCTCGGGTTTGGATCCCATTAGAAGCCGAGATATTTCCGACCTCATAAGAGATATTTCCAAAAGGCTGGGTTGTACTACGGTTGTGAGTTCGCATGATATTCAGAATTCCTTCAGAATCGCGGATCGATTAATCCTGATTCGCGAAGGAAAGATCGCGGCCTCAGGGACCCAATTTGATCTTAAGGCCTCCAACGATTTTTTTGTCAGGGAGTTTATTCAATAGGATAGAGAGCGGGAATGACTATGGATAAGAAAGAGTTAATAAGGAAGTTCGCGGCCGGCCTGTTCCTTTTGATAGGGATAGGGCTGATTTTTGTTTTTATTTTTACTATCGGGAAGGATAAGGGTTTTGTTCAGCAGAAGTTTAAAGTCGTTGTTTTGTTTCGTAACGTCGGAGGTTTGATAGAAGGGGCGCCTATCCGGTTGTCAGGGGTCAATGTCGGGACTGTGGGGAACATTGATTTTCTTGAGGGAAATATTCAGGGACGGAGGGTGAAGGTGACGCTCAATATTTATGAAAAATATAAAAAACAATTAGATAAGATCGCGCGTTTTGCGGTGCAGACAGAAGGGATCCTCGGGGAAAAACTGGTTGAGATTACGGTAGCGGAGAACGGGGGGAAACTTAATTTGAATGAGCCGATTATCGGCGAAGATCCTCTGGATGTCCAAGGCTTGGCCGAGGTCTTTGCCGGTGCCGCGGAATCTTTTACCAAAACGTCCCAGGAATTAAGCCAAATTGATATTGTGGAACTTTCTCAGGTCATGAAAGAATCTTCGGCGGCGCTTTTAGAGACGGCTAATGGCGTCAATGCTATTATGAAAGATTTAAAAGTCGTTACGCAAAAATCCAAACGGTTGCTGGATCGCATCGAACAAAGGATCATTGAGGGAAATCTGTTTAAAGTGTTCTGATGGCGTATGCCGCTGAGGATCGTTGGCGGGGGGTGCGTCTCAAGAATACCTGCTATTCAGGAAAGGGTTAACGGATGGGTGAAATCAATATAGGGGGAGTCATGATCCCGCGATGGGTCCTTATTCCCGTCATGTTTTTTGTTTGGGTGACGGGTTTGCTTTTTATCAAGAATGTTGCTTTTAGAGCCGTCCGCCGGATTACCAAAAAAACAACGACGCGCCTTGACGATATTTTTGTCCGTTCGGCGGGCTTTCCTGTGACCCTGCTTATTGTTGTCAGTGGCGGGGCCTTGGTGGAACATCTCATGCCGTTGGCGGTTGAGGGGCAAATCACGTATTATTTTGTGACGGGATTCAAGGCGGCAATGGTGGTGGCGGCGATTTTATTTGCGGACAGATTTATCAACGGTCTGACCCGTGAATATGCCGACAGAATTGAGATTCTCAAGACCTCAGGGGTTGTCGTTAGAGGATTTGTCCGGTTGGGTCTCTATGGATTAGGCTTTCTTATTTTATTGGATAGTTTTGGGATTTCGGTCACTCCTATCCTTGCCTCCCTGGGGATAGGTTCTTTAGCCGTGGCCTTGGCTCTACAACCGACCCTGGAAAATTTCTTCTCGGGTCTGCAGATTATTGTCGACAAGCCGGTTCAATTGGGGCATTTTATTAAACTGGATTCAGGGGAAGAAGGGTATGTTTATAAAATCAGTTGGCGGTCCACATGGATACGGATGCTTCCCAATAATGTGGTTGTTATCCCCAATAATGTCCTGGTCAATTCGAGGATAATTAATTATTATTATCCCGATAAGGAATTGGCTGTTTTGGTTGAGGTGGGGGTACATTATGGATCAGATTTAGAACACGTGGAACGCGTGACCATAGAGGTCGCGAAAGAAACGATGCGGGAAGTGTCCGGAGGGATTGAAGGTTTTGAGCCGGCGATTAAATATCATACGTTGGGTGATTTTAGTATTCATTTTACGACTGTCATGAGGGCCAGAGAATTTTCCGACAGCTATTTAATTAAACATGTCTTTATCAAGAAATTAATAAAGCGTTATGTCCAAGAAAAGATCGTCATCCCGTATCCTACGCAAGCCGTCAATTATACTCAGGAAGATTTTTTTAAGAATATTCATAAAGAAAATGACTGATTTTTCCAAGAAAGTAATGAAACACGAATTGTGCGCAGGTCAATAATCTATTGAAAGGAAGGTGAGGGGCGTATGTTTATTATGGGTAATTTTATCATTGCCATTGCCAAAATTTTGGATATTGTTTTGTTCTGGTGTTACTGGTTGATTTTGATTAGGGCCCTCATTAGTTGGGTTAATCCGGATCCGTTTAACCCGATTGTGCAGTTTCTCATGAGAATGACAGAGCCTTTTTTGGCGCCGATCAGGAGATTTTTGCCCTCCAGTCCGATTGATCTCTCCGTGGTGGTCGCTTTCTTTGTTATTATTTTTTTGCAGACATTTTTGGTTGCCTCATTAAAAGATATAGGTTATTATATGCGGCAGTCAAAATCAGAACCCGCCATCCAGTCGTCAGAATATAATGACCGTAAGCCTTTTGAGGATGAGAAGATGGTTAGATAAAGTAAGCACCGTAATGCGGATTTATAAAAAATGAAAGTGATAAAGGAGTTGTTGAGATGTTTGACAAAATGAAAGAACTGATGGAAATGAAGAAACAGGCCGATAAGATCAAACGAGAACTGGATTCGGTCAGCGTTGAGGCCACGGATATTCGAGGCATCAAGATTGTGATCAACGGCTCGCAGAATGTGCAATCCATAGAGATTGATGAAGCTCTATTGGTTGCCGGTAATAAAAAGAGATTTGAGGCGGATTTAATGCGCAGTGTTAATACCGCAATCAGAAAATCCCAAAACTTGGCGGCCCAGAAGATGAAAGCCGTCATGCCGGGTTTCCCTGGTTTATAATTCATTAGCACCTTGGACAACGTGTCCTGGGGACTTAATCCGGGCTGACAACTTATCTTGCGGCTAAGAATATTTAAGTCGTTAGCTCATCAAAAGGAGGAAGTGAATGCCTTACGATAAGAATCTTGATGTGGAATCTTTTAAGGAAACGAAAGAGTTTGAAGGAACGCGGATTACAGTCGGTATTTTCTCATATAATGACGGGCCCAAAAAACTTCAGGTGACTCGCGAGAACAGAGATCAGAGTGAAGAATGGCGGTTTGCTAAGCTGGGCCGTATGACAAAACCAGAGGCCAAGGAAATTATTCCCATTATGCTTAAGGCAGTTGAGGGGATGTAATCGGGGCTGACGACCAAAGTGTTTTATTATCTTTGCGGAAGTCAGTAATAGATATAACAAAAAAGCCAGGCGCCTGGCTTTTTTGTTTAACCGAAATTTTTTAGGAGTCAGAGATGAATGAGGTGTACTTAACAAAAGCCGGTTATCAGAAATTATATGATGAACTTGATCGGCTCAAGGTGGAGAGGATCAAGATCTCTAAAGCGATTGAAGAGGCGAGATTGCAGGGAGATATCTCAGAGAATGCCGAATATGATGCGGCCAAAGAGGCACAGGCCCATAATACCGCCAAGATCGCTGAGTTCGAAATGAAACTGGCTAAGGTAAGAATCATCGAGAATGAAAATATTCCCTCGGATAAAATTTATATTGGAGCCATTGTTACCATGAAGGATCTTGATCAGGAAGAAGAGCTGCAGTATATGTTGGTCTCTCCTGAAGAGGCGGATTATGAGGCGAATAAACTTTCGATATTTTCTCCGGTTGGAAAGGCTTTGATGGGCCAATCCGAAGGCCAGCAATTGGAGATCAAGGTCCCTGCCGGGGTTTTAAGATACATGATTGTTAAAATAGAACGTCCCTAAGGCAATTTATTCACTTCCGCAAAGGTCAATCATCCTGCCAGAGAGAGTAAAAGACCCAAAACAGGACCATGGGCAAGACAGCAAAGAGTATGCGATGCAAAGAAACCTGTAACCACCAGCCAATCTCAAAATACGTGTTTACTAAGTAATAAAAGGTAATGATCAGTCCATAGCTTATCAAGAATCCAGGGAGGATAATAAGCCGTGGATGCAGGCATTTCCATTTACTCAAGATTAATCCCACCATTGCCGCGAGCCATAGCCCATGCCATTTGTGTTCGAGGTATTCAGGCGCTATTCCGGTATGGAATGATTTGAAGAAAACAAACACATTCCAGAGCGGCATTCCTAATTCAAAAAAATAAAATCCGAGGATCGTTTTAATCCTAAGAGGTGTTATGGGTTTTTCCGCTGAAGAAAGACCGTTAATAAAGGTAATGTTGTCTGGAGCATAAAATAGGTTAAAGACAAGTGCAGGAAGAAACCCGATGAAAGCGCCTGTCAGAAAAGTTCGGATCATAGGAAAGGCACCTTTTATTTTTTCAGGAGGCGCTCCGTTACAGACCGATGGGGTTTTCCAAATGAGAAATGGAACAGCCAAGATTAAAAGAATCAGTGAAGCGATGAGGCCTTCACTCTTTGTGAAACTTAGTAAACCTGTAAAGAGACCGGCTAGGAGCGCCAACGACGGGCAGTTATCGTGTTTGGCTTTGATCAGACAGAAGAGACTCGCGAGAAGATAAAATCCCAGCACATGGTCACAATACTGGCTGAGCGATAGTTTATTAAAAAGAGGAAGTGTCAGTAAGACAAGGCTGGGAAGAAACGCGTAGGGGCTTCGGGTTAAGTCCTTGAGACCGCAGTAGAGCAGTCCTAAAGAGAGCAGGGTGAACAAAAATGAAGTGAAAATTGGCCCATCAAAAGTCGCTTGATTAATACAGAGCCAACTCCAGACGTTGAGAAGAGGCAAGAATAACGGGTAATGGGGACTGGATCGCCAAAGAATAGGGCTCAAGAGATTTTTCCAGTGCTCTCCACCGAGAAATAAAAATTTAGCTTTTAAATTCCAAGTCGACCAGGCGTCCCAGCCGCCATAAACGTAAAAATGGGATTGATACCATAAAGGGAGCACCATGAGGATAAGTAACAAGACGGTGAGGCCCGCCTTGAATGGAGAGCATGTGGGAAAAAAGAAAATCTTTTTTGTTTGGAAACAACCCTTAGCCCTCGAGAGGCGGTGGGGATCTGTGCGTCGTTGATGAATGAACATATTCATAAGAAGAAGGATGAGGAAAAAGAAGATATGAAAGGCAATAACAAAGTAGCGGTGGAGCTGGTTAAAGACGATAAAACTAATGAATGTCAATTGGGTGCTGACCGCCAGGCCTAAACCAAAAGACAAGATCAATTTAAGGGAAAGAGCGATCTTCCGTTGGGGTTGAATAAGTAAGGTCAACAACAAATATCCAATGCCTAGGGAAATAAGGTAAGGAAGGTAGGTTAAAAGTGTTGGCAGTAACATCGACAACAGCGAACTCCATTTCTATATCGAATAGGATTTTCTCTAAAAATGTGAACCGGGGTTAGCGAAGATATCTTTCCTTGCAAGGATGACTCCGAACTGATTTCTTCGCCAAGGGGCCGCTCCAATCTTTTCCATTTCTTGCCAAGCCACCGATTCTTTTGAGCAGAAGAAAATAATATATTCATGCTCCAGATTGTTTAAATCAAGAATCGTAGGGGCCAAAATGAATTGGGCATGAGAAAACTGCTTGCTGTGTTCTTGTTGGTTGAGATCGTTATCTGTGTAGTAGCCGACGATTTCCTCCCCCTTCACAAACTCTTCCAAGCCTGCAAATTTATAACCGATGTTTTGGTAAGGAAGAACTTTCTTGAACATGTAAACGTCTTTGACGGTCTTTATTAAATCCACGGCATTGAATAAGGTGATGGCCAACAGGCAAAGGACAAAGAAAAATTTGGAAAAACTCCGAGGTTGTCGAGGGGGAAAGGTCAGTTTTATATTGGATACGAGTGACATAGTTAAGTAGAGATAAAATGGTTAAAACGGTCGAAGGTTTATTTTCTCTTTCAACATTGCCGTAGGATCATTCCTGTTATTCCGTTGGTCCGTTTGTTTCAAAGCCTTAAGCTCTGAATAACTTAAAATAAGAAGCAGACGAACCGCGGCATAACCATTTCTTAAATGGGTTGTTATATCATAATGGTCGTGTCCTGAGCCTAAAAGGATTTGTTTATAAATCATGGAGGTATTTATTATTTTGATGTTAACTTCCGGCTGAGTGGTCAGGGCCTTTTGAAAAGACTCAACGGCTTCAGAATAACGGCCTTCTTTGTAATCAATGAGGCCAAGATTGTAGTGTGACCAAAAGAAATGAGGATTCAGTAAAGCGGCTTTTTTGTAGGCCTCCAAGGACTTCTGTTTTTCCCCGGTGTGGTAATAACAAAATCCCAACAGGCCATAGGCCTCAGCCAATTGAGGCATGTAGAGAACCACCTTTTCGTAGTATTGAATGCAGCCTCGGAGTTTCTTTTTGTCGGGGACTTCCTGGTCATCCATAATTCCTGTGAGATGGACAAAGGAAGGCAGAAGCCGGTTTAATACGGTGATCTTGGCCGCGTTCAGGCTTTTAGGATGATCGATCGTTGCGTGAAAGAATACCCAGGCGAACAGATACAAGATCATGACACGGTTTCCATAAAACAGGAAACGAGTTATCAGAAGACTGTTCTTCATGATTTTCTCAGGGAGAATGTTATCCATAAAAACAAAAGGCTGATCAATAGGAAATAAAATAGAGCTAATAACACGTAATTCATAAGATAAGCCCCAGAAGTGCCGAAATGAAAATAGACGACATTTTCTCCCGGCGGAATCCAGAGGCCTTTAAAAGCAATGTTGGCTCGTTCCACAGGGACAGGTTGCCTGTTAACAAAGGCCTGCCACCGGCTGTCAAAGGAGTCATTATAAACAAGAAATTTACGAGACGGGAAATTGGTTTTTACTTTTATTGAGTTCATATTGTAGGACAACAAACGGAATTCGGGGGCGTCTTTTTCAATAACCAAGGCTTCCTTAGGAACGTCCCGGGAATCCGCCCCATCTTCCCCGGAAGAAGAAACAAAGGCCACGTTTCTTTGTTCAGCGAAAGCTTGCTCGACTTCTTTAAAGCTCAAATTCTTATCGGAAATGTTTTCGGTGCGGTCATAAAGGATAAATTTATGACTTAGATATTTTCCAAAAATTGTATAATCCAGCCGGCTGTTGGCCAAGTGGTACCACTTTGTCCCGAAATATATTTTTTGTGTGTGGTCAGGACTGTGGGTATAACTAAAATCCGTGAACGGCCGGTCATACGTGGATGGCCCCGCGTAGGACGGGGAATTGAGGCTGAGATGATAATAGACTTCTGTCGCGGGAAGGAAAACGAGCCCTAAGAGAAAGATCAGGGTTGAGATTTCTTTACTGATCAATCTTCCATTGAAGATGAGGATAAAGAAAATAAAACTGAAGCAAATGGTCAAAAAAGAGGTGAGAGACGCCGTCTTGGTGAAGATTGTAAGGAGAAAGCCAATGAAGTGAACGGCCAGGAGAAAAGCCATCGTTAAAATGTTTTCTTTTTTTGTGGTTGGACGATGAGTTAGGATTGAACGGAACAATTCCGTGACAAAGAGAATCAATAGAGGGAGAAGGATGAGCCAGAGAAAAAAGTGTGAATTTCTGAAATACTTAAAAAAGAAGACATGCGTGTATAAATAGGAATAAATAGGTAACTGAGGGGTGGTGATGAGAAAGACGAGGAGGCTCCAGATGAAAAACAGTAGAAGTTTTTTGTTAATTCTGCTCATCGCCCCGAGGCTGAATATCAGATAGGCAAAGAGGGGGATATATAAGACTTTAAAGTGCATGTCCGGGAGATTGGATAAAAGATAAGAAAAATATACCTCCTCACCGATGCTCCATTCGGTAATTTTATTTATATTGACCTCGAGGGCGTTTTGAGACGAGGAGGCGTCTGCTCTAAAGGGCAGCGTGAATTCGCCTCTGGATGATTCGTGAAAAAATGTAATGGAAGGCAGGGCGGATAAGAGAAGGGCCGCCAGGCAGAAGCCCGCGAAGATTTTGTTGTGGTTGAGAAAAGATAGATTCCTTCGGCAGATGGTTAAGAAATCCTGGAAGAAAATAATAATAAAACAAAAGACAAAAGATAAAAAGATAGTGGCGAAATAAAAGGGAATATACGTGGTCATGAGAAGCATGAAACAGAAAATCAGGCCTAGAAAAGAATGTTTTTGCGGGTTTCTGGAGAAATCCACCAGAAAAAAGAAAAACCAAATCATGGGGACGAATATGAGGTGGAGATAGGAGTCGAAGAGATTTGTCCCCAGAGAAGAGAACAGGAGAAGGAGGTAAGCCAAAAAAGCGGACTTTGTATCCCGAAAAATTAAGTGCGCCAGTTTATAGAAACCAAATATGCCCAGAAAGTAGTATGCGCCTAGAAAGGCAAGATAGGCCAGCGTGTAGTTGAGGCCCATCCCTTGAAGAATAAGAATAAAACCATAAAAAGGATTATAAGCGCCGATTCGGCGTAAAAAGAAATCGTTAGGCGCGCCTGATTCCCATGTCGGGTTCCATAAAGGAAAGACCCCGCGGCTCACATTATCTAAAAAGAATTTGATTTGTTCGTAGTAGGATACCGCGTCGTGAACGAGGGCTAATTTGGCGGAAAGAAAATCGCGGAACAAAAATACCCATAAAAGAAAAGAAAAAATAATGATCCAGTAAGGATTTTTAATATGAGGCAGGAAATGGGGATGTTTGGGCGGCATCATGGCTTTTTCTTTGAGCGTGGATTCGGTGATTCCGGTTTCGTATGTTCAGGCAGACGCCAGAAGGTGTAAAAACAACAAAATAGAAGGGAGGGGAGTAAATAAAAGAATATTCTTCCCAGCGTGCTTTTGAGCCGCCAGGCAAGATCGAAATTGGCCGTTGTCAGATAAATAATGATGACGACGCCCCCATAAACGATAAAAAATAAAGACAGAATCTTACGTTCTTTATAGAAAAATTTTTGGAACCCGGCAAAAAATATAAAAAGGATAAATATCCATATGTGACACCAGCGTTCATGAAGAATCTCGCGCCCCAAGGCGGAAAAAATGAGCCAGACGCCTTGTCCATTAAAAAATCTTAATTCTCTGGCGGCGTAGTCGATCAGAATGTCCCGGTTGGGCGGCGCTAAAAACAATTTAAAAAAAATGGTTGTCCAGATTGTCAAGATAAGCCCGATGAATATTCCTTGAAGTTGTTGGAAGGAACTCTTTTGATCTTTCTCTTTATTCCAAAGAAGATAAGCCACAAGCAAGCTTATCAGGACCATCATCATGACGAGACCTTCATTTTTGATGAAGGTCAATAATCCAAGGAGCATACCCAGCAAAACAGCCGAGCCGGCGTTTTTTGTCGTAAGCATTATCATGGCGATGATCAAACTGGCTAAGAGGTAGAAGGCCAGAAGAATATCGGCATATTGGGCGGTGGCACAAAATACATAATAAGGATGCAGGAGCAGGAGGCTGGAGGCCAGAAGGGCGATTTCTTTTTTAATAAATTGCCTTAATCCGGCGTAAAGCAGGATATTACACGACATAGCAAACAGTACCGCCGTAGTTAAGCTGATCTGTTGAAGCGGAGCTCCGGAAAAGGCGTGAATCCACACATTGATAAAAGGGAGAAGGAGGGGATAGTCCGGTTGGGTGTGCCAATGGAGTTTATCAAAGATACTACGCCAGGAATCTCCGCTTAAGACAAGGAATTTTGTCTTCATATTCCACAAGGCCCACGCGTCCCATTGTCCAAAGGGATGTTTGGAGGCTATAAAGTAAATCACAAAAGACAGAACGGTCCACAGCGCGCAAGCCGCCAAGTCAATCAGAGGCGGATTATCCCAAGAGACGGGGGGAATAGGGGTATTGTTTTGTTTTTGATGAAAAAAGAGGTTGAGCAAAAATAACAACATCAGGAGCCCGAGCATAAAACAGGTTATGGCGGGTGGATTAAACTTGTTGAACAACAGGAAGGACAGAAATGTGACGGCGGCGGAGAATCCCAACCCAATACCGACAGCCAGAGGCACGATCAAGAGGAAGGGGATTTTTTTTGAGTTCCGCGTAAGAAGATGAAGGATGAGAAAACCCATGAGAAACGATATAAAATAGGCCAGTAAAAACATTATTTTCTCTTTTGCGCTAAAATTTTTTGATATTCATTATCTTTGATGGGAACCGCGTTGATTTTCTTCAAGACATAGTTAAGGTAAACAGGGCTGGTGTAATCCAATATAACAAATTGATGGTCGGCATTATTAAGATCCAGGATCGTAGGGGCCAGGAAATATTGGGCTTGAAGGAATTCGCCTTCATTTTTTTCAGGAGAAGTATCTTTATTAGTAAGAAAGCCGGCCTCCTTGACGCCGTGCAGGATTTCTTGAAAGTCCGCGTATTGGGAGCCGGGTTCAACCACGGCGATTTTCTTCCCGGCTTGAGTCATAACGTAAACGAATAGAAAGAAGGCATTGTAACAAACCAAGAATATAGTCGCCGTTAGGAGGATTGTTTCTAACTGAAGGCACTTAGTGAGGAAGCGTTTCATCTTAGGAAATTAAGGGTTTTTAAAAAGATTTTTTTATGCTGGATTCAGCTTAGAGCGACATTATACAACTAAGTTTCTTATCGGGGAAATCTTTAAATAAAACTTTCTAATCCATTTGGAAATCAGTATAATACCCGCTGTTTACCAGGGAAAGAATTCACAAGTCGGGAGGGGTTTGATTGGTTAATGTTGGTATCATAGGCTGCGGCCATTGGGGGCCGAATCATATAAGGATTTTTTCTCATTTGCCGAATTCCAAGGCCTTTATGTGCGCGGATTTGGATGAGAAGCGATTGAAAGCGATTAAAGACACGTTTCTGAATATCCACATTACCACGGATTATCAAGATATTCTGCGAAGCCCTGATATTGATGCCGTGTGTGTCGCCTCGCCGACAAACACTCATTTTCGGTTGACCAAAGAGGCGTTGGAACATGGGAAACACGTTCTTTGTGAAAAACCCCTGGCTCTTTCGGCAGGAGAATGTCGGGAGTTAAAGGAATTGGCGGCCAAACAAAAGAAGTTTCTTATGGTGGGGCACGTCTTTCTTTTTAATTCAGGCATTGTTTGGCTCAAGGATTTTATTCAATCGGGCGGGTTGGGGCGGATTTATTATGCCTATTCGACTCGAACCAATCTCGGGCCGTTCCGGTATGACGTTAACGCGTTATGGGATTTGGCGCCGCACGATATCTCCATTTTTAATTTTTTGTTTAATAGCCATCCTGTGAATGTCTCGGCCAGGGGGCAGAAATGTCTCGGGAATTCTTTGGAAGACATCACTTTTGCGACGTTGGAATATGCCGGAAATATCACGGTGAATATCCATATCAGTTGGCTTGACCCTCGCAAGGTCAGGCAGATCACGATCGTGGGCGATAAGAAGATGGTGATTTGGGATGATTTGGATAATGTCGGGCCGATTAAATTGTATGATAAACATGTTGAAAAGACAGCGGTCTTTTATGAAACGTACGGGGAGTTTCAGTTATTATCTAATGAAGGCAGTATCACGATTCCGCATATAGGTTTTAGAGAACCGCTCAAGGCGCAGGGACAGTATTTTATTGATTGTATCGAGAAAAATATTTCTCCGGATATGTGTGACGCTCAAAAAGGCATGGACGTTGTCCGAACGTTATGCGCTGTTCAGGAATCTGTTGAGCAAAACGGGGCGTGCGTGAGAACTTGAGGAGATGGGATGGGATATTTCAAACATGAAAAAGCTCTGGTTCACGCCGAGGCGAAGATCGGTGATGAAACGAGGATCTGGGCCTTTGCCAATATTCAGGCCGGAGCGGTGATAGGCCGTGGATGTAATATCTGCGACGGCAGTTTCGTGGAAAAAGGGGCCATTGTCGGGAATTACGTCACCATCAAACACCATGTTTCGGTTTTCGACGGGGTCACCATTGAGGATGATGTCTTTATCGGCTCGAACATTGCTTTTATTAATGATCGCTATCCGCGCAGCCATCGTAACGATCCCTGGACGCTGGAAAAGACCCTTGTTGAAAAAGGGGCCACATTGGGGAGTAATGCCGTTGTCCTTTGTGGGATCACTATCGGAACGTATGCCGTTGTCGGCGCCGGGAGCGTGGTCACTAAAAATGTGCCGGCGTATGCCATTGTCGTTGGGAATCCGGCTGAATTCAAAGGATATGCCTGCCGATGCGGACGAAAATTGGACCAGGATTTAAGGTGCGGCTGCGGGCGGCAGTATGCGTTAAAGGGAAAAGAGTTGAAGGGTATTGATCGTTAAATGGATTTTGTGAAGCGTGAGGAGATACGGATCAGGCTTTACGGGAAGAGTGGTTAATTTCATGCGACCTGTTCTTGTTTGTCCGATTGCCTACAATGAGAATGTCAAGCTGAAGAATGCCATTGAGCGTTTCTTGAAAAGCGGCGTGAAAGATCGGGCAGATTATTTGATTATCGATGATGCCTCGGATGACGGCACGACGGAGATGATTCAATCATACGCCGGGCAAGGGGTCAGGACCATCAAGCATGCCCAACGGCAAGGCGTGGGATCCGCGATCCGGACGGGGATCAGATTTGCCCAAAAAGAAGGGTATGACGTGTTGGTTATTATGGCGGGTAATGATAAAGATAATCCCCAAGAGATCCCGCGCTTGATTGATCCTATCATGAAAGAGGGTTATGATTTTGTTCAGGGATCACGTTATAAAGGGCCTACAGGCATAGGCGGGGATATGCCGTTTTACCGCAAGGTAGCTACCAGGGTGCATCCTTGGCTGATGTCTTTGATAACGCGACGGAGATTAACGGATACAACCAACGGTTTCAGGGCTTTTAAACTTGCGTTCTTTGAGGATATACGTATGAATATTGATCAGGCGTGGTTGAATCAATATGAACTGGAGCCGTATTTGTTGTATAAGGCTATCCAATTGGGATATAAATTTACTGAAGTCCCGGTGACGAAAATTTACCCCGCGAAGAAATTGGGGTATACAAAGATGAAACCGTTAACCGGCTGGTGGAGCATATTACGGCCGGTTATTTATTTAGGTCTTGGGATCAAGAAATAGGTGAACGTGCAGGCCATTTGTCATGAAACCTTACAGGGAGAGGACAGAACGATGATCAGAAAATATGTGCCATTATTTTTGATTCTTCTGCTAGCCGGGTGTGTGTATGAGGGAAAGCCGTTAGGTCATTATATTGAGAATCCGGGTTCTTTAATGGAGGATCCGCATTTTGCGGAGTATCAGAAAAATCGTGATGTCTTGGAGAGTGAATATTTGCAGAAAAAGATTACTTACGCGGAATATATGGAGAGTAAGAATAAATTAGATGAAAAATACGCCCAAGAAGTTCAAGAGAGAAACGCCAAAATAATCTCACAGGAATAAGTGAGAAAAAATGTAAGGAGCGATGGAATGAACTGCTGATCAGCGGTCACACCATTTCAGGAAAACTATGCGCCTCTACGGTAAGAATCCAGCCAGCGAGCGGTTAAAATCCAACCCTAAAAGTATCAGAAAGATTTATCTTCAAGAGGGATTCGATGACGCGGCCTATTTCCACATGAAAGCGAAACAGTGGGCTATCCCCGTCATGGTTATTCCCAGATCCCGGATGCTTAAGATCGCCAGGAATGTCAATACCCAAGGCATCTTGGTGGATGTCGAAGATTTTTCTTATGTGCCGTTTGATGAACTCTTGGAACAATCCCGCAAAAAGCGAAGGACTCTTTTATTTCTGGATGAAGTGAATGATCCGCAAAATTTAGGCGCGATCATGCGCTCGGCCGCCTGTCTTGGGAATTTTTCTATTATCCTGCCAACACATGACTCTGTGAGTGTTACGGAAGCCGTATTGCGCGTGGCCTCGGGGGGAGATAATTTTGTGGCCGTGGCGAAAGTGGCCAATTTAGGTCAGGCGATTAAATCGGCCAAGGAGTCCGGATATTTTATTTTTGGCGCTGTCGTTAAAGGCGGTCAGCGTCTGGAGGAAGTCTCCTTGCCGTCACCTGTCGGGCTGGTGGTTGGTTCTGAGCAAAAAGGGATTCGAGATGTCATCTTAAAACATCTGGATTTGCCCGTGACGATCCCGATGGCTGTCGACAGATTGTCGTTGAATGTCGCTCATGCCGTCACCATTTTATGTTATGAAATCACGAGACAAAGGTGGGAACATGAAAAACAAAAAGCCAAGTGATTTCGCGGCTCTTAATCTTTTTGCTGAAATTGGACTGTTGAAGAAAATCAAGCGTAGCGGCTGGTGGGTCGTAGGGATCAAGGATCCGGAAAGTGTCGCCGAGCACTCTTTTCGCTGCGCCATCATGGGATATTATATGGCTCATGAAGAAGGGGCGGATCCGTCTAAGGTTGTCATGATGGCTCTTTTTAACGATATCCATGAGGCGCGTATTAATGATTTGCATAAAATGGGGCATTATTACATAGATTTCAAGAAGGCAGAAAAAAAGGTATTTGAAGACCAGGTCAAGCATCTGCGAAAACCCGTGAAGGAGGAATTAGAGGCTGTACGGCGGGAATATGATCTTCAGGTCACGAAGGAAAGCGTCGTCGCCAGAGATGCGGATATCCTGGAGTGTCTGCTTCAGGCCAAAGAATATTATGATAGTGGGCATGAGAAAGCGAAAAGATTTTTCCAACGGGCCCCGGAGCATCTAAAAACAAAATCCGCCCGGAAAATTTGGAATCAGATCAAACGGTGGGATAGCGGGGAGTGGTGGGAAGAGGTGGTTAAGTTTGAACGTTAGCGAATTAACTAAAGACCAACGACTCAAGACAAATGACCGAGGATCGAGCATCAAGGACAAGAGACAAGGGGTTAAGGACTGTTTCTCTCTGTTCCGGTTCCATCTTTTAAAGATTTTTTGTCTTTGGTCTTTGGTTTTTGGTCTTTTTTTTCTGACAGGCTGCGCCTCGCTGGGCACGTACAATACCGCTACAGGCCGACGGGAGTTCATTATCATCCCTACTTCTTCTGAGGTGGTCATGGGGCAGGACATCCATCGGGATATCCTGAAAGAGAATGAATTATCAAACCGCCAGGACCAGATTGAGAGAGTGCGTCGAGTGGGACAGCGTTTAGCTCAAGTCTCCGATCGGCAGGATTACCAATACCGTTTTTTTGTCATTGAAAAAAATGAAATAAACGCTTTTACGACTCCCGGAGGGAATGTTTATATTTACAGCGGCTTATTGGACAAATTAAAAACAGATGATCAGATCGCCGCGGTATTGGCTCATGAAATCGGGCATTGTGCCGCACGCCATACAATCAAGAAGTTTCAGGCCGCGGTCAGTTATGACCTTATAGGCAATATTATTTTAAGCCAGGTGGAAACGAGTGATCAGATCAAACGCATCGCTTCTTTGAGTTCCGGGGCCGTCATGAGCCTCGTTTTTTCAGCTTATGGCCGCAAGGATGAATATGAGGCTGACCGGCTCGGCGTTCGATATATGTATTTGGCGGACTATGATCTCCAGGGGATGATAGAAACTCTCCAAGTCCTTAAACAGGAATCAAAGGGGGAGGATGTTCCGCTTATCCTGCGGACTCATCCGTATCTGAATGACCGACTCGAAGCGGTTAAAAAAGAAATAGATAACGTAAAGACCCGATATGAATAGGTTCTCCAAAATCATGCACCAAACCACAAAAAAACCTCAAATTCGAGTTTTAGATTAAAAAATTAATGATACAATGAAGCCATTACAGCCTCGACAAAAAACGCGATAGGCTCAATATAGAAGACTGTATTTTAAACACGGGAATAGCGATGAAGCGTATAGGTGTTGCCGCGAGCAAGATGGCCAAGGGCAATCTTGTTCTTTATAATTGTTATGTAGTGCTTATCTCATTCTTATTTTCGTTATTTATTTTAATTGTGGCCGGTTCCAGTGTCGTGTTGGCCATTATCATCTTGGCTTATGTGGCCAATGAAATTATGGGTGTTGAGTTGGAGAAAAGCTGGTCATCCATCCTCAGTGTCTGCATGGTTTCGTTGACGGTTATTATTGCGGTATTTAATTTGTTTGCCATATCCCAAAATATAAAACTCCCTAAAAACCAGGATTAATTTTTTTATACTCATTGGCACGCCTATGACTGGAGAAAAAATCAACTATCGTGATTTGATGGATCATTTGCACGATGGGGTCTGTCGTTGTTCCATCGGTTTCAAAGTGGGTGTTCTTTATATGAATGCCTCTATGGGCAAGATGTTGGGATACGCGGCCAAAGAAATAAGCGGGCTAAAGGTGGAGGAAATTTTCGTTGAACGCCGGACTTTCCAATCCTTTTATAAAAAAATTTTAGAAGAGGGAACCGTCAGGAATTTTGAAGTGCGTTTTAAGAAAAAGGAAGGGAAATCTTTTTGGGGATCGCTTTCAGCGGTGGCAATCCGGGACAAGGGCGGTCGCGTCAAATGGTTTGATATGAGTGTCAGGGACATTTCCGCCAGTAAGAGATATGAAAAAGAATTGATTGAATCCAAAGAACTGTTTCAGACCGTTTTTAATAATACCGCCGCGGCCATTACGGTGACGGATCAAGATGAAAAAATCGTGGCCTGGAATCCTTATGCGGAAAAATTGCTTCAGATGACAAAGGAAGAACTTTTTAATAAATCCGTGAAAGAGTTGTACCCGCCGGCGGAATGGAGAAGATTGCGCAATTTGAACATTCGAAAAAAAGGGATGCTGGCGGATATTGACACCAAAATTTGCAAAAAAGACGGCAGCCTGGCGGATGTCAATATTTCTGTTTCTGTTCTGCAGAACTCCGATGGCCAGGTGATCGGCGCTATCGGCATCATCTGTGATATCACTAAACAAAAGGCCGCGGAGAGAAGAATTAAAGAATCTGAAAATAAAATCCGTGTGATTTTGGATAATTCCGCCGTGGCGATCACGTTGACTGATGAAAATGAAAAAATCATTTCCTGGAACAAGTTCACGGAGCATCTCTTGGGGATGAAAAGAAAAGATCTTTATATGAAGCCGGTGGACTCTCTTTATCCCGTTGAGGAATGGCAAATGATACGCGCGGAGAATATCCGTAAATTAGGATCCAAACACCATTTGGAGACCAAGGTTATCAAGAAAAGCGGTGAGATCATTGATGTCGACATATCCGTCAATGTCCTTAAGGACGCCAAGAATAAGATTGTTGGTTCTGTCGGGATCATGCAGGATATTACGAAACAAAAGCGGTTCCAAGAGATGCTTATTCAGGCTAAATTATCCGCCGAGGACGCCAACAGCGCCAAGTCGCTGTTTCTGGCCAACATGTCCCACGAGATCCGTACACCGATGAATACAATCTTGGGAATGATTGATTTAACCCTGGATACACCGTTACTTGAAGAACAAAAGGATAATCTTCGGGTCGCCCGGGAGGCGACGGACAATTTGCTGGGTCTTCTGAATGATATTTTGGACTTGTCCAAAGTCGAGGCCGGAAAGATCAAGCTCGAGAATATAGAGTTTCATTTGCACAATGTGGCCAGAAGCGTGGTCAAGGGGTTATCGGTGCTGGCCAAAATCAAGCAACTCGAATTGATTTTGAATATCCATCCGGATGTCCCTGAGCTTATTGAGGGGGATCCGGTGCGGTTACGTCAGATTTTAATTAATTTGATAAATAATGCGATTAAGTTTACCCATAAAGGGAAAATCACCACAGCGATAAAAGTTTCTAAGAAGAATCAAGAAAATGTTGAATTGGACTTTTGTGTGACGGATGAAGGAATCGGAATCCCTGAGGATAAGCAGGGTAAAATTTTTGAGCTTTTTAGCCAGGCGGATGATTCAACGGCGCGTCACTATGGGGGGACCGGTTTGGGATTGGCCATCTCTAAACGCCTAGTCGAGATGATGGGCGGTCGAATTTGGGTGGAGAGTGAAGAGCATAAGGGAAGCGCATTTCATTTTACGGGTATTTTTAAAGCGCCGAAGCCTAATCTTGCCCTTTCTCGTTCCGGGCCAGGGGATACGGATGGAGCGCAGGTCTCCCAAGAACAACTTAAAGATTTGCGTATCCTTTTGGCTGAAGATAATGTCGTGAATCAAAAAATCGCCGTGCGTATTTTAGAGAAATATGGCTGGCAGGTTGATGCCGTTGACAATGGACAAAAGGTTATCGATATTCTAAATAATAAGCGATTTGATGTGGTTCTGATGGATGCCCAGATGCCTATTCTCGATGGTCTGGAGACAACAAGATTAATTAGAAGGAGTGAACAAAAAACCGGCAAACGTATCCCGATCATTGCCCTGACAGCCCGCGCCATGGATGATGATAAAAAGAAATGTTTAGAGGCAGGAATGGACGGCTATGTCTCCAAACCGATAGATCGGAAAACACTTTTTGAAGAAATTATTAATGTTGTTAAAAAAGGAAGGTCCCATGAGTGAAGAAGTCATCGATGTGCCAGAGTTTCTAGAAAGAGTCCAGGATGATAAAGAGCTTCTTTTTGAGCTGCTTGACATTTTTGTCGGGGATTACCGGGGAAAAAGGAAATCGCTCGGCGAGGCTATTAAGAAAAATGATTATGAAGAGGTCAGGATGATTGCCCATTCGTTAAAGGGGGCTTCGGGGAACGTTTCGGCCAAGGCCCTTAGGCAGACTTTTATCAAGATCGAAGAGATGAGAAAGCAAAATGACTATACAGGCGCAGAAGAGACATTAAAAACCATGGATCAAAGGTTTGAAGAATTGTTGAAACGGATCAGTGTCTTGAAAGAGGAATTAAAGTAAAGAAAATGGCTTTAATTGAATTGCTGAATCGAGGGATTTAAATCCTGCCCTCTGAACCCTTGACTTCAGTGAAAGATTCATTGATATCCAAGAAGTGGCTTCCTATTCGTTTATTGAGTTTTCTTCCCATTGCCCTTATCTTATTTTTTTTAGGAGGGACAACCTATTTTTTTGCCGTTTTTCATCCCTTCGTTCATGATGACGTCGTTTTTATCCAAACGAATCCGCGCATCGCAGAATTCAATCTGAAAACAATTTTTTTCACGACAGTGGCCGGTCATTCCGACACGGCTCTGATCAATGATTATTACCGTCCCTTATTGGAAGTGTTTTACAGGCTTCAATATCAAATATTTCGTCTCAATCCCCATGGTTACCACCTGATGAATATCCTGGTTCATATTCTCAACAGTGTGATGGTGTTTCATATTATTTCCTTTATGGGAAAAAGGAAGAGGGACATGGAGAGCCTGACGGGCAATTCGTCAGAGGATTTCTTGAATCAGGATACGTTATCAACGGCTTTGACATCCTCCGGGGTTCTTGGATCGTTCGCCGGGAACGGATTAGCTTTAGGCGTTGCCGTTCTTTTTCTTGTCCATCCGGTTCAATCCGAAGCCGTCGCCTGTATTTCCGGGATTTCCAATCTATTATTTGCCTTCTTATGTTTACTGAGTTTTTATTTATACCTTTTGACAAAAGAAAACATGGCCGACCTTCGATCGCGCAGAGCGCTTTATTTGTATGGAGGTTCTTTGATGAGCTTTCTTTTAGCTCTTGGGGCCAAAGAGCAGGCCGTTGTCCTGCCGGTGCTTATTGCTTTGTATGAAGTATGTTTCCCCGCGTCTCATCGAGAGAAATGGGGCCGTCCCCTTCTGCAATGGGCGGGGTATGGGGTGGTGCTGGCAGGGTATTTCATTTTCAGAAAAACTATGGTGGGTTTTAATCCGGGTTCTTTTCTGAATTTTAATGATGAGTTTTGGTTACGGATAGAATCTATTCCGCGGACGCTTCTTATGTACGGGTCTCTTATTTTCTCCCCGCGGGATTTACATTACTATCGGAGTACCGACATCCTTCAACCCTTTGCAGGGCCTCTCGTGGGCCTGCTGGGTGTTCTCACGCTTATCGCGATGATTATTTTTTATGTTCCAGTAACCTGCCGGCGCGTACTTATTTTTAGTATGGGCTGGTTCCTTATTTCTCTTTTGCCAACGTTGAATATTCTTCCTTTGATCAATGAATATTCGTACATTTTAACCGCGGAGCATTTTTTATATCTTCCTATGATAGGGATCGTCTTATTTGTGTTGACTGTGGGGCAATATGGATTGAAGCGGATGCGTCCCAAGATAGGTTCTTGGGTGGGGCCCGCGGTGCTTGGCGTGATAAGTTTTATGTTTATGACTTCAACGATAGAACAAAATACGTATTGGCGAGGAGAGATTCCTTTGTTCGAAAGGACTCTGCGCTTTGAGAAATTAGGACGTGTCCATATTTTGCTGGGCAAGGCGTATTATTTTAATGGGCAATTGGATAAAGCGATCGAAGAGTTGGAAAAGGCGCTGCATATTATCCAGGGGTATATCGCGAAGGTTAAAGACGAGAGGGTATTAAATTATTATAGAGGATTGGTTAAAGGGGTCTATTTTGATCTTGCCCATTGTTATGAAGGGCTGGGGGCCAGGACCCAATCGCTGAATCAGTATCTGAAGGCCTCGGCGATCGATCCCAACGACGGCGTTTTACAAAATAATATCGGGGTCAATTATCTTCTCCTTAAGGAGATCGATAAAGCGATGGAACATTTTCAAAAGGCGGTTTCTTTAGACTCAAATGATTTGATGGCCATGAATAATTTGGCTTTGTGTTATCTGGAAAGGAAAGAAGAGGATAAGGCCGAGCAAATTTTAAGAGAAATCTTAAAGAAGAAACCTCAAGACCTCTCAGCGAGGAAGAATTTGGAGAGATTGCTTTCCAGGAAGCAGACCATAGAGAAGAACCCATAGAAGTGAGGTGACAGGGATGTCCTTTGTGAATTTTATAGTTTTGATGGCGATCGTTTTGATTTTGATCCTTCTGGGTGTGCTTTTTTATTGGCCTATAGAAAAGAAAGACGCGAAGAAAAAGAAAATATCCAAAGAGGAAGAGCCGAAACAAAAAGACTGGCAGCAGACAGCGCAGAGGCTTGAGAAACATATTCATGCGTTGCGCGGTGAGTTGGAGATCTCTCAGCAAAAAGAAAAGGCGGGGGAGAAGCAGATTTTGATCGAAAAGGCAAAAAATAAGAAATTAGAAGAAAAAGTGGCGCAGGAGAGGGGTTGGCACGAGACAGAGCAGAAGGAGATGGATAAAAGAATTAAAGAGATGGGGGATTTGAAAGAGGAATTCATGAAACTTCAGGGGATTTTTACCGCTGAACATGCCGTCAATTTGCGTCAGGAGCGCGAGTTAAAAGACCTCAAAAGAGAACGGGATTCTCTTAATGACCAAAGAAGAGCGCTTGAGGCAGAAAACGCGCAGGCAAAAGCGGAGTTGGGGAATTATAAAAAAGACCTGAGTCAATTCAAACGGGAAAATATGGAGTTGATGAAAAAGAAAGAAGATACCGTTTGGATCGCTAAATCGGACTATGAGAAACTTCAGCAGTTAGTCAACGAAAAAGATAAAGAATTACAAAGGATGAAGAGAGAGGCAAACGAATAATAAGAGGGAGAGTATAAGTTAAGATTGAGATAAAATTCATTTTATGTATAATGAAATTGCGTTGAGGGCCTATGAAGTCTGCGCAGGTTGGCGGACAAAAAATATATCCCACTACTCAAGGATGGGGAGAGGAGATAGAGATGTTAATCAAAAAGATTGAAACCGCGTTACTTGATCAAATTTCCAAGGAGGCTCATGCCTCCAATTCCTATTTAGCTATGGCCAGTTGGTGTCAGGTCAAGGGGTTCAGAGGAGCCGCGTCTTTTTTCTTGACGCAATCCGAAGAAGAACGACAACATATGCTGAAATTGATAAACTTTGTCAATGAAAGCGGCGGTCAAGGGATTATTCCGGCCCTCCAGGAGCCTCTAGCAAAATACAAATCTCTTGTGCATGCCTTTGAAGTGGCCTTTGAGCATGAGATCGCCACAACAAAATCCATTCATGAACTTGTTGATCTGACGTTCAGCTCCAAGGATTACGCGACGTTTAATTTTTTACAATGGTATGTCGCTGAACAGCATGAAGAGGAAAGTTTGTTTCGTTCGGTGCTTGACCTTATTCATATTGCCGGGGATGAACAAAGGAATCTTCTTATCGTGGATAATGAAATTGCTAAGATTAGAATTAAAGCATAATAGCGGATCAAAGACGGAAAATGAGAAACAAAGGAACTCTCCACACGGTGATGTGGAGAGTTTCATTTTAGGAGGCTTTTGGATTGATATTAGATGATTTTCAGTTTGCCAAACGGACGGACTGGCCATTGGCATCCAATCAGCTTGGTCATGTCCTGGAGCAACTGCGTAAGGAGAATATTCCTGTCATTGATTTGACTGAGTCTAATCCGACCCAAGGCGGATTTGTTTATCCTGAACAAAAAATTTTGGAGGCGCTGGGAGATGTCAAGAATTTAACGTACACTCCCGCTTCCGAAGGACTTTTAAAGGCCAGGGAGGCCGTCAGCCGGTATTATCAAGAGAAAAGTTTGGATGTGCCGCCGGAGCGGATTCTTTTAACTTCAAGCACATCTGAAGGATATTCTTATCTTTTCCGTTTATTGGCTAACCCGGGTGAGCGTATCCTTTTTCCTCAACCGAGTTATCCTTTATTCCAATTTCTGGTTGATTTAAATGACATAGAAATGGTTAATTATCCTCTTTATTATGCCAAGGGCCGTTGGCAAATGGATTTTGAGCGGTTGGAAGAAGGGATAGATATTAATACAAAGGCCATTGTTATCGTTAACCCGAATAATCCGACAGGATCGTTTTTACGCGCGGAGGATATCAAGGTCTTGAATGCCATTTGCCGTAAGCGCCGCCTGGCACTTATCTGCGACGAGGTTTTTGGGGACTATGTTTTGAATAACCGGGAGAATTATATCAGTCTGGCCGGCAATGAAGAGGCCTTGACTTTTGTTTTAAGCGGAATTTCCAAAACACTTGGACTTCCGCAGATGAAATTATCTTGGATCGTGATGAGCGGTCCGCGCGATTTGGTGCAAGCCGCAAGAGAACGCTTGGAGATTATTTCCGACACGTATCTTTCGGTTAATACCCCGGTGCAACACGCGTTGTCAACATGGTTGCCTTTAAGACAAGAAATTCAAAAGGATATTTTGAACCGTGTTCAACAAAATTACGCGTTTATTCAACATCTGAGTGAGGACTCCTTATATTGCCGATTGCTTCACATCGATGGAGGCTGGTATGGGATTTTAAGAATACCCGATTGGCATAGCGAAGAGGCATGGGTCCTTTTGTTTTTGCGAGAGGAGCACATTTTAGTCCATCCAGGATATTTCTTCGATTTTGAGGAGGAAACCTATATTGTCCTCAGTTTGCTTTGCCCCGTTGATGATTTTCAGAAAGGGATAAGGCGTCTTTTTAAGAGGGTAGAACGCGAGAATCTCAAAAACCTTAAGGCTTGAAAACCCAAGGTGATTTGCTAATATGGTGACAATAAAAAAAGAATCAACTTTATGTCAAAGGAGTTGTCCATGAAGAAACGACCTGATTGGGACGAATATTTTTTGAAATTGGCCATGCTGGCTTCGGAACGGGCCACCTGTCCACGTATGCACTGCGGGTGTGTCCTGGTTAAAAATAAAGATGTGATTGCCACAGGATATAACGGGTCTATTCCCGGCGATCTTCATTGTGAGGATGTCGGCTGCCTTGTTATGGATAATCACTGTGTGCGGACGGTTCATGCCGAGATGAACGCCGTTGTTCAGGCGGCCAAGCGGGGTCACGCGGTTGAAGGCGCGACAGCCTATGTCACCAATATGCCATGCACGACGTGTGCCAAAGCTCTGATCACCGCCGGCATCAAACGGGTCGTTGTTTTCTCTGATTACCATGACACGCTGGCCGTGGAGTTTTTTACCAAGGCCGGTGTCAAGATCGATAAGCATTCGATGCCGTCACAAGATATCGCGTATAATCTTAAAGATTACTCTTCAGCGAGATAATCAACAGGGGTACCTGACTTCCGCAAGTGTAATGGGACACTGTGGTCGTCAACCCCAACGCTCCTCTAATAATTCTTTTTGGTAAATGCTCCGAATGATGCAGAATCTCAAGATATTGATGGCTGATGATGAGCCGGACGTTCTAGCAGTTATGGCCAAGAAAGTGGCGTCCGAAGGATATACGGTCATAACGGCCAGCGATGGGCAGGAGGCGTGGGAAAAAATTCAAAAGGAAATTCCAGACATCATTTTGCTGGACCTGACGATGCCAAAGAAAGACGGGTTTCAGGTTTTGAAAGAGTTGAGAGAAAATCCTCCCTCCAAGAAGTGGCAGCCGGTGATTATTATTTCAGCCAAGCGGGAATTGGAAGATATCCAAAAAGGTTTAGGCATGGAAGCGGATCACTATATCACCAAACCGTGTTCGATAGGCGATGTTTTAAAGGCGATTAAACTGATGGCCAGTCTTATTCCACACCGGGAAATGTAAATTGTTTACCAGCGGTTGGGGACCGCGTTGATGAAAACTATTATTTATATTATTATCCTGGTCATCTTGTTGTTGATCTACGTCTATCATCTTGAAAATAAAACCGTCTTTGCCCCAGCCAGGGATATAGCCTCAACGCCGGCCGCGTTAGGATTTCCTTTTGAGGATCTTTATTTGACAACTGAAGACGGAGTCAAGTTGAACGCCTGGTTTATTCAATCGTCACCTCAGGACGGCACTCTTATTTTTTTACATGGGAATGCCGGCAACATCGGCGATCGGTTGGGGAAGATTGATTTTTTTCATAAGATGGGGTTGAACATTTTAATTTTCGATTACCGGGGTTACGGGAAAAGCGGGGGTTATCCTTCTGAGAAGGGAATCTACAGCGATGCCCGGGCCGCGTATGATTATTTGCTGACGCGTCAAGACGTCGATCCCAGCCGGCTCGGGGCTTACGGGGGCTCTTTGGGCGGGGTCGTGGCGGTGAATTTAGCAACTCAGCGTCGGCTGGCGTGCTTGATCATAGATTCTTCGTTTAGCTCCGGCCAGGACATGGCCAAACACATTTTTCCGGTTATCCCGGGTTTCTTGGTAAGAAAGAAGCTGGATGCCATCGGGAAGATTAAACAGGTGGGAATTCCTAAATTGTTTATTCACAGCATTGAGGATGAAATCGTTCCTTTGGCTTTGGGCAAAAAATTGTATGCGGCAGCGATTGAACCAAAACGGTTTCTGGAAATAGTCGGCGACCATAATGACGGGTATCTTCGCGATGGGGAAAGGATCCGCGACGGCATCAGTCAATTCTTGAAGGAATTAAAATTAATTAATTGAGCGGTGTATGAATGTTTTTTTAAGAACTCATAAAACGAATATCATCCATGCCGACGGGAACCCTGTTTTCCTCAGAGGGGTGAATTTAGGGGGATGGCTGATGATGGAGGCCTATTTTCTTCATGCCCTGAATCGCCCTGTTCAGCATCTGAAAAAAAGTTTTGTGCAGTGTTTAGGGCAAGAGGCCTGGCAGGATTTTGAGGAGAATTTTCGCGGGAATTTTATACGGGAAACGGATATCCAGAATATCGCCGGCTTGGGATTCAATTGTATCCGTCTGCCGTTTCATTACCGGTTGATTGAAAAAAAGCCTTTTCAATATGACACGACCGGCCTGCGGATATTGGATAAGGTTATCCGCTGGGTGGAGAAATATAAAGTTTGGGTTGTTCTTGATCTCCATGGCGCGCCGGGGTCCCAGAATCACGACTGGCACTCGGACAGTGATGGCCGCGCAGATCTTTGGACAAAGAAGAAAAATCAAGAAAGGACCATAGAACTCTGGGCGTTTCTCGCAGACCGGTATAAAAACAAGAAGTGTATCGCGGGATACGATCTTCTTAACGAGGCGGTGCTCGGGGACGCGGCGCAATTAAATAATTTTTACAAAGAGCTCATCAGGCAAATCCGACAAGTAGACAAACAGCATATCCTGTTTGTCGAGGGGAATCAATGGGCCACGAATCTTGAGTGTCTGGATCCAATTGACGATGACAACCATGTTTTGAGCATCCATTATTATGAACCCGTCGAATTTACGTTTAATGCCGTACCGCATCTGAGATATCCCTTGAAGGCGTATGGCCGAAACTGGGACATGAAAAGCATGAAGGCGCATTTATCCAAATATCAGAAAATTTCCCGAGATCGCTCAGTGCCGATTTTTGTCGGCGAGTTCGGTGTCAATGCCCGGTGGGAAAACTCCGGCGAGGAGCGGTGGCTGGAGGATGCTTTAAGCTGTTTTGAGGCCTTCGGTTTTCACTGGACGTACTGGACGTACAAAGCTGTTAAAAATAGTGTCTTTCCTGACGGTCTTTTCAGTTATGTGGAAAATCCGCCGTGGGTCAATCGGCTGGGATCGGTAATCGGTTGGGATACCTACAAATTTCATTGGACCACGCGGAAGAAGGAGATGATCCAATCCTGGCGCACGGAAAATTTCTTAGAGCACGCGTATCTTTTGAAGGTCTTGCAAAAATATGCCCGAGTCCATCATTAGCTTAACGAATCTTCGCATTAAACATCTTGTGAAGCTGCGAACCCACGGGCCCAAAGAAAGGCAAGGGCTGACGATTGTTGAGGGGGGCCGTGAGATTTTGCGCGCCTTTGAAGCCAAAGTCCCCTTTAAAGAACTTTATGTCTGCCGGGAGCAAGGGGAATCTTCCATCGGTCTCGAGGAGATGGGGGGCAAAGAAAGTTTTATCAAAAAGATCGCGGCGCTTAAGGTGCCTGTCTTTGAGGTGTCCAAGTCTGTGTTTGCAAAGATTTCTTACGGTGAACGGAGGGAGGGTTTATTGGCTCTTTGCGCCCCACGCCCGCTTTCTTTAGAGCAGCTTCACCGTAAAGAGAATCCGCTCTATGTGATTGTTGAGACCGTTGAGAAACCGGGTAATTTAGGGGCCATTCTGCGGACGGCTGACGGCGTCGGTGTCGATGGGGTGATTGTCTGCGATGCCCAAACAGATATTTATAATCCTAATGTGATCCGGGCCAGTTTGGGGACGGTTTTCTGCGTGGAAGTGGCGGTGACTTCGACGCGTGAATCGGTGAGATTTTTAAAAGAACGGGATATCAGGATTTGCGCGGCCGTGCCTTGCGCTAAAAATGTTTATTCCCAAGTTAATATGAAGGGGCCCCTGGCGATCGTTTTGGGCAGTGAACAAAAGGGCTTAAGTGATTTATGGGCGTCCCAAGCAGACATTCAAGTGAGGATCCCGATGAAAGGAAAAGCGGATTCGTTGAATGTTTCAACAGCCGCGGCTATTTTGCTTTACGAGGCTCTTCGGCAGAGAAGCTGATGAAATTCCTTGGGCCCATATTGGAGAGAGGGTAGGAACTATGATTACGATGAATAATTTGACCATGGGATTCACGCAACGGACCTTGTTTAAGGATGTCACGTTCAGTATATTCCCGAATGAAAAGATAGGATTAACCGGGCCTAACGGCGCGGGAAAGACCACGCTTTTTTCCATTATCTTGGGCGACATGGAGCCTTTGGCAGGAAGTGTTGTCGTCCAGAAGAATTTGAATATCGGGTATCTTCCCCAAGAGGCCAAGTTCAGTTCGGAAAAGACTGTGATGGAGGAGCTGACGGAGGGAGACATGCGGATTCGAAAGTTAATGGAAGAAAAACGAAAACTCGAGGACGCACAGAAAGCGGACACCAACCGATACGGCGATATTTTGCATGAGTTGGAGGTCATGGGGATTTATGACATCGAATACAAGGCGGAGAAGATTTTGATGGGCCTTGGTTTTAATAAGACGGATTTTCACAAACCGATCGTCCAGTTGAGCGGCGGCTGGCAGATGCGAACGCTTTTGGCTAAACTGCTGACGTATCCCTTTGACCTTTTATTGCTGGACGAACCGACAAACTATTTGGATTTGGCCGCCACCTTGTGGCTTAAGGAATTTCTGGCCGGCTACGAAGGCTCATTTGTGCTTATCTCCCATGACAGGGTCTTTCTCAACGATGTCACCAATTATACGATCATCCTGGACGGGGCTCAGATGACCAAGGTCAAAGGAAATTATGAGACCCACGAAATGCAGAAAGATATTCAATTCAAATCTCTGGAGAGAAGGCAGAAGGTTGTTGAAAAAAAGAGGGAGCAGCTGGAGCGCTTCACTCAGCGATTTCATGCCCAGCCGAACAGAGCCGCGGCTGTGCGTAATAAACGAAAGATGATCGAAAAGCTGGAAAATATTGAACTCCCGCAATCTCATAAAAGTATTGGGCAATTTGAATTTTCTGATATTCAGTCCAGCGGGTACGTCGTGGCACAGCTCAAGAAGGTAAGCAAGGCCTATGGAGAGAAACAGGTTTATAAGGATTTGGATTTTGAGATTATCCGCGGGCAAAAAATCTGTCTGGTCGGGCCTAACGGCGCCGGGAAGTCCACGCTGTTAAAAATGCTGGCGGGCGCCATTGAGGCGGATTCAGGGGAGGTGAAATACGGCCATCAGGTCCAGGTAGGGTATTTTTCCCAGACACGGCTGGATGTTTTAAACCCTTTGCGGACCGTTTTTGATGAAGTGATTTCCGCCGCGCCCCCAGGGACTCCGGCTCTAAAGGTGCGGTCACTTATGGGGTTATTTAGTTTTCACGGGGATGATGTCTTTAAACACATCAAGGTATTATCCGGCGGGGAAAAAAGCCGGGTGATCCTGGCCAAACTTTTAATCAATCCTCCCAATTTTATGCTGTTGGACGAGCCGACAACCCATTTGGATATGGATGGGGTCAAGGCGTTAACGAACGCCTTTCAGGAGTTCGACGGAACAATTTGTTTTATCAGCCACGACCTGTATTTTATCAGAGAGATTGCGGATTGCATCGTCGATGTCCAGGGCGGAAGGGTCAAGGTGTATCCCGGCGGACTTCAATATTATCTTGATAAGAAAAATGAGGTGGAGGCCATGCTGAAAGAAGAAAAAAAACAAATGGACGCGCAGGCCAAACAGCAAAAGAAACAGATCCACTCTCATGGAAAGAATCCGTCGGAGTCTTCCGCTCTAGACGAGCTGGGAGCCCGTCACAAAGCGGCCGTTCAAAGGATCGCGCAGATTAGAAATGAAATTAAGGCCTTGGAGCAGGAGCACAAGGGACTTGAGACCGAAAGCTATGTTAAGGCGCGGCGTCTTTCGGAATCGTATTCAAACAGAGACGCCGAGATTATAAAGGAATACGGGCAGAGACTTAAGTTTATTCAGAAGCGGTTGCGGGACATCGAGACGATCATCCGGGAATTGAAGGAAGAGAGGGACAGGATAAGCAAATGAGGCTCAAGATTGATTTGCATGACCATTATTCCGACGGTCGAAAACTGGAGGCGGCTCTTGTCACGATGATGACAGAGGCTCAGGAAAAAAAAGCGGATGTCCTTGAGATTATCCCGGGTAAGGGGAGCGGTCAGTTGAAGAAATATGTATTACGATTTCTTGAGAAGCAGTACAAAGGGGTGTATCACAGAATTGAAAAAGACGATAAGAATTGGGGACGCGTTTTTGTCCATTTCCGATGGGGGAAAATATGAAGGAAAATATCATTATGGTCATGGCCGGATTAGTCCTGTTCAGCGGTTGCGCGAAGTTGGCTCATCTGGATCAGCTTTTAACTTTAAAGGAGCTTTCTGAAGAAGGGGATGCTCTCCAGAAACACGTTGAGGAGCACGACAAGAAATTTGACCTTATGTTAGCCGAGGTGAAAGCCGATACCCTTAAGACGTATCCCGATGAGAAAAGTTTTTTGGCCGCTTTTGGAGAACCTGTTTATAAAAAGACAGAACGGAAGGACGGCCAGGATGGGGAGGTATGGCTTTACCGTCAGGCCAAGCATACGCCCGATGCGGAGAAGGTCTATGTGTATTTTAATGCGTCGGGAAATTTGCGGGAATGGCGCCACGTTCCGTCAAATTCAAGATGATGTCCCATTCTCATGGAATTGATTCTGAAAAATATCTATGACCGGCTTTTTAAAGTCTTCGGGCCTCAGCATTGGTGGCCTGCCGAGACGCCGTTTGAGGTCATCGTCGGCGCAGTCCTGACCCAAAATACCAATTGGGGAAATGTTGAGAAGGCCCTCAGCAATTTAAAAGAAAGACAATGCTTATCTTTCCGGGCCATTCACGCCCTAGCGCATGCCCCGTTAGCCTCTTTGATAAAACCCGCCGGCTATTTTAACGTTAAGGCCAAACGGCTTAAGAATTTAATAAATTTTATTTTCGAAAATTATGACGGAAGCCTTCAGAAAATGGCGCGTGATCCCTGGGATTCGTTGCGTCAAAAACTCCTGGGGGTTAATGGGATTGGACCTGAGACCGCGGATTCCATATTGCTCTATGCCTTTGATAAGCCCGTTTTTGTGGTCGACGCCTATACGAAAAGGGTTTTGTACCGGCATAACATCGTTGCCCAAGAGACGGACTATCACGCGATCCAGGATGTTTTTATGCGTCACCTGGACCACGATAGCAAGATGTTTAATGAATATCATGCCCTCCTTGTCCGTCTCGGCAAGGATTATTGCAAACCGTCACCGCTTTGTGAACAATGTCCCTTGAATGATTTGAACTATTCCCTGGTGAATAAATGCTGCCATTGTCACAAGGCGCTTTTTCGAAAGACAGAGCGTATTGCCTTCAAAAGATCGACGGATTTCTTAAAAGGGGACGTTAAAAGGGGCTCCCTCCAACGGAACCGCCCAAGGTATCTGTGTTCAGGCTGCTTGTCGGGAGTCCGGGAAAGAATTCACGGAGATTAAAAATTTGCTTAACCGCGTTTTGTTGTATATGATGAGGATGGTTTACGCGCAGGGACGTCAGGTGAAGTGAATGAGGTAAAACAATTTATTTTTTAGAGGGATAAAGGGGTTCAGATCATGATGCTGGTGGTAATGATAGTTGTCTTGATAAATACGGCCCTTCTGGCCGTTCTTTTTTTGCGCGATAAAGAGAGGGCGTGGGGTTCTTTGGGAAACCAAATAAGCGGTATTGAGAAAAATCAGGAAAGGCTGGAACGTTTACTGCGGGAAGAAATCTCAAAGGGCCGCGCGGAGGCGGGAGCCAATTTCCAGAAAGCCCGGGAAGAACAAAGCGAACACCTCAATGCCTTCAGTAACGCTGTTCTATCCCGTATGACGGAGGTTTCTACGTTACATAAAAATCAATTGGATTCCTTTATTCAACAGTTATCCGCTCTGACACAGATGAATGAACAGAAACTGGAAAAGCTCAGAGAAGTCGTCGAAGAACGGCTTAAACATTTACAGGAAGATAACAGCCAAAAGCTGGAGAAAATGCGGGAAACGGTCGATGAGAAATTGCATTCAACATTAGAGCGACGTCTGGGAGAATCCTTTCAGATTGTCAGTGAGAGATTGGAGAAGGTGCATCAGGGGTTGGGGGATATGCAGAATCTGGCCACAGGGGTGGGGGATTTGAAGAAAGTCCTTTCGAATGTCAAGACCCGGGGAATTTTAGGAGAGGTCATCTTGGAAAACTTGCTGGAACAGATTTTGATTCCGGAGCAATACGAAAAGAATGTCGTGATTAAAAAAGATAGCCGTGAAGCTGTTGAGTTTGCCATCAAATTCTCCGGACGGGATCACCCGGTGGTGTATTTGCCCATAGACTCAAAGTTTCCGACGGAAGACTTTGAGAAATTGCAGCAAGCCCAGGAACACGTTGATTTGGTTATGATTGAGGAGGCCGCTAAGGCTTTAGTCAACAGGTTAAAGGGGGAGGCGAAGAAAATTCGGGATAAATACATTGATCCGCCGCGCACAACGGATTTTGCTATCATGTTTCTCTCCACGGAGGGACTTTTTGCGGAAGTTTTGCGTCGGCCCGGTCTTTTTGAATCCATGCAACGGGATTATAAGATTACCGTCGCGGGGCCCACCACTTTGGCCGCAATTCTCAACAGCTTGCAGATGGGATTTCGTACGTTGGCTGTCGAGAAACGGGCAAGCGAAGTCTGGAATTTGCTGGGGACTGTGAAAACGGAGTTTGGCAAATTCGGGGATCTTCTTGAGAAAACCCAAGAGAAATTGCAGCAGGCCAGCAATAATATTGAAGATGCCGCGCGAAAATCCCGGACGATCGAGAAGAAATTAAAAGATGTCCAGGTCTTGCCATCCATGGCGGAGAAGCCGTTATTGGGTGAGAACGGGGCCGAAGATCTTTATGAGCTGACGCACGATGACACCGCTGTTTGATCATGTCTTCCCTTCAGAGGTGGTCACATTCATGAGTGACCGGAGTCTCGATTTTGCTCAAGGCAGCAAGATTCCAAGGGAGGGAAGATTCAATGCTCAACAGAAAAGTTTCTTGGCCGAGCAACTGGGATTTGTCCCGTCTTTTCTGGCGGATGTCCGGCAGGTCCATGGCCGCAGGGTGATCCTGGCGACGGAAGAATTTATGCGTAGGAACGATTTTCCTGAAGAAGCGGACGGCTTGGTGACGAACATTTCCAACGTAGCCCTTGTCATCAGGACAGCGGACTGCCTGCCTGTTTTTATGTATGATACGAAAAGAAAATGTTTAGGGCTTCTTCATGCCGGATGGCGTGGGAGTTATCAAAATATCGTTCAGCAAGCCGTGAGTATTATGCGTCAAAATTTTCGTACAGAGCCTCAAGATTTAAAAGCGGCCCTGGGACCCGCTATTAGGTCATGTTGTTATCAAGTGGGAGGGGAATTTAGAGATTACTTCCCCCGAGAGATTATCCATCGAAACCAGGATGTTTATTTGGATTTGCCGCAGGTGAATACGCGTCAATTGGTTGAGTTGGGCGTTTGGAAGGAAAATATATTTGACTGCGGACTGTGCACGTGTTGCGATAAGCGATTTTTCTCGTACAGGAGAGAAGGAAACGAGGCCGGCCGGATGATCTCGCTTATGATGTTACGGGAGACGCCGACGCAAAAATCTTCAAGGAGTTGATCCATGTGTATAGTTGTCTTGATGACCGCCAAAGATGCGGGTGAGGCTGAAAAGATTGTCACCCAACTGGTTGAGGCGAAACTTATTGCTTGTGCAAATATTATCCGAGGTGTCCAATCCATCTTTTGGTGGGAAGGTAAAATGGATAAAGCCGATGAGGTCCTGGTGGTGTTAAAGACGCGCAAGACTCTTTTCAAGAAAGTTGAGAAGATGATCAAATCCCTGCACAGTTATACTGTCCCCGAGATTATCGCCCTACCTGTTATCGAAGGAAGCAAAGATTATCTGAATTGGATAAAAAATTCCACCGTAAAAGTGAAGCCGGGATAATCAGAAAGATTGATTACAGCCCCCGGTCTTTGGGCGACGGAATATTGTTAACCAATCCTGCCTTAAGTCTGAGCCTATCGAGAAAGTCTCCGAAAGCTTTATTCTTTTTTTCCTGCAAAAGGTCATTGGCGAGCTTTGTTTTCTCCGCTTCAAACTTATCTTGTTCCGCAGGAATAGAGGAATCCCAATGGAGGATACAATACCCTTGGGGGATCTCAACGACGCTGCTGACCTTTTCTTGTTCAGTTAAACGGAAAGCCGCTTCTTGAAATTCATTGGAGATACCGATTTGAGGTAAGTATTGACCCCGCGCGAATACAGGCGTTTGATGGATGTCTAATCCCAAGGCCTTGGCGGTTTCTGGGAAATTGTCAAGGCCGCTGGGATTAAACGCTTTCTTAATAGATTCAAGATATTCCTTGGCTTTTACGCCGGCGATTTTTTTGGCCTTCATTTGTAAGACGGCTTGATTAACTTTATCTTGGACCTCCGCATACGGGGGGACATAAGACTCTCTTTTTTCTTTAATTTGGGGGATGAGAAGGCCTTTAGTTGTTTCAAACGGGCCGCTTATCTGATTGACATTGAGCTGGAAAATTTTATCGATGGTCTCATAAGACCAGCCTAAAGTCAGGACGGGTTGTTCCATGCTGAAAAAACCGGTGGTTCTTACTTCTAGTCCGTTTTTTTGGGCGACTGCGTGAATATTAGGATTAGAAAGAAGCTCTTCAAAAACGGATTGCGCTTTTTCTCGGATTTCGTCTATTTTTTTCTCGTTTTGTTCGCTTTCAGGGGGTGGTTGAGTTTTTTGTTGTTGATCGCCGCTTTCAGTCGGAGCGGGTGTTAACTCCGGGGGCGCTTCAGGGAATTCAAAGTGGATGTAATTGATATCAACGGTGGGCGGTACAAGGAACTCATGATCATGTTCACGATAATACTGTTGCAATTCATCGGCATTGGTCGTTACCTGATTGCTAAATTGATCAGGAGAAATAAAGACATAACTGATTTGGATCTTTTCATTGATTTTTTTATATTCTTCAAAGATTTCTTCATCCGCAAGAGAGAGAGAGACCGTTTCTTGGTTAATGATTTCCTGAATTTTAAGATTGTCACGAATCCCCTCTTCAAAGTTTCTGGCGGTGATCTTAAAAGCAAAACGGAGGATATCATTATAGAGAAGAGTATCGAATTGGCCGTCCCTTTGGAAAAAAGGAAATGATTCAATGGTCTTAACGACGCGGTCATCCGGAATTTGGATATGCCTTCTTTTAGCCTCATAAAGGAGGATGAGCCGGTCCCAGGTTTGGTTTTCTAAATTAAGAAATTGTTTGAAGGATTGATAATTTTTCCCATAGTTTAACATCGCCTGGATATCGGTATGGTGATAGACCTGTTTAAATTCTTCCAAAGACACGTTCTTACCGAAGACTTTTCCGGCAACATCCTGATTTGAATTGCTGTTCAATAGGTAGGCAGTTCCGAAAAATCCAAAGGAAATTATTATCAAAATAGCTATAATCCATATGATTTTTTTGGCAAGGCCCTTTTTGCGTAAGATGTTGAGCATGATCTCTCCTTAACTAAATCATTCAAAAGAATAGGGGGGGAAATAATAAGTGCATGTGAAATTGATGGAGGCGATTATATATATGAAACGGGTGTTTGACAAGGAATTTCCAGCCCTTCCGCCCCCCCTTGTTTTATTCCCCCTCAAATTAGAAAATAATTTCTCCTTAAATATATCGACGATTGCTACCTATGGAGGAGGCCTTGTTCGTCGAAGAAAAACTTTTCTAATTCGAACAAGGGCAGAGAAGGGAAAAGAAATTAGTCTTTACAAGTGAAATGGGCCTCGTTATAATACCGCTTCATTATCAGATTCTTTGTGGTCAATTTTTAAATAACAGAGAAGATATTTAAGAAATGGATGGAATGAAAAAGCTAAAATTAGGTTTACCTAAGGGGAGTTTGCAGGAAGCCACCATTAAGGTCTTTGAACGGGCCGGTTTTCAGATTTATGTCTCCGGCCGGTCCTATTTCCCAACGATAGATGACGATGAGATCGATCCGGTCCTTTTACGGGCACAAGAGATGTCCCGTTACGTGGAAGAGGAGGCCTTGGACTGTGGTATTACCGGCGCTGATTGGATCCAGGAAAATAATTCTGATGTGATTTTCTTGGCGGATTTGATTTATGCCAAACAGAGCGCGGTAAAGGTTCGTTGGGTTTTAGCTGTTCCTGAAAAGGCCTCGATTAATTCCGTTAAGGATTTAAATGGGAAAAGGATTGCCACCGAGCTCGTGAATGTCACAAAGAGTTATTTGAGAAAGAACAAGGTCAAGGCGGATGTTGAATTTAGCTGGGGAGCGACCGAGGCGAAGGTGGCGGATGGCCTGGTAGATGCGGTGGTTGAGTTAACGGAAACAGGAAGCAGTTTACGGGCTCATAAGTTGCGGATCATTGATACTATTTGTGAATCAACCACGCAATTTATCGCGAATAAAAAAGCGGCTAAAGATCCATGGAAAAAAAGAAAAATGGATCAGGTTGTGATGCTTTTGAAAGGGGCAATCGCGGCCAGGAATATGGTGGGTCTAAAAATGAATGTGGAGAAGAAAAATTTTCAAGAAATTTTAAATCTTCTTACATCTCTTAAAGATCCGACGGTCTCGAGTTTAAGCCGGAAGGATTGGTTTGCTGTTGAGACCGTTATTGATGAAGGCACTGTGCGGACGTTAATTCCAAAACTTAAAGATGCTGGGGCTCAAGGGATTATAGAATACCCGTTGAATAAACTCATTCATTAATTTTGGATTATCCTTGAAATAGGAAAAATTATATGCCAAGCGGAAAAAAAAGAAAAGCACGTAAAATCAGGACGCACAAACGCAAAAAACTAAGAAAAGCTTTGCGACATCTTAAGAAGCGTAAGACCGCGTAATTTGCGTTCTTTTATCCTTAAGGATCAATATTGCAAACCCTCAATTTCTGAGGCTTGTTCAGGCAGGATCTTGTGATATTCTATGGGAGAGGCTATTCCTCTACGTGGTGCATTTTTGAGGATGTAACCAGCGCTCTTATAGAGAAACGTGCTCTTCGATAAGATGAACAAAGGGTTAGTTATGCGACAAACAAAAATTCTTAGTGTTTGTGGCGGTTTTAGTGTTTTATTGATACTGCTATTTTGCGCTAAGACAGAGGCTTTTTTTTATGAAGATAAAATTGCTGTATCTAAAGGTCTGGCCCATTATGCCATAGGGCAGATGCATGATCTCCTTGGGCAGTCTGATTTGGCGGTATTAGAATACGAAAAAGCTGTTCAGTTCGATGAAACCAGTCATCTCCTGCACCTAAGACTGGGGACAGATTATGCGCGCTTAAATATGCTCTCTGAGGCTGAGGCTGAGTTGCAGTTAGTCAATAAATATAACCCCGAAGATTTACAATCCCATTATCTCCTTGCCCTCATTTACTCTACTCAAAAAGAATACGATAAAGCGGCTGGCGAATATGAGTTTATCCTAAAATCGTTTGCGGTCGCCGAACCTCAAAATATTGAGGTTTATGGATATTTAGGGCAGCTTTATTACTCTCAAAGAAAATTTGATCAAGCCATTGAGCAGTTTGAAAGGATTTTGGCTATTGAACCTGAAAATGCCGATGTGATGTATTTGTTAAGTTCCCTCTATCTTGAAGTCAACAAGAGGGACCTCGCTATTAAACTTTTGAAAAAATCCATTGCGATAGACCCGGAACATGACGGCAGCCTTAACACGCTGGGGTATTTGTATACTGAAGATAATCATCAGTTGGAAGAAGCTGAAAAATTGATAACCCGTGCGTTGAAACTTAGTCCTGATAATGGAGCTTATCTCGATAGTCTGGGATGGGTGTATTATAAAAAAGAAAAATATGAAGAGGCGTTAGAAATTTTAAAAAAAGCAGATGCCGTCTTAAAAGACTCTGTCATTTATGATCATATGGGCGATGTTTACTATAAGTTGAATCGTTTTGAGGATGCCGTAAAGCATTGGGAGCTTTCGCTGGAGCTCCTGCCCGAACAACAAGAAGTTGCTAAAAAAATTAATGATGTTAAAAATTTTCAGGCTAATCTCAAATAGTAACTTTACCTCATGAGCGGCCTTCTCCTTCAGTCTCCTGCCAAAGTCAATCTTTTCCTTAAGATTCTTAATAAAAGAGCGGATGGGTACCACAATATCGTTACATTATTTGAACGCGTAGATCTCTGCGATGAGATATTTTTGGATTCTAACAAAATTGGCGATATTCGGATTTTCTGTAACCATCCCCATGTTCCTACCGGGCCTAAAAACCTTGCATACAAAGCCGTTAGAATGCTCCAAAAAGATTTCCGGATAACAGAAGGTGTTGATATCAGAATCAATAAACGAATCCCCGTGGCCGCGGGGTTAGCCGGGGGGTCAAGCAACGCGGCCACAACTCTATTGGGGTTAAACCGTTTATGGGGGCTACGTTTGGGATCGAAGAAGTTGTTGTTTTATGCCCGTCAAATTGGAAGCGATGTCCCATTCTTTTTATATAATTGTTCATGGGCTTTAGGTCAGGGAAGAGGGGATGTCATTAAAAAGATAAATATAAGGACAAAGTTATGGCATATTTTGGTTATTCCTCGAATTAAAATGTATTCTTGGAAAGTCTACGGCGGCTTGAAATTGAAGTTGACAAAAAAAGATGATGATGTTAATATCCTAATCCATCATTTAAGGAAAAATAATTTAGAAGAGGCTAGACGGCAATTAGTTAATGATTTAGAGACTTCCATCATAGAGCTATGCCCGAGACTTGAGAAAATACGGGAAAAATTGAAGTTATTGAACGCCCAGAATGCTATGTTTTCTGGGAGTGGGCCGTGTGTGTTTGGGATGACTGATTCTGAAAAGGATGGCAAGACCATGGCCGTGATATTGAGGAAACGTTTTAATCAAGTATTTGTCGTTAGAACTCTTTGAAATTCGTTTTAGAGGATGTGTGGCGGCAAGGGAAATGTTTTTTCCCTTATCGGAATAGGTATTGCGAAAGACTTAAACTCGTTACGAACTTCTTAAAAGAAATGTTTGGGGCAAGAGATTGACACTTCTAAAGGGATGATAGGCTGAGGAAGTGGCAGTTGAAAAGCGTACCGAAACAAAGGAAGGGGTTGAGGGGATGGAGATTACAGAAATTCGCATATTTCCTAAAGAAGGACAAGACAAAAAGTTAAAAGCGTATACAACAGTGACATTTGATAATTCCTTTGTTGTTAGAAACATCAAAGTTATTCAAGGTTCGAGTGGGTTATTTATTGCTATGCCATCTCGAAAAATGAAGACTTCGTGTCCCAAGTGTCATTTTAAAAATGAGATCGGCAGCAGATTCTGTAATCACTGTGGAACTGCTATCCCATCAGATAATACCCAGACACATGAGGGGGATGATAAGGCAGAACATCGTGACATCGCGCACCCCATAACTCAGCAATTTCGCGAATATCTGCAAACAAATATCTTAGAGGCCTACAATAAAGAAACCGCTAAAACCATTTCTTCGAGTGGTTCTCCAGAACAAACTTGATCTAAAATTTTGTCGAAATTAGATAAAGAAGTCCGGATGTGGATTTCCAGAAAAGAGGCTATAGATAAAATGAATCAGGTGCCTCTTAAGATTTTTTTGTTGCTGAAATAGGATGTTCGATTGCCCGGTGGTGTAATTGGTAACACACGAGAATTTGGATCTCGTTTTCCTGGTTCGAGCCCAGGCTGGGCAGATAAATTTGCCGGGTAAAACCCTCAGAATCTTTGTGAGAAGAACATAGATATATAAGGCTATCAATTTTGGTTCTGCTGTTAGGGATGTGACGAAGGGGTGCGTTTTATGAAAGATTTACGAACGATTATTCTGGCGGCGGGTAAGGGGACAAGAATGAAATCAGCAGTCCCCAAAGTGTTGCAAACAGTTTGCGGACGTCCGATCATTCAGTATGTTCTGGATATTGCCAAAAATGTCGGTTCTTTGAAAACTTATATTGTTGTCGGTCATAAAAGTGATGACGTAAAAATTTATTTACCTAAAGAAGTGGTCACTGTTGAACAGAAGCGGTTGTTAGGGACGGCGGATGCTGTTAAGTGTGTGGAAGGGCATCTTAAAAATGACAAGGGGGATGTCCTGATATTATGCGGAGATACGCCGCTACTTAATAAAAGAGTCATTGCTGAGCTTATTAGAAAACACCGGCGAACAAAAGCGATAGTCAGTTTCTTGACGGCAATTGTCGATCAACCTAAAGGGTATGGCCGCATCTTGCGGGATCAGGCGGGGAGAGCGGTGGCCATTCTGGAAGAAAAAGATGCCAGTGTTCAGCAGCGAGCAATTAATGAAATTAATGTTGGTGTGTACTGCTTTAATAGCGCAGCGCTGTTTGGGGCGTTAAGAAGCATCAAGATTAATCCAAAGAAACAAGAGTTTTATTTAACGGATATTATTGAACTGTTTTCTAAAAGAGGACGGCGGATTGAAACTCTCCGGACAGAAAATCCTGCCGAAGGATTAGGCGTTAATACCAGAGAAGATTTGGCCGTTGCCGAGAGAATCTTGCGGCGAAAGATTTTAAAAAAGTTGATGCTTTCCGGGGTGACCATTATTGATCCCCAAACGACGTATATTGATGCCGATGTGAAAATCGGCAGAGATACGATTATTCGTCCGTGTACTTTTATCGAAAACGATATTCGCATTGGAAAGAACTGTAAGATTGGCCCTTTTGCGCGACTAAGGCCAGGGGTGAGGATTGGAGACGAAGTAGAAATTGGGAATTTCACAGAAGTATCGCGCACGAAAATAGGCAAGCAGACTCTTATGAAACATTTTAGCTATTTAGGCGATTCTTTGGTCGGTTCCAAAGTCAACATAGGGGCAGGGACAATAACCGCTAATTTCGATGGGCAGAAAAAAAATCAAACGATCATCAAAGATCAAGCTTTTATCGGTTCTGATTCTATTTTAATAGCCCCTGTTAAGGTTGGCAAGAAGGCGATTGTTGGCGCTGGAAGTGTTGTGACAAAAGGAAAGATTATTCCAGATGGCAGTATCGTCGTCGGGGTACCTGCTAGGGTCATTGCCAGGAGAAAATTTTAATGAATGGGATATCCGTCTTTACCGGGAACGCTAACCCTCAATTAGCGGAAGATATTTGTAAACAATTGGACGTCTCTTTGACTAAAGTGCTTGTTTCTCGTTTTAGCGAGGGGGAGATCCGGGTTGAGATCAAAGAAAATATAAGAGGCAAAGATGTTTTTATCATACAGCCGACGTGTCCTCCCACAAACGAAAATTTGATGGAGCTGTTGATTTTGATTGACGCGGCCCGGCGAGCGTCGGCGCAGCGTATCACCGCGGTTCTCCCGTATTATGGGTATGCCCGTCAGGATCGTAAAGATCAGCCGCGTGTTCCGATTACTGCCAAATTGGTGGCTAATTTGATTGTCTCGGCAGGGGCGCAACGCGTCTTGACTATGGATTTGCATGCGAATCAAATTCAGGGCTTTTTTGACATACCGGTTGATCATTTATACGCTATTAATACGTTGTGTGATTATTTGAGCAGCAAAAAGTTGAAGAATTTGGTGGTGGTCTCGCCTGACGTGGGTGGGATTAAAATGTCGAGAGCGTACGCCAAGAGATTAGGCGCGGGATTGGCCATCGTGGATAAACGCCGGTGGAGTCCTGAGAAAACGGAAGTCATGCATATCCTAGGAACAGTAAAGGGAAAGAATGCGGTGCTGGTCGATGACATTGTGGCCACGGGAGGGTCGTTGATCGAGGCCATTGATGTCCTTACTCAAAAAGGTGTTAAGGATGTCTACGCGACGGTGAGCCATGGCATTCTTTCGGGAGAGGCGGTTTCCCGCATTAAAAATTGCAAGGCTCTAAAAGAATTAGTAATTACGGATAGCATTCCTTTAACCAAAGAAAAGCGGGTCTCTAACATCCGCGTTGTTAGTGTCGCACCTCTTTTGGCTGAGGCTATCCGTCGAATACATGGGGAACAGTCTATTAGTTGTTTATTTGATGAAACGAGGGCTTAAAAATGGAAGAAATTAAACTGGATGTGCAATTAAGAAATCAGTTAGGAAGTCGGAAAATCAAGAGTATTCGTCGGGAGGGTTTTATCCCTGCTATTGTTTATGGCGCGGATGGCGGACCAACACCCATTAAAGTGGAGCAACGCAATTATAAGAAAATCATGCGGCTTCATAAAGGGCAATTTGTTGTTTTTCATTTGAATGTGTTGGAGGGGAGCAGGAAATTAAAAGATTATTCCGTTATTCTCAAAGAGGAACAACTGGATCCGGTTTCTGAGGAATTGGTTCATATCGATTTTCACCAGATTTCTTTAACGGAGAAAATTGAGGTTAAAGTCCCCGTTGCTACAAAGGGGGATCCTATCGGCGTGAAACAAGGCGGCGGAACCCTCGAGCACGGGTTGTGGGAATTGGATGTGGTTTGTTTACCGACAAATATCCCTGAAAAGATCGAAATCGATGTCAGTCATTTAAATATAGGACAGGTTATCCATGTCAAAGATGTCATTTTGCCGGAAGGGGTAAGCACGAGGCATGATCCGGAATCTCTGGTTGTCTCGGTCGTTTATTCCATGAAAGAAAAAGAGACGGAAGAGGCGGTGACGGAGGCTCCGAACGAACCTGAGGTTATAAAGGCAAAGAAAGAAACCAAAGAAACCAAAGAAGTCAAAGAAGCGGTAGAGGCCAAACCAAAAGAAAAATAGAAGAATTCTGAAAGATGATTACCTCTAACGCTTATTTATTTTAATGTCCTCAACGTATCTGATCGTAGGTCTGGGCAATCCCGGAAAAGAGTACGAATATACGCGGCATAATCTTGGTTTTTTGGTTTTACGCCGCTTGGCGGAAAAACTTAACCGTCGATTTAAAATCAGCTCTTTAACAAATGGTTTGATGGCAGAAGGACAAATTCAAGAAAAAAACGTCTGTCTTTTGATGCCGATGACCTTTATGAATAATTCAGGGGTTGCCGTCAGCCAGGTCACGGCCAAGAAAAATGTATCCCCTAAAAACCTGCTTGTGGTGTGTGATGATTTGAATTTAAATTTTGGTCAAATCCGTTTAAGGTCTAAAGGAAGTGATGGCGGACATAACGGTCTGAATTCAGTTATTCATCACTTGGGGACAGAGGAGTTCTTGCGGTTGCGCATGGGGGTAGGACATCCGGGGCACAAGCTAGACGTTGTTGACTACGTCCTTGCTGAGTTTAAGCCAAAGGAAAAAGAATACCTAGAGAATTTTATCGGTGAGGCGACAGGGTGTTGTCTCACATGGGTAAGTGAAGGAATAAAAAAAGGAATGGAGCAGTACAACAGAAGGAAAGAAAATGGAAAAGAGTGAATTAGTCAGAAAGTATGAATTGGTTGTTATTGTCGACGCAAAATTGACACAAGAAGAAAAAGAAACCATTTACAAAGAAGCCACAGATGCCGTAACTAAAGGAGGTGCTAAAATTATTAATAATCATGTGTGGCTCGAAAAGCATAAATTTACTTTCCGTATCAAGAAGTGTCATGAAGGAACTTATTATCTGATTGCTTTTGAAGGGGAGGGTTCTGAGATTGAAAAGATCAAATCCGTGTTAAGGGTAAACGAACGCGTTCTTCGTTTTGCCATCACGCAGGGTAAGTCCCCTTATGTCGTCGAAGCGGGACGTATCTAAACAGAACAATATCAACCTTACCGACTTTAATAGTCTTTAAGGGCGGTGGTCAATTTTAAAATGAGCGTTTGAGTTTGAAGGAGGTTAGAATGGCGAATTTAAATAAAGTTTTTTTAATTGGTAATTTAACCCGAGATCCAGAATTGCGTTACACTCCTGGAGGAACGGCAGTCGCCAATTTAGGCATAGCCGTTAACAGACGGTTTAAAGACAGTTCTGGCGAGTTAAAAGATGAAGTTTGTTTTCTTACGGTTACGGTCTGGGATAAACAGGCTGAGGCCTGCTGCCAATATTTACAGAAGGGTCGTCCTGTATTTGTGGAAGGTGTTTTACAGTCGAGATTTTGGGAGACCAGTGATGGCCAGAAGAGAAGCGCCATAGACGTGCGCGCGGAGAGAGTCCAGTTTTTAGGGAGTTACGGAGCCAGTAAAGAGAAAGATGCCGCAAAACCCGAAGAGGTGGAAATGGCTGACGTGATTAGCCAACAATCAGAAGCTATTAAACCAGATGATATTGCCTGGGATGAATAATTTAATTTTAAGGAGGAAAGACCGTTGATAAAGAATGATAATAAAAGAAGAATAATAAACCGCCAAAGAAACACGGTTAAATTTCAATTGTCCAAAGACGCTCAAATTGATTATAAAAATCTTGGGTTATTGCAAAAATATGTCAATGAGCGTGGTAAGATTGTCCCTCGACGCATATCGGGTGTGACCGCCAGGGAGCAAAGAGCGTTGGTTTTGGCCATTAAAAGAGCCAGGTTTTTAGCCCTTTTGACAACAGGCGGGGTTAAAAAATAACTGTTTATGGTGTGTGGATTTTTTCAAATCCTGGTGTGCTCGCGTCATTTCATGCCGGGGAAACGAAAAAAAATTAACACACGCTGAAAGACATAAAATTTAAAACAAAATCAGTATAATCATTGACCCACGCGGATTAATTTATTTATGCGGAAGTCAATGGTTGATGCCGGGAGATCCTTATGGAAGTAATATTGTCGCAAGATGTTCAGAAACTAGGTAAAGTCGGGGAGGTCGTCAAGGTTAAAGATGGTTATGCCCGAAATCTCCTTTTCCCCCAAAAGTTAGCCTATTTAGCCACCCCTGTAAATCTTAAAAGAATTGAACAACTCGAGAAAAAGAGAAAGATACAGTTTGAGAAGGATAAACAAGAAGCTTTGACCTTGGCGGAAAAGTTAAATAAACTTTCCTGCACGGTGAGTGTTGAGGTGAATGATTTAGAACGCCTTTACGGATCCATCAATGAAAATGATATTGTTAAAGCCATGGAAATGGAAGGTTTTAGCATAGATAAGAAAACCATTATTATAGAGAAACCCATTGAAGAATTAGGTATTTTTGAGGTCGGTATCAAACTTCATCCTGAAGTGATAGCCAAAATACGTCTATGGGTTACGAAGAAATAAGAATCCCTCCACAGAATATCGAAGCTGAGAAATCTGTTTTGGGGTCCATGCTCATCGACGAAGAGGCCATCGGTATGGCAGTCGAAATTTTGGATGAGACATGGTTTTATGACGATGCTCACCGGAAAATTTATAAGGCCGTCATTGAGCTCTATAATAGTCATAAAAATGTCGATCTCATAACACTCTGCGACAAATTAAAAAATGATGGTCTCCTGGAACAAGTGGGAGGCGTTACCTACCTTTCAGTCCTTATCGATTTTGTTCCTACCTCCGCAAACGTTGAACATTATGCCCAGATCGTCAAAGAAAAAGGTGTTTTAAGAAGACTGATTCATAATGCCACCCAGATCGTTTCCGAAAGCTATGAAGCCAAAGGCAATGTCGAAGATGTGGTTGATCGTGCGGAGAAACTCATTTTTGAGATAGCGGATCTAAAACAAAAACAACAGTCAGTTCACATCAAAGATTTAGTGAAAGAAAGCATTGAAACCATTGATCGGCTTTATAAAAGAAAACAGCATATTACGGGGATCGCAACGGGTTTTGAGAAATTTGACGCAATGACGTCGGGGCTTCAGAAGTCGGATTTGGTCATTGTCGCCGGACGTCCGTCAATGGGGAAAAGTGCTTTAGCCGTTTCTATGGGAGAGAAGATCGGCATTGAATTGAAAGAGGGGGTGGCGTTCTTCAGCCTTGAGATGTCCAAAGAACAGCTTGTTCAGAGAATGCTGTGTTCGCAGGCGCGTGTGGACGCGCACAAGTTAAGGTCCGGTTTTTTGTCTCCGTCGGATTGGCCGAAGTTAACGGCGGCAGCCGGGAGGCTTTCTGAATCAAAAATTTTTATAGATGACACACCGGCGATTTCCGTCTTGGAATTACGTGCTAAGGCCAGACGTCTAAAGGCGAATTACGATATTCAACTGATTGTTTTAGATTATCTTCAATTAATGAGGAGCACGACGAAATCCGACAACCGTCAGCAGGAAATTTCCGAAATATCCCGCTCTCTTAAAGCCTTGGCGCGGGAATTAAGCGTGCCGGTCATCGCGTTAAGCCAGTTGTCACGGGCGGTTGAATCCAGACAGGATCATCGTCCTCAACTTTCTGATTTGCGAGAATCCGGCGCTATCGAACAGGACGCGGATCTGGTCGTCCTTCTTATGCGAGAAGAATATTATAATCCTACCGAGCAGAACAAGGGCGTTGCCGACGTGATTATCGCCAAACAAAGAAACGGCCCCGTGGGAACGATTAAACTTGCCTTCATCAAAGAATATATGCGGTTTGAAAATCTTGCATATGTTGATTGACATCTAAATTGATTGTCCGTATAATCAGTCAAATTTGAGGGGCCAAATCATGAAAAAAAATATATTTTTTATAACTTTTTTATTTTTCAGCATCTTTCTTCCTTCCGTAAGTGTTTTCTCCCAACCCGCTTTTGAGCAGGCTGTTTCGGAGTCGGCCGTTGAAGAAACGGCAAAAGTTGTTAAGGCCATTGAAGTTAAGGGCAATAAAACTATCAGTCTCGCGACCATTCTTTCTAAGATTAAAACCCGGGTCGGTCAGGAGTACTTACAGACGGTTATCAGTGATGATTTAAAGAGATTGTACAATACCGGATTTTTTTCAGATGTTCGGGTTGATCGGCAAGATTATGAGGGGGGGCTGAAAGTTGTCATATACCTTGATGAGAAATCTGTTATAGAAGAGGTTACTTTTTCTAAGACCCGCTATTTGAAATCGCGCGCTTTAAGTAAGAAAATCAAATCGCAGGTGGGGAAATTTCTGGATAACAAATCTCTTGCTGATGATATAGAAACAATAAAGGACCTGTATGCTAAAAAAGGGTTAACGATGGTAGAAGTTGAACCGGAAACCTTTGTGGATGATGTTTCCAATAAAGCCACGGTGCATTTTGTTATCCGCGAAGGGCATCGTGTTAAGATCACCCGAATTAATATTTATGGTAATGACACCTTTCGTAACAAGAAAATCCTTAAGGTGATTAAGACACGCAAGAAATCATTGTTTACGTCCGGGAATCTTAAAGAAGATGTGCTGAAAGAAGACATGGAGCGGATTACCTCTTATTATGAGCAGGAAGGTTTTATAGATGCCAAGGCTGAGTATGCCCTCGATCATTTGGTGAAAGGGCGTTTGGCGGTGAACATTCAAATTTCTGAAGGAAAAAGATATTCCGTGGGACGTGTTAAGATCGGGGGGAACCAAGTTATCTCCGAGAAAGAGGTTCTCAAAGCCATAGAGTCTATTAAAGAAGGAAATGTTTTTAGCCGCGCCAAATTGTCCGTTGACCTGGCTAACATACGAACGCTTTATTTTGACCGCGGATATATTTTTGCCGATGTCAAAGAATCAACATCTCTTGATTCTGTAACGGGAAACGTGGAAGTCAGTATTGATATTGTGGAAGGCGGGTTGGCGTATATTGAGCAGATTAAGATCCAGGGGAACACGCGCACGCGGGATATCGTCATCCGCCGGGAACTGAAAATGTATCCCGGAGATCGTTTTGATGGAGCTAAATTGCGTCGCAGTAAAGATCGATTGAACAATTTAGGTTATTTCGAAGACGTAAGTTTTGATGTCGAAGATACGGATACTCTTGATAGAAAAAATTTACTTGTTCAAATCAAAGAAGCCAAAACGGGAACATTCAGTTTCGGCGGCGGCTTTAGTACGGTGGATCAGATTGTCGGTTTTATTGAAGTAGAGCAAAGGAATTTTGATTTTACGAATTGGCCGACATTTACCGGTGGAGGACAGAATCTTCAATTGCGGGCAGAGACGGGGTCAACGAAAAATAATTTGATGTTAAGCTTTACGGAACCATGGCTTTTTGATTATCCTATTTCAGGAGGCTTCGACATCTTCCGGATGCAAAGGAACAGGGAGAGGGATATTGGTTATGCCTACGATGAAGAAAAAATCGGAGGGGCTCTCCGGTTCGGTAAGCAGTTCTCCGATTATCTCTCAGGAGGATTGACGTATAGAAATGAAAGAATAACCATTGAAAATTTGGAATCAGGGGTTTCGTCCGATTTGGCTTCAGAAGAAGGATCAAATACCGTCAGCACACTGGGGACGACCTTGACAAGAGACACGCGGGATAGTGTTTTTAGCCCAACGCAGGGGATTGTTCTTAATGGCGGGATTGATGTGGCTGGAGGTCCTTTGAGCGGCGACAAGGATTTTTATAGGATTCAGGGGAGGGGGAGTTATTATGTTCCCTTTAAGTTTAATTCTGTTGTAGAATTTCGTTTGCGCGGCGGCATTGTCAACGATTATGGAGATTCAGACAAGGTGCCGATTTTTGAACGTTTTTTTGCCGGCGGCGCCAAAACGATTCGTGGGTATAATGAACGTAAGGTTGGTCCATTGGATTCCAGTACGGAAGATCCAATAGGTGGAGAAAGCCTGCTCGTTGCAAATGTGGAATACACTGTTCCTATCATTGAAGCAGTAAAACTAGCGGCTTTCTTAGATACGGGTAATGTGTGGAAAGATGTTGATGATTTTGGTTCCGGTGATTTTAAATCCGGCACCGGGGTCGGGGTGAGGGTCAAAACGCCGATAGGGCCTATCAATCTGGATTATGGTTATCCATTAAGTGATGAACCGGGGGAAGAGAGCCGTTCGGGGAAATTTTATTTTAGTGTGAGCCGGGGATTCTAGAATTTTTGAGGAATCCTCAGGTAAAAACTCTTTAGTGTTCTAAACATTAAAGAGTTAATTTATATGTGGAAATATCCGGATTATTTTAGGCACGATAACTTGGTTTTTTAAAAAAAGGGAGGGGATCATGAAAGGGAATCAAATTGTTCTAGGTGTTGTTCTTGTTTCTATGCTTTTTTTTACAGGAGGTAATGTCTCCGCGGAAAAGACCGACAAAAAAATAGGTTATGTGGATTTAAGTAAATTGTTCGATGAATATGAAAAAACTAAAGAATACGATAAGGTCTTAGAGACCAAAACGAAGGAATTTGAGGCTGAACGAAACGCGAAGATTGAGAAAATTCGTGAGGTTCAGGGAAAAGTAGGACTCTTGGCGGACGAAGAAAAAAAGAAAACAGAAGAAGAAATGGAAAAACTGAAGGCGGATTTATTGGAGTTTGATCGTCAGAAAAAAACGGATTTAACAAAGGAACGTAATGAGAAAATCCGAGAGATATTGCTTGAAATAGAAAAAATTGTTAGTGATTATGCGGAAAAGGAAAAATATTCCGTTATTCTTAATGATCGCGTTCTTATTTTTGGAGATCCCAGCATGAATGTGACTGAAGATGTTCTGAAAGTCCTTAATGATAAATCTAAAAAGAATTAAGATTGTTATGCTGGAAATAAGTTTCTTGGTCAGAAAACCCAATAGCTGTTAGTTATGGGGTTTTCTCAGTAGTAGAGGGCATCGGGCATTGTAAGAGCCGTTAAAGACGTCCGCACAAGTAACAGCTTACATGAGTTGTTTGACCTCCGATAGGATTGGAAATGCACAAAACGCTAGCTGAGATAGCATCTTTAGTTGATGGAGAATTTGTCGGGGATGGGAATTTAATTTTAAGAGGGCTGAGTGGGGTCAAGGAAGCTAAAGAGGGTGACCTTACTTTTGTTGTAAATTCCAAATTTTTGTCACTCTGCAAAATAACGAAGGCCTCCGCGATCATTATCCCCAGGGACATGGAAATCACGGGTAAACCCTTCATCCGAACCGATAATCCTTCCATTGCTTTTTCGAAGATCGTTGGCATTGTTTCGGAGTGTGAGATTCCTTTCCATCCCCAAGGGATTCATAAAACAGCTGTTATAGGTCAAGATGTGATCCTTGGAGAGAATGTGGCGGTGGGACCTTTCACTGTGATCGAACAGGGCGTGAGGATTGGGGATAATACGATTATTTATAGTGGATGTTACGTCGGGCCAAAAACAATTATAGGTCAAAATTGTTTAATTTACCCTCAGGTCACTATTAGAGATCGTACAAGTATAGGCAGCCGGGTTATTATTCACAGTGGTACTGTAATTGGGGCCGATGGTTTTGGATATGAACAGGTGAATGGGGTTCATCAAAAAATTCCGCAAATCGGAACCGTTCAAATAGAAGATGATGTTGAGATCGGGGTGAACGTTGCCATTGATCGGGCCCGTTTCGATAAAACAATCATTGGCAAAGGGACAAAAATTGATAATCTGGTTCAGATTGGCCATAATGTTGTGATAGGCGAAAATTGTATTATTACGGCTCAGGTGGGGATATCCGGAAGCACGACGGTGGGAAATGGGGCTATCCTAGCTGGTCAGGTCGGCGTTGTGGGGCATATAAAAATTGGTGAAGGCGCGGTCGTCGCCTCAAGGGCGGTTGTTATGAAATCTGTTCCGCCGCAGTGCATGGTTTCAGGTTTTCCAGCCAGGCCGCATGCTCAGGCAAAAAGGGTTAATGCCTGTCTGCAGAGGTTGCCCTATTATGTGCGCACGATTCATGAATTGATGAAACGGATTGAAGAATTAGAGAAAGATATTAGTAAAAGGTAATGGCCGATCGATTGGCGAATATGGTTCAGAAACAAAAGACAATAAAACAGGAATTTGTCCTCTCGGGGATTGGTCTTCACACGGGCTGCCAGGTTCATGTGAGGTTTAAACCCGCGCCTGAGAATAGTGGGATAAAATTTATCCGTGTGGATTTACCCGATCATCCGGTTATTGAAGCCTCCGCGCGCAATATTCTCATAGACACGGGGATCCCCCGGTGCACTTCCATCGGTCGAGGACCGGCGGTGATTCATACCGTTGAACATCTGATGAGCACCTTGTGCGGGATCGGTATAGAGAATTTGGTCATTGAGATTGACGCCAATGAACTTCCTGGTTTGGATGGGAGCGGTCTAGAATTTTTGAGGGCAATTAAAAAGGCGGGAATCCTTGAGCAGAACGCGGCGAGCCGTTATTATGAAATCATTGAACCCATTGGTGTCAGTGAGAATGGTTCTTCGATTTATGTCGTTCCCGCTAAAGATTTTAAAGTTTCCTATACCCTTGATTATGATAATCCGCTTTTGCGGTCCCAATTTTTTAGTGCCACTATCAACGGAGAAATGTTTGAGCGGGAGATTGCGCCGTGTCGAACGTTTTGCCTGGAAGAAGAGGCCAATGAATTAAGGGCCAGAGGATTGGGGAAAGGGGCGGATTATAAAAACACCCTGGTCGTAGGTAAAGACGGCATTAAAGAGAATAAAGTCCGTTTTCCGGATGAGTTTGCGCGGCATAAGGTGGTTGATATTGTCGGGGATCTGTATTTGTTGGGGATGCCTATTCATGGGCATGTCTTCGCCGTAAAAAGCGGACATAATTTAAATCTCAGGCTTTTAAAGAAAATCTGGGAGCAAAAGGAGAAGTATCAAAAGAAAACCAGCGCTGTCCGTTATGAGTTGGGGGATCGAAAGGTCATAGATATCAATGGTATTATGAAAATTCTTCCTCATCGTTATCCTTTCTTGCTTGTGGATCGCGTCATTGAGATTGAAAAAGGGAAAAGAGGGATCGGCATCAAGAACGTGACGATCAATGATGGTTTCTTCCAGGGGCATTTTCCCTCCAGGCCCGTGATGCCCGGGGTGATGATGATTGAGGCCATGGCGCAGGTCGCGGGGGTTGTTATGTTGACGGATGAAGTTCATCATGGTAAAGTAGCCTTTTTCATGGCGGTAGATAATGTGAAATTTCGCAAGGTTGTGGTGCCCGGGGATCAACTGGAGATGGAAATCGAAGTTGTTAAAGAGAAATCGCGTATTGCCCAAATACATGCCACCTCAAAAGTGGATGGGGAACTCGTTGCTGAAGCCGATATGGTGTTTTCATTTACTGACGCCGCGTATTTAGATTAAGGTTCGTTTTTGTTGAAAAATTTAGAGCAAACAGACACGGCGTCATGTGTTAGAAATAGGAAGCGCGGAGTATATTATGGAAAATATAAACGTTCATAAAACAGCTATCATTCATGCCGGGGCCAAATTGTCTCCGGGAGTTAGTGTCGGGCCTTATTCTGTAATAGAGAGTAATGTCACCCTGGGAGATAATGTTCTTATTGGAACTCATTGCGTCATTACCGGCAAAACAACGATTGGACGGAATTGTAAGATTTATTCCGGCGCTGTGGTCGGCAGCGCGCCGCAGGATAAGAAACATTCAACCGATGATAATGTTTTCTTGAATATCGGTGAAAATAATACGATCCGAGAATACGTCACGATTAATCCCGGGACCGTCGATGGAGGAAGCAAAACGGTTATTGGAAATGATAATCTCTTTATGGCTTACTCCCATATCGCCCATGACTGTATTATAGGGAATCATTGTGTGATGGCCAACGCGGCCACGCTGGGAGGACATGTCACCCTGGAAGATAACACGATGATTGGAGGATTAAGTGCCGTTCATCAATTTGTCCGGTTGGGGCGTCTTTGTATTGTGGGAGGATGTTCAAAGGTGGTTCAAGACGTGCCGCCTTTTTCTATGTGCGATGGTCATCCGGCCTCAGTGACGAGCGTCAATAGTGTTGGACTAAAACGGGCGCGTGTTTCCTCAGAGACAAGCCGTTTGCTCAAAAAGGCTTTTAAAATTTTATTTCGTTCAGGCCTTGCCAGAAAACACGCCTTAGAGATTATCGCACGTGAACTTAATTCCTGCCCGGAACTGGAGCATCTCATATTTTTTTTCAAGACCTCGGAGAGAGGTGTTTGCGGTTAACGGAGTTCCAGATGCGTCGTTTCCGGTAAAATTCAGGTCAAGTCACAATCTCACGAAACCATTTGGGGCATTATTTATCTAAGACCTTCGCGATCGCGGTTAATTCTTTTTTTTTAGGGCTGTGTACCGTGCTCCAACCTTCTCGCCTTGAGGCCCGAAACCGCGCGCGGCCCCCAGACATAAAAATTCAACCGATTCAAACGCGAAAGTCTTGAAAAGAATGTCCTTTTCAGGTGGCCGTTTGGGTTGCGGCTTTTTTTATTGTACAGGAGCTTTGCTACGATCATGAAACAACTGGGACTTATTGCTGGTAACGGGAGGTTTCCTTTCCTTTTTGCTCAAAAGGCGAGGTCGCAGAATGTCAAAGTTATCGCGGCCGCTGTCAGAGGAGACACCTCGTTCTTCCTCAGATTCGCCGTTGATAAAATAGTTTGGTTTAAAGTGGGGGAATTGCAAAATCTCTTTTCTTTCTTCAGAGAAAACGGTGTTAAAGACGTCATCATGGCTGGACAAGTCAATCCGGATAATCTTTTTGATAAGAACGTCCAGTTGGATGAACAATGGCAACGGCTCTTTAACGCGCTTAAGGATAGAAAAACAGACACGATTTTTTCAGCCGTCGCTGACCGGTTAAAGGCGGAAGGAATGGGTCTTGTTGATTCGACTTTCTTATTGCAGGAGTATTTGGCGCCGAAAGGCACTTTAACTAAACGCGGACCGACGTTGGGTGAATTGGCTGATATTGATTTTGGAAAAGAGATCGCCAAACTCATGGGAGGGCTTGATGTCGGTCAGACGGTCGTGGTCAAAGATAGGGCGATCGTGGCGATTGAGGCGATGGAGGGGACGGACCGCGCCATCGCGCGCGGCGGCGCTATTGCCCAATCGGGAGCCGTGGTGGTCAAGATGAGTAAACCTAATCAGGATTTGCGGTTTGATGTCCCTGTCATCGGCCCGCGGACCATACAAACAATGCGCAGAAGTCGGGCCCATTGTCTTGCCGTTGAAGCGGGGAAAACATTGATGATTGACCTAGAGAAGTGTTTGAAATTGGCCAACAAATCCAACATCTGTATTGTCGCGGCCTAAGGTTGAGATAGATAATAAGCCCGTCGAATAATGACCAGCCATTCATTGACACCCCAAGATTTTTTTAATATAATGAGGCCTTCTTAATAATAAAATTAATATATAGAAAGTAGCTAATATGGACGTCGATGAAATTAAAAAGGTTAGACTGGAAAAGTTAGGACGCCTTCAAGCCATGGGTGGCTCTCCCTACGGGATGAAGTTTGAGACATCCGAGAGTATCTCCGCGGTCTTGAAGGGTTTTATGGAAGAGAAGAAAGTGGTTTTGGCGGGCCGTATTATGGCTAACCGAAAGCATGGCAAGGCCTTATTTATAGATTTACAAGATCAAACAGGCAAAATTCAGCTTTATATAAAAGCGGATCTTTTACCGTCCGGGAAGTTTGCGGTTGTCGAAGAGCTCGATATCGGCGATATTGTTGGCGTAAAAGGGGGGCTCTTTATAACCAAGACGGGACAGCAGAGTGTGCGGGTGGAAGATCTGCAAGTTCTCTCCAAGTCTTTAATGTGTTTGCCGGAAAAATGGCATGGGCTTAAAGATGTTGAGATAAGATACCGGCAGAGATATGTTGATTTAATTGCCAATGACGACGTCAAACAATTATTTATTAAACGAAGCAAAATGATTACTTATATTAGGTCTTTCCTTGACCGGCAGGGGTTTTTGGAAGTTGAAACCCCTATGCTCCAGCCCATGGCCGGTGGGGCGCGGGGACGGCCGTTTAAAAGTGTTCATAACGCGTATGACATGGAGGTGTTTCTGCGCATCGCTCCAGAATTATATTTAAAACGCCTGTTGGTCGGAGGCCTGGAGCGTGTATATGAACTCAACCGTAATTTCCGCAACGAAGGGATATCCACCCGTCATAATCCTGAATTTACTATGTTAGAGGTCTATCAGGCTTTTGGCGATTATCAGGACATGATGAAATTATCTGAAGATTTGATCAGCGGCCTGGCCCAAGAAATGACGGGATCCTACAAGGTCATGTATCAGGGGAAGGAAATTGATTTCACGCCTCCTTGGGAACGCCGGTCATTTGCCCAGGTGATTAAAGAAAAATTTCATATTGATCCCGAGGATGACGCCGAGACGATGTTGGAAAAACTGAAAGAGAAAAAAGGGGATCGGGTTAAAATTGAACGTCTGACGCGTTCGGCCGTGATGAAAATTGTTGAGGAACTCCTTGAGGAAGATGAGATTATTCATCCTGTTTTCTTCACGGATTATTTTACTTTTCTCTGTCCGCTGGCCAAGACCTTGCCGGATAGACCGGCTATTTCCCAAAGGTTCGAACTTTTTGTGGCCGGAATGGAAGTCGGCAACGCGTATTCAGAGTTGAATGATCCGCAGGAACAGCGCCGAAGGCTGACAGAAGACTTGGATGACGATATCGAGACCGGCAACAGGACATTGGATGAAGATTTCATTCATGCCCTGGAATACGGCATGCCGCCCGCCGGAGGACTTGGGATTGGTATAGACAGGCTTGTCATGCTCTTAACGGATGCCCCCTCCATCCGGGACGTGATTTTGTTTCCGCTATTGAAACCGATACAGGCAGATGCGCCACCCCAACAATGAACTACGAAAATTGGATTAGTTACCGTTATTTGATCGCGAGCAAAGGACGATTCCTTTCCTTTCTTAATTTCATTTCTATCGCCGGGGTGGCGATAGGGGTCATGGCCTTGATTGTAGTCACGGGGGTGATGACCGGTTTCGGCAATAACTTGCGGGAAAAAATCATCGGGACAACGCCGCATATCATGGTGGAGAAGGAAACAGGCATCCGTGATTATGAGGAAATTAAGAAACAAATAAGCGTGATTCATGGCGTCAAAGGCGTGTCTCCGTATATTCAGGGGAGTGTTTTTATTGAAAATAACGGACAAGCCATGGGCGTGGCGATACGGGGGATCGATCCTGAAACGGAAAATCAAGTCACAGAAGTTGATAAGTATTTAGTTCAGGGCAAGCTTAAGGACCTGGATGAGGAGCATGTTATTGTCGGGAGTGAATTGGCGCGATATTTTGGATATAGTCTGGGCGATCCGATCACAATCATTTCACCAGGTTCAGGGATTGCCGGGCAGGGCTGGCGGTACGAATTGAAAATAGGAGGTGTTTTTAATACAGGGATGGCCGACCTGGACATGAATTTGATTATCGTCCATCTACATAAAGCCCAGGGGATTTTTAATTTACCTAAAAATGTTTCGACAGGGATAGGTGTGAAATTGTATAATCCGAACCGTGCTCGAGAAATGAAGGGTTCCTTTTATGATTTTATCGGGCGCGGATTCTTGGTGAGGACGTGGATTGATATCAATCGCAATCTTTTTGAAGCCCTTTTTCTTGAGAAATGGGGATTATTTATTATTTTGACACTCATGATCCTTGTGGCCGCTTTTAATATTGTCAGCACCCTGATCGTCTCAGTCGCAAGCAAGATCCATGATATAGGCATTTTACAGTCCATTGGAGTGACCAAGAAATCAATTCGGAGCATATTTACAAAGCAGGGACTTTTTATAGGTTTTTGCGGAACGTCCCTGGGGTTGGCGGGCGGCTGTATCATAAGTTATATATTAAAAACGTATGTGCGTGTCCCTCAGGAAATCTATTCTATTGATCATGTCCCTGTTGACTTACAATTATCCGATATGGGGATTATTGTTGTCTGCGCTATGCTGATCTGCTATTTGGCCACCATTTATCCAGCGGCCAAGGCCGCCAAACTTCAGCCGGTTGAGGCCTTAAGATATGAATAAAATTTTTTTGCGTTGTTCAAGCGGAAAAGGATGTATCGTCAGTGATTCTTGAGGCGGTTGATGTTCATAAATCCTATTACAATCCTGAAAATACGCTGCATATTTTAAAAGGGATTGATTTGAGGGTCAAGGAAGGGGAGGTTGTCTCCATTGTAGGGCCATCCGGCGCGGGAAAGTCTACGTTGTTGCATATCATGGGCGGACTGGATCGTCCTAATAAAGGCAAGGTTGTTCTCGATGGAGATAATGTTTACAGCCTTAATGATGCCGACCGGGCCAGGATGAGAAATCAAAAGGTCGGATTTGTCTTTCAGTTTTATCATCTGCTTCCGGAATTTACGGCCTTGGAAAATGTTATTCTGCCGGCCTTGATTCAGCAAAATCAGGGAAAACGGAAAAGTTTCGAGACCCGGGGGTTGGAAATTTTAAAGGGTGTTGGTTTACAGAAAAGGGCGGAACACAAGCCGCATCAATTATCCGGTGGAGAGCAGCAGCGCGTGGCGATTGCCCGCGCCTTAATCAATGAGCCTAAGGTGATTTTTTGCGATGAGCCGACCGGAAATCTGGATTCCGAGAGCGGAGAGGAAATTATCCGTTTATTGATGGAGTTAAATAAGAAGAATAAACAGACCCTTGTGATTGTCACGCATGATGAGGGTATCGCCGGGCTGTCGCATCGGAGAATTCAGATGCGCGACGGTAGGTTAACATCAGGGGGAGAGGCGTCATGAAAATTTACTTGAACGGCGAATTTGTCGATAAAAAAGATGCCAAAGTCTCGGTGTTTGATCATGGGTTTCTTTACGGTGATGGGGCGTTTGAGGGCATAAGATCTTATGACAGGCTTGTTTTTAAACTCCAAGAACACATCGACCGGCTTTATGAAACGATGCACACGCTCATGATAACGGTGGACCTGGACAAAAAACAAATGATGAAAGTGGTCGTGAACACCCTCAAGAAAAATAATCTCCGGGACGCGTACATCCGGGTGATTGTCACACGGGGGGAAGGGGATTTGGGTTTAGATCCCAAGAAATGTTACGGGAAGGCGAGCGTTATTGTCATCGCCGATAAAATTACTCTTTATCCGGAGGAATTGTATAAAAAGGGGATGGAGATTATCACGGTGCCAACGGTGAGAAATTGTCCCGAGGCCTTGAATCCTCAACTGAAATCCTTGAATTATCTGAATAATATCCTGGCCAAGATTGAGGCGAACAATTCCGGTTATTGTGAAGCGATCATGTTGGATCATTTAGGGTATGTGGCCGAATGCACGGGCGATAATATTTTTATTGTGAAGCATAATATTCTTTCAACACCCAGCCAGGGGCGATTGCGGGGTATTACAAGGGAGACCGTATTGGAGTTGGCCGTTCAATGCAAGATTGAGACCAGAGAAACATTGATGACCCGTCATGAAGTTTATATAGCAGATGAGTGCTTTCTCACAGGTACCGCCGCGGAAATTATTCCGGTGGTTAAGGTCGACGGACGGACGATCGGCAGCGGCCAACCGGGGCCGGTGACCAACAAGATTATGAAGATGTTTAAGATGGTCACAAGACAAGACGGCGAGAAGTATTGACGGCGCAGTAGGGAATAGGAAGGGTCAAGGATAAAGGAAAAGGTTGATTGAATAAAGGAAATACCATGCTGTGTGATATCTGTGGTAAAAAGAAGGCAACCGTTCATTTGACGGAAATCGTCGATGAGCAGATGTCTGAAATGCATTTGTGTGAAGAGTGCGCCCGAGAAAAAAGCGTGCAAATGGAACAGCAGTTCGGCCTGGCGGATTTACTCGCCGGGTTGTCGGATTTCGGCAAACAGGTTAAGAATGTGCCGAAAGTCAACATTAAATGCTCCAACTGCGGGTTGAATTATGATGATTTCCGGAAGTTCGGCCGGTTGGGATGCAGTCTGTGTTATGAGTCTTTTAAAGCGCATTTAGCGTCGCTGTTAAAGAAAATCCACGGTTCAGATCGTCATGTGGGCAAGACACCTGTGAAAATCCCCCACGCCGAGAGAATGAAAATGGATGACTTGCAAGAATTGAAGAACCAGTTGCAGCATGCCATCCAGGTGGAAGACTTTGAGTTGGCGGCGCGGTTACGCGACCAAATCCGTGAATTAGAAAAGAAAGAAGAGCAATAAATTCTATTTGTTGTGGGAATGTCGATAGACGCAGGAGAGAAGGATGACCATAGATGATTTTATTAAAAATACGGGGCAGTGGTTAAAAGGGACGGGCGAGCATTCCAATATCGTTATGTCGTCCCGTGTGCGGTTGGCGCGTAATTTAGCGAAGAGGCCGTTTCCCAATAAGGCCCGAAAAAAAGATCTGGAGGAAATTCTATCGACGGTCCATGAGACTGTCAATGAGATTGAGCATTTTAAAGATTCCATTTTCTTAAAAATCAGCGAACTGGATAATATCGATAAGCAATTTCTCATAGAACGGCATCTGATGAGTCACGAGCATGCGGCCAACCCCGACGGCAAGGCCCTGGTGGTTTCCCCGGAAGAGGTATTGTCCGTGATGATCAACGAAGAAGATCACCTGCGGATTCAAGTCATGCAATCCGGATTTAATTTGGATGAGACCTGGAGAATCGCGGATTCTGTCGATGACGCTTTGTCGTCTAAGTTGGACTTCGCTTATTCCATCCAGTGGGGGTATTTGACGGCCTGTCCGACAAATACAGGCACCGCGATGCGCGGTTCCGTGATGCTTCATTTGCCGGCATTAGTGACGACCAAACAGATTAATAAAGTGTTGGCGGCTATTTCCAAATTAAATTTTGCATCGCGCGGTTTTTACGGCGAAGGAACGCAGGCCAGCGGGAATTTTTATCAAATATCCAATCAGGTCTCGATGGGGCACAGTGAGCAGGAGGTTATTCAAAATATCAATGGCCTGATTCGACAGGTCATTGAACAGGAAGAACAGGCCCGCCAGGCGCTGCTCCTCCAGAATAAACCCATGTTAGAAGATAAAATTTTCCGGTCCTGCGGCCTTTTAAGAAACGCGCACATCATTTCAAGTCAGGAAACCGTCGAATTATTATCCATGGTCCGTCTGGGCGTTGATTTGGGCATTATTAAGGACGTGGATCGAAAGACGATTAATGAACTGTTCATCATGATTCAACCCGCGCATTTGCAGAAAATTGAAGGAAAGAAATTAACCGCCACGGAACGAGACACGAAAAGAGCGGCGTTGATTCGGCAGAAAATTGACGGGGGATAATGTCTCGAGAATTATCGGCTTTTATCAAACGTACCCGTTATAAAACTTACGCTTCACATTTATCATATTTTCATTATTTTGGAGCGGTTCAACGAGGAGGTCATCGGATATGTTCAATAGATTCACGGAAAGAGCGAGAAAAGTGATTGTTTATGCCAAAGAGGAAGCCAGACGTTTTAATCACGATTACATTGGGACGGAGCATCTGCTCTTAGGATTGGTGCGTGAGGGCGAAGGGGTCGCGGCGGCCGTCCTTCAAAAGCTCGGGCTGGATTTAGAAATGATTAGAATAGAAGTCGAGAAACTGGTTCAACCCGGTCCTCAGACGCAGGTGCTCGGCGATATTCCTTTTACCCCGCGTTCTAAGAAAGCCCTGGAACTTTCCGCCGAGGAAGCGCGCGCCTTGGGACATAATTATATCGGCACTGAGCATCTTCTTTTGGGATTGGTGAAAGAAGGGGAAGGAATGGCTTATCGGGTTTTGCTGAATCTGGGTCTGGATTTGGGAAAACTCCGTAATGAGGTGATGGAACTGCTGGGTTCCGGGATTCCCGGTTTCGGGGCGCAAGAGCCGGCGGCGAGGACGGATAAAACTCCGGCGATTGATGCCTATGGCCGTAATCTCAATAAATTGGCCAAAGAAGGCAAGTTGGACCCTGTGATCGGCAGGGAAGCGGAGATTGAACGCATTCTGCAGATATTAAGCCGCAGGACGAAGAACAATCCTGTTTTACTTGGAGAGGCGGGCGTCGGGAAAACAGCGATTGTCGAAGGACTGGCCCAGATGATCGTCAAAGGGGATGTCCCGGAAATCTTAAGGGATAAATCGATCATTGTCCTGGATTTGGCTTTAATGATTTCGGGGACAAAATACCGCGGGCAGTTTGAGGAACGCATCAAGGCCATCATGGATGAGATCAAACGGTCCGGTAAAATTATTTTATTTATAGACGAGCTTCATACCCTCGTGGGAGCGGGAGCGGCGGAAGGCGCCATTGACGCGGCTAATATTTTAAAACCCGCCCTGGCGCGCGGCGAGATCCAATGTGTCGGCGCCACCACGCTGGATGAATATCGCAAACATATCGAAAAAGACGCCGCCCTGGAAAGACGGTTTCAGACCATTATGGTGGAACCGCCTTCGCCGGAGCAGGCTATTCAAATTTTAAACGGCCTGCGAGATAAATATGAGGCCCATCATCGGGTCAAGTTTTCCGATGAGTCTTTGGAGGCCGCGGTGCGGCTTTCCGATCGGTATATTTCTGGACGGGCATTGCCGGATAAGGCGGTGGATGTCCTGGATGAGGCCGGCTCCCGCGTCAGGCTCAAAGCCATGGTCACCCCGCCGAATTTAAAGGAATTGGAAGATCAAATAGAAAATTTAAGAGAAGAGAAGGAAGATCACATCAAAAGTCAGGATTTTGAGAAGGCCGCTAAAATGCGGGACCTGGAAAGAGAGAAACGCAACGAATTGGAAAGCTTGAAACGCAAGTGGACGCAGGAAAGAGACAGCGCGACGTTGATTATAGGGTATGAGGACATTGCTAAAGTCGTTTCCCAGTGGACCAAAATACCCCTGGTGCGTTTAGGCCAGAAGGAGAGCGAACGACTTCTGAAGATGGAAGAGCACATGAGGAAGGTCGTCGTCGGACAAGAGGAGGCCAGCAGCGCTATCGCGCGGGCTGTCCGACGGTCAAGGGCCGGAATCAAGAATCCGCGCCGGCCGATCGGGTCGTTCATTTTTCTGGGGCCGACCGGCGTTGGAAAAACGTTATTGGCCCAGGCCCTCGCTGAATTCATGTTCGGCGACAAGGATTCGCTCATTCAAATTGATATGTCCGAGTATATGGATAAATTTAATGTCTCCCGTTTGATCGGAGCTCCGCCGGGATATGTCGGCTATGAAGAAGGCGGCCAGTTGACGGAAAAAGTTAGGCGCAGGCCTTATTCGGTGATCTTACTGGATGAAATTGAGAAAGCCCACGCGGATATTTTTAATCTGCTGTTACAAGTTTTTGAAGAAGGACGGCTGACGGATAGTTTGGGGCGGAAGGTGGATTTTAGAAATACGATTATTCTGATGACATCGAATGTCGGGGCGGACATGCTCCGGAAACAGGGTTCGTTGGGTTTTGCCTCTCCCAAAGAGGAAACGACCTATGAAGAAATGAAAGTCCGTCTTCTGGATGAAGTGAAAAAGACGTTTAAGCCGGAGTTTTTAAATCGTATTGACGATATTATCGTCTTTAAGTCTTTGACGCGCGAGAGCCTCTACGAGATCGTTAAGCTCGAGATCAAGGAGGTTTCCGACCGCATGAAAGATAAGGGTATCAGTATTGAACTTTCTCAAGAGGCCTTTGCTTTGCTTATTGAGAAGGGTTTTGATCCTGTTTACGGGGCAAGACCCATCAAAAGAACGATTCAGCGTCTTCTGGAAGATCCGTTGGCTGAGAATATCATCTCCGGACAATTTAAAGACGGGAGCAAGGTCAGGGTTGAGCGAGAAGCGGAAACGTTGATTTTTAAAGAATGAGAGACAAATTATTTCTGGGTGTATGTATTTTCACTCTCATGTTTGCCACAACTTCTTATGCCGAGAAGTTTTTGGCTTTTCAAGGTCAGATCGATTTCTCCAAACATCAATCCGACTTTGTTTTTGATTTAAAGAAACACGGCTTTTTAAGAATCAACGTCGATAAGACCGCGGAGGCTTCCTATCGTCTTTTGTTAAAGATCGAGCACCTTAAGACGCCTTTCTTTGATTTGTCGAGTGAGATTGAAGGTTTGGTTGATGTGGTCGGATCTGATGAGCAAGCAGACGGATCGCTCTATGGAAAGATTAGTAGTCACTACACCCTTATCGACTATAAACCCATTCGTGAATTTTCCGGCCGAGTTGAGATCAAAAACAAAACATTGTATTTGAACCCTTTGACATTTGGGAATACGGTTTGCCGGGCCGAGGTGAGTTTGTCCCCGCCGTATAAGCTGGACTTGGTTATGGATTTGGCTTCGATGGACATGGATGACTTTCTGAATTTCTGGGTAAGAAATAAAGCGTACAATGCCTCAGGCGCCGTCGCCGGCCGCATTAAGATCTCGGGAACGTTGGATCGATTGATGCTCGCCGGGAATTTAGAGAGTCATAACGGTTTTATCAAGAATTTCCAGTATGACAGCATTTATTTGAACATAGAAGGGACTTATCCGAATATGCAAATTACGGATTCTTCCGTTTCTGAAACGGATGGGCTGAGTTTTATGATCGAGGGGCCGATTGACTTAAGCGATCAGGAAAATTTTAAGAACCAGATCAAGGCCTTAACGCTCTCTCCGCTTGTCCGCGAATCCGAATCTCAATCGGAGTGGACGATTAAACGTATTGAAGAGGAAAATTTTGGAACAACGGAAATCAAATATCTTAAACGAAAAAGTCAAAACCCGGGATCCCAAGATAAAGAAGAATCGGATATGTTAGGTATCCAGAGGACCCTGGAGTTTTGACGGCGGGTATTGTTATTGGCCGGTGTATGATGAAGACTAAAACACTTTTTGTTTGTCAAAATTGCGGGTTCCAATCTCCACGATGGTTGGGGCGATGCGCGGGTTGTGACAGTTGGAATTCTTTTGTGGAGGAAAATATCATGTCTTCCACGGCGTCCAAACAGAATCGGCCGGCCATCCAGGAGGAACCGGTTTTGCTGACTAAGGTTGTCACAGACCGGGAGTCCCGTTGTACGACGGATATTCAAGAATTAGACCGTGTCCTGGGCGGGGGGATTGTTTCAGGATCCGTCATATTGATCGGCGGGGATCCGGGGATTGGGAAATCGACGTTATCTTTGCAAATCGGTTGCGCTTTAAGCCGGAAAAGGCATAAAGTTCTTTACGTCAGCGGAGAGGAATCCGTCAAACAGACCCGAATGAGGGCCGAGCGTTTGTTTAATAGTGAGACGTCCTTTAACGCCGCTCATTTGGATTCGCTCTATATCGTCAACCAAATTGATCTGACGGTGATCCTGGAATACATGAACAAAATGAAACCGGAGTTTGTCGTTATCGACTCGATCCAGGTTTTGTATAGTCAGGAGATTTCTTCCACCCCCGGAAGCGTGAGTCAGGTCCGAGAGTGTTCTGGAATTTTGACGCAAACGGCCAAGTCCATGGGGATTTCTCTGTTTATCATCGGGCATGTGACCAAAGACGGCACGCTGGCCGGTCCCCGTGTTCTGGAGCACATTGTGGACACGGTTTTATATTTTGAAGGCGAACGGTATTCCACGTACCGGATTTTACGGGCGACAAAAAATCGCTTTGGTTCGACCAACGAGATCGGCGTCTTTGAGATGACGCAGGCGGGGTTGCAAGAGGTTTTGAATCCCTCCGAAATATTTTTGTCTGAACGTCCGAAAAACGCCGCGGGGTCCGTTGTGGTTCCCATCATGGAGGGGACAAGGCCTTTTTTGGTAGAGATTCAAGGACTTGTGAGCCGGTCGAGTTTTGGGATGGTCCGGCAAAAGGCCCAAGGGTTTGACGCCAACAGGCTGGCATTATTGATTGCCGTCCTGGAGAAGAGGCTGGGGTTGAATTTGCAGGACAAGGATGTTTTTCTGAATGTGGTCGGCGGTGTGAAGGTGATGGACCCGGCGGCGGATCTGTCTGTTGTCATGGCGATTGCCTCGGGTTTGTTGGATAAACCGGTTAGTTTTGATACCGTTGTGTTAGGAGAGGTAGGCCTTTCCTCGGAGGTGCGAAGTGTGAGCCAATTGGCCGCCCGCATCAATGAGGCGGATAAACTCGGTTTTAAGCGATGCGTGATGCCCAAGAATAATTTAAAGACAAGGTTGGAATTAAAAGGCAAGCAAATCGATCTTATTCCTGTTGAAACCGTGAAAGAAGCTTTAGACGCGTTGTGCCGAAATTGAGAGCCGACGGGGAATTCTTAAAATTTCCTTTCCCCGGGGGTATCGTTACCGAAAGACGGCCAATATTAAATTCGTCAGCGAGGAGACCGTGGTATGACATTATTATTCATCCGATGTTTTTTTGTTATCATCAGCGTTTTTGTGGGGTATTACGTAGGGAGTATGAGTGGGCTTGTGCTTCCGGGCGCGGGGATAGGATTGATGAGCGGTCTTGTATTGATTTTTCTGGAAAGCCGGCTTCAGCGGGTCTCTGTGCGCGGGCTCTCGAGCATGGTCTTCGGTCTGCTGCTGGGTGTCTTTATGGCCAAGATGCTTTCGGATATTTTGTTTTTGCTCCCGTTGGGGGAATTTCTCCATTCGATTCTCAGGGTGGTCCTGACCATCGTGTTTTCTTATTTGGGCGCCGTGATGGCTGTACGGGGAAAAGATGAATTCAATATTATTATTCCGTATGTCCGCTTCAGACGGCAGGATATTAAGGAGGGCGTCGTCCTCTTGGACACCAGTGTCATTATCGACGGACGGATTAACGATATTTATAAAGTGAATTTTTTGCCGGGCCGTTTGGTCGTCCCCAGGTTTGTTTTAGAGGAATTGCAGAAAATGGCTGATGCGTCGGACGATCTCCGGCGTCAGCGCGGCCGGCGGGGATTGGAGTTGTTGCGGACCATGCAAAATGATCCCAAGATGGACATTCACATTCATGAAGATGACCTGACGGACGAGCAGGAGGTCGACGCCAAATTGGTGAGACTGGCTAAATTGATGGATGCCCGGATTTGCACGATCGATTTTAATCTGGGACGGCGGGCCGCCTTACAGGGGATTGATATTTTGAATATTCATGAGCTTGTCAATGCCGTTAAGTCCGTGACATTTATGGGAGATACCTTTGAGGTTAAACTCATCAAAGAAGGCAAAGAAGCTCATCAGGCCGTCGGATATATGGAAGACGGGACCATGATTGTGGTTACGGAGGCGCGGCATTGTATCGGGCAGCAGGTCAAGGTTAAGGTGACCTCTGTGCTGCAGACACAGGCTGGGAAAATGATTTTTGGTGAATTATTAAAGTGATGAAGCTGCCCGTTTTGAAAACACAGGCCATCATGCCTGCGGCGGGTTTGGGGACACGGTTACAGGCTGCTGTTCCAAAACCGTTCGTCCTCCTGGACGGGGAGCCTATTTTTATTCATACCTTAAAGGTCTTGGCGGAGTGTCCTGGAATAGAGAGCATTGTGGTGGTTGCCCCGCCGGATCATTTAAGCCGGTTTGAGGAAACGATTCAGCGATGCCATTTTCAGAAGACCGTCAAAGTTGTCGGTGGAGGGGCGACCCGGACAGAATCTGTTTTTAATGGTCTTGCGGCGGTGGATGCGGATACGGAAATGGTCGTTATTCATGATGGGGCCAGGCCTCTCATCAAATTGTCTGTGATTGAAGAGGCGGTCAAATTGTGCAGGGAGTCTGGGGCGGTGGTCGTGGCCGTGCCTGTGAAACCGACGATTAAAAAAGTTCATCCGGCTTCCTTGCTCGTTGAGGAAACGCTCAACAGAGAAGAACTGTGGGAGGCGCAAACACCGCAGGTTTTTAAGAAAGAAATTCTCATGAAGGCTTATGAAGAGCATGGAGAAGATCCGGCAACGGATGATGCCGGCCTGGTGGAACGCCTGGGGAGGGAAGTGAAGATTTTACGGGGGGATTATGATAACATTAAAATTACGACGCAAGAGGATCTGCTGATCGCCGAAGTCCTTTTGAAGGCCAGGCGCGGTTAAAAAGCGGGAGTTTGAATTTAACGGAATTTGAATCTTTTTAAAGGAATGGTGACGCAGATGCGGCAGAGAATCGGTTTAGGGTATGATATTCATCGGTTGGTGGAGGGGCGTAAGCTCATTTTAGGGGGCGTTGAAATTCCTTACACCAAAGGCCTTCTTGGTCATTCCGACGCTGATGTGCTGCTTCACGCGGTCTGCGACGCGCTTTTGGGGGCCATAGGCAAGGGCGATATCGGAGAGCATTTTCCTGATACGGATGAAAAATATCGCGGGATCTCCAGCATGCTTTTACTTGAGAAAGTTTATAAACTGGTCGAACAAGAGGGATATGTGGTGTCCAATGTCGACGCCCTCATCCAGGCCGAGGAGCCTCAATTAAAGGACTATAAAGAGCAAATGAAATTTCATATCGCCTATAAATTGGCCATTGACGAGGACGCGGTTAACATTAAAGCCACCACGTTAGAGGGGCTCGGGGCCATCGGCCGTAAAGAGGGGATCGCCGCTTTCGCGACGGTGTTGTTGGTTAAACAATAAGATTCAATGGGTAACGCGTAAACGTTCCAGGGGACGAATTCATTATGATACTCATTCTTTTTTTAACGTTTATTGGGCTTGTGGGATTAATGGCCCTGATTTTCTCCGAGGAGATCAAAGCCACCAAAGAAAAAGATCCGGCGGCTAAAGGGCATGTCCAGATTATTTTTTTATACTCTGGTCTGCACGCGATCATGATCCATCGGCTGACGCATGGTTTATGGCAATGGAAGCTTTTATTCTTGGCCCGATGGTTGTCTCAGGTGGGACGTTTTCTCACAGGAATCGAGATTCATCCCGGGGCGCAGATCGGCCAGGGGCTTTTTATTGATCATGGGATGGGGGTCGTGATCGGCGAGACCGCGATTGTCGGTAATAATGTCACGTTGTTTCAAGGAGTGACCCTGGGGGGGACCGGTAAAGAGACAGGCAAGCGTCATCCGACTTTGGGCGACAATGTCGTCGTAGGCGCCGGAGCCAAGGTGCTGGGGAATATTCATATCGGCGCGAATTCCTATATTGGGGCTAATGCGGTTGTCCTTAAGGATGTTCCGCCTAATTCAACCGTTGTCGGTGTGCCGGGGCATATTACCAAACAGGAAGGTAAGAAAATTGATTTAATGATGGATCACGCGCATGTCTCTGACCCCATGATGCAGCATATGAAAGATTTGATCCGAAGAATCAAGACCCTCGAAGACAAATTGAAGGAAAAAGAATAAGGACATCCGACCTTGGTTTCTAGTGCGCCGTCAAATTAATTGTTAATAGCTACTTTCAGAAAAGACGCAGTGTTGTACTGTGTTCCACATATTAACTATTAAGTTGACACAGTACTAGAAGGATATGATTTCATTCGCGATATTAAATAGAAGATTCTATCAAAGAATATTCCATGGCTATCCGCATATATAATTCTCTGACTAAAAAGAAAGAGGACTTCGTGCCGTTGGAAGAAAAGGTCGTCAGGATGTATACCTGCGGCGTGACGGTTTATGATCAATGCCATATCGGGCATGGCCGGAGCCTTTATATCTTTGATGTCATCAGACGGTATCTTCAATTTCGAGGGTACGATGTCCATTTTATTCGCAACATCACGGACATTGACGATAAAATTATCAACAGGGCCCAGGAACTCCAAAAGAGCTGGGAGACGGTGGTTCAAGAAAATATTGACGCTTACAAAAGAGATTTAAAGGCCTTGCGTATTGACGAGGCGGACGTGGAGCCGAGAGCCACGGAAAATATTGAGAGTATTCAGCGGGACATCACCGGACTTATCGCGAAAGGGTACGCCTATGAAGTCGACGGGGATGTTTATTTTCGTGTGCGTCAGTTTAAAAGGTATGGGCAGTTGTCCGGGCAAAGTATCGAGAAAATGCTGGAGGCTGTCAGGATTGAGCCGGATGCCAAAAAGGCAGACCCGCTGGATTTCGCTCTTTGGAAGAAATCCAAGGAAAATGAACCCGGTTGGCCTAGTCCCTGGGGAACAGGACGTCCGGGCTGGCATATTGAATGCTCGTGTATGAGTTTGAAGCATTTGCAATGCCGGACGCTGGATATCCATGCCGGCGGCCGGGATTTGATTTTTCCCCATCATGAGAATGAGATCGCCCAGGCTGAACCTTTGACGGGAAAACCCTTTGCCCAATATTGGATCCATCACGGACTGTTGACGATTAATGGTCAGAAGATGGCCAAGTCCCTAGGGAATTTCATTACGATCCAGGAAGCGCTCAAGACGTACCGCGTCGACGCCTTAAAGATGTTTTTTCTCGCGTCTCACTATGCCAGCGCTATTGATTTTAGTGACGAGAGAATGAAAGAGGCTTCCAAGGCGGTAGAGAAAATTTCCATTCTGTTGAAGAGGGTGGAGCCTTTTTCAAAGACGAAATCGGAAAGCAAATTATGGGAGGACCCCTCTCTTGCATTGCCCGCATGGCGGGAGAAATTTTCGGAGGCCATGGATGACGATTTTAATACCCCCAAGGCCTTAGCCTGTCTGTTTGACTTCGTGAGCGAAACCCACCGGTTTATTGATACGCATCAACGGGACCGTGCGTATCATCACACCATTACGGCCGCGGGGAAACTCATCGAGCAATGGTGTCATGAGATCTTCGGGCTCCTGGGAGACGACGCGTCGGATAAACCATCCGAGGAACAAGAACGACTTCTCCAGGAAAGACAAGAGGCCCGTCGGAACAAAGACTTCAGACGTTCGGATGAGCTGAGGGATTTGTTGAGAGAAAAAGGATGCATCGTTGAGGATACAAAAGAGGGGCAAAGCTGGCGAAGAGGGTAACAACCGCGGGAGAGGTCGGGCGCGCGTTTTCGTATTATTAGAGAGAAAAACATGAAGACCGTTTATAAAGGCCGTTTGATTACCTTTGAGGGTTCGGAAGGTTCCGGGAAAAGCACGCAGATAGAGAAGCTGGCCCACTATCTGCGACAGAGAAAGAAACCGTCCCTGTGCCTGAGGGAACCCGGCGGGGTGGTCATCAGCGAGAAGATAAGAGAACTTTTGCTGGACGTCCAAAATACGGCGATGAGTGACCGATGTGAAACCCTGCTTTATATGGCCGCCCGCGCCCAACTCGTGGATGAAATAATAGTGCCGGCTTTAAAAAAAGGGACCATCGTCTTGTGTGACCGTTTTCTGGATTCCACGCTCGTGTATCAGGGATATGGAAACGGGGTGGATCTCGCGTTCATTAAAAAGATCGGCGATTTTGTCACGCGCGGGATCAAGCCGGACTTAACATTTTTCTTTGATATAGACGCCCGTGAGGGATTGGCGCGGATCAACAGGGCCAAGGACCGCATTGAAAGACGATCGTTGCATTATCACAATAAAGTTCGAGAGGGATATCGGCAATTGGCCCGTCGTTCCCGCGGGCGCATTAAAACCATTGTCGTCAATCAAAACCCGGAAGAAATCCATCGCGTCGTGTGTCGCTATGTCGATCGGTTATTGGGGTTATAATTCTACCGTTGAGCAATGAGTGATGACTGATCCAACAAACATTCACGCGCCGGTTTTAACGCGTTTTAGAACGCTCATAAGAAAGCAGCGGTTGGCGCACGCGTATTTATTCGTCGGTCCTTCCTATATCGGGAAGGGGGAGACATCGCTGGCCCTGGCAAAAATGATCAATTGCGAGAGGAATGTCGAGCGGGAGGCTTCCTGCGACGATGAAGGAGAGTTTTATTGCGCGCAGTGTCCTGAATGCTTGAAGATTACCTCCGGGAATCATCCGGATGTGCGCGTCATTGAAAGCGGGATAGGGGAATCCATCAAGATTGAACAGATCCGGGAGATGTTGAATCAGGTGAAATTAAGACCGTTTAGCGGACGGCAAAAAGTTTTTATCCTGAAGAACATTGAAAATATGACCCCGGAAGGCGCCAACGCGCTTCTGAAAACATTGGAAGAACCCTCCGCGAGCAGTTTATTGTTGTTGACCACCTCCGTGCCCGAAAAGACCCTCGATACGGTAAAGTCGCGCTGCCAGATGATTCATTTTTTGCCTCTTTCCGCGGAGCGATTGGCCGTCCAATTAACCGATGGAGATGGGGAGAGTTCCCTGAGGGCGCATTTTCTGGCGTATTTTGCCGAAGGATGTCCGGGCAAGGCCCAGAGGTTTAAAGAAATTCAGATGTTTGAGAAGAAAAATGAGGTGATCGACCGTTTCTTGCTCACGACGGAGAGTCAGGCGTATATGAAGAAAATTCTGGCGGATAAAGAACAGACCAGGGAGTTTCTGGATGTTTTATTAAGCTGGATCCGTGATTGCGTATTGATCAAGACAGGGATTGACAGTGCGCGGTTGATTCATAGGGACCGGATCAACGAATTAAGACGGTTTCAAGAAAGATTTGCGTTTGAGGAATTGCTGGAAGCGCATCAAGACGTAGTGCGCATGTGCCAATTATTCACGGATAATTTGAATATCAAAATCCCTTTGGCTCTTATTAGAACCAGTTTAAAGGCGTGAAGGAAAATGAAGGAGATCATATGGGGAAAGTCATACAGGTCCAAGTCGGGGAATATCGGCCGACGGACTATTTTGAATTAAACGATGTGACGTGTCGGCGCAATGATTATGTGGTTCTTGAGATAGACCGCGGATCCGAATTCGGCAGAGTCATTTCTGACGGTCCTGTCGTCGGCGCGGTTAAACCGGAGGACATCTGGGGGAAAGTGCTGCGTAAGGCGACGGACGGGGATTTAAGGCAGATTGAAAACAGCCGTATGAAGGCGAAGGACGCTTTGGAAGTTTGTATCCGAAAGATCACGGAACGACGGCTGGATATGCAGATTGTCAAGGCGGAATACACGTTTGACAGTAGTAAGATTATTTTCTTTTTTACGGCGGAAGGCCGGGTCGATTTCCGCAATCTTGTTAAAGATCTGGCCCAGGTTTTTCGGGTCAGGATTGAACTCAAACAGATCGGCGTCCGGGACAAGGCGAAGATCATCAGAGGTTACGGCGTCTGCGGCAGGGAATTTTGCTGTTCTTCCTATATGAAGGATTTTCACACGCTGGCTATCCGTATGGCCAAAGATCAGGGCCTGCCTTTAAATCCTTCGAGGATTTCAGGTGTCTGCGGCCGTATCAAGTGCTGCATGGCCTATGAATTCGTCGTGTACAAAGAGTTTGCCAGGTCCCTCCCGCATGTCGGCGATAGAATTGAAACCCCTGAAGGTAAAGGCCGGGTTGTTTCCGTCAATATATTAAAGAGATGTGTCAGTATTGATGTGGGAGAAGGGCAGATCGTAAAGGCCATTATCCCTAAAAAAGGGCAGGAGAATTAGCACGGTGTTACCTGAATTATTTACAATTGAGAAGTCATGACGCCCGGCAGATTTTATATCACCACCCCCATTTACTATGTGAACGACAAACCGCATATCGGGCACGCGTACACAACCATCCTGGCCGATTGTCTGGCCCGGTATCATCGCTCGGCGGGAGATGAGACGTTCTTTTTGACGGGGTTGGATGAGCACGGGCAGAAAGTTCAGCAGGCGGCGCAGAAACGGGGGTTGGCGCCGCTGGATCACTGCGATGATCTGGCTCCCCGGTTTCTGGGCCTTTGGAAGAAATTGGGGATTGAGTTTGATGATTTTATCCGTACCACGCAGGAACGTCACGTCGCCGTGGTTCAAAAAGTCCTTCAGCAGGTTTATGACGCGGGGGATATTTATGTCAGTGAATACACGGGATGGTATTCCGTCGCGGAAGAGCGGTTTATCACAGAGACGGAATTGAGCTCGGGACAGTTCCGTGACGTCAAGGAATTGAAAGAGCGTAACTGGTTTTTCCGGATGGGGAAATATCAGCAGCCGTTATTAGAGCATATTGAAAAGAATCCGGATTTTATTCGACCGGTCCACCGGCGTAATGAGGTCCTGGGATTCTTGCGTCAGCCTCTGGGAGATCTTTGCATTTCGCGTCCCAAGGCGCGCATGAGCTGGGGCATTGAACTGCCTTTTGATCAAGAGTACGTGACGTATGTCTGGTTTGACGCGCTGTTGAATTACATCACCGCTCCGGGATTCGGCGCGGAGGAAACGCGATTTAAGAAATGGTGGCCCGCTTCCATCCATTTGATCGGCAAGGATATCCTCACGACACATGCCGTGTATTGGCCGACGATGTTGTTCGCGATCGGCCTCCCGTTGCCCCAGATGATCTTTGCCCACGGCTGGTGGCTGATCGGCGATACCAAGATGAGCAAGTCCCTGGGGAATGTGATCAATCCCTTGGACTTGATTGATGAGTATGGGGTGGATGCCGTGCGTTATTATTTAATGCGGGAGATGATCCTCGGGCAGGATGCCAACTTCACGATGGAATCTTTCATTAAACGTTACAATAGTGACCTGGCCAATGATTTTGGAAATCTGTTGAATCGGATCAGTGGTTTGATCGGGAAAAATTTTGAAGGGTGTGTGCCTTCGCCCGGTGAACCCACGGCTGATGAAAAGGACATCCAGAATGCGGCGAATATGTTAAATAATAAAATTCATGGGTTGATCCGTGAGTTGCGTCTGGATGAGGCGATTGAACAGGTACTGCAATTGGTCCGCAAAGTCAATAAATACCTCGAACATAAAGCACCATGGAAGGTGGCCAAAACGGATTTGGCCTACGCGGGAACGATTCTTTACACCGCCGGGGAGGCATTACGCGTCAGTACCATTCATCTTTCCGCGGTGATGCCCCAGAAGACCAAGACGGTCCTGGAGGTCCTCAGCGCTGTCGGCAGTTCGCCGGCATGGGGCGGTTTGGCGCCGGGCGTTAAATTGAAATCACACGAGGCGCTTTTCCCAAGACTTGACCCCCCCCCGCCGTCAAAGTGTTGACCTCCGCACAACTAACAGAATTGAGTCATCCAGCGGGCGGAGGTCGAGATACTGACTACCTCAAGTTTTTTTTATTTTTGCGGAAGTCAGTAACTGTTAATCAGGGTTAGCCTATGTCCATACCAACCATCTGTTGGGTTGATGATTGTGTCAAGATTATCGACCAGACGAAACTGCCGCATAAACTGGAATACATTTATTGCCGGGATGTCAGGGTTTTGTGGAAGGCCATTAAGAACTTGAGTGTGCGCGGCGCGCCGGCCTTAGGAGTAGCCGCGGCCTTTGGCGTTCTTTTGGGGGCCAATGCATTTAAAAGTAAAGATGCGGAGCGTTTTAGAAAGCATATCGCGGAGGTGTGCGCGTATATCGGCACTTCAAGACCGACGGCGGTGAATTTGTTTAACGCCCTGGCACGTATGCAGGGCCTGGTACTGTCTCACGCGACGGCGACCGTCGAGGAGATAAAGAAACTGCTCCAAGAGGAAGCGTTGGCGATGTATGAGGAAGACCGCCGCGTCTGCCGGATGATGGGGAAATTCGGCGCCCGTTTGATCAAATCGGGGCAGAGGATTATGACCGTCTGTAACGCGGGCGCCCTGGCCACGGTGGATTACGGGACAGCCCTCGGGGTGATGTACCGCGCTAAAGAAGAGGGGAAGAATTTTAAGGTGTACGCGTGCGAGACGCGGCCTCTCCTGCAAGGGGCGCGCTTGACGGCCTGGGAACTTTTGAGAGAAAAAATCGACACGACGCTGATTTGTGACAATATGGCCGCCACCTTGATGAAACAGGGCAAAGTGGATATTCTGTTTGCCGGGGCGGACCGTATCGCCTCCAATGGGGACACCGCGAATAAAATCGGAACGTACAGTTTGGCGGTCCTGGCGCATTTTCACGGCGTTCCTTTTTACATTGTGGCCCCCCTGTCGACGTTTGACAGGGCGATTCCGACGGGAGCGCACATTCCTATTGAGGAAAGGAACAAGACCGAGGTCCTGGGTTTCGGCGCTCAGCGAACGGCGCCCGAGAGTGTTGATGTCTACAATCCCGCCTTTGATGTGACGGACCACAAACTGATTACGGCGATCATCACGGAAAAAGGAATGATTCGCCCACCGTTTAAGAAAAATATTCAGAAGGTGTTTATGTTGGAACAGAAATCCAATGTCCTGAGATCCAGAAAAAGTCTTTAATCCCTATTCTATATTCTTCCTGAAACCATGTCTAAAAAACTATCCCAGCTTGGAGAATTTGGAGTCATTGATCGTATTCGAAAAATCGCCGGTCACTCTCGATCGGTAATGGAAGGGATTGGGGATGACGCGGCGGTTGTGTCCTCGTCTGAGGGAAAAGATCTTCTTTTAACCACGGACATGCTTCTCGAAGGTGTTCATTTCACGAAGGACATGCCCGCCCGGGGCATTGGGCACAAAGCGATGGCCTGCAGTATCAGCGATATCGCGGCCATGGGCGGGATTCCGAAATATGCCGTGGTGTCCCTGGGCGTTTCTAGACGGTGTGAGTGGGATTTCGTTAAACAGATTTACGAGGGGATGAAGAAGACCGCCCGCAAGTTTGACGTGGCGATTGTCGGTGGGGATACGGTCAGGAGCCCGGGGGTGATTATTAATGTGGCCTTGGTCGGAGAGGTCGCGCGCAAGAAGGCAGTCTTGCGCCGGGGCGCTAAAGTCGGAGACCTTATTTTTGTGAGCGGCCCGCTGGGAGGATCGTTGAAAAGCGGCCGGCATTTACGGTTCGTGCCGCGGGTTGCCGAGGCGCAATACCTCGTTAAGCATTTTAACCCCACGGCCATGATTGATATTTCCGACGGCCTGGCGGCGGATTTAGGACATATCTTAGAGGAAAGCCGGGTGGGCGCGGTGATTTATGAGAACAAAATCCCCCGGCATCCGGATGCGGATTCGCGCGGGGCTTTGTACTACGGAGAGGATTTTGAGCTGATCGTTACCGTTTCTCCCCGGAAAGCGGAGGGATTGAGGGATTCGCGGAAGTCTAAATTCAAGTTCTGGCCCATCGGTGAAATCACAGCGCGGCGCGGGTGTCTGCAGTTCGTGGATGAAAAAGGCCGAATCAAGACGTTGAGTTTGAAAGGGTATACGCATTTTTAAATCGTTAGGTTATATGAAATCCATAAGATTCATTTCCAAAGATCAGGAGGAAACGATCAGGTTTGGCGAGCAATTAGGCGGGCGCCTTCGTGCGACGGATATTGTTTGCCTGTTCGGAGAGTTAGGCAGCGGGAAGACGACCTTCGTGAAAGGGGTCGCGATGGGCATGAAAATATCCGCAAAGAAAGTCAGCAGTCCGACGTTTATTTTGATGAATCTCTACGAAGGCCGGGTGCCTTTATATCATTTCGATCTTTACCGTTTGGGAGATGGGGCGGGCATTTTGTCTCTGGGCTACGAGGAGTTTTTGTACGGTCAAGGGATCGCCGTCGTGGAATGGGCTGACCGGCTGGGGACGCTTCTTCCCAAGGAGTATCTCGCGATTCACCTGAATCACCGGAAAGAAGGGAAAGGCCGGACGATTGAAATGAAGGCGTGGGGCCAGAGATATGAAGAGGTTCTGGAGAAATGGGATAGGTAGTACGGTATGAAAATATTGTCCATTGACACATCGACGAAAACTTTTAGCCTGGCCGTCTCCGACGGAGAAGAAATTCTAAGATCCAGAAACATAAAAATAACCAGGGTCCTTTCTTCTTCCATTATCCCGTCGATCCATCAGATCCTGAAGAAAGCCGGGATTGCTCTTTCCCAATTGGATGGATTCGCCGTTGGTTTAGGGCCGGGGTCCTTTACGAGTCTCCGGGTGGGTTTATCGACGATCAAGGCCTTCGCGCTGGCTACCGGCAAACCGGTGGTGGGTATCCCGAGTCTGGATGTGCTGGCTTTAAATGTTCTGGAGCGCGACGCGCTCATCGGCACCCTCTGTGACGCCCGAAGAAATCTGGTGTACGCGTGTTTTTATGAAAAAAAGAACGGTGTTTTAAAGAGAAAAAGTGATTATTTGTTGACCTCCCTGGGGGATGTTCTGGCCCGGGTCAAGGAAGAGACGATCTTGATCGGCGACGGCATCAAGCTCTACCGCGACGAGATTGAGTTGTTGAATGCCAAGGCCGGGGACAGGGGACGGGGAAAAAATTTGCTTCAGGTAACAGAAGAAAAATGCTGGTATCCCCGGGCGAAATGTCTGGCTTTGCTGGCGCGCGAAAAATTTCAAGCCAAGAAATTTGATGACGCGGCGAGCTTGGTTCCCCTTTATTTATATCCCGAGGATTGTCAGGTCAGAAACGCTGGAAAATAGCACCGTGTCAACTTAATTGTTGATAGTGAAACACGGTACAACACTGCGCCTCTTCTGAGATCTATTAACAATTAATTTGACAGCGCAGTAGCGAGTCGCACGTATGCGGACAACTCAAGAAAAAATACAACCGCTCAGTTGGGTAGAAATTGATTTAAGGGCCATCGCGCGTAATCTTAAAGAACTCCGTCGGCTGGCGGCGCGCAATGAAACCCGCGGACCTTCCGACGGCAGGTGGAAGAGGATGGAAATCCTGGCGGTGATTAAAGCCGACGCGTACGGGCACGGATCACGAGAGGTGGGTCTGCTGTTGGAGGCGCGGGGCGTCGGGTTTTTCGGCGTTTCCGACATCGCCGAAGGAATATCGTTAAGGGAAGCGGGGATTAAAAAACCGATGCTGTTGTTAGAAGCCGCCTTGCCTTCCTTGGCGCCGTACATTCTGGACTACGATCTGATCCCCACCGTCAACAGCCTGGCATTGGCTTCGTCTTTTAACCGTTACGCCCGGCGGGTCAGGAAGCGCATGCGGATCCATATCAAGGTGGACACAGGGATGGGGCGGTTGGGGGTTTGGCATGAAGAGGCCTTTGAGTTCATCAAGAGGGTCAATCAATTCAAGCATTTAACCATTCACGGCCTTTACACGCATTTCCCGTCGGCGGATACGGACAAGGGTTTTACGCGCCAACAGCTTGATATTTTTTACGCGCTGATCCAGCGCCTGGATCAGGAGGGCCTGGTGATCTCGTATATCCACGCCGCCAACAGCATGGGCCTGGCGGGGTATCAGACCCGCGTCCTTAATCTGGCCAGACCGGGCTTGATGCTTTACGGATTGCACCCGGCGCCGGAGGTAAGAAACGATGTCCGTCTTCAACCGGCCATGAGCGTCAAATCCAGAATTATTTATCTCAAGAAAGTTAAAAAAGGCCGGAGCATCAGTTACGGCCGGACGTTTATCGCCGGGCGCGACATGACCGTGGCCACACTTCCTCTTGGTTACAACGATGGCTATCTGCGGGGATTTTCCGGCAAGGCCAGCGTCTTGGTGGAGGGGATCCGGTGTCCGGTGATCGGCCGGGTGACCATGGATCAAATTATGGTTGATGTTTCGAAGGTTGTTCTCTCCGGGTCTCGAACGAAGCATTCCCTGAGGTTGGGGTTGCCTGTCACCATCTTGGGAAGCCAGAAAGACCAGACCATCAGCGCGGATGAATTGGCAAGGCATGGGGAGACGATCAATTACGAAATCGTCTGCCTGCTGGGCAACCGTTTGCCGCGCGTTTATAAGAAATAGGATGGTCGCGCAATGGCTTTTACTAATTCACCAAGCGCTTGGTGAATTAAAGATGCCCCCAATTCAACCTCCGGAGGTTGAATTCAACAGGCGTTTGTTAAATTGGCGATTGATCTTTAGAAATGGGATTCGATGACGGAAATGGCGGCGCCGATAAAAAGAAATGGGGGAATCCAGGCGGCCAGAATCGGCGGAAAAAATCCTCCTTTCCCGAAGGCCAGAGCCACGGAACAGAGGACGTGATATAAAAAGCCGATCATCACCGCGATGGCAAAAGCCACCAGGGTTGAACCTTTGCGTCCTTTGATCATCAGGGCGAAGGGAAGCCCGATCAGGACAATCACAAAGTTGCCGAGAGGGAAAGCGAATTTCTGATAAAGATCGACTTTCAGATTGTTGATGGCCTTGACGGCTCCGCTGTTGGAAAACCGCGAGATATAACTCTTCAGTTCCAAAATATTCATAGAAGCGACATTGATGCGTTGATTGAGAAAATCCTTGGGCGTTTCCCGGATGTCCATCAGTTTTTCTTTATAGACCTTGACCTTCAAGGGCGTGTTCACGCCTTCCGCCGTGTAGGTGGTCACTTGACATTGATAAAACTTCCAGGCGATTCCTGTCCAGATGCCTTTTAAAGCCACAATTTTTTGCCGGACGTTCTGTTCGGGATCATTCTCGACAATCGTGATGCCGTCGAGTTCGAACGATTTCGGGTCGTACGCGTCAATAAAATAAAGCCGGTTTTTCAATCCGTAAAACGTCAGATTGGTGATCTTGGAGTCTTTTTTGATTAACCGGTCAACCAAAAGGATCATGTTTTCGTCGCGGATTTGTTTGGTCGTCTGGGTGGCTTGCGGAACAAAATCTTCATTGACCCAGAAGACGAACGCGGAGACCAGGAGGCTGAAACAAATGGCGGGCCGGGTGATTTGCCAGAAATTCAAACCGCTCGTGCGCATGACCGTGGCTTCATTGTTGCTGTTGAGATGGCTGTAGGTGAATTGGGTCGCTATGAGACAGGCGAACGAAGAGGTGTTCACCAGGATCATGGGGAAATAGGACAGATAATAGTGGATGAGAATAGTGAAGGGAATTTTGCGGTCAATGATTTCATCCAGGGTGCTGGTCACATCCACCAGGATATAAAGGAAGGTGAATATCAAGACAGCCGATATAAAAATGGAAAAAATGGATCGATGGATGTAACGGTCTAGGATACGCATTTAAGATTGAGAATGACAGCCCCCGTGGCCGCAACCATATTGGGCACCCACATGATGATGGCCGGCGGAAAAATGTTTTTGACGCTCAAGGCCTCACAGCCCAACGACAGCAAATAGTACACCACCGCGCAGAGGATTACCAAGACGGCGTTGGCCGAGCGTTCTCTTTTGTTGGTGATCACGGAAATGGGAAAACTCAGGAGAACAAAGATCAACGCGGCAAACGACCATGTGATTTTTCGGTAATATTCCGTGCGGAGGTTGGAAGTATCGACGAAGAGTTTTTCCAGATTATCAATTTCTTTCTGCAGCTCTTTAAGGGTCATGCCCTTGGGCTTTTTCTCGAGTTTTTCTTTATTCGAGGAAATGTCCAGATCCATGAAAAAGGTTTTAAAATTCAATTTGTAAAACTTGTTGGGCTCGTTGAGGTTGGGCTCATCCGATGTCCCGTTGATTAATTTGAGCTTGATCTGATCTTTGCCGGGGACGGGGGTGAACTCTCCGCCTTTGGCAATGATCGTGCGGGTGGGGCCGTCGGGCCGCGGTTGCCAGATCGTGATGTTGGATAATTTACTCCCGTCGATTTTATGAATGAAGATGATCTGATTATTGAAGGCCTTAATAAACATCCCCGGCTCTAATAAAGCCGTTGGATTAGCCGCGCCCAGACTTTTCACCAAACGGTGCTGTTCCGTGTGGGCGTAGGGAATAATACGTTCATTGAGGATGATCGCGAAGAGACTCACGATGAATCCTAACAGGATGAGAGGCGTCAAGAGACGTCCGAGATGAACGCCACTGGCCCGCAAGGCGAGGATTTCATTGTCCGAAGACAACCGGCTGAAGGCCAAGGCCACGCTGATGAGGCAGGAGAGCGGCAGGGTATAGCCTAATAATACCGGAATATACAGGAGGAAGACCCGACCGATGGTCGAGAGACTTACGCCTTTGTTGATGACCAAATTCGTGAGTTGAATCAGATTCCCCAAAAGAAAGACACAGGTCAGGACGACGAGGGATAAAAAAAATGGGGTCAGACATTCACGCAAGATGTAACTTCTCACAATTTTCATAAGCGGTGCGGTTGTCCTTTACTCGCGCGCGGGTCAGTGGCCGGAAGGAGTTGTGGCCAGGGTCAAGACGCCTACCCTTTTAGCTCCGGCTTCTTTAAGGACGCGCGCGGCCTCTGAAGCTGTCGCGCCCGTCGTCAGCAGATCATCCACGATTAAGATATTCTTACCGGCGACGCGTTTTGAGTTTTTTATTTTAAAAGCCCCTTGGATATTTGTCCAGCGTTCTTTTTCGTGTAATTGGGCCTGGTTGGGGGTGTGCCGTACGCGTATCAGAAGACGGGAGTCTAAAGCAATAGGGTAAGCGGAAGTAACCCCTTTGGCTAATAGCCATGCCTGGTTGTAGCCCCGTTCTCTTAGACGGGTCGCGGAGAGTGGAATAGGGACGACCATGTCAAAGTGTTCGATATCAAAATGGTATTCTTGGATAAAGGAGAGCATCAGTTGAGAAAAGGAATGTTGGAGGAGTGTTTTTTGTCCGTACTTGAATCGGTGGATAAGCGCTTTAAGGGTGTCATTGTAAAGGCACGCGCTCCAGGCGAAGTCAAAATGGTGCGTAACCCTTGCGCAGATTTTACACAGGGGGTATTGAAACGTCGCGCCGACATGGCGGGAGCATCGGAGGCAGAAAGGAGGAATGTTGAAGGGGATAGAATCCCTACAGCCCGGGCAGAGCAAAGGGTTAAGCTTAAGGGTATTCAGGTATTGAAAAATTCTTCTGCTTTTTCCGATCGTTTTATCCGCGTGAAGATGTTGAGATGGTCGAAGGTAAGCATGACACAGAAGGCAGTTGGGGGGATATATTAAATCAGATAGACCGTCAATAAGGAGTGTCAGCACGGGCGATATCTTAACAATTACGGTTGGGCGTGTCAATGAAGGAAATCAGGAAATCAGGAAAACAGGAGGAAACGATAAATCATCTTGAATCAACCTGGGCCTAATTGTATAATGCCCGCACATAACGAGAGGAGGAATGTATGATCCATGCCGTGAGACCTGTTTTAAAATCAGTCAAGAAAATCGTCCTTTTAGCATGTCTCTTTTTGATGTTCAGCGTCCAGGCGATGGCTTTTTTGTACGACATTCAAATGCTGTCGGTGGAAGATATTGATAAGCTTTCGGATGATAAATTAAACGGCGCCTATGTTGAGGCCAAAATCGAGCTGGCGGCCAGCAGGACTTTTCATGGGAAATCCGGTTTTACACCCAAGGAATATCAAAAGCATAAGGAGTTATTGGAATATATCGTTCGGTTACGTCGTGAGATGCTTGAACGTCAACTCGAGGCCCCGCCCGTAGACGAATGGTTAAGATGATCAAGACGAAGCGCTCCCTAACGGGGAGACGGCTTTGCCCTTTCTGGGCTCGCAACGACACAAGGTGTTTCATTTGACCCAGTCTGTTCGCTCGCAACGACTTCATTAGAATAATCATGAATTATTTATAAGGACGAGACGATGTCTGTTCACCCGCTCCAGCAAGAGAAACAGAGGCTTCTTCAGATTATTAAGAAAGAGGCTTATTTTCGCGAGAAGATTATCCTTTCTTCAGGGAAAGAGAGTGATTTTTATATTGATGCCCGCCGGGTCACGTTGAAGGCCGAGGGAGTTTATCTGTGCGCGCGATTGATTCTTGATTTGGTCAAAGACGACAAGATCGACGCTATCGGCGGACCAACGCTGGGCGCGGATCCGATGCTCGGCGCGATTGCTGTTTTAAGCCTCCAGGACCAAAGACCGCTGAACACGTTTATTATCCGTAAGGCCCCTAAACCGCACGGTAAACAGCAACAAGTGGAAGGTCCTCTCTTGAAGGAGGGCAGCCGGGTGGTCTTGATAGATGACGTGGCGACGACCGGTAAAGCCTTTTTGCAGTCTTTGGATGTCTTAAAGTCCATGCATGTCCAGGCGCCCAAGGCTATTTGTCTCGTTGACCGTCATGAAGGCGCCCAAGAGGCCCTGGCCCGGAGAGGCTGTGAACTGATTTCCATCTTTGGGATTGAAGAGATCCTTTCTTGATATGACCAAACTTATTCTTGCCTCAGCTTCTTTGCAACGACAAAAACTCCTTGAACTTTTGGGTGTCCAGTTTAGCGTCAAACCCAGCCGTGTGGAAGAACACAAGCGCATCAGGACGAATTGCGCAGCCCTAGTTCAACAGAATGCGCTTTTGAAAGCGCAAGACGTTGCCTCGAGATTGAAAGACGGCGTGGTGATCGGTGCCGATACGGTGGTCTATGTCGGGCATAAGAAGATCATCGGGAAGCCGAAGAATTTTCAAGAAGCCCGGCAGATCCTTAAAATTCTCTTTTCCCGGCCTCAATGGGTTTATACCGGCGTGGCCATTGTCGACGCGCGCGGCGGTCGGAGGATGGTGGATTACGAGAAGACGAAAGTCTTTATGCTCCCGCTGACCGATGAAGAGATCGAGCGGTATCACAGTAAGGTGGATCCGTTTGATAAAGCCGGGGGTTTTGATATTGAGGGCTGGGGCAGTATTTTTATCCATCGCATTGAAGGCTGTTATTCGAATGTGATCGGTCTTCCGATGGCGAAGCTGGCGACCATGCTTAAGAAATTCGGAGTTTCTATTTTATGAGGGCGTTCAGCAATTTCCCGGATTATATTTTTAAAATATATTTACTGACTTCCGCAAAAGTAATGAAACACTATGGTAGTCAGTATCTCGACCTCCGTCCGCTGGATGGTTCAATTCTATTACTTGTGCGGAGGTCAATAGGCAGGACTTTTTTTCTATGGCTAGCGCTGGGGGTATTTCTCGCGGGTTGCACGACGGAGTATAATTTGGCCACTCAGCGTCAGGAATCCCTGCTGTATGGGACCGAGAAGGAGATCAAGATCGGTGAAGCGGTATCTCATCAGATTGAACAGGAGTACAAAGTCATTCACGATCTTGATGTCAATGAGCGCCTGGAACGCATCCTGGAGCGTCTGGTGGAGGTGAGTGACCGCCATGATCTGGTGTATTTTATCAAGGCCCTGGAGGATGATCTGATCAACGCGGTCAGTTTACCGGGCGGATATATTTATGTTTTTAAAGGTTTACTGGATAAGGTCAAAAGCGACGACGAATTAGCCGGTGTCATCGCCCATGAGCTGGGACATATAACCGCCAAACACGGCATCAAGAGAGTGCAGTCGTCTTACGGGGCGCTGCTCGCGCAGATCCTGGCCACTCAGACAAACGCTAATGTGGCCGGCGGCGTGCAACTGGCTTTGGCTTCGTTGTTTATGGAATACTCTCAGGCGGATGAATATGAGGCGGACAGGCTGAGCGTCAAATATTTAAAAAAAGCCGGCTATGATCCCTTGGGGGCATTGGGGGTCTTGAGGAAATTAAAAGAAGAACAAGAAAAGGCCGATCCTCAACCTTTCAGTTACTGGCGTACCCATCCGCACATTTCTAAAAGGATCGCTGTGGTGAATCAGGAAATAACCGGGAAACTGGAATTTAAGGATTATTTAAATTTAATTGAAAATGAATAATATTTTTTTGTTAAAGGGTGTTCCTCCATATCGAGGCCTCGCGCTGTTTTTTACAAAGCGGAGACGGCATCGGGGCGCGCTGTATTCTTTGGCTTTTATAACCGCGGTCGTTTTTCTGTCGGCGTGTCGTTCGAATTCAAAATCGGCGGGTCAGCAAGTGTGTTTCCAAAACAACTGCGTTGAAGTCGAGGTTGTTGGGAAGGAAGAAGATATGCGCCGGGGGTTGCAGTTTCGGTCCTTCCTTGGAGAAAGTAAAGGAATGCTGTTTGTCTTCACGGAAAGCGCCCGACATGCCTTCTGGATGAAGGACACTTTAATCCCGCTGGATATGATCTGGTTGGATCAGGATCAGCGCATTGTCTATATCGAAAGACAGGTTCCTCCCTGCGCGGTAGATCCGTGTGCGGTGTATGTCCCGGAACAAAACGCTTTATACGTCCTGGAAATCAACGCGGGTCATGCCGGGGACATGGGACTCCGTGTGGGAGAACAGATGAGATTCCTCTCGACGTCTCCCATCAGAGTCGAAGGCCTCATTCAGAACCGTGGGTAATCTCACGGGGAAGAGAGCGCGCGGATGAAAGACCGTGACCTTACTATGACGAAGCGTTGTTTTGACGTCGTGGGGCCTTTCGCGGTTATCTGTATTCTCGCCGTTGGTCTTTACTTCAAGACACTCCAATACGGTTTTCATTTCGACGACTTCCCTTTTATCGTCCAGAATCCCGCCATCACGCATCTCCAGGATATCCGTGAGATCTGGAATTCCAAAGGCGCATCGACGCGTTTTGTCGGCTGGGCGTCCTTTGCCTTGAATTATCATTTCCATAAACTGAATCCCGCCGGGTATCACCTGACCAATATGGTCATCCACGCGATCAACGGTATCCTGGTTTATTGGCTGATGACGTTGCTCGTTACTCTTCCGCGGTTTCAGCAGGAACGCATATCCCGGGATAAAAAGTGGATAGCCCTGGCGGTGGCGCTGTTGTTCGTCGCGCACCCTGTCCAGACGCAGGCGGTGACTTACATTACACAGCGATTCGCCTCTCTGGCCGCGGCTTTCTTTTTGTGTTCGGTGTGTTGTTATGTCAAAGGTCGGCGAATAATGGGCAGTATTCTCATCAAGGGAATATTTTTTTTCTTATCGGGAGCGGCGGCTGTGTTGGGCGCGTTGACGAAAGAGATTGTGATAACTTTACCTTTCATTATTATCTTGATGGAACGGATGTTGTCTCCCTTGGGACATCCGGCAGGCGCAGTTACAGGGGCAGTGTCCCGGGCCCGGGGAAAGACATGGAAAGGTGTTTATTTCTTGCTGGCGTTGGTGTTTTTCTTGATGATTCCGTTCATCTATTCCCGGGGGCGGCCCGAGACGGCGCGGGCGCTTTTGAGTTCAAAAATTTTTGAGTCTCAGATTTCAGAGTCTCATGATGGAGACAGGATCACCCCCGGGACGTATCTGTTGACCCAGGCGCGTGTTTTCATGACGCTCCTGCGGCTTCTGGTCATTCCTCTGGGGCAGAACCTGGACTATGATTTCCCGGTGTCGCGCCATATTTTTGAACCAGGCACTTTTATTTGTATTGTCGGGATCGGCCTCTTTGTGTTGACGGCACTGCGCGTGAGGCGCGAACGCCCGTTGGTCGCTTTCGGTTTGGGATGGATATTCATGACTTTTTCCGTCGAGTTGATTCCGCGTCCCAATGTGATTTGGGAACACAAAGCGTATCTTCTCTCTGTCGGATTCATTTTGGGATTGGTTGTTTGGCTTTACGAAAGTTTAAAGGATTCCAGGAAGTTCGCCGGGGTTGTGCTGGTCCTGGTCGTTCTGTTGTCGTTTCTGACAATTCAGCGCAACAAGATTTGGGAGAACGAAGTGGTTCTGTGGAATGATGTGGTTAAGAAGTCGCCGCGCAAGATCCGCCCCTATTTGAATCTAGCCCGGGCCGTTGAGAAGTATGGGCGATACGATCTGGCCCTGGATTGTTATGATCAGGTGATCGCCATGAAACCCGATAATGCCGTCTGGTACAACAACCGCGGGGTCATTCAGGTTAAATTGAAACAGCCACAGCGCGCCCTGGCGGATTACAACCAATCGCTGCGTCTTGATCCAAAGTATGTTGCGGCGTATATCAATAGGGCCAACCTGTACGCCGACGGGAAGGCCTATGACCTGGCCTTAGCTGATTTTGAGACGGCGTTGCGGTATAAAGATGATTTTCATATCACGTTTTTAAACCGCGGCACGGTGCATGCCCGCATGGGAAATTATGATCTGGCGATCGCGGATTATACCCGGGCCGTAGCCAATTATGATGTTGTGTGGAAAACCCACGACGGATTTTGGGAGGCGTTTAGAAACCGGGGAGACGCTTACAAAATGAAAGGGGATTATGAACGGGCGCTGGCGGATTACAACAGAGTTATTGAACTGCAACCTCAATCCGCCGTTAGTTATTATCACCGTTCTCTGGCTTACCAGGCCAAGGGCGATTATCCCAAGGCTTTAAAGGATGTCTTAAACGCGCAAAGGTTGGGGTACGCCGTCGATCCTCAGTACATTTATTGGCTCAAAGAATCCTTGAGAAATAGCCCGTCGAGTGCAAAGCCGTAAAGGGGACATCCGTTGTCAGTTTCTTTTTGGTTTGTAGAGATGGGTGCTTTGGCCCCCTATGGCTTGCGCGGCTTCCATGATCGTTTCCGAAAGGGTGGGGTGGGGATGGATGCTCCATTGGATATCTTCCGCCATGGCGCCCATCTCGACGGCTAAAACAGCTTCTGAAATCAGTTCTCCGGCTCCGGCCCCTACCAGGCCGGCTCCCAAAACCCTCTTTGTCTGCGGATCCACCAATAACTTTGTCATCCCGTCGATCCTGTCCAACGTCAAGGCCCGGCCCGAGGCGGCCCAGGGAAATTTAACCACCTCGACAGGCCTGTTGTCCTTAGCGGCCTGTGTTTCGGTTAACCCGCAACAGGCGATTTCCGGATCCGTAAAGACAATCGCCGGAATAGCCTTGGGCTCAAAGATGCTTTTTTTCCCCAAGATCGCCTCCACAGCGACATGGCCTTCGTGCGAGGCTTTATGCGCCAGCATGGGTTCTCCGGTGATATCCCCGATCGCGAAAATAGCAGGTTCGGCGGTTCGACGTTGTCCGTCCACTTTGATAAATCCGCGCTGGGTTAATTCTATCCGCGTTTTTTCTATCCCGAGACCGGTTGTCTCCGGCCGCCGGCCGACGCAGACAAGGATTTTGGTGTAGGACTGTTCGGTCATTTGTCCCGCGTTCGGTTGAAGGCTGACCTTAATTCCATCGGAGAGCTCTTGCGCGCGGGCCACCTTCGTGTTGAGCAGGATTTTGTGAAACACAACATTCAACCGTTTTGTCAGCAGCGCGGTTAAGTCAGGGTCAATGCCCGTTAACAAACGGTCAGTCATTTCCACAACCGTAACCTGACTGCCTAATGCCGCATAGACGCTTCCTAATTCAAGGCCGATATAGCCTCCGCCGATGACTAACAGACTTTCGGGGATGTCGTCCATTTTCAGGGCCGAGGTGGAATCCAGGACACGGCAGGAATCAGGCAGATGGGGCAGCCGGATGGGGGTTGACCCTGTGGCCAGAACTGCGTGCTGGAAGGAGAGGGTTTGCTCCGTTGTGTCCTGTCGATGAACTCTCACGCGCTGAGCGTCAAGAAAAGATGCCTGTCCCTGAAGATATTTAATTTTGCGTTGTTTGCACAGGGCGCCTAAGCCGCCGGTTAGTTTCGTGATGATCCCCTCTTTCCATTGGCGCATTTTTTCCAGGTCGATCTTGGGCTGGCCGAATTCAATGCCGAAATTTTTCGCGGCCCTGGCATCAGAAAGCGCTTTGGCCGCGTGGAGCAGGGCTTTGGAAGGAATGCATCCTTTAAAGAGGCACACGCCGCCCGGGGTTGGTTCTTTATCGACGAGCGTCACCTCCAGGCCGTGGTCCGCCGCGTAAAACGCCGCGGCATATCCTCCGGGGCCGGCTCCGATAACTAAAAGTTGGGTTTCAGGGGATTGTGTCACAAACGATTCTCCTTCTTTGCCTGACGGATTTTGATTCTCTTCATGGTTTGTCACAAATTTTCTCATCCTTCCAATTCCATCACAAATGGCTGTTCAATGGCCTCACAGATCCAGCGTAAGAAACGGGCGCCGTCCGCTCCGTCAATCAGCCGGTGATCATACGAAAGAGAAAGAGGAAGCAATGTCCTGGGCGTGAGGGCTCCCTCGATATAAACAGGCTCACTGGTTGCCCTGGCCACGCCTAAAATGGCCACTTCCGGCCAGTTGATGATGGGCGAAAAGGCGACGCCTCCGATACCGCCGAGATTGGTCAGGGTGATGCAGCCGCCCTGAAGTTCTTCCAAAGATATTTTTTTATTTCTGACGCGTTCGGAGATTTCATTCAGTTCACGGGTCAGTTCCAAGATGTTTTTCTGATCGACGTCCCGCAGGACAGGAACAATGAGCCCGCGGTCGGTATCCACGGCGACCCCGATATGGCAATATTTTTTATAAATGATTTCCTCGCCGGTCATATCAAGGCTGGCATTGAATTGGGGAAAGGTTTTGAGCGCCGAAGCCATGACTTTCAGCAGGAAAGGCGTTACGGTTAATTTCCGCTGGGGGGTTGAATAACGTTGGCGTAATTTCTCAAGATCCGTGATATCGGCTTTGTCCCATTGTGTGACGTGGGGGATCGTTGCCCAGGCGAAGCTTAAATGGTACGCGGTTTTTTTTCGGATGTTGGTCATGGCCTTGCGTTCAATCGCGCCCCATTTGGAGAAATCGGGGAGGGATTTAATCGGAACGCCGGTGATGATCGCAGCGGATCCGGCCGTGAGGAGCCGTTTGGCATGGCCCTTGACATCCTCCACGGAAATCCTTCCGCCGGGGCCGGAGCCAAGGACTTGGATAATATCCACTCCGATCTCCCTGGCCAATCGGCGCACGGAGGGTGGCGCGGAGACATCTTTCATATTTTTTTGCGGTCCGCTGAGAGGAAAGGGCACGGCCTGTGTTGGTTCTTTGTCGATAGGACCTAATGTGATGGGACGCTGTTGTTGCTCAAACGGCCGTGAGATCTCCTCAGCGGACGCGGCTGTCCCCCGCAGGGTTTTCGCCGGGGCGATCTTTTCAACGTGGGATGCCGCCTGAACCCTTTGTCCGGTCTCAATGCGCATCATCACCTCGCCGATCTTGACGTCTTGTCCTTCCCGGATAAGGATTTCTTTTATAACCCCGTCACAAGGGGAAGGGACATCCAGCGAGGCCTTGTCTGTCTCCAGTTCAACGAGCGTTTGGTCTTTTTGAACAACCTGTCCGGCAGTCACCGGGATTTTGACGACATGACCGGAAGTAATGTTTTCGCCGATTTCGGGGAGTTTGAAGTCGAACATAGTTTGTCCTAAGCAATCATCGGATTAACTTTTTCCGGATTAATTTCCAAATCTTTCATGGCTTGATCAAGAGTTTCTTTTTTTATCTTTCCATCGCGGTAGAGGAGCCCCAGGGCGGCAAAGGCGATATGGCGGTCGTCGACTTCAAAGAAATCACGCAGGGCCTTACGGCTTTCGCTGCGTCCAAACCCATCGGTTCCCAGAGAGATATTGCGGCCTGGAACCCATCGGGCCAAAGCGTCGGGCAGCACTTTCATGTTGTCCGAGGCAAAGACCAAGGGTCCTTTTTCCTGGGCCAGGCACCGGGTGACATAAGGCGTTTGGGACGGCTGTTGAGGATGCAACATATTCCATCGTTCGATCTGTAAGGCCTCACGACGTAATTCTGTATAACTGGTGACGCTCCAGACATCCGTTGAAATATGATATTTTTCTTCCAGGATTTTCTGGGCCTTCAGCGTCTGGTGGATAATCGGGCCGCTGCCGAACAGGTGGGCCTTCAAGTCGAGATCTTCTTTCTCCGAAGGTTTAAATTTATACAGGCCTTTTAAGATGCCTTCCTCCACGCCTTGCGGCATGGGCGGCATCGCGTAGTTCTCATTGCTGACGCTTAAATAGTAAAAGATATTTTCCTGTTTTTCATACATGCGGTGAAGGCCGTCGCGGATGATGACGGCCAATTCAAAGGCAAAGGCCGGATCATACGCGACAAGATTGGGGACGCAAGACAGCAGGACATGACTATGGCCGTCCTGATGCTGAAGGCCTTCGCCGTTTAACGTTGTCCTCCCGGAAGTGGCGCCGACAAGAAATCCGCGGCACCGGGAATCGGCGGCGGCCCAGATGAGATCGCCGACCCGTTGGGGGCCAAACATGGAATAATAGGTGTAAAAAGGGATTGTGTTGATGCCGTGCGTTGAATAAGCGGTTCCCGCCGCGATAAAAGAAGACAAGGCCCCGGCCTCATTAATCCCTTCCTCTAGGATTTGTCCGTCTGTAATTTCCTTATAATAGAGAAGGCTGTCTTTGTCTACGGGTTCATAAAGCTGGCCGACATGAGAGTAGATGCCGCATTGACGGAACAGGGCTTCCATCCCAAATGTCCTGGCCTCATCGGGGATGATCGGGACGACAAGTTTGCCGATTTGGGTATCGCGTAAAAGGAGTGTTAAAATCCTGACGTAGGCCATGGTGGTGGAGACTTCCCTCTCGGCGGTGCCTTGATAGAATTCTTCAAAGAGTTTTGACTCAGGGGCCGCCAGCGGCCGGCTCGTCCCGTGGCGGGTCGGGAGGTAGCCGCCCAAGGTTTTTCGCCGGTTGTGTAAATACACCATTTCTTCGGAATCTTCCGGCGGCTTGTAAAAAGGGGCCTGCGCCACGGCGTCATTCGAAATAGGAATATTAAATCGTGTGCGGAATTGACGCAGTTCGTCTTCATTCAATTTTTTCTGCTGGTGAGAGATGTTTTTCCCTTCGCCGCTTTCCCCGAGACCGTATCCCTTGATCGTCTTGGCGAGGATCACGGTGGGAGCGCCGGTAAATTCAAAGGCGGCTTTGTAGGCGGAATAAACTTTTTGCGGGTCATGACCGCCGCGGTTCAGATGTTGTAATTGTTCATCCGAGAGGTTTTTGACCATTTCCAGGAGCTCAGGGGAACTGCCGAAGAAATCCCGGCGAATATAATCGCCCGTGGAGACCGTATATTTTTGATACTGGCCGTCGACCGTCTCGCCCATGCGTTTCGCTAACAGGCCGTCAGTATCTTTTTCTAAAAGGGGATCCCAATCGCTCCCCCAGATCACTTTAAGAACGTTCCATTGGGCTCCGCGGAAAATGGCCTCAAGCTCTTGGATGATTTTGCCGTTACCGCGCACAGGCCCGTCGAGACGTTGAAGATTGCAGTTGATGATAAAAAGGAGGTTATCCAGTCTTTCCCGGGACGCCATGGTTATGGCTCCAAGAGATTCCGGTTCGTCGCATTCCCCGTCCCCCATAAAAACCCAGACCTTGGCGTTGTCTTTGGGTTTTAAGCCGCGGTCTTCCAGATAGCGCATAAACCGGGCTTGGTAGATGCCCATAATCGGCGCGAGTCCCATGGAAACCGTCGGGAATTGCCAAAAGTTCGGCATCAGCCACGGATGCGGATAAGAAGAAAGCCCGCCGTCTTTTTTAAGCTCACGGCGGAAGTTTTCCAGGTTTTGCTCGTTCAAGCGGCCTTCCAAAAACGCTCGGGCATAAATCCCCGGGGAGGCGTGCCCTTGAAAGTACACAAAATCTCCGCAAAAATTTTCTGTGGGGGCGCGGAAAAAATGATTGAACCCGACTTCCAAAAGTGTCGCGGCCGAGGCATACGTCGAGATATGACCCCCGATGCCGGCCTCAGCGCGGTTGCTGCGCACGACCATGGCCATGGCATTCCAGCGGATAATACTTTTAATGCGCCGTTCTATCTCGCGGTTGCCGGGATAGGGGGGCTGTTTGCCGACGGGCAGGGTATTCACATAAGGGGTGTTGACTAAGAAAGGTAAAGTGATTCCGGCTTCCTGGGCGCGTATTTGAAGTTGCTGGAGGATATTTCTAGCTTGATCTTTGGAGCCGTGTTTTAAAACATAATCCAGCGAGCTGAGCCACTCGTGGATTTCGACTTCATCGATATTAGATGAATTGTTGTTTTCCAGCGTCGACATGGTTTATATTTTTTACCGGGTTAGGAGAAGGTCGTCAGGATTTACTTGAAAAATTTATGCCGAAGGTGGGACTCGAACCCACACGGGATTTCTCCCACACGCCCCTGAAACGTGCGCGTCTACCAATTTCACCACTTCGGCAAAATTTCATTTTGACTTGCCCCAAGTATAATCATAAAGAGTTTTTATGTCAATAACTTAGCACGGCGTATTCGGGACAGGAGAGGGATGGGCGTGTGTTTTTAACGCGCGGGGATGCAGGTGTAGCAAGAGAGAATGGTTTTGTCTTTGGTCGGATAAAAGAGAATGACGTTTGTCTCGGAACAGATCTCCGTTTCTTGACAACCGCTGCAGTCTTGGAGATAGTTTTCATTTAAACAATCCGCGCTGGCTTGTTTTGTCTCACAACGGAAGCAGGGTTCGCCACTATCCGCTTTTTGATCCTCCACACATTGCGTGCATTTATATTTACACTCCAAAGAGCTTAAGAGACCGAGCGCGGCGCAGGCCTGAGTTTTTTTGTTGCAGACATAACAGGACTTGCCTTCTTTTGTCTTGGAACCGAGCTCGCAATGGGTGTCCAGGTTTTGGTTGCATTGGCGGCATGATTCCTCGTCCAGAAGTCCAAGATTCCGGCAGTCTTCAGGCCTTTCAATACATTGATAACATTGTTGTCCTTCTTGGGTCTGTTTATCGGCCACGCATTGTGTTTTAGGATCGTTGTCACACGCCTGGCATCCTGGTTCATCCACTAAACCAAGATCGCTGCATTTTTCAACTCTTGGGCCGCAACGATAGCAGGGGATCCCTTGTTTGGTCGTTTCTGCGGGTTGGCATTCGGTTTGAGGATTTTTGTCGCAGGAGGAACATTCCTCTGTATTGAGGAGTCCGAGATCGCGGCACTGCTCGGGTTTCTCGGCGCACACATAGCACGGCTGACCTTCTTTAGTTTTGGCAGAGGCGAGGCATTCTTTTTTTGGATCAGACACGCAGGAGGCGCATTGCTCTTCGGCCAAGAGACCGAGATCATGACACGTCTGGGGTTTATCGTGACAGAGGAAACAGGGTTCCCCTTGACGGGTCTTTTTATCCGCGAGACATTCTTTTTGAGGATCGAGCGCGCAGTTTTCACAGCCGGTTTGGTCCATTAACCCCAGATCAGCGCAGGTCTGCGTCTTTTCTTTGCAGAGATAGCATTGCTTTCCATTCTGGGTTTTTTGATCGGCCACGCAGGCCGTCAGCGGATTCTGGTCGCAGACGCGGCAGCCTTCCTCGCCGATCAAATTTAAATCATGGCATTCCTGGGGTTTTTCCTTGCAGCGGAAGCACTGTTTGCCCTGCTTGGTTTTGTCCGCCGGAACGCATTCTGTTTTTGGATCGGCCGTGCATTCTTGGCATTCGTTCCAGTCGATTAATCCAAGATCGCGGCACGGTTGGGGTTTTTCATCGCAACGGAAACAGGGTTCGCCGTCCCGGGTTTTATCCGCTTGAACACATTGCTTCTGAGGATCAGACGCGCAAGAGGCGCACTGATCTTTGGAAAGGAAGCCCAGCTCAGGGCATCCTTGAGGTTTTTTCTGGCAGCGGAAACATTGCCGGCCTTCCCTGGTCCTAGCGTCGAGGACACATTCTGTTTCTGGGTTTTCATCACAGGAGGAACACGCCGCTAATTCTAAAAGACCAATCTCCGAACATCCTTGGAGGCGGGGCAGACACGTGAAGCAGGGGACGCCTTCATTTGTTACTTCGGCTTTATGGCATTCCATGTCAGGTTGCCGGCCGCATTCTTGACATCCCGCGAAATCCAGCATTCCAAGATCCTTGCAGCTCTTCGGGATATCCAGGCATTCATAACATTGCTCGTTCTGGTTGGTCTTCTGTCCCATCAAACATTCTTTATTAGGATTTTTTTCGCAGGTTAAACATTCTTTGACGCTTAACTGGCCTAAGTCTTTGCAGGTTTGCGGTTGAGGGACACACTGATAACACGGTTTGCCTTTTTTTGTTTTAATGACTTTTTCACAGAGTTGATTATTCGTTTCACATGTGCCACACTCCGCCTTTGTCAGATAGCCTAAGTCTGAACAGATTTCAGGGTTGTCGACGCATTGGTAACATTCCTCGCCATTTCTCGTTTTCCCTACAGGCACGCAATCGATGGCTTTGTGTTCAAAACAGGGTTGGCAATCTTTGGCGCTCATTAAACCTATTTGAAAACACTCCTGGTTAGTCTGGACACAGTTATAACATGTGCGGTCGTTGACCGTTTGTTTAGTCGGGACACATTCAGCGTTGGGAATTTCCGCGCATAAATGACATTCACGACGGTCTATTTTCCCTTTATCCCGGCAGGTTTGAGGCTCCTGGACGCAGGCGTAACATTGAATTCCCTCGGGCAGGCGTTTGGCCGCCACGCATTGGGCATTGGTTTTTTGCGCACAGGCCTGACATTCCTGAGCGTCAAGTAAACTGATGTCTTTGCAGGAGGGGACCGTTTTAAGATAATCCTGGAGTTTCTTGTTGGCCGGCATACCGGCGGAAGGGGAAGGGGCCTGGGCTTGTTGGGAAGGGGTGTTGGGGGCGGCTTTTCCCTCGATACGTTCCTCCGCTCTCTTTTCACAATTGCTGAACAGCAGAGGAAGGATGAGTAGAAGAGAACACAGCAAAAGTCTATTTTTAAGATAGGGCATTTCGTTTCATGTTTTTTTGGTTGAAGATGATTAAATTATAGTCTTTTGGCGGAGGCATCCAATAGAAAAATGGTTTTTCTTTTTGGTATCACCTGGGCGACCATTTCCTCTTTATTGCTATTATTCGGATAAACGCGTGATGATGCCTTTTTGTCTGGCCTTGTGAAAGGCGTACTTTATCATGATAAGGCCGCAGACAAAATATAATAAAATAAGGCCGAACCCCTTCCATAAAACATGGCCCGAGGTCGGAGTGAAGCCGAAACTCTGACGGAAATATTCCAGGAAATACGTGATGGGGATGAATTGGGCCACGTGATAAAAGAATGGAGGCAAGGTTTCTACAGGATAATACACGCCGCTTAAGAGCATAAAGAGGTAAGCAAACATCCACGCGGTGATTTCCGCCTTCTGCCCGAAGATTAGAATAAGAAAACTGACAAGAAGGCCGAGTAAAAACGCGCATCCAAACATGCCCGTCAGAAAGGCGATTGTGACATGGAGGGGAGGGAAGTGAAATCCGAAAAGAAATACGGCGGAAAGTCCCAGGATCAAAAAGACACTGAATCCTCGTATGATTCCGATCAACCAGGAGCCGAAGAGGTATTCGCTAGTCTCGACGGGTGTCAAGAAGGTGTGTTTCATGCTTTTTGACCAGACTTCATAGAGGAGGCTATAGGCGACATCAAGCTGAGTAACCTGAAGCACGCCCCCGGCAATGGCGCCTGTCATGATAAAGGCAAAGGCGTTTTCCTGCAATTGAAGATAATTTCCCATAAGTCCGATAGAAATCAATGTGACAATCGGCCAGAAAATCAGCTCGGCAAAAGCAAAGACATTGCGTATGGCAAAAAGAAAATTGCGGTAGGAAAAGGCAAGACATCGATTCATCCACAAGGGGAGTTCCTTCAGCCAGTTGATCGGCCACACATTGAGCGTGGATAATTTGTCGGTTGTTGTCCCGCAGGAATAGGGAATGGTTATCAAGGTTCGATTTTTTGCCGTTTCTCCTTCGGGCGACGTATCCCTGGCTAACTCGATAAAGATTTCTTCCAAATCTTTTTTTCCTTCCGGGCCTTTCATTTCTTTAGGCGAGGCCAGTTTAATGATCCGTCCTTGATTAATAAAGGCAATTCTTTGGCACATCAATTCCGCTTCATGCATGTTATGCGTTGTCAAGAGGAGGGTAACGTTTGATTTTTGAGTGATGTCCATGATGATGTTTCTTGTCAAGGCCGCTGTATCCGGTGCCAGGCCTATCGTTGGTTCATCCAAAAATAAGATTCTGGGTTCATTGAGAAGCGCTTTGGCCAGAGATAAGCGTTGCTTCGTGCCGCTGGAGAGTTCATCAAATCTTTGCCGGGCGTGTTTCTTAAGATGGAATAAATCGATCAAGTCGTCGATTTTACGGGTTAATTTTTGAGAAGACAATCCATAGAGACGGCCATAAAATCTTAAGTTTTCTTCCACCGTAAGACTCCATGGAAAGTTAGGATAGCCGGAGGATAGATTGATGAGTTTTCTTAGAACACGGAAATTTCTTGGGACGGATTTTATGCCCAGAATTTCCACGGCCCCGGAATCCGGAAGCAGAAGCGTCGAGAGGATATTAAGAAATGTTGTCTTGCCTGTCCCGTTGGGTCCCAAGATGCCCAAGACTTCTCCCTCGTAAATCTCCAGACTCACATCATCCAGGGCTTTGATCTTGTGGAGACCCCGTGTTTGGGAGACAAAGGACTTGTGCAGGTGTTCGATTTTGATGTCTGTTTTCATGACAGTAATGGAATAATTTTGAATTTGGGCGCGCCCAGGAAATCCAGGATAAATTGAAGAGGCTATTGTAGCCGTTGAAGTTCATTCCTACAAGTTTAAATTCGCTCTTTGATTCGCTCAAGGAGGATCCCCTCAGATTCCTACAGATTAACCTTGAAAGAGGTATTTATTAACATTAAAATGCCTTCATTAAGAAAAATTTCATCTGACTTAAGAGAGAATATTTATGACAAAAGGGGGTTGTACAAGATTCTGACAAAAGTTTTATGA
>DOGZ01000005.1 GCA_003528115.1 Candidatus Omnitrophota bacterium
ATAAGTATTGTGTCCCCCTAAAAGAGAAAGGACAAAAACATGAGCCTTAACAGCGTCAACATCATGGGGAACCTTACAAGGGATCCGGAATTAAAGTACACGCCGTCGGGAAAAACCGTGTGCAGTCTCTCGCTCGCCAACAACCGGGTGTACACCAAAAACGGCGAGAAGACGACGGAGGTGTCCTATTTCGACGTGGAGGTCTGGGGCGCGGCCGCGGAGAACTGCAACAAATACCTGACCAAAGGCAGCGGGATCATCGTGGAGGGGCGCCTGCGCCAGGATCGCTGGGAAAAAGACGGCAAGACCCAGAGCCGCGTGCGGATCATCGCCAACAACATCCATTTTATGCCCAAAAAAACCGGCGCCTCCGCCTCCTCCGCAGGGCAAGGCGCCCCAGCCGCGGGACAACAACCCGCCCCCGCCGGGGAAATGGAAGTTTCCGCCAACGCCCAACCCGCCGACGCCGTGGCGTGGGATGAATAAACGCGGAGTATAAGAGGTATAAGAGGTATAAGAGGGTATAAGAAAAAGAGGGACATAGTACTTAATTCCGAAATAAGTATTGTGTCCCCCTAAAAGCCTGGCGGGTGGGCGTTGAATGTGAATAATTGCTTGCATTACGTGTCTACACATATTATACTTATTATCGGAGAGGAGATATAAACCATGCCCAATATGACGCTCGCGATCCCGGTGGACCTGAAAGAAAGAATGGACAAATTCAAGGAAATGAACTGGTCGGAGGTCGCCCGCCAGGCTATCCGCGAAAAAACGCTTGTTCTGGAGCGGATGAGCCAAATGCTTTCGGGCAGCACGCTCGATGGCGCTTCCATTGAAGCCCACGCCGCCAGGATCAAAAAAAACGTATCAAAAAAACATAAGGCGGCCTGATCTTGCAACTTGTCGTTGACGCCAATATCCTGCTGGCCGCTTTCCTGAAAGAAGCCCTCACGAGGGAACTTCTGCTGGATTCAAGACTTGACCTGGCCGCTCCCGAACATTTGCTTTTGGAAACGCTCCGTCATTTGCGGGCCAACGCCTCGATCAGGAAACGGATCGGGTTATCCTCCGAAGAAACAGATGCACTGTTCCTGCTCTTGACACAACGGATCAGGGTCTTTCCGGAAACATCATACCAGTCGGTTATGACAAAAGCCCTGACATTGGCCCCGCACCGGCAAGACGCTCCTTACCTCGCGCTGGCGTTAATGCTCGAGGCCGCCGTCTGGTCGAACGATAAAAGCGTAAAAAAACAAACAACTGTAACAGTGTATTCAACCACGGAATTGTTGACCATGTTACGAAAAACGGATGATCATGCCCGGGGTTTCTGACCGGAAAGGAAATTAATGGCAAAGAAACTCGCCCCTACCCCAAGCGGCATTTCACGTCTGGCCGCCGATATCAACAAAGAGCTCAAAAACATGGAGCTCGACATCAAGGGCCGGGTGACCGTGGGCTACTGGCGTATCGGGCGCTGGGTCAACCGGGAGATCTTGAAAAACAAAGACCGGGCCAAATACGGCGATCACGTTTATGAACAGCTTGTTCCTATAGTTTCATTAAGTAAAAGGACGCTGGAACGCACCGTCCAGTTGTACCGGACTTACCCAATTGCGTCAAGGTTGACGCAATTGCCGTGGAGCCATTTCTTGCATTTGATGACAGTTAAAGATGAGAAACAACGCAAACAACTGGAGCATCAAGCCATCCTCAAAGGATGGAGTGTCGATGAACTTAAGGATAAGATCACGACGGTCCATGCCACCACGGAAGCACGTGACAGCAAAAAAGACGCGGAAAAGGAGATCCCTCAATTAACCGTTGTCCGCGGGCGGGTGAACACCTTCGCGCTGGTTGAGGACGAGGGAGAGCGGGACCTGCTGGTGGATTTTGGGTTCCGGCTACATTGGGGGTTCACGCAAATAAAATCGCCGCGGGTCAAGAAGGACGACTGCGTTGAAGTCCGCGACGACCGCTTTTCCAAAACAGCCGCCGTCCCCAAAGAACAATTGTTTACTTACAAAGCGGGGGTTAAAAAGATCATCGACGGCGACACCCTGATCGCCCGGGTCCATTTGAATTTCCGGATGTTCATCACGCAAAAGTTCCGGCTGCGGGGTATCGACTGTCCCGAGATCAATACGCCCGAGGGCAAACGCGCCAAGCGTTTCGTGGAGGATCGCCTCAACGGCCTCGACTTCATCGTCATCAAAACCTACAAAGACACCACCGACAAATACGACCGCTACCTGGCGGATGTCTTTTATGCTCCGCGGCTTCCACAATCCAGAGAAGCCGCGAGCACCCCGCGAGCCCAGGGAGGGCGAGCAGGGGTTACCATAGATTTCAGCGACCCCGCGAAGGTCGCGCAAGCCGGAAATTATTTAAACCAGGAACTCCTCGACGCCGGCCTGGCGCGGCTGTGGCAGAATTAACCACATGAACGAACATTTCCTGATCGGTATCGCCAGTATCATCGTTGCCGGTATCGGCGCACAGTGGCTCGCGTGGCGGTTGAAGCTGCCGTCTATTATTCTCCTTTTGGGATTGGGTTTTCTCGCCGGCCCCATTACCGGACTGATCCGTCCCGATGAAGTCCTTGGTCCGCTGCTCTTCCCACTGGTTTCCATTTCCGTCGCGATCATCCTCTTTGAAGGAGGGATGGGCCTGCGGCTGCATGACCTGCGGCAAATCGGCACCGTGGTCTTTGGTCTGGTCAGTGTGGGCGCTTTGATCAGCTGGATCCTGATCGCCTTCGCAGCCCGATATATTTTAGACCTCAACTCCAGCATCGCCACTTTGCTTGGCGCTGTTCTAATCGTTACCGGCCCGACCGTCATCATCCCTTTATTGCGGCACGTTCGTCCGTCCGGACGGGTAGGAAACATCCTCAAGTGGGAAGGCATTGTCATCGACCCCATCGGCGCCGCGTTAGCGGTTTTGGTCTTCGAATACATCCTCCTGGGACAGGCGCTGACCCCCGTCGCGATCCTCTTTTTCCTTAAAAGCATCCTGATCGGAGGGATATTGGGCTGGGCCGGAGCGTGGATCATCCTGACGCTCCTGCGCAAATACTGGATCCCCGATTATCTCCACGGCACCACGACACTCATGATGGTCATCATCATCTTTATCCTGTCCAATGTAATCCACCGGGAAAGCGGATTGTTCGCCGTTATCGCCATGGGTATTGTCCTGGCCAACCAGCGCAAGGTGGAGATCCAGCACATCGTCAGCTTCAAGGAAAATCTGGGAATACTGATCATCTCGACCCTGTTTATTATCCTGGGAGCGCGGCTGGACTTCCGGGACTTCCACATCCTGCGCTGGAACTACCTGCTGTTTATCCTTGTTCTCGTCCTCTTTATCCGCCCCTTGTCCGTTTTTGTATCCACGGTCAAAAGCGGACTAGACATAAAGGAAAGGCTGTTCATCGCCTGGATGGCGCCGCGCGGGATCGTGGCGGCCGCGATCGTTTCGATTTTCAGTTTTGAATTATCCGCCCGGGGAGTGCCCCAATCGGAATATCTGGTGCCGGTCACGTTCCTGGTGATCATTTCCACCGTCCTTATCTACGGAAGCTCCGCGTTGCTTGTCGCCCGGAAGCTCGGCCTGGCCCGGACGTTCCCGCAAGGGATATTGATCATGGGCGCGCATCGTTGGGCGCGGCTGCTGGCCCACAAACTGCGGGATGAAAAAATAAAAGTCGTCCTGGTCGACTCCAACGCCATGAACGCGGCGCTGGCGCAGGAGGAAGGCCTCCAGGCCTGCGAAGAAAATATCCTGGATCCGGACATTGAGGAAAAGATCGACCTCGATGGCATCGGGCGTTTTATCGCGCTGACCCCCAACGATGAAGCCAATTCTTTGGCGACACTGCATTTCCGGGAGATCTTCGGCCGGCCCGGAATCTACCAGCTCGCCCCAGGGAAGAAAATAAATGACCGGGCCTTGACCATGCCGCCGTCTTTGCGAGGGCGATATCTCTTCGATCCCGAAATGAACTATGATTTTCTCGCCACACATCTGCTGCGCCCGGAAAATCTCAAAACGGCCGTGATCGGCGACGAGGCAAAAGAAGAAAAATTCTGGACGCGTTATGACCCCAACGCCAGGCCGTTATTCTTGATCAATGAGCGCCAGGAACTAAAGCTGTTCACCGGCGACGAAAAACCTGCCGCAAAAAAGGGCGACAAATTGATCTTCCTTGTTGCATCCTGAAAAACGCGCTGAAACGAGAATCAAAACAATCGGCCTTGCAGCCGGTTTTATATGGGGGAAAAGGGGGTGGCATTGAAGAAATCCTTAAAGTTTATCACTTTTTTCTTGCTTGGTTTTTTAGTATGCGCGGGGGCCTTTGTTTATTTTATTTGCACCGAAAAAGGTTCACAGGTAGTGGTTCGTTATTTCCTGGAGCATGCTTTCAAGAACCTGGACATTTCTTTTAAAGGAATGAAAGGGCATCTCAATGTTGGTTTTAAGCTGGAGGATTTGGAAGTAAAAAATCTAACAAAACTCCCCCCGGGGAGTGTGATACGCATACAAGAATTTGGGCTAATGAATCCCGTTTGGGATCTCCAGAAAATCAATCTTGTCCTTGGAAATGGCCGGGTCATTTTACCCAACGCAGACCCGATTATTTTAGAAGGGAATTGTACTGAGGCAGAGCTGAATTTTTCTCTTTATACCAAAAGCTTTAATGTTACGGAGTTATTTAACGCATTGGAGATAGGCCGTCTGGCGGCGGGTAACATAGAAAATATTGACATGAGAATAAGCGGATCGCTGAGAGAACCCGTGGTCGTTGGGAATTTTGATATTGAAAAATTAATCTATCAGGATGTTTCACTGACGAACTCTCCCGCCGCAATAAACCTGAAGTTTCAGAATCACCCGGGGGGATATACTCCCTCTGGCACGATCATATTAGAAGGGGGCAAGCTGGTAGCTAAAAATACGGAGATCAATTTACAGAAAAGCACCTTTTTCATCACTAATGACATCAAAAATCCTTCGTTTTCCATTCAAGGGAATTCGAAGATTGAGGATATGGATATCCGCATATCCCTTTCAGGGACAAAGGATAATCCGGAAATCATGCTGAAATCAGACGCCGCGCTGCCTACAGAGCGGCTCTTTTTAATGCTGGCGACAGGCAAAAGCTGGAAAGGGCTGGATGCATCTCTCGACAAGAAGCAAATTTCTCCTGATTTGGTTAAGGATTTTATTGATTATTTTGTGTTTTCCGGTTCAGGTGATAAACTGGCCAATGAACTGGGCATTAAAAATGTTTTTTTGACACTGGAAAAAGATAAAAAAGGCATAGGTATAAAAAAGAAAGTGATGAATAACCTGGATGTGGGTTATGAAATAAATGAAACCCGGGGTTCCCCGCAGCAGAAAACAAAACAGCAAAAAATGTCGGGAGACGTGAAGGTTTCAAACAAGGTATCAGTCAGTGTAGAAAAGGAAATCAGGCCAAAAGACGAAACGCAGCAATCGGAGCAGGATACGCCAACGGATGGCAATGTTTTATTAAAATACAAAACCAAATTCTAAAATTATATACTGCTCACCGTTATGAGAATCTTGATTGTCGAAGACCAGAGAAAAATGGCCAATTTCATCCAACGTGGGCTGAAGGAAGAAAAATACGCTGTTGACGTCGCGTACGACGCGGAAAAAGCGTTGTATTTGGCAGGCATTAATGAATACGATCTGATCATTCTCGATGTTATGCTGCCCGGCAAGGACGGCTTTTACGTCTGCCGGGAGTTAAGAAAAAAAGACGTTAAAACGCCCATTTTAATGCTGACCTCCAGAGATGCCACGGAGGATAAAATCACCGGCCTTGATCTGGGGGCGGACGACTATTTAACCAAGCCGTTCGTTTTTGAAGAATTTTTGGCAAGGGTACGGGCGCTTCTGCGAAGGAAACAGGACAGCAAAACAACCATTCTCCAATACGATGATCTTGAGCTTGATCAGGTGACGCATAAAGTCAAACGTGCTGGAGAGAATATAAGCCTTTCAACCAAAGAATACGCCTTGCTGGAATATTTCATGCTCCGCCCGGAACAGGTGATCACGCGCACGATGATCTCCGAGCACGTCTGGAACGAGAGCTTCGACAGTTTCACCAACGTCATCGACGTTTATGTCCGGTACCTGCGGAACAAAATGGACAGACCGTTCCAACAGCCGTTGATCCACACCCTTAGAGGAACGGGCTATATGCTCAGCAAGATGCCGCCGTTATGAAATTTAATTCCATCAAATTCAAAGTCGGCAATCTGTTTACGATCATCCTCGGGGTCATCCTGATCCTTTACAGTGTTTTTCTTCAGATCAGCCTTTCCAAGTATCTTGTTAACGATCTGGATGAAGAGCTTTCCGGGAAGGTCAACGAGCTAGGCAATATCATAAGCGACGAATTGGCCGCTTCGGCCGGGGACGATATTTATACGGTTATCCAGCGGATTTTTTCATTTCAGTATCCTCCCAAGGCGGACATTATCGCGGTCAAAAAAAAGAAAACGGGCGGCGAGCCTTTATCAGACGAAGAGAGATGGTTTGTGAGGTTCGACCGGCTGGATTTAAGCCAGGATATGGTGGCTTTTTTTGAATCGGACGGCAAGTTGATTTACCCGTCACAAAACATCGCGATTGATGTTCTAAGAAAATTTACGCCCGATCCAAATGTTTCCCCTCAAGACGATATTTTCAAGAACGTCACGCTCGACAAAAAACATTTCCGGCAGGTCCAGTCGGTTGTTTCCACACCTGATGGCCGCCAGCTTATCGTTCTTATTGCAGCTTCGGAAAAGCCTATTTTGGATCTGTTACGGCACAGGCAGCGTACGTTTACGGTGAGCATCCCTATTATTTTGTTATTGACCGCATTTTTAGGGCGCTTTTTAACAGAAAGGATATTGCGGCCGGTTAACAGCATTGTATCAACGGCCAGACAGATCGGCTCCAGAGATCTATCCATGAGGATAGGACAGTCAAATGTCGATGAAGAAATGAAAGTGCTCGTCGAGTCTTTCAACGACATGATCGCGCGGCTGGAGAATTCTTTTACGCATATCGAACAATTCAGTTCTCAAGTCGCGCATGAATTAAAGACGCCGCTGGCGATTTTACGCGGTGAAACAGAGGTGGCTTTGCGCGTGGATCAAGGCGCGTCCGATTATAAGGCGGTGTTGAAAGAGAACATGGAGGAGATTGAAAAAATAATCAAAGTCGTTGAAGACCTGCTTCTGCTGGCGAAACTTGATTATCGTCCCAAATCCTTAAAATTTGAAAAATTTGATTTCAACGAGTTTCTTAACCCTATTTTTGAAAAGACAAAACTTCTAGCTGCGAAAAAGAATGTTGAAATCTCCTGTGTTTTCCCCAAAGAGGATGTTTTGCTTGAGGGGGACTCATTGCATTTAAGGAGGCTGTTTTTCAATATCATCCATAACGCCGTAAAATTTACCCCTCCCGGCAAGAAAATATCATTGAAGGCCTTTACAGAAAATAGCAGTTTAAAAGTTGCCATCACCGATGAAGGCCCCGGGATACCCGCAGAATACCTGCCGCAGTTATTTACCCGTTTCTTTCAAGTCCCCGGACGTGACGAAGACCCTCAAAAAGGAAGCGGACTGGGATTAAATATCGCCCAATCCGTTGCCAAAGCCCATCAAGGCACCATCGAAGTGCAAAGCCAGCTCAATAAAGGGTCGGTTTTTACCGTTACCCTGCCTCTTGCCTAGAACACCCCTTAGCCAAAATGAGAAAATTTTCATTTTGGTTTCATTTTCTTCTCATTTCAACCTGTTAATATAAATTTGTTAATTTTTGTTCGAAGGGATAACTATGAAGAAAATTCTCATCATTGATGATGAAGAGAAGATCAGTGCCGCTTACAGGGCCGCATTGACGAAAGAAGGATTTGAGGTCTGGGAAGCTAAAAATGCCTCGCAGGGGATGTTTAAGATGATTTCGGCAAAAAATATTGATCTTATTCTCCTGGATATCAATATGCCCGAGGTTGACGGAGTCCAGATGCGGGAAGTTATCAGTGAATATGATCCGGATATAAAAATTATTGTTTCAAGCGTTTACCCTGTTGATGAGCAACAGCAAGCTATCCCCAATGCTGATGATTATTTCGATAAGGCGCATGGCGTAGATGTCCTGATCAGTAAAGTGAGAAAGGTCTTAGAATGCGCAGTTTGAAAAAATATACCGGAATTTTATTGTTAATGGGTTTTGTCTGTCTTTGTTCTGATACCCAGCAAGCCTTTTGCGCTGACAGGAAGTCCGAAAAAAGACAAATGGAACTTGAGCAGTTACAAAAAAGGTTCGAGTGGTGGCCGACAGATGCCCAGCCCGCGCCGGTGAAAGACGAAAAACGCGGGGGGTACTGGTGGTGGCCGGATCAGCCCGGCCAAGCGAGGCCGTGGGGCAATCGCGGGTATGTTTATGTTTATAAAATTATCTATGACTATACGGCCCCGGATGAAGAGGAAGACATTCCCGAGCCTCCACCGAAGGAAGAAGAACCCGCGCAGCCGGAAATGAGGCCGTCTCTGCTGGTCAAAAAGATTATCAAGAATGTAAAAATTTATTTCGATTATAACAAGGCCGATTTGCGCGATGACCATATTTCAATACTAAATAGTGCCGTTAAGACGCTTCAGCGCAACTCCGAAGCCGACATTTTGATTACGGGCAATTGCGATGTACGCGGGTCTGATGAATATAACCTGAAACTCGGTAAGAAAAGAGGAGCGACGGTTAAACAGTTTATGCTTGATAAAGGCATTCCCGAGGATCGGATAAAAATTATCAGCCGGGGGAAACTCGATGCCGTCGCGCCCATCAATGATCTGGCCGGCATGCAAAAAGACCGAAACGCGCAGTTTATGATTGCGGAAGTCGAGGAGGTGATGATCCCCGCGGGCAGTTTTCCGGAAGAAAGAGCTGCTAGGGCCGCCGGAGAGGGCAGGTATATCCTTGAAAAAGACGAAAAGATCGAATCGGCAGTTAGGGTTTCAACGCGGGAATACGTGATCAAGAAAAATGATTCTCTATGGAAGATTGCCGAAAGAGAACTGGGCAACGGAAACCGCTGGAAATATCTTTATGAATTAAACAAAGACAAGGTCAAAGATCCCAACCGGCTCAAGGCGGGACAAATAATCATTATTCCTGTGGAGTAAGGTATTAATAAAACCGGGGATTGAATATGTCGTCACAAAACCATTTTCTATTCAAGCTTTGGAGGAAAAAACAAGAAAAGTGTTATGTGAGAAAGAGAATTGATCGATCTTATGAAAGACGAGATTAAGCTCCTCATATTTCTGGCCGTGATTGCGATTGCGGCGGTTATTTTTGTCAAGCCGCTCAACGAGCGTATTACCGGTTTATCGCCCGATCAGGCAAGCAAGAAAGAGAAGCGACATGTCGGAATGGTACCGGGTGCTAATCCGCGGGTTGAAGAAGTCCAGGAGATGTTAAAGGAGCTCAAGTTTTACGCGGGTTTTGTCGATGGAAAAATGGGAAAAGAGACAAAAAATGCGTTAACGGCTTTTCAGAAGAGAAACAATATTGCCGCCACGGGCAAAGTTGACTTAAAAACGCTAAATGAGTTAAGAAAACAAACCTCCGTCTGGTTTGAGGACAGCAAGCCGCCTGTTAAGAATAAGGATGGCGCCTCCGACCGAGAAATTTCTTACGACATAAAAACTGTTCAATTGCTGTTAAAGAGTACCGGGTTTTATAAGGGTAAGATCGACGGCAAAATGGGGCCGGAAACCGTCAAGGCGATCAAGCGGTTTCAAAGGTCAAAAAATCTCAAAGCAAGCGGGATTATTAATGTCAAAACGTGGGAAAAACTTAAAAAATTCTAAACCGGGAGGTTAGGCATGTTCAGCAGATTCTTTGTCTTTGCGTTAAGCGCCTTTTTTTTATCCGGGTGCGCCACGACCAACAGAAAAAGCGCGCTGGAATTTCAACAATGTCAGAACCGAGTCAGTCTTCTGGAAGGGGAAGTCGCTGATTTAGAGTATGCATTACAGGGGAAAGGATCCGAGGGCTACAGAAGAAGCGGTTCCGTCCAAAAACCAAACGCCGGATCCGCTTATACGGCCAGCCAGATCCAGAAAGCTTTAAAAAGCGCCGGTTATTATAATGGCCCGCTTGACGGAAAAATAGGGGCCAAGACGCAGGAAGCGATCATGAAGTTTCAAAAAGACAATGGACTAAAGGTCGATGGCAAAGTCGGCCGAATGACATGGTCGGAATTGAAACCATATCTGGATTAACGGGTATAAGAGAAAATGAAACGAATATTTATTCTGGGTTTATTCGTGACAATATCTTGCGTCAGCCATGGCTCGTATGCCAGCGTCAAGGCGTCTTCAGCAGACTCAAAGCGAGGGATAGAGTCTTCTCCAGCAGTCGAAGGGGTCTTGATTGATTTCAATCTAAAAAAGAAATTTCTAAACATAAGCACCTCCGCTGGAGGGGAAAACATAATTTTAATAAATAAAAATACTATGTTTATCAAGGCGGGGAAGGCGATTTCTTTATCAGATCTGCTCCCCGGAGACAGGCTGGAAATTATTTATAATACCAAACGAAAAAAAAGAATTGCCAAGTCCGTCCAGGTGAAATCGTCAAGCTTGGTGCCACGCAAATACTACGCAAATACGCCGAATATCATAGTTGAAAAAAGAAAAAATTAAACTATAATGGCACTATCAGTTTCAGGTTAAAGGGTCCGGGGATGAAAATGCCCGGAGGGTTAGATGATGGTCGGGCCGCCATCTGGTTTAATTCCAGAGGCGGCTTTTTTATTCAAGCCGCCAGCTGGATTATTTCAGTCGGCGGATCTTTTATTTTAAAAGGAGGGGAAATGAACTTGGATATCAATTCTATGTTTCATGGATTTATCGCGGCTTCGATCCCTTTAATTATCTTTGGCGCGATCTTTCTGGCCGGATATGTGGTCAGAAAAATCCTGTTTAAGCGTTTGTTGAATTTGGCCGGGAAGACAACATCTCCTTTGGACGATGTGATCATTTCGGCAATCAAGGGCCCTTCGCTCATTTGGCTGTTGATGCTGGCAATATATTTTGCGATCAGGATTTCCGGTATTCCGGAAGACATCGCCGACACATTAGGAAAATTTTTATTGGTTTCCGGCATCTTTTCGGTGACCATTGTCATCAATAATATCGTGGGGAAGGTCGTAAAGATATATTCACGGGAGATCGAATCGACCCTCCCGGTCACTTCTTTAACCCAAAATTTTTCCAGAATTCTTATTTTCGGGACCGGAATTCTCATTATCCTCGGCAGTTTGGGGATCACCATCACGCCTATTTTAGCGACTTTGGGCGTCGGCGGACTGGCCGTTGCCCTGGCGCTTCAGGACACGCTTTCCAATTTGTTTTCCGGCTTTCATATCATGATGGCGCGGCAAGTCAAAGTCGGTGATTTTATCAAGCTGGAGTCCGGGGAAGAGGGGTATGTGACCGACATCAACTGGCGGACGACCAAGGTCAAAATGCTCCCCAATAACGAGGTTCTTATCCCCAATTCCCGACTCGCACAGGCGGTCATTACCAATTATTATCTTCCGGACAAAGAGCTGGCGGTTTTGGTCCAGGCGGGGGTCCACTATGACAGCGACCTGAAAAAAGTCGAGAAGGTAACCTGTGAAGTCGCCAAACAGGTGATGAAGCTGGTCCCGGGCGGGGTCCCGGATTTTGAGCCCTTTATTCGTTATCATACTTTCGGGGATTCCAGCATTAACTTCACCGTGATTTTAAGGGCCAGGGAGTTTGTCGATCAATATCTGATAAAACATGAATTCATCCAGCGGTTGCATGAACGGTATAAAAAGGAAGGGATCGTGATCCCTTATCCGATCCGCGCCATTAATTACCAACAGGAAAAGGCGGGAGAATTTCAGAGGGCATGACATGAAAAAATTGATAGAGCTAAAAGGAAACCATGACTTCTGAAATTTTATTTTTGGCTCTGGGGTTTATTTTATTGATTGCGGGGGGAGAATCTTTTGTCAAGGGGGCTTCCCGCCTGGCATACACCTTTAAGGTATCTCCCTTAGTTATCGGGCTGACCGTTGTTGCCATCGGGACGAGCGCCCCTGAATTCACGGTTGCCGTTCGCGCGGCTTTCTCGGGGCATATGGACGTATCGTTTGGCAATATAGTGGGAGCTAATATTTTGAATGTCTTCTTTATTCTTGGGATATCGTCTTTGATCAGGCCTTTTCAAATGCCTTTTATGAAATTCAA
>DOGZ01000032.1 GCA_003528115.1 Candidatus Omnitrophota bacterium
ACATTTTTGAAATTCGTACCATGGCATGAAGTCCATGAGTTGAGAAAAAATCATTTTGCCGGTATTCATGATGCGCTCCTTGTTTAAAGGGCACATCATAACCGGAAAACGAATTCAAATCGAAAAACCTAAAAGTTGCTGTAACCATATTTATAGAGAACTAATTACGAAAATTATAAAATTCTCAACGGGACACTACTGAAAACTCACGTTATTTTAATCCGGAGGGCAATAACCGCGAAAGTTTTGGGAAATCCATTTCTCTCCGGGCTTATCCCGCCGGGATGTTCATGACGTATCATTTGTTTTCCCCGTTTATTTCTATCCCCCAAATGATATCTCCTCTTAACATTTCAAGAGATCATGAACATCCCTTCGAGATGAAATTTGCCAGCGTGACTCACCTGCTTCTCATGAATCTATTTTTTTCTAACCACGCCTCATACCTGTTGAAGTCTCTTGCTGAATTCTCCTCCCGTATACGCGTCAATCAAGGCGGTGAGCTCCTCAAGACGCATCTGTTGGTCTAACATGATTTGTGGATCTTCGATCGTGCCTGCCATGAGGGCCAGTTGGATTCGGCGGCGTTCAAAATACAACCGTGTCACCTGATCCAGGATGCTCTCCCTCAACTCCACCATTAATTTGGAACGGGAATCAATGGTTGTTTGATCTGTATTCCAAATCAGATCTCCTAGATCCCACGACAAGGAAACATCCCAGCCGAAATCTTCTCCCCACGATTTATCGTCCGGACCGATATAATGCTGTCCGCCTCCCGTATACGACCCCCACACATTATCCGATGTTCCCCAGCTCTTCCCGGAATCAGCGCCGATATCCATTTGAGGCAAATAGGCCCGTTTCCTGGCCAAACGGCGCCATTCCCGAATTTTTTCAGGGGCCACCTCGGCATATTCAATAGCCCAACGATGAACCTCCTGAATGGATGGTTCCTCACTAAAATATTTTGCCCATTCCCTGTAATCCCCGCTGGAATTTAATGAAGTCTCAGACTTGGTCCGCAACGCAGTTTCATTTTGATTCGCTTCATCTCCTTTGAATTCAAAAAGGGGAAGTGATTTTCCATAAGGCAAATAATAAACACCTCTGTCCGTCGCCGCATAAATCTCACCCTGACTACTCCAGGCTAAATCCTGAATCCCGTTCGTCTCCATGCCTTGATAAACCTGCGCCCATCTGCCTTCTTCCAAGAAAAACGTTCCCCTTTTTGTTCCTGCCAGAAGCCCCCAACACATCTTCGGAGATTCCTGGCACCTACCGTGGCTGGCTGGTGATGTTTCTATAATTTGCAGCGATGTCACATATCGTAAAGGCAAAGAATTAAAACTAAATTTATGCCAGTTATCTCCATGATCATCACTGCTATAAATACCTCCCGATGTCGCCAAAAAAATCCGGAACGGTTTGTCCCGACCGATCTCAATCGCCTTAATAAATTTCTTCTCTCCCGCCTCTTCCCATAACTCCTCGTCTACCGTCTCTTCTTCCGGCGCGACGAAAACCGATCCTGAGGAAAATATCTTTTGTATTGATTTCGTCTCCTTATCAAGGCGAATCAAGGCGCCAGGTCCGACAAAATAAACAAAATCCTCATCCTGCGCCATCCTGTAAACAGGCTCTTGATGAAAGACCGCGCTATTATGTTGCCATGCTGTTTCCCCCACGCCTTTATAATAAAGCCCTTGGGCTGTCCCTAAATATAGAATATCTTTATCCTGGAGAATGGAAAGGCATCGCTTGGATAGAGGATCAGACGCGGAATAAATCCTTTGCCAGGTTTTCCCTTCATTATAACTCGCGTACAATCCCGCATCCGTCGCGACATACACCTCTTGGGGCCTTTGGTGCGGTATATAAATGTCATTCGCTTTCTCTTGCTTAAGCCGCAGACTCATCGTCCAGTTTCTCCCCCCATCATGAGATTTGTAAACCGCCCTTGAAGTCCCGGCGTAAAGGCATTGATTATTATGAGAATTCAAAACAAGAGTATGAATATCAGATTCAGAAATCCCTTGAGAAATCCTCTGCCAGACCAGACCCTCCGACCTAAATCCGAGACTTATAGAACTCATAAAAAGTGTCAACACAATCATCCCCTTCGAAAAACATTTTCTGTCCATAGCAATATTCCTTTCGTAAGTCAATCAAACCCGTCATCTGCATTTTTCTAACTCCACCAACCCTAAAATCATTGGCCTTCGCGCATCTTACGCAAAAATCAAAAATAAAATCACCTTTCCCCGCATAACCTCCAGGCCTTGAAAACCTGCCTTTTTAACTTTGGATTCATTTTCGCGAGCGGCAGCAAATATTTTTGGACATATTCCCGCGCAGCCTCAGTGCCCAAGTCAAGTTTCATTGTCTGTAAAATGGCTTGCAGCTTTTTGACTTTCGTCGCTTCTTCAGCGGATGAATAGTTTTCAAGGATTGGTTGGGGAGACGTTTTCATGTCAGGCTTCAATATCTTCTGAATAGGCATTAACTTTTTCTTCTTCTTTTTTTGGGGATGAATCATTGAAGACACCCAAAGACTATCACAAAATTGTCAATATGTCAAACAAATTGCCATCAAGACAATTTTCAAATCTTAAAATGAAGCAACCAGGATAAAGAAAAAAACCAATGTTGACACTTAGTCAAATTATGATAAACTTCAGCAGTAACGGAGATTAAGATTTTTAACCCGATGTGAAACCAATTCCCAATATCTTTTAAATCATTCAACTCTTCAATTACTCTCAATGTACATAGGACCAAGAATAAAAGAACTTCGCGAAGCTCAGGGGCTGAAATTAATAGACCTTGCTGAAAAAAGCGGTGTTCAAATCGCCACGCTTAGCCGTATTGAACACATGAAAATGGTCGGCTCCCTGGAATCCCATATGGCCATCGCCAAGGCCCTTGAGGTGGACATCACCGCCCTATACACAAATATTATTAAGAAAGAAGACTTGCTCTCTCTTAAAACCCCTAAAACCATGACCGACCTCTTTGTCGGCAGTGAAAAATCCTCTTACGAGATCCTGACATCCAAGATTTTTTCCAAGAAAATGATGCCCATTCTCCTTAAGATTGAACCCAACGGCAGGACCAATAATGAACATAATCGCCCCGGGACGGAGAAATTTATTTATGTGCTCGATGGAAAAATTGACATTAAAATTAAAGAGGAGACCTTCACCCTCGGAAAGAATAATACCCTCTACTTTGATGCTTCGGCGGACCATTATATTATGAATAAAGGGACCGCCGTGGCCAAGGTGATCGTCATAGCAACGCCGGTGGTGTTATAGGAAGACTGGGAAATACGTGGATACCCTCAAAAGGAGCTCGAACATGCTAGACAAATCCCGCGGGAAAATCCTCATCTGCGACGATGAGGAGGGGATCAGGGAATCTTTAAAACTTATCCTCTCGAATCATTACAACCTGATGGTAACCGATAGCGGCGAACAGTGCGTGGAACTGGTCAATAACGCCCCGGATATTGGTCTTGTCCTGCTCGATATCAAGATGCCCAACGTCAACGGCCTGGAAGTCCTCAAACTCGTCAAAGAAAAACGCCCGAATCTGAGCGTCGTTATCATCACGGGTTATAAATCCGTAGAAACAGCCAGTGAGGCGGCGAATCTGGGGGCATCCGGATACATCGTTAAACCGTTTAAATCCGACGAAATCCTGTCGACGGTGGGGAGGTTGATGGAGAAAATAAACAATAAAACAAAATGAATTATTTGGGCGCTGCCTCTATCCTCATCTTCATAACCAGCCTGATCAGCTCTCTTTTCGTATATCTGAATTATCCCCGCACCACCCTGAAAAAATCTGGAGCTTACTGTCGCTCACCATTGCCCTTTGGTCAATCGGATTTTTTAAAACAGTTATCGGCACGGAAAGAATTGAAATTTTACATTGGAACGCGCTTCCTCTATTGAAACCTCATAAAATCAAAATGGAAAATTAAAATGAATGCTTTAGCTTTTTCGTTTCTATTGATTATTTTATCTTCCTCTTTTATGGCTATCTTGTCGTTTTATAAAAACGCGGGCAAGAAACCAACAATCCTATGGGGATACCTGTGTTTGGTCGTCGCCTTTTGGGGCGGAGGCGGCCTGATATTTTCTACAGCTCAAACTAAAGAATTGGCTTTTTTAGGCTGGCAAATAGGAAACATTGGAACTATATTCACGCCTGTTTGTTTCTTCCACTTTATTTGCTCACTTCTGAACATAAACAAAAAACGCCTTGTTCTTTTTTTATATTCGCTTGGAACGATTTTTCTCTTATGCAATTTCTTTAATAAAGAATTATATTTCGGAAATTTGTCTTTTCTATTTAATCAATTCTATTTCGTCCACTGGACTGAGAGCATTCTTAATGTTTATTTTCTTGTCTATATTTGCTTCTATTGGATTCTTGTCATATATACTTTTTCAATCCTGTTCCGCCACTTTAAAGCGGCCTCAACTTTGAAACGTAACCAGTTAAAATACATCATTGCCGGGGTTGGTATCAGTTTTATCGGCGCTCACGGAGATTTTCTTCCAGCTCTTGGATTTAATATTTATCCATTCTCAAACTTCTTGATCTTAGCCTATCCAACGATTGTTGGCTACGCGATAGTCCGTCACCACCTCCTGGACATCAACATCGTCATTAAAAAGAGTCTGGTGTACACGGCTCTGGTCACGTTCCTGACGATCGTTTTCTTTGCCTTTATTTATTCAACCGAACGGTTCTTTCAGGGGGTTGTGGGATATCGGTCTATTCTCATTTCTCTGACGACGGCAAGCGTGATCACGCTTGTCTTCACCCCCTTAAAAAACTTCATCCAATCCTTCATCGACAGACATTTCTTCAAAGGCACGCCGATCGAGATCGCGGAGCAGAATGAACGTCTTCTCCAGGAGATTATCAAGACCGACAGACTAAGAGCCATTGCCGCTCTGGCCGGCGGGATGGCCCATGAGATTAAGAATCCTTTGACCGCGATCAGGACCTTCAGCGAGTATCTTCCGGCCAATATCGATGATAAAACTTTTCTGGAACGATTCTCCCGGATCGTCAACCAGGAAGTCCAGCGTATTGATCAACTTGTCCATCAACTTCTGGATTTTGCCAAACCTGCCCTGCGCCTCGAAAGAGTCAACATTCATCAACTCATCAACGAAACCCTTAATTTTCTCAATAGTCAATTTGTCGTTCAAAATATTGATGTCTACCTGGAATATAAAGCGCATACGCGTCTTGAATTATGGCTAGACCCTAACCCCATCCGTCAGGCGATTCTAAACATTTTGCTTAACGCGATTGAAGCCATGCCGAAGGGAGGAAAATTAACCGTTGGAAGTTTGATCACTACAACGCAGGAAAGGAACCATCTCCAAATAAACATTTCTGACACCGGCTGCGGAATTGACAAAAAGAATCTGCCGCGCATCTTCGAACCGTTTTACACCCGTAAAGATCACGGCACGGGACTCGGCCTGGCCATCACGTATGGAATCATTCAAGAACATAAAGGAAATATCTACGTGGAAAGTACCGTTGACGCGGGGACGAAATTTATCGTGGAACTGCCCATGGACGAGAAAATAATTTAAGGGATTTTAAATCATCGCCTTTTTATACAACTCCATGAACGCCTTAACGGGAAGCGGATTAAACTGGGTGCCTGAATTCTTTCTGATCTCCTGCATGGCCACATCTTTGGGCAGCCCTTTACGGTAAGGACGGTCGGTCGTCATGGCGTCAAAGGTATCCGCCACAGAAATGATCGCCGCCGATATGGGGATCTCGCCCCCCTTCAATCCATCCGGATACCCCGTGCCGTCGAAATTTTCATGATGATGTTTTATCCCATCAACGCATTCCTGGGGCAGGAACAGCGGTTTAACCATGTCATTACCTCTGACCGTGTGCTGTTTCATGATATCAAATTCTTCACGGGTCAGCTTCCCCTGTTTATTTAAAATCGATTCCGGAACACCGATCTTGCCGATATCATGCATCAATCCCGTAATGTAGAGATTTTCAAAAAAACTTTCTGGGAACTGCGTCGATCCATTGGCCGACATCTGACGGGCAATGGCCAAGGAATATTGCGTGACGCGTTCGGTATGACCATGCGTATAAGAGTCCTTGGCTTCAATGGCGGAACTTAAAACGATGATGGTTTGCAAAAATTGTTTACGGTTACGTTCAGCTTCCTTCTTGAGCCCTTCAAATAATTGGGCATTGCGGATAGCCATGGCGGCATCCGAGGCCAGGGCGCCAAAGAAATCCAGTTCCTCCTGTTCAAATTTGGACCCGTCATATTTCGCGCCCAATAAAAGCACCGCCATGAGCTTGTCATGATAATAGGCCGGGACACACGCCACGGTGTTCAGCATCTGCATCTGTTGTTCGACCTGATGCAAGATTTCCTTGACTCCGGCACTGTTGGCGTCGATAACACACTCTCTCCAGATGATGCGATTAATATCCTCGGAGACAATCGCGTTGCGGTTGGACACGATCTGTTTAAATTTCTTATCGGAGAAAAATTGAATGAGAGGACTGCTTTTGGCAAAACGCGTGAAACCCTGCGGGATTTTCAGGCCGGGTTTTCCACGGGAAATGTTCAGGACATACGAGTCTTTGTCAGGATCATGCAGAATCATGCCCGCGTGCTGAATCCGCAATTTACGCACAATCATGCGGACAATCATTTTAATCAGAAGCTCAGGGTCATGAATCATGATCATGCCCTTGCTGGCTGTTTCAAGTTCTTTTTTAAAATCAATTTGCATTTTCTAGATACCGGATTCCAGATGCTGGATACCGGAGGCTGGATTGCTAATACTCAAATCTTAGATCATTTATCGCGGACAAACCATGCTAAGCTTTTGATATATTATGCCCCGATTCGACGGATTTTATAAAATTAGTCATCATCTTTCCTAAATGAACATATCCTTCCCGAAGAGATTTGTACAGTTCCATATCCGGCAAGGACCTGGTTTCAAATAATAAATCCAAATGACTTGTCGTTTCATCACAAGATGCTACCGCATATGTAAGAAATTTAATAAATTCCTGTTTATATTTTCGCCTTCCAAATCCTTCCACAATGGTACACGCGATCGATTTACTTGATTTCCTGATCTGACTGCCCTCTTCAAACATTTCAAATTTTGGCAGCTTCAGGCTCATCCCATGAATTTCAACGGCTAATTTATGCGCTTTCTGGTAGATTTCTAAATCTCTGTAACTTTTAAATGCCAATTTCACTCCTATTCAATATTACCATCCCAAGATCCCGCATCTGGCATCCAGTATCTGGTATCTGGTATCTGGTATCCAGTATCACCTCCCCGCCTTCAACTCTGCCATCACAATCTTTTCAAGTTCTTCAAGCACGAGCGGCTTGTGCACATAGCCGCGGATGCCCCAGCTATTGGCTTCATTAATAATATCCTGATCATCCACGCCTGTGACCATAATGACTTTTGTGTCATTCGCTTTCTCACGCATCTTCTTCAAGACTTCCACTCCGGTCATTTCTTCCATATGCACGTCCAAAAGCACTAAATCCGGCTTTTCCGCGTCAATAAGACGCAGAGCCTCATTGCCTCCGCTGGCCGTACAAACCTCTATGTCGCGTTTGCGGAAAAAGTTCTTGGCGAATTCCCGCACATCCACCTCGTCGTCAACAATGAGAATCTTAGACATGTTCCGCACCCTTTCCCATTTCTTAAAAATCCCCTGATCCAACACTGAGCAACCGGCATCCCGCCGCGCGTCTCTAGCAGGAATTCATTCTATCCCACGGATATAATGAAAACAACAGGAAGTTATTTTTTGTATTTTTTGTTATGTTTTTTATTTTTTTGAGGGCTACTTACTTGAAGTGAGAAGGTCTTTGATCTTGAATCCTTGGTCTTTGGTCCTTCGTCTTCTGCCATCGGTCATTAGTCATTGGCCCCTAGTCTCTGGTCTATGGTCTATGGTCTTTGGTCTTCGGTCTTCGGTCTTCGGTCTTCGGTCTTCGGTCTTCGGTCTTTAGTCTTTAGTCTTTAGTTTCGCCCTCAGACGCCGCGGGCAGGAGGAGGCGCGTCTGCGAGCCGTGCTGATATTCCGACGTGAAAATCACTTTACCACCATGATTTTCTTCGATAAGCTTGCGGATGACATAAAGGCCTAAACCGGTCCCCTTCTTACTGGACAGCTTTGTTGTAAAAAACGGGGCGAATAACTTATCGGCATCCTCTTTCTTGACGCCGATCCCATTGTCCTTGATCGTAATTTCCAGATTCTTCGCCACCCTCATGGCCGAGATCTCAATGGTCGGCCGAAAGCCGGGCTCCTTTAATTCAGTCTTTCTCTGCATCATGGCGTCATAGGAATTATCAATAATATTAAAAAAAACCTCCTGCAATTGGGTAAAATTCCCTCTCACCCGGGGCGTATGCTCATTATAGTTCTTAACAAAATCTATCTCGCTCAACCTGATCTTAAACTGCGCCATCTCCAGAGCGGCATCAACCAATTTACACAATTGGACCGCGGTAAAACCCTGATCGCCTTTGCGGGTGTATTTCAATAGTCCTTCGACGATCTCCCCGCCCCGTTTGACATTGTCCTGAATCCTGGCCAGCGAATGCTCAATGTCTGAAAGTAAGGTTTTGGTGTCCTCCGGCAAACTTTCTTTTTTTTTTAACTTGATGGTATCCATCACATCACTGGCGATAAAGCCCATCGCGTGCAGACGGTTGTTGATCTGATGCGACAGCCCGTCGGCCATGGTCCCGATGGTCGCCATCTTCTCGGCCCGAAAAAGCTGCTCATTTTTCTTTTGCGCGTCCTGGTAAAACAGCGCGTTTTCGATGGCCAGAGCCGCCTGGTTCGATAAGATGGAAAAAACGACCAGATCATCGTGCGTATAAATCTTGTCGGACTTCTTCTTGCCCAAAACAATAACGGCGATCATCCGGTCCTCCAGGAAGCTTGGCACCACCAGCGCTCCATCCAGCAGCGTCATCGCGCTGATGATTTCCTTGAGCCGCACGTCTTGATAATCCTGCGCTTTTTGTCTCATTTCCTCAAAAAGGACGGCTTCTCCGGTGCGTTTTAAATATTCGATCAAGGCCGAGTCCCCGGGAAGAACGCTCAGACGAGAACCAGGAAGCCCTTGCGCCATGCCCGCGGCATCCGGTTTTTCCGTCTCCGGGGTGTGATCCCGGGGGAGACCGGCGGCCATCGCCGCGGGACGCGTCGAAGGATCGAAGGGTCTTTTCCCTTTTAAAGCCTTTAACACATATTTCCCGGACTCATCATGCAAAAGATAAATTTCAGTATGTTCGATACGCACGGTGCGCGTAATCACGTGGACAATAAGATCCAGCAATTTCTTGAGATCCTTCACCCGCCCCATCCCCAGGGAGGCGCGACGCAATGTCGCTTGGTATTGATGCTGTTCCACCAACAACCGCTCTTCAGCCTTTTTCTGAATATATAAATAAATGAAAGGCCCCACGGTCGCGCATACCGCCATCAACGAAACTGGCATCAACCATAACCCCGTCCCCAAATATTTTATTCCGACTCCAAACGGGATGCCTAGAACTAAGGTGTAGACACAGACAAAAATTCCCGCGCGGGTGATGGCGAGGGTAATGTCCATTAGACGATATTTAATAATTGAATACGCTACCAGAACACCATAAACAGAAACTAATAAATTGCCATATGGTAATACAGGTATATCGAACCACAGAAAATAATTTGTTGACCCACCAGAGAATGCAATCGCTGTGCCTAAGAAAACATATTTAATTTTATTACGTTCTATTCCTGTTAATTTTATGTAATGTTTGAACATTAAAATATGGGCATATATGACAATTACAAAAAAGAAAAATAAAAATGGAACATATAGAAGTCCTGGGCTTGGCCAGTAAGGAAAAATTGCTCTTGGTCGGACACCTAGCACTATATAGGGAGTTGTGATATCAAGAAATCCGAAAACAAGACTTATTAAATATGCGGCATAAACCTGTTTTTTATACTGGCTGAATTTATTTATAAGCGCAGTACTTAACTGAAACATAGTTGCCGGAATAAAAATCGCAAAAAACATCAATGCCTTTGACCAAAACAGAGCTTCTGATTCACTGTCAGAAACTTGCCATAGAAAATAACAAAGGGACCATGTTAATATTCCGAAGGAATAACAAAAAAAAGATCTGTTTTTTATGGATTTAGCATTTTTAAAGAGGACAAAAGCTCCTACAACGCTACTGGTCAAGACGTTAACGAGGGCGCTTATAGCAAAATAGTTCATAGGAATTAAATTATTTATACGTATTTGTCATTCTTTAGATTTATTCCATGCCAGGACATATTGTAAAATGCCTTGTTGTTCATAATTCAATTCTAATTCAATTCTTTTGAATCCTGCATTGATAAAGTAATTTCTAAAGGAGTCATCGTCGCAATATACAAGCGGCCATTCGCCGACCCACTCCATAAAATAAAGGGATGGATTACTGTATTTATCTCTGACGTTCGAAATAATCATAACTCCACCTGGATTTAAAAGTTTCCTTAGATTGGCAATCAATTTTGTGGAAAGTCTTTCTTCAAAATAATCAAACAGCCCTGTTGAGTAAATCAGGTCGTATTTTTGATTAATTAATGAATGAATGTCTTTACGAAAGGCGATTCTTGCGGCGTTTTCATGTATAAAATTGATTTTGGAATGATGTTTTAAAAGATTAGATGCAAACTTTATTGCGTGCTGGTCGCTGTCATAACAATCAAACGTCACATTCTTATAAAGGTCTTTTTCTTCAGAATATAACTCTATAACTTCCCGACAGGGGCCTGACGCAAGGTCCATAATTCTTATCGGAGTTTTTTGCCGCTTAGAAACAAAGTTCGTAACCATCCGTTTAAAATCATTCTTTCGGTTGCGCACAGCAATTACAATGGCTGACATCATATAATAATTGTCGAATAATCGGTTAACTCCTGTTGTAGTAGGATTATTTTCGTACATATCCTCGATAATTTTAAAATCCCCTGCGTAACCATAGGGTTTGCGTATTGTCCAATCAATGTAATCGCCCCGGACGAATGTTTTTTTAATTTTCTCAGTAAAAATTTTCATAAGTTTATACACTTTATCCTCATTACCGGAAGATATGTTCTCTTTTTCAAACAGCATAATTTCCCTGAAAACGGCATTAACTTCCGAATTGAATTCGTTCTGAAATTTTCCCCATTCCTGTGGGTTATGATTCAAATATTTCTCAATCTCTCTGATCCGTTGCTTATACAGCTTAACTCTTGTTCTGAGAGAAGCTTCTGTCATATTAAATTTTGATTTTCCACTTAGCGGATTGACGATCATTTTAATGCCTCTTTGATTTTATTAACCAAATCCGAAATATCAAATGGCTTATAAATATAAGCGACGGGATTTAATGATTCGGCTTCTTCTTCACATTTCTTGTCCGCATAACCGGATATAAAAATAACTGGCGGCTTAGCTGCCCCCTCTTTTTCCAAAGCTTCATAAATACTTTTGACGGCCTCAACCCCGTTAACTCCGGGCATTCTCATGTCTGAAATTATAAGATTAAACCGTTCTTCCTCAACCATAACTAATGCGTCTTGTCCACTCTTCGCAACAAAAACTTCAAAACCATTTTTCTCCAGCAATTTTGTCAACGATCTGATTATTAACTCCTCATCATCTATTACCAATATCCTCTTTGCCATGAATCATCTCCTCTTTCATGCAGAAACACGGGATTGCTTTAAACTACTCCATTGTAACTATAACGACGTCCCTTCTCTCATGGGATGTTTGCTATGAGTTGCGCGGTCGTCTATAAAATTTTCTCCCGCCCCGGAACATCTTGGAAACCGGATGGTAAAAACCGTCCCTTTATTCGGTTCTGATTGGACGGTAATCTGTCCCTTGTGTTTGTCCATAATCGACTGGCAGATGGAAAGGCCCAAGCCCAGCCCCTTGCCCACGTCTTTGGTGGTGAAAAACGGGTCAAAGATCTTGGGGATGAGTTCTTGGGACATGCCCACCCCTTCGTCGCTGATATCAAGCCTGATCTCGTCCCCGCTTCTGGTGAGGGTGATCTGGATCTTCCCGCCTTTTTTGACCGCCAGAATCGCGTCGCGGGCGTTTAAGATCATGTTGGTCAAGACCTGCTCAAGCTCATTATGGTTGCCCATAACAGGATAAGGCCCTTCTTGCGTTTCGACAACAATTTTAATGCTATCCTGCTCTAATTGGTAAAGAAGAAAGGCGACGGTTTTTTTAAGGACATCGGCCAGATCTATCACGGAGACCTGGCCGGACTCCATGGGTTTTTTGGCATAGGCCATCAACTTCTGGACGATGGTCCGGCAGCGCTGGGTGGCTTCCTCAATGAGTTCCAACGACTCCTTGTCTATTTTGCCCCCCTCGTCATCGCTGAAGGCCAACAGCATCTGCACGTTGGTCAAAATCGCGGTCAAGGGGTTATTGATCTCGTGCGCCACCCCGCCGGAGAGGGTGCCCACCGTGGCCAGTTTCTCCGCCTGGATAAGCTGTTTCTGCACCTCGACCAATTCCTCCGTCCTTTGCCTGACCTGCTCTTCGATATCCTGGTAAATGAGAGAATTGGAAATGGCGATGGCCGACTGGTTCTTGAGTGTGGTCAGAAAATGAAAATCCAGCGCGTTGTAACGCGAAAGATTAGCTTTTTTGTCCAGGTTGATGACCCCCAGGAGGCGTTCATTCAAGACCAGCGGGATGGCCACCATCGCCCCCGCGGCATTGAAATACCGACGGGACGCGTCTTTGATGGCCGCGTACGCGGGATCGATCTCGACAAATTCCCGGTAGACGATCTTGTTATTTTTATTTAACCACCGCAAAAATTCATCCTTCTCGTCGAACGCGGACATCCGGGTTTCCGCTTCGCCTCTGTTCACCGCTTTAAAACTCTTTTTTTTTTCGTCATAGATAAAAATATCTATCCATTGGGGATACAACGCGCCCGCGATGGTTGTTTCGATGCGCCGGATCAGGTTGTCAAAGCCCTTTAAATAAACCAGGTCTTCCACGAACCGGCTGGAGATCTCTTCCAAATCGGCCTTGCGTCTCTGAAAAAAATGGTCAATCTTCGGCTGGATCAACCGCAGATAGACGGCGAAAACAATAAAACTCATCATCCCGAAGCATCCCTGCAAAAGCAAAGATTCCTTAATAAAGGGAAATGCCCAGCGGTAGATCATGAAGGCCGGGACGAAAACAACAGAAAAAGACGCGACCCACAGGATCGTTTTATGGATAACGGTTTCGATATCGAACGCCCGGTATCTTATTACAGAATAGGCCACTATTGCAGATAAAATGAAACTTGGAATAAATCCAAATGGATATAACGGCACCGACCAGATTTTGGCCACAAAATCAAAAGAAGCTGTAAAACCGATGAGCAGTCCGACAAATATTGTCAAAATTTGCGCCTTCTTTATAGAGATTTTCTCACGTTTATAGGCCACCCACAAATTGACCTCACTTGCAACAAACAACAATCCATAAACAAGGAAGAAAAAGAAAGTCCACGACTCGTAATGCGGGTAATACCCCCAGAAATACAGCCTTGGCGAGGTGATGACTTTATCAGTTGTAATAGCAAATAAATAAAATGCATTTAAAAGTGTGTAGCCGAGAAACACGCTATACCGTTGTTCTCTTAAGAATCCGGCTGTGGCTACTGAAAATAAATAAAAATTCGGCATTATATTGACGACACCCAGAAAGACAAAATGCTTGTACCAGAAAAGGGCGGTCTGAGGATTATTAGAAAAATAGACAAAAACCGTTGGGAACAGCCACAAGCTCAAACTCATACAAAAAAAGAAGAAGGCCATATTCTTCATTGTCTTTTTAGTCTGCAAAAGGATGAATACGCCAATAAAGAAAATGAGTATGCCTGCCAGCAATATCGGTATCGCGTGAGGGTTAAAACAATAATAGGAGGGATTCAAAATTTGCTCAAACATTTCTTGCGGCCCGCTTTATCGCATCAAGATCATTTTGCTTGATCAATCCATGTGCCCAAAAAAACGGAGCCAGCTCAAAACCGTGCTTAAAGCCTAATTCCCTGATTTCATCCATTTTCTCTAACGTTATGTTTCCCCTGCCAAAACTAAAATTCTCAAAACGGTGCTCCAGCGCCAAAATGATCGCTTCGCAAAAGCATCCGTAACAGACATCTGCGGAAGGGATCCCTATATTGACCCCTGTATTGATCGGCGTTGGAACGGAAGCAAGCCCGCCGGAGAAAACAAGAACATCTTTTCGTGTCGATTTATAAGAAAGGCTCTTTGGATAAGCCAGATCACAGACGATGGCCCCGGGCTGGAACCATTCCATATTTAAAATCGAAGATGAAGAATTAGCCGCCGCGATGACAATATCCGCGTCTCTTACGGCCTTTTCATTATTGGTAGTGGCCTCGATCCTGGCCTTGCGTCTCTTCTTCAATTCACCCTGAAGGGCCCGTAAGGTCGAACCGGTCTTGCCGGTGATCGTAACTTGCCGGGTATTCTCCGTAAGGACGCGCGCGCAGGCGCTGCCGATATCGCCCGTGCCGCCAACAACAGTCACTTTTAAACCCTTCAAGTCTTTTTCAAGAAGCTGCGAGGCCTTCTTTACCCCTTCCACGGCCATGGCAGCCGTAAATGTATTTCCTGTCGTAATAGGAATATCCACGTCTTCATTTATTCTCTTTCCCAGCCTCTCACCGATTATGGAAGAAAATCCACCCAGAGCAACAACCCCCACGCCGGATTTTTCAGCCAATTTACAAGCGCGCACGACTTTTGAATAAACCGCCTCCATATCATGGGCGATCATATCGGGGATGAATGTGCACAGGATAAAAGTGCCGTGTGTCGTATCTCCCGTCTTAGACTTAAACTCCTTCATTTCATGCATCAAAAAAGAAGGAGTTACGCGGAATAATTCACCCAAGAATTCATAAGAAGGCATTTTAAGATTAGGGTTGAGCATTTTAAAACTCTGGACCATATGATTAAAATTATAAAAATGCCCTAAAACCCCGAACCCTGCAATTTTAGCTTTGTCTCCACTTTTAAAACTGGCGTATCGTTTAGAGATAAGCCTTTGCTCTAAAGATTCCAGAATCAGTTCAAAATTCTTTATGACGAGTTTTTTTACATAGTCCTCCGCGAAATCCGCGATCGCCGGGATCCCCACGCTTAAATAAATATTGACGGTGACCTCGGTGCCTTGAGGATGGTCCCGGAACTGCCACGTCCCACGGAATTCTTTCAGGTCGCCCTCGACCGCCTTGAAGTGAATGGTATTCTGGCGCAGATCAAGAGTGTCTTCCTCGACCCAATTGATCGGCAGGTCGTCCATCAGAATCTTCCACTTTGTCCTCACGATATTATGCGTTCTTTCAAGGACCTTGGCTTCCACGATGGTGGGGACATACTGAGAAAATTCCCAAATTTTCGTGAGCATGCGGATAACACGCCATTGGGAGGCATTCACGACCCTGGAGATCTTAATCTGGATCAACTCTTTGGTTCCCCTCTTGTTTTGGCCAGGAAATTATTAGGAAAATCCCGAAATCAAAGGAAAGAGTCTGATAATCGTTGAACATCCATGCCGTCGAAGAATTCTCAGGCACTCATGACTTGTAATCCCGCCTAAAATTTATATCCCACCGTCACCAACCCGATATGCATAACCTGATTATACTCCCCGTCGATACTCGCTCCGCTGGAATTGCCCGCGGCGTTATCGATCGTCTGATTCTCATACTTGAGATAGGAGTAGGCCAAATCAACGGTCGTCCTTTCATTGATGTCATACCCGAAACCGGCCGTGGCGCCGTGCGAATTGGCGTCCAGCAGATTGCTCTCCCAATTCACTTCCGGGATCGGGGCGGTGTGATAATAATATCCGGCCCGCAGCCGCAGGTTATCGTTCCAGGCATATTCAGCTCCCAGTGCGGCGGACCATACGTCTTTCCAGTCTCGGCTGGCCGGGTTGCCTGAGTTCAGTACCGCGGACTGAAAGGCCGTCAACACTTCATTATACTCGATCCATTCCTGCTTCACGCTCGACCAGTCCATCCATTCGGTGTCAAAATTAAACACCCATTTATCGTTGGGCCGGAAGCTGTAACCCATGACCGCGCTCTGGGGCAGCTCAAACTGGACCGATATGTCCGTTTCAAAACTATCACCGCCAAAGATCGCGTAATAATTGCTGCCGGCGGAGTTTAATTCATGTAAAAATAATTTTCCGCGGTATTTATGTTGGATGGCGCTGCGGTACATAAGCCCCAGTTGATGTTGCTCATTGATTTTATAAAGCGTGGCCAAACGGTACCCCCACCCCTGGTCCTTGATCTTTAAATTAAAATCTCCGTCCGCCCCGCCGGGCTGGATCAGTCTTTTACTTTTATTGGCCGTGGAATAATCGCTGTCCACGCTTAAGGCCATGGACCATTGATCGTTCATCTGATAGGCCGCGGTGATCATATTATCCACGTTGGCGATATCCGAGCGCGTAGCCACGTATTTGGAGAAACTGTCATTCGCCCAAGCGGTCCCGGACCCCCAACTCGACGTCCCTCCCAGGCCGAAAACCCATCTCTCCAACCCAAAATCAGTAACCACATAACCGTGGGGGATCAAAAAATTTTGACGCTCCATCTGGCTCTCAGTGCCGGAGAAATCCGTATAGGAAGCGACCGGGGCAAGCAAAGACGATCCTAAAGACACATGATTCTTCCCCTTTAATTGGGTCAATCCTGCCGGGTTATAATAAACGGCTGACGGCCGGTTGGCTTCACCGACAAAGGCCGTCCCTTTTCCCAAGGCCCCGGCATCGGGCAGTTCAACGCGAATCCCTCCCGACCCGGCGGCGTGGCAGTTAATGGAGAAAGCATAAACCATCATTAACGAAATTGCAAATCTCAGCGTCCATCTGTAAACCATCATTTTCTCCTCGTTATGAATTTTTTAAGGCCCATAAACACGAAAGCCGCTAGGGGGGTTTAGCGGCTTTTGATTGATTCTTCTGTCTTGATTATTTTAAGTTTTAATTTCTTTTCCTCTATCCTTTCCCATACCTGCGGGATTAAGGATAGATCCATATGTTGGCGGATGTATTGGAATATTAAACGGTTACGCATATTGATATATTTGATACTCCCTGGACTCAGCGTCTTAATGAACAGCGAGAAGGATTATAGAGGCACCGGCATTTTTATGTCAATGACATTCTTGTTTTTTTGAACTTTAGTAAAAACCTTATCGTCAACGGCTACGTGATCGACGAGGACCGGACTTAAGTGCGCGCCCGCGCTGGCCACGGCGGTCCTGCTTAGGCCAATTGCAACTGTCGCGTTTTCTCTTGCACGGAGGAACCCGTCTTGAGCTTTTCAATCAGGATAACATTGACCGAAGCAAACTTTTTGTGAAAAGAATTCCGGGGGACTTTCTAACGAAGCACACTCATGACTGTTTCTTGGCGAGAAGATAATAAAGCAGCAGGCCGAGGAAGGGAAACACGAAGATTAAAATCATCCACAAAATCTTCTTTCTAGTTTCCATGTTGCTTTTGGCACAATCCACCGCCGCGATGATATCAAGGATAAAAAGGATCAAACCAAATAATGGAACGCTCATATTCCCTCCTGCTCAAACCGGTTAAATTTCCCAATCGTGATTTCACACACTCTTGGGGTTGTGATCTTTGCTGTTTCAATTATCGTCATAACCATTCCACCTTTTCATATTTCCTTACATCCTTATTAAAAAAATACTGGATGAGGATCTTTTTGTCAAAGACAATTATTCATTATGAGGATCATCAGGAAGGGCTTATAGAAAAGCACTCAGATTTTTGCAAAATCGAGGATTAAAAACTGTTTGTCCCTTTACGGGAACGGGAAGGATAGTTGGGTCTCTTTCGGACTAAAGAGCGTTTCTGAAAACTTCTGGTCGCCGAGTGCTTTTCAAAACTGGCCGAAGGAATATCCGGATGCTGGGAAACGGGAAGCACCATCCTGATCATCTGTTCAATATTCAAAATGTCTCTTTTTTGATCCGGTGTGGCCAAAGAGATGGCGTGTCCAGCCCGGCCGGCCCGACCTGTGCGGCCCACCCGATGAACATAATTCTCCGGGGCATCCGGCAAGTCATAATTGATCACAAGTTCTATGCCGTGCACATCAATCCCGCGCGAGGCGATGTCGGTAGCCACTAGCACGCGGTATTTCCCCAGTCGGAAACCTTCCAAAGAGGCCCTGCGTTGCGCCAAAGAACGATCCGAATGGATCTCCGCGCAGCTATGTCCGAAGGTCCGAAGATCTCGAGAAATTCTGGAAGCCCCTCTCTTGGTGCGGCAAAACAGAAGAATCGGACCGCGGTAGCGATCCAGGAGTTTAGCCAAAAGATCTTTTTTCATTTCATGCCGCACAATAAACAGTTCATGCGTGAGATGCTGGGCGGCTGTCCCTGAAGGCGCCACTTCGACGCAAACAGGGGCCTTCATATAATGCGCCACCATCTTCATGATCGCCGCAGGCATGGTCGCGGAAAAAAACATGGTCTGCCTGTCCGGATTGACATTCTTAAAGATCTCTTCTATCTGCGGGGCAAAGCCCATGTCCAGCATACGGTCCGCCTCATCCAAAACCAGAATACCAATATCATGCAGCCGGATCTTTTTCTGTTCAAGAAAATCCAGGAGTCTTCCCGGCGTCGCGATGAGTACCCGCGGAAGTTTTTGTAAGATGCGAATCTGATTTCTGATAGGATCTCCGCCGATAAGAGAAACGGTCCGAATCCCGAAACGCGACGCGATCTTTATAAAGGTCTCCTCGACCTGCAGGGCCAATTCACGCGTAGGCACAAGAACAAGGGCGCGAAATTTGTGAATAGAAAGTTGCTGGACGGTGGGGACCGCAAAAGATATGGTTTTACCGGTCCCGGTTTGCGCGATGCCGATCAAGTCCTTCCCTTCCAGCGCGATAGGGATCACTTTATGCTGGATCGACGTCGGCGTCTTAAATTTTAAACGTGTTAATGTCTCAATCAACTTGGGGGCGATTCCAAGTCCATAAAAATCGGAAGCAGGTTGTTCCACAGGAAATCCTTTTATAAGGTTCATTGAATTCAATAAAAATTTTTACGTTTGGATGAGTTGCGTAGCGCAACCGAGGGGCAGTGAACACCGGAGATTGCAATAAAGCAGATTACCAAACGCTAAAGTCCTCTTGGGACTTCACTAGTATGCGCAATATCAACGGAATGTCAAATAAAAAGATTGTTCAAGCGGTTCAGGCTGGAGATACCTGTCTCTCTTTTGCCAGGCAAAATGATCAAGAATTAGAAATGTCAATACGGCAGGGCCTCGATGTCTTGCGGCTGTCGGATGTTGTGAACCTTCAATTCCGGATTGATCTTGCGGATCAGCCCCTTCAAGACATTCCCCGGACCCACCTCGAGGAAATCGCTGACCCCCTCCTTGGCCATACATACAATAGAATCAACCCACTGAACCGATGAGGTGATTTGGCTGGCCAGATTGCGACGGATATATTCGGGATCTGTTGACGGTTTGGCATCCACATTGCTGAGAATGGGGAATGTGGGCGAGGTGAATCGCGCCTTCTTAAGTTCAATCTCAAATTGACTGACCGCCGGGCGCATCAAGCTGGAGTGAAAAGCGCCGCTGACATCAAGAGGGATCACCCGCTTGGCCCCTTGTTCCTGAATGACCTGTGAGGCCTTCTCCACCGCTTCGGCCTCGCCGGTAATGACAATCTGCTCCGGCGTATTGAAATTAGCCACCTCGGTACCAGTCCGACGGCAGATCTCCAATAATTTCTCTTTATCAAAACCAATCACGGCCGCCATTTTTCCTTTCTTTAATTGGGTGGCCCCTTCCATAAAAAACGAGCGACGCTCCACCAGCCTGAGCGTGTCTTCAAAGGAAAGAGCCCCGCAGGCTGTCAGGGCGGAATACTCTCCCAGGCTTAACCCCGCGGCGTATCTGACCGTGACCTGTTGAAATTTAGGATGCGCCTGAAAGGCCCTGAGCGCCGCCACGCTCATGGTAAAAATGGCTGGTTGGCAAAAGGCGGTTAATGTTAATTTTTCCGGCGGACCGTTAAAAATGACATCAGACAACCCTTTAATAACCTGATCCGCCTTGTCAAAAACTCGTCGAGCATCACCTGATAATTCATAAAACTCCCGGCCCATGCCGACGCTCTGCGCCCCCTGGCCTGGAAAAACAAAAGCGATATCGCGCATAATGTTCCTTCGCACATTTTAGAAGCGGCTCAATCAACGCCGATTCAAAACATCCCAACACTACCATCTCACCACATTCGCCGCCGAGACCAGGCCGGCGCCGAAGGCCACGAGGACCACATGATCGCCTTTCTTGATCTTCTGTTGCTCAACGGCTTCGTACAGGGCCACCGCGATCGAGGCGGCCGACATATTGCCATATTTATCAATGTTGACAAAAATCTTTTCTTTAGGAAAATTGAGTTTCTTAGCCACCGCCGATATAATCCGGTCATTGGCCTGATGCGGCACAACCCAGTCAATGTCAGAAAGTTTTATCTTGGCTTTTTTCGCGGCAATCTGGACGGCCTCAGCCATGGAATTAACCGCGACCTTAAACAGTTCCTGCCCCTGCATAACCACGTAAGGCAGATGAGTCTCTTTTTTATGTTGATCCAACGGATGACGTTCAGCGGTCTTAACCGTCATAAGATCGCCAAACTGCCCCTGGGCGTGTAAATATTCTGAAATAACTCCGCGCGGCGCTCGCACAGTCCCCAAGAGACAGGCTCCTGCTCCATCGCCAAACAAAACGCAGGTCGAACGGTCATTCCAATCAATCAAATTCGATATCTTCTCAGAGGCGATCACGAGGGCGTTTTTACAAAACCCGGACTGAATAAATTGTTTAGCGGTCGTTAAGGCATACAGAAACCCTGAACAAGCGGCGCTGATATCAAAGGCAGTTGCTTTTTTAGCGCCGATGGCTTTTTGAACAAGGCAAGCCATCGAAGGAAAATTGCTGTCAGGGCTTATGGTGGCGACAATAATTAATTCCACTTTGGCCGGATCAAGCCCGGATTTTTCTAAAGCCTCTCGGGCCGCCCCGATAGCCATATCGCTGGTCTTTTCCTTAGTGCCGGCAATACGGCGCTCTTTGATGCCGGTACGCGACGTGATCCATTCATCGCTCGTTTCCACCATCTTTGCAAGATCCGCGTTGGTGAGCCTCCGTTCCGGCAGATAATGTCCTAAAGAAATAATTCCAACATTAGCCATTCTTTACCTCGCGCCCCTTATTATCCCCTCTACCCCTTCATCCTCTATCCTTTATCCTTTCAACCCTTCCCCCTTGCCTCCTCATTGCCCTGAAATCACCTTGCGCATCGACTCAATGATCTTATGTTCAACCTCTCGCATAGTCGCCTTGATAGCATTTTTAATAGCCTTCGGACTGGAACGGCCATGGCTGATCATGACCAGTCCATTGACTCCCAGAAGCGGAGCGCCGCCGTATTCTGAATAATCCGCGTATTTTTTAATATGCTGAAGGTTCGATTTAATGATGAAGGCCCCCAGCATGGCCATGGGGCTTTTCTTGATCTCGCGTTTTAACAAGGTGCCGGCCGCTTCCATAAGGCCCTCCGATACTTTAATGACAACATTACCGACAAAACCGTCGCAAATAATACAATCCGTCTTTCCGGAAAAAATTTCATTAGGCTCAATGTTGCCCAGAAAATGGCTCAACTGTTCGGTCATCAGCTTGTGCGTCTCTTTTTCAAATCCCGACCCCTTTCCCGCTTCCTCTCCGATATTAAGAAGCCCGACGCTGGGATTAGGGACTCCCAAGACCTCTCGAACATAAACCTGGGCCATTTGAGCGGAATGAAACAGATGTTCCGGCTTAGGTTCGGTATTCGCGCCCACATCCATAAGAAAAGCGAATTTCTTTAAGGTAGGAATAACAAGACCGATCGCGGCTCTCTCAACCCCGGGGATCATCCCCAGGTTAAACGAGGCCGAAGCTACCACGGCCCCAGTGTTCCCGGCGCTGATAAAGGCGTCGTAATCAGGCTCTTTAAGGAGTTTCATGCCAACGGAAATAGACGACTCTCTCTTTTTCCGAATACTGACCGTGGCCGGCTCATCCATTCCCACCACTTCAGGGGCGTGGATGATTTCGATTTTTTTCCTTGGATAATCAAACTTCCTCAATTCCTCTTCGACCTGATCCTTAATCCCTACAAGCACGACATTCACACCCAATTCCCGGACGGCCTCAACCACCCCGGCGACAATAGATTGTGGGGCGTAATCCCCACCCATGGCATCAACGACAATTTTCAATTTTAATCTCCATTTACCTGCAGGTTATACTTCGGGGGCCTTGGTTTCTCTCAGAAAAATATTGTCATCATAACGCCCACCGCGTCAACGACACACGCTATCCATCCACGAAAAACATTATTTTTGCGTTAGTCAACACATCTAAATAATTATTCAAGGAAAGTTGGGGCTGACTACCATAGAGTTCCATTACTTTTGCGGAAGTCAGTAGGAAATTTAGCTTTCCCCATGGAAGAGCCGGCAGACCCTGTGATCGACTCAGCCAACAAAAAGAAAGCAACGTATTCAGGAATAGGCCTTAAGAAGCGGCCTCTTTTTCCTTCTTCGGTTTAATCTCTACAACTGGTTTCCCCTTGTAGTATCCGCAGAACGGGCAAACTCGATGAGAGAGAATGGGTTTGCTGCATTGTGGACACGCCCCAAAAACCGGCGTTTTCAACTTATAATGCGTCCGGCGTTTTCGTTGTCTCTGGCGTGAATGTTGTCGTTTTGGATTTGGCATAATTTTCTCCTTAGAAAAAAACTAAACTCGCATGACACTCGATTTCATCCCAAGCATTTATTGCTCTGGCTTTAACTTTCAATCTTTGGTCATTGGTCCTTGTTTTTATTATCTGTTTAAATATTTTTACACCCACACTCTTCTTTATTTAAATTAACCCCGCAGCCGGGGCAGAGGCCTTTACAATCCTTCTGGCATAATACTTTTGTCGGAAGATTCAGGAGGATTTCTTGACGGATATCCTCATCCAGTTCTATGAATTCCGTGTGGCGTTCAACAGGAAAATCAAAAAGAAAATCCTTGCGCCAGTATTCTTCAACCATCTCGAGGCATCGGCCGCAGGTGGCCGAATATTTACTGCTCACATGGATATTGGCTAAAACCGTATTCCCGGCCCGCTCTACCTTTGCCTTCACATCAACCGGAAGGATCAATTTTAAATCATCTTGACCTGTGAACCCGATTGACGCTTGAGAAAATTGATCATTAGCCTCTAAACCATTGGAACCGATTTCTCGAATAGATATCTTCATTTTGTTAAAATCCGCGCGGGCATCAGCAAGCTAAACGTTCCATCAACTTCCTGGCTACAAATTCCGGCACAAATGAAGAAACATCGGCTCCAAGCGAAGCGGCCTCTTTCAATAATGTCGAGGAAAGAAAAGAATATCGTTCCGAAGGCATTAAGAAGGCCGTTTCAATGCTTTCATCCAAACGCCGGTTCGTGAGGGCCATCTGGAGTTCGTACTCAAAATCAGAAATCATCCGTAAACCGCGGATCAACACATTAATTTCATTCTTACGCGCGAAATTGATGATCAATCCGTCAAAGAGTTCTATACGGATATTCTTGATTCCCTTCGTGGCCTCTTTAAGCATCTCAACGCGCTCTTCGCTGGTAAACAAAGTCTTCTTCGACGAATTTAAAGCCACCGCGACAATCACGTGATCAAAAATATGCGCCGCTCTCTTAATCAAATCAAGATGCCCGTATGTCACAGGATCAAAACTACCCGGATATATGGCAGAACGGTTCAAGAGCCAACTCCCGCAGATTCGATGATCTTATAAAAAGTCAAAATCGAATTTGCGTATTCTTTTTGTCTAAAAATAAGAAACTTTCCCTGCTGTTTTGGCAAATTCTCGTCTGAATTATGCTCAATAATGACAAGGCAATTGGGCGCTAATATATCATAGGCCTCCAGGGTTTTCAAGGCTTTTTTTGCCAGTCCCAGGCCGTAGGAAGGGTCAACATAAATCAGATCAAATTTCGCCCCGTTTCGAGATAAAAGCTTAATAGTCGCAAAGGCATCGGCGTGCCTCAGTTCACAGGCAACGCTCCCGTTAGCGGCCACATCCCTATTCAAAAGCCTTAAATTCTCCCCGATGATTTGGGCGAACCGTTCGTCTTTCTCTACAAATACCACTTTACGCGCCCCTCTGGAAAGCGCCTCCAACCCCACAGCCCCGCTCCCAGCAAAAAGATCCAAAAAGGCCATCCCATTCAGCTCTTGCCCCAGAATATCAAAAAGAGCTTTTCGCAAAGCCCCTTGTGTCGGTCGAATTTCCAGCGGCGTGTAAAAATTACGTCCCCTCCATGTTCCACCAATAATTTTCATTTTATCCCGCGGCCACCATCTCCAAATAGGTTGGATAACGTTTTTTAATGATCTGCTTAATCCGCAGATGCCCCTCTTCCATCAACTGAGGGTCATCATGGAGCAAGGCCATGGCTTCCTTTCTGGCCAACTCCAGGACATCCAACTGAGTGGCGGGATTAGCCACTTTTAATTCATTCAACCCGTGCTGATGCCGTCCGAAATACCGCCCCGGCCCACGGATCATTAAATCATGCTGGGCGATCTTAAACCCGTCATGCGTTGATAGGATCGCCTTAAGCCGTTCAGTCCCCTCCGCCGTTGAAGGCTCCGCCACCAGAAGACACAACCCGTCTTTGAATCCCCGCCCGATACGACCCCTGAGTTGATGGAGCTGAGAAAGTCCAAAACGCTCGGCATGTTCAATCACCATCACATTGGCCTCCGGGACATCCACGCCGACCTCAAGAATCGTGGTCGCCACCAGGATGTCAATCTGGTTATTCTTAAATTGAACCATGATCTTTTGGGCCTCTTGCCGTTTCATTTGTCCATGGACAAGACCCAGACGGAGTCCTTTAAACACAGTTTTTTTAAAATCCTCATACATCTGTTGAGCCGCTTTGAGGTCCAGTGTAGCAGATTCTTCAATAATAGGATAAATAATATACGCCTGATCACCGCCATTCACTTTTTCACGGACGAGACGGTAAACTTCCTGAGATTGCGCGTCACTAAAAAGCATGGTCTTCACTTTTCCCCGGCCCGGCGGAAGTTCATCAATGATCGAGACATCCAAATCACCGAACAGAGTGATACATAACGTCCTGGGAATGGGCGTGGCCGTCATGATGAGGATATCCGGATTGCTTCCCTTCTCGCTTAATAGAGCCCTCTGCCTGACACCGAATTTGTGCTGTTCATCAATAACCACAAAACTTAAATTCTTGAAAACAACCTCTTCATTAATCAAGGCATGAGTACCAACGATTAAATCAAATTCCCCCAAGCGGATCTGTTGATAAATTTTTTCTTTTTCTTTTTTCTTAAGCCCGCTGACCAGCAGAACCGTTCTCATGTCTTTAAACGAACCGTTTTTAAGCATCCCTTCGACTTTCTCATAATGCTGACGGGCCAGGATTTCCGTGGGGGCCATAATCGCTGATTGAAAACCGTTTTCAAAGGCGGCCACGCATCCGAAGAAAGCCACTAATGTTTTTCCGGATCCGACATCTCCTTGTAATAACCGCAACATGGGTCTAGGGCGGCTCATATCCCCGCGGATTTCTCTAATCACCCTGTTTTGAGCCGAGGTCAATTTAAAAGGAAATGCTGAAATAAACTTAAGCGTCAGGCCGTCACTGATGTCATGACTGTATCCCGGCTTTTGCGTTATGCTTAGCCGACGTAATATAATGGACATTTGAAAGAAATAGAATTCCTCAAATGAGAGGCGCCTTAAAGCCTCGTCTTGCTCTTCAAAACTCTCTGGGAAATGAATGTTATGGATACTCCTTTTAATATTAACCAACCGATGTTTATTGCGCAGCGGCACGGGCAGTTCATCCACCATTTGATCTTGATAATGGTCCAAGCACGCTTTAATCGTTTTACGCAGATACCTCTGGGTGATTCCCCTTGTCAACGGATAGACGGAAACGATTCGTCCCATCGCGAGACTCTCCTCCTCTTCTTCCACCACTTCATATTCAGGAGAAATCATCTGTAAACTATTTTTGTACATATCCACTTTGCCGTAACAGACAACCCTTCCCCCCAACTTAAAATAATTCACCAAATAAGGCTGATTAAACCAGATACACGTCAATCGTCCGCTTTTATCATCGAGCAACACCTCAAAGACATGCTTTTTAGTGTACCAACTGCGTTTGCCCTCAGAAGTGACAACTGTCCCGCTGATGGTTTGCCATTCTCCGAGTTTAAGCTGCGCTATGGGCGTCAGATCGCGCCTATCCTCGTACCGACGAGGGAAAAAATAAAGGAGGTCCTCAACGCTCTCGATTCCCAACCGGTTGAAAAGTTTTCTTCGATTAGGGCCGACGCCTTTTATGTATTGAATGGAAATGTCCGAGAGATTTTTCATTATTGGAACACTGATCCGGATCCCGGTTATCCCTGAATAAAAAAAAGACAAGGTTTAACGGCCCTGTCTTTTTAGGAATCATTCGTTCACTCGCGGGATTACCCAAGAGAGTAAAATCTTGTCGTATGGTTCAAATCGACCTCATGCGGCTGATCTTTTTATGGAGTTGTTTTCTGTAACCGTAATTAAAGACCTCTTCAAAATCGTAAGCATTACGGAACTTGTCGATATCGTCCTCAGCCGTCTTGCTCAAAACGTTGGAATCCACCAGATTAAAAATAATATTCCCAAAATCTTCCGTACTTTTTATGCCCCAATGCCTTAATACAGACATCGTCATGGGGCCGAATTTATTCAACAAAAGTTCTTTCATCCCTTCCAGGATTTCATCACCGGTAACATGTTTCACGCACTTAAATTTCTTCTGCGTGTACAACAAAGCATCCATTACAAAGGCGTACGCATCCATTCTATAGCGGCCGTCCTTTTCAAAGATGTTTTCAACGATGGTATCAAATTCTTGTTCCATACATAAAAATTTTACAAAAAAATAAAATAAAATCAAAGTATTTGTTAAAATTTCTTTCATCCATATTATAAAAACCCCTTTGAGCTCGATTGTGACCATGAAACGCATTTGGGAAGTTTATTTTTGTATTCATTTCTTCTTTGTCGCGAAAAGAACGTTTTTCTTTTTTACTTCTCATTCTCCCGTCAATTTTTACTTTTTTATTCTGAATTCTTTTCACCCTTACTTTCAGATCAGCTATGGCGCGGCCTTTTCGCAAATTCTCCTCGACATCGCTCACCTCGTCCCATTATTTCTCTACATCACACGTCAACGTTTATGGGATCCGCAAATCTGGCAGGCCTTGTTCCTTCTGAGAATTATTTTTGATATCATCGGCCATCCCTATGAAATCCATGATCTGATGTCCCTCTACCACTACGATCCCCAGGTCTGCCTAAAAATCACTCTGCTGTCGGTTTCAGCCTATATTCCGTCGTATATCGCGTGCTTTCAATATGCCTTTAACCAAAAGAAACTCTTCGCCCAGAGAAATTCATGAACGCCGGCAGGCGAAACACCCTATTCCTCATTGAGGTTGACTAAGTGCTTATGAAAAACTTTCTCGGCGAAATCATCAAAGATGGCATAGATGGCGGGGAGGGCAATGAGGGTCAATGTAGTGGAAAACGCCAGGCCCCACATGATCGCCAGGGCCATGGGTTTTAAGAAAGGATCTCCGCCGCCAATCCCGTAGGCCACGGAAACCAGCCCGCCGATAGTCGTCGAAGAAGTCATCAGGATCGGCCGCAACCGGACCTTGCCGGCCTCCATCAGAGAATCCCGCAAGGCCATCCCCTGCCGGCGCAGACGATTAATAAAATCCACCAAGACAATCGCGCCATTAACGACAACGCCGGACAACCCGACTAATCCCAGAAGGGCGAAAAAACTGAGGGGTCTTCCGTGAAGGAAAAACGTATAAACCACGCCCATAAATCCAAAAGGAATGGTGATCATAATCAAAACCGGCTGAAGAAGGGAGTTGAACTCCCGGGCCAGAATCACAAAAATAAAAAATAAAACCAGTGTAAACGACATGAGGATATTACGAAAAGTCCTCTGCTGCTCTTCATATTCCCCCAACAGCCGCACGGCATAGCCTGGATACTGCTGGCGAATCTGCCCTATTTCTTTCTGCAGATCCCGGTTCACGCTGAAGGCGGTCGCCCTCTTGTTATCCACTTCCCCGGAAACAACAATCGCCCGTTTACCGTCGATATGATGAATTTGATAGGCCCCGCTGATTTCTTCTATACGGGCAACGGACAAAATCGGCACCAGATTCCCTTTCTGATTGGAAACAAATATCTTCTCAAATACCTTAAGATCATCGCGCGCCGATTCCGGAAACCGGACAAGGACGTCGATCTCTTTATCCGCTTTCAATGGTTTGATGGCTGTAGCCAGTCCGCCTTGAATGGCGCTACGGACCGTTGACGCGATCTGCGCGATACTCAAATCATATTGCCTGGCTTTTTCTTCATTGATGACAACTTTCAACTGCTTCTTACCGTATTCGTAGTTGAGATTGACGTCAGACACCCCCGGAATCTCCTGGAGGAAATTCAAAAACTTTTGCGATATTTCCTGAAGGGTATCGAAGTTTTCTCCGCGCACAGACACCGCGATCGGGCGTCCCACCGGCGGCCCCTCCTTCGGTTTGAAAAAATATAATTTTTCAAATCCGGGGATTTTAGAAAGCTCCGGACGAAGCGCGTCCATAATTCTCTCGGGACTGCGCTTGCGGATTTGCATCGGTGTTAAGAAAACCGTGACCTGGCCGAGGTGTGTTCCCCGTCTGGCGCGTGGATCAAAACCCCCCTCTTCTTCAATACTCCCCAGATAAGTCCGGTACGTGTCCAATTCCGTCTTCGGGATGGTTTCCACCAGACGTTCCACGGGCGTAATCAGATCTTCCATCTTCTTTAAAGGCGTCCCCTTGGGTGCCTCGGCCCGGATATAAAACTCTTCGACTCCTTCCCCTGTAAATAGAATGATTTTCAGATGGAAAACCGCCAATAAGACCGCGCCCACAAAGGCCAGCGTCAGGCCCAGAACAACGCGATAACGGTGTTGAATGGAAAAACTCAAAACTTTGGAATAATAATAGACGAGTTTCTTAAACCAGGGCTTTTCCCTTCGTGGAGTTGTATGCGCCAGGGGTCCTTTGGTAAAATGTTTCGACCAGTCGGCGATATGGGTCGGTAAGACCAAAAAAGATTCCACAAGCGAGGCAGCCAGGGCCACGATAACGACAATGGGGATGGAGTGGATAAACCGACCGATCAAATCGGTCATAAATAAAAGAGGGAAAAAGGCCGCCCAAGTCGTGACGATGCTTCCAACGATAGGCGAAAAAACTTCCGAAGCCCCTTTGACAACCGCTTCGCGCAAAGGCATTCCCATTTCGATGTAACGATAAATATTTTCAGATGTGACAATCCCGTCGTCCACGATCATCCCAACGACAATAATCATCCCCAGCATGGTCACCAAATTAATCGTCATGCCTGTAATTAACATGAACGCGAAGGTGGATAAAAACGCGAAGGGAATCCCCAGGGCGGTCGCGACAGCGGGCACGGGTTCCATGAAGGCAAAAAGAATCAACAGGACAAGGATAAATCCCTGGATACCGTTACTCTGCAAAACCCCCAGACGTCGTTTGATGTAATAAGAGAAATCATTGGCAACGCCGACCTTAATGTCCGCGGGCATTTCCCTTTTGAATCCGTCGACAATTCTCTTGACCTGATCTGTTACCTTGATCGCGTCGGCCTGTTCTCGCTTAACAACGACCATTGCCACAGCACGCTCACCATTGACCTTGGCCACGCGCGTTTCATCCTCGAATGTGTCGATGACCTGGCCAATGTCTTTCACCTTGAGGAAATTCCCCGCGTCATTGGAACGAATCACGACCTCTTCCACCTCTTGAGGGGTCATGAATTCAGCCGTGGTCCGCACATTAAATTCCATATCCGGAGTACGGATCTGCCCGCCGGGAGTTGTGATATTCCTCAAGCGCAGAGCTTCCATCACCTCATTTAGGGAAACATGCAACCGATCCAGTTTTAGCGGGTCCAGTTCCACCCAAAATTGACGATCACGCCAGCCAAATCTCCTCACGGAGGCAACCCCATCCACATCCAGGATCTGATCTTCCAGGCCCTCGGCCATCTGTCGTAATTCGCCTTCTGGGCGGAGACCGCTTAAAAAAATCTCCAGGATCGGCATATCTTTTGTTGAAACTTCCAGGACCAGAGGATCTTCGACCTCTTTAGGCAAATCACTCACCAGATCAACGGCCCGGCGGATATCATCCACGACCTTTTTCTTATCTCTCTCTTCAGGCTCAATCGTCAACGAGATTAAAGATAAGCCCTCCTCGGAACTGGAATTAATTTCTTTGAGGCCGGAAACGGATTTCAATTCCTTTTCAATCGGAATAGTAATTAATTTCTCAACATCTTCGGCAGGTGCGCCGGCATACATAGTTTGGACAGTGACCTGGTCAAAAGAGACCTGCGGAAAAGCGTCCCGTCTAAGATTAAACATGGCAAAAATGCCCGCCACCAGCATAAAGATAGAAATAAGATTTACGAATAATGAATTCTTGACGGAAAACTCTGCTAATTTCATGGCGGTGTTTTTGCTGTTGGGAATTCCCCCAACTCCTTTATCTTTTATCCTTTATCCTTCTCAAATGCTCCCTCTACAATTTCCCGTCCCAATACGTATCCAAGAGCGTGCCCATCTCCTGACGTAAATCAATCAAGGCTGTTAAATAACGGTGCTTGGCGTTAGCCGCCGCATCTTTAGACGATAACACGTCTTCCTGAAAACGAATCATTGTGTCTGTATCGGAGCGGCCCTGCAGAAACCTTTTTTCCTCTTCCTCCAGCTTCTGCGCCTGCAGATTAGAAATCTCTTCCTGGCTCAAGGCGACTTCCCCCAAAACACGGCATTGACGCACCTGATCGATAATACCAATAGCAATCTTCCGTTCGATATATTTTAATTGAATAAGGGTCTTTGCATTTTCCAATTCTGCCGCTTGTAATTGACCCCGCGCCTCGGAATTCTCTAAGGGGATGCTGACCCTGAGTTGAGCTAGGAAATGTGGATTATCTTCATCCGTGATGTTGGTTACCGCCTGTTTAAAATGATCCCCTAAACCGTTTCTTTCCAGACTTGCCGACAAGTTAATTTCCGGCCAGACGTTATTTTTCTTCATGGAGAGCTGGATTTCTTTCGCTTGAATTTCATTGCGGGTCCATTTGTAATCCCGACGATATTCAAAGGCCTGCCGTAAGGAGTCTTCGAGGTTGATATCGATCGACGGAGAAAGTAATTGAACCGTAGGTTTTATGTTAATATCGTCATCGGTAATATTCAAATAAAGTTTTAATACGTTGATTTTTGTCTGAACTTGATGTCTCCTGAGGGTCAATGCATTCTGACGGTTAAGGTAATTCGCCTGAGAGGCCGCGGCCTCTGGTTTTTCCACGAGACCTGTTTTTAATTTTTCCTGATGCAGTTCGTACAGTTTCCTGGCTTGATCGACCATGTCCTCTTCTATGTGGGCCATTTCCAACTGAAGGACGAGATCCCAATAGGCCTTTTGCACCGAGGCAATGCTCTCTTCAATTTTGTCCAGCGTTGTGTATTCGGCGTTCTCAACTTCCAGCTTTGTCATTTTGACGACCCCGCGATCTTGAATACCAAAAAAGTTCTTTCCTAAATCCTGTTCAACGGTCATCCCCAGAGTCGAATCATGCGCCAGCGAGGATGTCGAAAAAACGGAATTGCTGTAGCTGCGCTGATTGTCTAAATCCACCGCCAACTTAGTCCCCGTCGGCAATTTCTTACTTAACCCCATCGCATACTCATTATCGACGACTTTTGTCCCCAAAATGGTGGAGGTCTGTTGGCGTTGATTATTGCGGTACGTTGCCTCTGATTCAAAGACGGTATCATAAATCGATTGGGCGGTCTTGTTTTTAGTCCGGGCGATCCAGGCGTCATATTTTATCAACTGGATATCAAAATTATTCGCCAAGGCGATCCGGGTGGTTTCATGGAGGGATAACAGATAGATTTTAGTCTCTGCCGCCTTTAATGTCGACGAGGGTTCTTCTTCTGCAAAACCGCAAAAGACTGCCAGAAAAAATATCAATAAAGATAGTCCAACATAACGGGTATTCGAAGCCAGAGTCCTCAAAAAAAGATCTCCGTTTTGAAAGAAACTAACGAAGATCTTTCTGGAAACCTTAGGCATGAACATGGAAACTTTATAGGCAGTTTTCGGAGTTTGACTTTTCATTCAGGAAATTATTTACCTACGCGCAACTATTTGAATCAAATGAACGATTGTTAGCATTGCCAAATAGTAACAAATTATATTTATTTGTCAACGATTGCGAATAAATATGGATGGGAACAATAGACGAGAACATTCAAATACCCGCGCCTTACCGGGCGCGCAAAAAAAATCCCCATATCTTACGATATGGGGATTATATTTAATCCGGCAACATTCTACTCTCCCAAAGCCTTGCGACTTTAGTACCATTGACCTCGAAGGGCTTAACTTCCGTATTCGGTATGGGAACGGGTGTAGCCCCTTCAGTAAAGTCACCGGAAATTTATTTCACTTTTACTTCCACGTAATAAATCCAATTATGTAAAAAAGAGTATCAGCTTCTTTTACCGCTTTGATTTTAATCTATGATATCTCATTTTTGTAAGGTGATAAGCGATACGTTACAATGGTTACCGAAGCAACGCATCATAAATACCGCTTATCACTCTTACTATAAATAAGGTCAAGCTTTCGGCACATTAGTACTGCTTAGCTAAAGACCTTACAGTCCTTACACACGCAGCCTATCAACCTCATAGTCTGTGAGGAGCCTTCACACCCTTGCGGGTGAACGATACGTTATCTTGAGGTGGGTTTCGCGCTTAGATGCTTTCA
>DOGZ01000013.1 GCA_003528115.1 Candidatus Omnitrophota bacterium
ACGGAATCCAGGGTCAACGATGATGTCGCATGGGCGACATTCCAAGACAAGAATAACACCATGCAGAAAATCGAATAGCTGAATAGTATTTTTTTATACATATTGCCCCCCCCTTCGTCTATCGATTAAGCGTCTTCCAGATATTTGAGCCGTGTACTGCCCGGTGATGGTCAATACATTCCTGACCCCTCCCGATATAATAATCTCCGCCGGCACCTGATTTCGTACCATGTTGAATGGCACCAATCGTGCCGGTCGCCGTATTAAAAGCGGGGTCCCAGTGACAACGCAGACACAAATTCGCCTGATCCGCGACCAACATCTTGTCGTAAACAGATCCATGCGGGTTATGGCACGTCTGGCATCCCTCGCGCATAACATCGTGTTCAAACACAAACGGCCCCTTCATCTCCTTATGGCATTTAAAACAGGTCTGATCGGATTTCTGCATCGAGACTGTATTCATCGTTTCAAGTTCTGTCCCATGAGGGCTGTGGCAGTCTGTACACTTCATGCGTCCCTCAACCACGGGATGATGGTTCTGCAACAGGAATTCACCTCTTTTGTCCATATGGCAATTAAAACAATTTTCCGGCGCGTATCGAACAATGTCTTTTTTGCTCATGCTCTCGGCATGCAAACTTCCCGCCCCATGGCAAGACTCACACCCTCCCCCCAACACCTCATCTTTTTCCATCACCACCTTGTAATGGGAAGTCAGTTTAAACCGATTCCCCTGTTCCTCGTGGCAGGAAATACATGTCTCGGTACCCACATATTCTGCCCCTTGAACAGCATCCGGGGCACTGCCTGCCTGCGCGTTAAGGCTGACAATAACGATAAAACCAAGGAGAGCAAAAGTGCGCCACAGTGCTGTTAAAAAATTGAACGTTTTGCCTTTTTGTGTCATATTGACCTCCCATTAAAATAACGAACCCGGACTTATGGTTGTGTCTGTTGCGCCTCAAAATCCTCGAATGTCCCCACCTGTTTGTACGTGTCCGCCGTGATCTCCGCCGCTTCCCTGACTTTTTTGCCGTAGGCGCTGGGCTCATGCATCCCCTCATCCTTTTTAGGAAGCTTGTCGACATGACAAAAAGCGCATTTGGGCTTGGCATCCGGAAAGGCGGCCTTGTAAAGCTTGATCTGCTCCACGTCGGCCATGGCGAACGTATGTCCCAACATCACGAAAGCGAAAACAAATCCGCGGATTAATCCCATTTTCTTTAACTGATCCATCGAACAAAACATTTTTTCTCCCCTTTCAAATAATATTACAAATTTTATGAAACGAGGGATAAATACCTCAAATCATTCCTTTTTGTACCTTTCCTGAAACGCCTTCTGGGCCGCTTCGCGTTCGGCCGCTTCCTGCGGATCCATCTTGTTGATGTACCACTGATGGTCCTTGGAATTAAGCACTTCCTCTATTTTTGCCTTTAATTTGCTGACCTGTTCTTTCTTGACCGCATCGCCCGAATGGAGGTTTTGTTCGGCAATCTCCTGCAGTTCAGGAATAAACTCAGCGTAAAAGTTCTTCGCAACCTCGTACATCCCGTGCCACTGTGTGTAATCCGGCCCCATCATCGATGCCCCGTGCCTGGCGCGGCGGCCTTCATGATGCCAGATCTCATACCAGATAAAATCAATTTTATTAGCAAACTCAACGGGGCTTATCAGCGGTTTGACCAGGGCCATTAGCTCCTGCCCCGGCTTGGCAAATTTCTCATGATACAGGGCAATCAGGCTGTCGTATTGAGTATAAAAATTATCCACATAATTTTCCGCGTGGCAGTTGAGGCAGACATCCTTCATGTTCTGGCGCCGCTTCTTCCAGTCCACATTTTTTCCGGAAAGCCCCATTTTTTCGTCGGCAATCTCAGGGCGGATAGATATTGCCGGACGGTTGTTCCAGCTGATGCGCATGCCCACATCATGCGTAACACCCTGCGTGGGTGTAGCGCTCATGTGGCAAGTTGCGCACGTCGGCGCAGCATTGTAATCCTCGCCTAAAATCCACTTTTCATTATCCAGATTCATCTTGTGCTTGTTGGCGGTAAAGGCGATCCCGTGCTTGGACTCCTCATAAATTTCCAATTGCGGATGGTCGGGCCCCATGTGGCACTTGCCGCAGTTCTCGGGGTTACGCGCCTGCTCCACAGAAAATTTATGCCGTGAGTGGCAGGCCGAACAGGACCCATCAGACCCGTCGGGATTGATGCGCCCGATCCCCGTATTAGGCCATGTGGCCGGGTCTAATTTCCCGCCTTCCAAGACCTTGACCTCTGAGCCGTGGCACTGCCAGCAGCCGTTGACTACCGCGGCCGATACCCCTTCCGGAAAACCAGGGGTCACCATCATACGGTTGCCTTCGATCACCTCGGCAAGGCGGTTATCCAGCGATCCTAAAATACGCGCGCCCTTAGAATGGTGTGAAGCCTGAAACTCAGAAACTTCTTTTTCATGGCACCGCGCGCAGTCCTTAGGCGTCACAATGATCGCGATATTGTGCCCGTAATGGTCAAAGGCGTCCGTGTCTTTCTCACCGGCCTGGTGGCACTCAAAACAGCCGACATTGGCCCGGTAATGTTTACTGGCCCCCCATTGCTGGTTAATGACAGGAGCCACATCCTTGTGGCATTCCACACATTCACGGGTCTGCTCAGAAATCGCCTTCGGGCCAAACACAGCGCCCGCCGGAGACGCCCAAACCGCCGCCGTTAAACTGAAGATTAAAATTACCAGAAATCGTATGCGCCTTTCTCCTTTCACCATTCCCTTCCCTCATCTTATCTTAAATTAAATATTCACGCGGCCGCGGCCCTGGACCGGCCGGCGGCCTTTACTTCACCGCTCCTGGCGATCTTGCCATAAAATTCATCCACTTTCTGATTAATAATGCCGTCGATCTGGCTGAGCGCGCCCGAGCGCCGTTCTACGGTTTCAGCTACGATATCTCCCAGGTCATCCACAGTAATAAGGGAAACCCCCGCCACCTGCCCCACAGCCGGATCGATATTGCGCGGGATGGAAATATCCACGCAGACCAGCGGTTTCTCCGGCCGGCCGGCCATGATCTTTTGCACAACGTCTTTTTCCACGAGATAATGCGGCGCCGCGGACGAACAAATACAAACATCCACGCGGCCCAGGATCTCTTTCATGTCCCAAAATGATACGCTGACGCCGCCAAACTTCTCAGCCAGACCCTCCGCGTTGTCTTGGGACCTGTTCATGATATAAAGCTCCCCGAGGGCTTTATTGGTCAACTGGTTCGCGGCCAGGTTGGCCATCTTCCCCGCGCCGACAATCAGGACCGACCGGCCTTTGAGCGTCCCGGCCAGCCGTTGCGCCGCGTTAACGGCGGCCCAGCTGACCGAAACCCCGCCCGAACCGACCGCGGTTTCATGCCGCGCTTTCTTTCCCGCCCGGATCGCGGCCGCCGAAAGGATGTTAAAAGTCTTGCCAAGCATCCCTTCTTCCCGCGCGGAATCAACCGCCGTTTTGACCTGCCCCAGAATCTGGTTTTCACCCAGCACCACCGATTCCAGGCCGCTGGCCACCCTCAAGAGATGAGAAACCGCGTCGCGGTCTTTACGGGTATAAAAATATTTGGTCAATCCCTCCGCCGCGGCGGAGGAAAAAGAAATAGATTTGACTTTAAAGAGGGACTGAAGAAGGGTCCCCACGGCATCAGGGACGATGGTGTGCGCGTAGACTTCGGTGCGGTTGCAGGTGGATAAAACGATTGCCTCAACGACGGCCGGGTTGTTCTTCAATTCGCTCAAAAGAAGCCGGCGCCTGGTTTCGTCAAGATAGAACTTCTCTCTGATATCGATGGGTGCTGTCTTGTGGCTGATGCCGATGGCGGTGATATGCATGTACCTTCTTTCCCTAGCTCAAGTTTGGTTCTACTATAAATAATTTAGAAGGGCTAGTAAATGTTTTTTTTCTTATTTTATCCATAAGATTTTCTTATGGATAAATGCCGTTTCCCGTGATATCCTAATGGCGAATTTGAAAGGGGTTTTCCATGGTCGATTTGTTTTATCTCAAAACTTTTGTGGCCGTGACCAGGACGCGGTCGTTCCGCGTCGCGGCCGAACGCAATTTCGTCACCCAGCCGGCTGTCTCCCAGCATATCCGCGTCCTCGAGAAA
>DOGZ01000041.1 GCA_003528115.1 Candidatus Omnitrophota bacterium
CTTCATAAAACTTTTGTCAGAATCAATATTAATGCGTATGATTATCGTGTTCCTTAGAACTTCCTTCCTTCGTTTCTGTTGCCGGTTTTAAATTCATCCCGCATTTGGGACACTTGCCCGGATGCGACTGGTGCTCCTGCGGATGCATCGGGCAAACGTATTCTTTTGTTTTCCCCTCTTTCATCCTTGGTTCACCTCTCTGGTCTACGACGAGCGGGCCTACTTTATCAGCAACAGTTCCTTTAGGGTGCTCATATAAACCGGGATTCTTATCATCTGTTAAATGATCCCTTACCTTTAGGACCGTAAACATCCCTCCCATTCCCACCGGACCAAATTGACCTTCACCGCCCATCATCGGTAGTGTATTTTCGGGCCCTGCCATCCCCATTCCCATCATCTCATGCATTCCGGTTTCTCCCATGGCCATATACTCCGAAAGAAGTTCTCGGATCTTTTCTTCTTCGCCTTTTTGACTGACGCCAATCATATTAGGGATATCGTGTCCCATCGCGTTCATGGGATGATGCCGGCGGTGACAATGCAGCGCCCAATCCCCTGGTGTATCAGCGATGAATTCAACATCGCGTGTTTGGCCGGGAAAAACGACTACCGTTGTTTCAGGCCATTGGGCTGATTCAGGAATATCTCCTCCGTCGGTTGCAACAACCTTAAAATTGAATCCATGCAAATGAATGGGATGTGACTCTTGTCCCACGTTGCCAATACGGATTCTGACCCGGTCTCCCGTTTTGACAACCAAAGGCTCAGTTCCAGGAAATGCCCGGCTATTAAAAGTGAAGATATTAAAATCGGTCATGACACTGACATCCGGCGTTACTGTTGCCGGAGACACAAACCATTCGTTCAAAAAGATTGCGAAATCCCGATCAATTTTTTTCTCACGATGTTTAGGGTGAATGATAAAAAATCCCATTGTCCCTAATCCTATTTGCACCATTTCATCTCCATGGGAATGATACATCTGAGTGCCGTGCTGCTTGAGAGTAAATTCATAAAGGAATGTTTCCCCTGGCTGAATGGGCTTTTGAGTAAGACCAGACACCCCATCCATGCCATTCGGTAAAAGTACTCCATGCCAATGGACAGCCGTAATTTCCGGCAGTTTATTGGTGACATAAATTTTGACGTGATCCCCTTCTACTGCTTCAATCGTTGGCCCCGGTGTCTGGCCGCTATAGCACCAGGCGTTGATGACCATTCCGGGCGCTATTTCATGCTTACATTCATCGACAGTCAAACGGAAAACTTTTGAGCCGTCTTCATCCCTTGTCCCTGGCAAGGTACTGCCATTCGGTGTCACAACCGGAGTATAAGGTAATTTTTCTTGATCCTTATCTGATGTGGCTGAAAAAGCGTTCTGTGAAAAAATGCCGATCAAAATGTTCAACAACAAAATTGCGATCAGACTTATTCTATTTATCATTTTCCCCCATGATGATGTTCATGCGATGGCGTTTGAGGTGTCATTTCTTTGGAAGAACTATCCGCGGGAATATATTCAATTTTCTCGCCTGCTAAAAGTTCAAGCTCTGAGCGAAGAATCCAATATTCCTTTAAACTCACCACAAACTTATGATAAGACTCGATTTCTTCTTTTTTGGCATCTAAAAGATCATAAACACCAACGAGCATAAAATTATAATGCCTCTGAAGTGACTCGATAAACTTGGCATGGAGCGGCAAAACCGATTGAAGATAAGTTTCAACCATGTTCTTTGTTACTAAGAGACGGTTATATTTCGAACGTACCGAGGACAGGACTTCATCTTCCTTGGCCCTTAAACGTTCCTGGCTTTGCCGTAGCTGCGCCTTGGAACGAGCCACGAAAGTTTGCTTTTGATCAAAAAGCGGAACTTCAACTTCAAAAACAGGGCCTTCCAACCGCCCGCCATCCGTCTCTTTTTCGGTATTAAAACCAGCTTGCATCTCTGGAAGCATATTAACCCGGCTTACCTTGAGAGCCTGCTCTCTGGTTTTGACTTCCTGATTGGCCATCAAAAGGGCAAAATTTTGAGACATCGCTTTGTCTTCTAACTCCTTTAACAACGGTTCCTCTTTCGAAATATAAGGAAGGCTTTCTTGAATGTCCCAGTCCATTTCCCGGCTGGATAATCCCATCAAACGCCCTAATGTTTCCTTTGCCTCGTTGACTTCCATCTCTCTTTGGCTTAAATCCAACTGCGCCCGGTTAAGAGCAAGCTGGTGACCGGTGACAACGAGGTCATTGACATTGCCGGCTTCAAACTGACGCTCTGCCAACACCAAAGCCGATTCTTCAGCCTTTAAAATTTTTTCCTGCATCGCGTACATCTGTTGAGCGGCCTGTAAAGTGTAGTAAGCGTTCCGGACTTCACGATCAAGACGCAGTACCGCTTCGCCAACTGAGTATTGAGCCTGTTCCAGTTGAGTATGCGTCAACCCTTTTCGTAAAGGCAGCGTCAGAATACTCAGAATATCCTGTTTCACCTCAAACTCTGTATTGGTCTTGCCATCATGGGTTGGGTTACGGAAGAATCCGTGTACAGATGGATTTTTCAGTAATCCTGCCTGCACTAACTCCGCTTTTGTCACTCCCAATTCTTCAAAAGCGGCCTGCAAAGAAGGATTATTCATAAGCGCAATCTCGACGGCCGCATCAACCGTCAATTTATCCTGAAGGACGTTTTGTATTTTTTGCTGGATAATCTCCTCATTCTTAGAACCCAAACCCCAATTCAATTTCTTGTGAGTGCGCTGCTCGATTTTCTCCTGCAGATGCTTTAGGTCCCCGTTGGTAGAAACGGAAGCACAACCTGAAACAACAACACTGATCGAGATAAAAAAAAGCACAGGCACTTTTATTCTTATTGAGTGTAATCCACTCGGAGTTTCCATCATTTATCCCCCTTTGCGCTCATCGGCCTGAGAAGATTGTGGGGCGGGACTCATCCCGGATGAAGGCAGGTGTTTAATTTCCGCATGATATTTCCAGATGGTATAAATCGCGGGCAAAACAACCAGCGTCAGAATGGTAGACGAGGTCAGGCCGCCGATCAACGGCGCCGCGATCCGCTTCATGACATCAGCCCCTGTTCCCGTACTCATCATGACGGGCATAAGCCCGAAAATATTGGCTCCCACGGTCATCAGTTTCGGCCTCAAACGCTGAACCGCCCCTTCCATGACCGCGTCATAAAGATCCGCCAGGCTGTTCATTTTTCCTTGTAATTTTCGACGCGCGTAGGCCTCATCCAGATACACAATCATAATGGATCCTGTCTCCGCGGCAACGCCGGCCAGGGCAATGAGCCCGACCCATACCGCGATACTCATGTTATAGCCCAGAAGAAACAGAAACCAAATCCCGCCGATGAGCGCGAACGGCACGGACAGCATGACAATGAGCGTTTCTGTGATGGATTGAAAGGTAAAATAATACAAAATAAAAATAATAAAAATCGTCAGGGGAACAAATATCATGAGCCTGGCCTTGACTCTCTGCATATATTCGTACTGGCCCGACCAGGTAAGCGCGTATCCTGTGGGAAGTTTGATATTATCTTTAACGACCTTCTTGGCCTCCGCCACGTAACGGCCCACATCGCGTCCGGCCATATCCACGTAGACATAACCGGAGAGCAGGCCGTTTTCATCTCTGATCATTGAAGGGCCCAGCCGCAGATGAATATCCGCAATCTGCGCCATGGGGATCTGTTGTCCATCCATGGTAGGAACCAACACGCGCTTTAATTGTTCCACATCATCCCGGAATTCCCGGCCATAGCGCAAGTTGATCGAATAGCGTTCCCGTCCTTCGACCGTTGTCGAGATATTCTCACCGCCGATCGCCGACATAATAATGTCCTCCGCGTCGGCCACAGTCAAGCCGTAACGGGCCAACTGGTCGCGTTTTAAATCAAAATCCACGAAATACCCTCCGGCCACGCGTTCGGCATAGACACTGCGCGTCCCCGGGACAGAGGTTAAAATACGTTCAATGTCGGTGCCGATCTTCTCAATCTCCTCGAGATTGGAACCGAAAATCTTGATCCCAACCGGCGTCCGCACCCCTGTCGTCAACATATCGATCCTGGCCTTGATGGGCATGGTCCAGGCATTGGTGGTCCCGGGGATCTTCATTTTGGTGTTCATTTCCTCAATGAGTTTTTCCCACGTCAGGCCCTTGCGCCAATCTTTCTTGTCCTTTAACACCACCGTGGTTTCCATCATGGAAAACGGCGCCGGATCCGTGGAGCTGGTCGCCCTTCCCGCCTTGCCAAAAACACGTTCAACCTCGGGAAATGACTTCAAAATTTTGTCCTGGACCTGGAGCAACTTTCCGGCCTCCGTGACGGATAATCCCGGCAGGGTGGTGGGCATGTACAGAATAGAACCTTCATTGAGCGGCGGCATGAATTCCGACCCCATCATCATAAAAGCCGGAACCGTGGCCAGCAGGCTGATAAGAGCGGCGATAACCACGCCGTTGCGGTGTTCCACGGCCCAATGGGCGATGGGGCGGTAAAAACGAATCAGGGCACGGCTGACGGGATGACGGTCTTCGGAAATGATTTTCCCGCCGATAAAGAAATTCACGATGCCGGATAACCATTTGTTTTTAAAATGATATTCTTTTCCCCGGACAAAAACCATGACCAGCGCCGGCGTCAGGGTGATCGCCAGGAGCGCGGCGAAAAATATGGAATAGTTCTTCGTGAACGCCAGCGGTTTAAAGAGCCGGCCCTCCTGGGCCTCCAGGGTGAACACCGGCATAAAGGCCACGGCCATGACTACCAGCGACGCGAATATCGGCGGGCCGACCTCTTTCATGGCCCCGATCACGATGTCATCGCGCGTCCCCTGGCGTAACCCCTTGGCCCATTCATCCAGGCGTTTATGCACATTCTCCACAAAAACAATGGAGGCGTCCACCATGTCGCCAATGGCAACGACGATCCCTCCCAGCGACATAATGTTGGAAGTCAGGCCCATCCAGCTCATGGGAATAAAAGAAATGATGATCGCGATAGGCAAGCCGATGATGGGGACCAGGGCGGAACGAAAATGCAGCAGAAAGAAAATCAGCATAAAACTGACGATCAGCAACTCCTGGATTAAGTTTTCTTTGACGGTATTTATGGAGGCCTTGATTAAATCGGAACGATCATACGTCGTGACAATCTTGACCCCCTTGGGCAGTCCCGGTTCAATCTCTTTGAGCTTGGCCTTGACCTTGTTGATCACATTCAAGGCGTTCTCCTTGTGACGCATCACCACAATGCCGCCGACCACCTCTCCCTTTCCATCCAATTCCGCGATCCCCCGGCGGATATCCGGCCCCAACGTGACATTTGCAATCTGCTTAATCGTCACCGGCGTTCCATTCATGGGGCTGCCAACGACGATGTCTTCGATATCCTTGATGGACTTAATGTACCCCCGACCTCTGACCATGTATTCGGCGCCGCCCAATTCAATCAGCCGTCCTCCGATATCGTTATTGCTTTTACGAATATTCTCAATCACCCGCATTAAAGGGATATTGTAAGCTAATAAGGTATTGGGATTGACCGTGATCTGATATTGACGGACAAAACCTCCCACCGTCGCCACTTCCGCCACACCCGGAACGGCCTGCAGATAATACCGCAAATACCAGTCTTGAAAACTCCTTAAGTCCGCCAGAGATTGTTGTCCTGTTTCATCGATCAGGGCATATTGAAAGACCCAGCCCACGCCGGTCGCGTCGGGCCCCAATTCGACCTGCACGCCTTCGGGCAGGCGCGCGGTGATTTTGCTGAGATACTCCAGCGTCCTGGATCGCGCCCAGTAAATATCCGTCCCGTCTTCAAAAATGATATAAACGTAAGAAAATCCAAAATCCGAGAAACCCCGGACGGCCTTCACTCTTGGCGCGCCCAACATCGAAGACACGATCGGATACGTCACCTGGTCTTCGATAATGTCGGGCGAACGGTCCCATCGGGAATAAATAATGACCTGGGTATCGGAAAGGTCCGGAATGGCGTCTAAAGGGACCTGCCTCATCGCGTAAAGACCGCCTCCCGTGGCCATCCCTACCAATAAAAAAACAATGAATTTATTCTTCGCGGAAAATTCAATAATATGTTCAATGAATTTGCTCATGTTATTCTCCGTGCTGGTGTCCGCCGCTGATGGCCGACTGTAAACGGGATTCGGAATCAATGAGAAAATTCCCTGACGTCACCACCCGCTCTCCTGAGGTGAGCCCTTCCAGGACCTCATAAAAACCGCCGGCCTTCGAACCTAATCGGACATTGCGCGCCTGAAAACGGTTTTCCGCCGCGGCCACAAATACAATTTTACGCTCCCCGGTATCCATGACCGCGTCTTGCGGCACAGCCAGCTTTTCTCCCAGATCGATTTGGATCTTCGCGTTAACAAACATATCCGGCTTGAGAAGTTTATGGGTATTCTTAATTTCGGCCCTCACCTTAACCGATCGGGTCATCGCGTCCAGGACAGGCATAATCGCCGAGATTTTCCCTTCAAAGGTCTCTCCCGGAAAAGCAATCGCCTCAATCTCAACCGACAGGCCTTCCTTAATAAAACTCATTTCATATTCATAGATGGTCATGTACACCCAGACCGTCTCCTGATCAAGAGGCAGATACAGATTGCTTTGAGGATTTCCCTGAGCGGCCAGTTCTTCGATCTGCGTCGGACTCATCCCTAACAGCAGGAGTTTCTGTCCGGCGGCCTCAACGAAAGACCCCATCTGTTCTTTGATCAAAGGGATCGTTGAGTCTTTTGTGCTTTCTTGAACTTTAAGCGCCTGGAGATACTCTTGTTGGGCCACAAACAACTCAGGATCATACGCCACACGCCCGACGGTACGGATCTGGTGGGTCAGTCTTCTTTTCATAACAGAGTCTTGTTTGACGCCGATGGATTGCTGTTTTTCCAGGCTGATCAATATGCCTTCCCCGGCGTCTTCCTCTTCATAAACAGGGACATACTCCATGCCCATGTCATCTTTATTAGGGACCGGGGATGTCACGTCCGGCCGCATGGGATGACGATAAAATAATATTTTCTTTGCCCTGTCTTTAGACATGGTGTCCCGGCTCTCGGCCGCCGGCGCCTCTTCCTTCTTTACCAACGACATCCCGCAGATAGGGCAATCTCCCGGTCGATCCGATGTAAACTCGGGATGCATGGGACAATAATAAATTTCTTTCGCGGCGCCGGCCCGATGCCCGTCGTGAACGCCCTTCTTGGCGATCAACGGAACGCCGACAACCGCGGTCAAGGCGATCAGAAGCAAAACAATTAAAATATTTCTTTTATCCATCTTCATGGCAACCTCCGTCAGGGCAACGGCGCCCCTTTTTCATTTTTCCAATTCCACCCCGACCGCCCGCTCCAGGTCCGCGATATTCATATGGTAGTCAGCCAGGGCACGGTAATAATCCATTTGTGTTTCCGTGAACATCCTCATACTGTCTAATAAAATCATCATATCCCCCTGGCCGGAACGAAAGCTGTTCATGGACGTCTGAATGGAAGCTTCCAATAAAGGGATTTGAGTGTCTTGATAAAGTTGAATTTTGTTTTTAGCGATCTCTATTCGAGTGTACATGTCCTTAGTCTCGGATAAAGCCTTATTTTTCATGGCCTCGTAAACAGCCTGCGCCTCTTCCAGATTGGCAATGGCCTCTTTGACCATGTAACGCTCTTTGGTCCAAAACCAGAAAGGCACGGTGAAGGAAAGCATCAAATCCCACGGCCCCAGGCTGCCGGAGGTTATGCCCCGCTGAACAACGCTCGCCATCAAATCCGGAAAGAAGCTCCGTTTGGCCAAAGAACGGGCGTTCTTATTTTTTTCAATGGCCTTGGATAATATAATTAATTCCGGCTTATTCTGTAATGTCGAGGTGTACAGTGAGGAAATGTCGTCCTTAAAACCAATTTGCTCTGTTAATTCCGGAACGCCCAGGCTGTTTTCCAAATCGCGGACCAACAGGGAATTTAACTTCGTCTGCTTCGTGCGCTGTTCCAATTTCAAATTAGCAATCGCGTTCACTCCTCCGGCGATCTCCAGGTTAATTTTCAACAATTCCTCCTGGGTCATTGCATTAACACGGTACCGGCTTTCGGCGACTTTGGCCAGCGCCGTCAGAAGATGGAGGGTGTGCTCACTCAGCTCTATTTCTTGATGATTCATCCATAAATCATAATACGCATTTTTGACGGCGTTGATAATTTCCAATTCTTTATCTTTGTATTCACCGGCCGCCATCTGGGATTCAATCACGGCGATCTTTCCCTTTAAAGATAATTTACCGAACAAAGGCAGAAATTGAGAAACCGTCAGCATCCGGTCCTCAGGCATGGTCTGGTCCAACTTCAGCGTCCCACGGGGAATTTTTTCAAAGGTAAGCCCTAGCGAAGGGTTCTCCAGGGATTTTTCTTGAGGGATCCTGGCCAACGACGCCTCCCAGCGCTTCTTGGCTGCCAGGATCTCAGGATTCTTCTCTTTCGCCTCTTGAATAAGGGTATCCAGAGACGCGGTCTCAGAGCCATAAAGGAAACTCCCCTGGAAAAACATCACGCAAACCAGCACTAGGGTTACTATTTTTCTTAACATAAGCGACCTCATCGTCACGGGCTGTTTCTGAATTTTCTTAAGACATCAATAACCTCATCGATCTTATCCTGCTTATCCTTTTCGGATTTTCCCCGCAAGGCCTCCCGGACACAGCCGTTGAGATGCTTTTCCAAAATCTTGTCCCGCACGCTGGCGATAGCGCCGCACACCGAAGCCAACTGTGTCATAATGTCCACGCAATAGCGGCCTTCCTCAATCATCTTCTGAACACCCCGCACCTGGCCTTCAATACGCTTTAAAGCCACTAACTGATCCTCATGAGAGGGATATGTTGTCATTGTTCCATTCTCCTTTCCGGTCCCAATATACCATACCCCCCTATGGTATTGCAAGATCTGATTTCTTAACTTGATCAATTCCCGGCGATGGGTCTGGAGCAAACTAAAAAGTGATCGTGATACTGTTGGAAAGATAATTTTCCGGGTCATTGGCCGAATCCGGATAGGCCTCCCCGGGTCTGAAATGTCCGAATCTTATCGCCCACCGGAGATCCGATAAAATCTGCCAGGACAGCGTCACATCCACTTCACTCCCGATATCCTGAGATACGAGACTCGCGTCCAGATCCGAAATCCACCCCTTGGCCTTATGCTTGTAGTATCGATAATAATCGACGCCCAAAGAAAAATGACGCAACCAACGCACCTTTTGCCAAGGGTGACACGTCACACTTCCTCGATAAATTTGAATATTGGAAAGCCGGGGGGCCAGGGCGTATCCGGCCGGGAAATATCCAAAATAGAGAAAGTTATGATCATCACCGCTGATATTCCCAAGCTCGGTATCTGTGACAATGATCCTGTCCGAGTCCCCTGAACCCAGGGCATATTCCAACGAAACCTCCGGCCGGCCATACAGGGGGAACTCCTTCTCAACGCCGATATCTACCGCCCAGGCATCCACTTCGCTCTTTGCGTTTGTGCCAAAGACATAACTCGTCCCGCCTTCTTTGATAACTTCCAACCAATAATCCGCTGCCCATACCGCCCCCTCGACTCCCGCGCCGACATAATGCGAATTATAGGCGTAGTGTTGATCTGCCGCGGTGGGATCCTCATCACTCTGGTCCCGCTGGATTAAACCATACGTATAAAGCTGCTGCTCGCCCCATCCCGGATGACTAAGCCCAAGGCCGTAATAAAAACGGTCACTGTTTTTGGAATATCCCGGGACGCTGGCATCGATATTATCTTCATGCGGCAGCGTGTGGGCGACCAAGGCCTCGAGATCCCAATCCTGGGGCGTATAATTCCACTGAAGTCCGTCGTTAACGTTACTATACGCGATCCCGCGGCCGATGGCAAAATAGCGCCGGCCTATTTCTATTTTGTGGGGAAACCTCTTCGATGTCCAATACGCGTAATCCAGATGGGGCCCGTCATGATCATACCCTCCGGCTGTATCCCGGGGCAATAGATGCGAGTTGAGATCCTTGAAGCGCACATAGAGCATGTGCTCATCGTCATTCAAGGCCTCCGGCGCGGGTTTGATGGTTGTCTTGAACCACAGACGAGTGTCGACCTCATATAACTCATCGAGGCTGTCCATATCCTCCGCGTTATTGTCATTATTCGTATAGTCGATCGTGAGGAAATTAACCCAGGCCCCGTAATCGAATCGAACATTCTTTTTCTCCGCGAGGATATGGGAGGGGGCCGCCTCCAGCGTCTTTCTTTTCTCCTCTTCCTGAGGTCGTTTCTGCGGCGCCGCGTTTGCGATGAAAGCCATGAATAGAAAAAAAATCATCCAAAAAAATCTGTTCATTCTCCAGGAAAGCATCCAGGAATATTCCTTCCCCATAACGCGTCCTGCCCTTGAGACGCTACTTCTTTACTGACGTCTGTAAAAGTAACAGAACGCTGTGGTAGTCAGCATCACGACGTCCGTACTCTTAAGGAATAGATTCGGTTACTTGTGCGGACGTCTATAATCTTTGAGCCATATAGTCGGCGGCACGCTTCAAGGTGAAAATAAAATCGCCTCCGCTCATGAGATCGTTCACAAGACCCTTGGACATAATGCCCTCATACACCAATTCCTTGAGGGCATATCTTTGACTGACGCCCCAAATCCGCAATACCACCCCGCCTTTGATCTCTAAAATTTTACAGAAAATGTACGCCGCCTGGCCTTTGCTCAGCGGTTGATAATGATCGGACTCAACACGAAGGTATTGAGGAAGGAACCCGTTTTCTAATAAAAAATGAAATTGAGCCGTTGTCTCTTTGTATTGATTTTCCACACCCATTAAAATGACAAAGGCCTGATAGGCCTCCGATCGAAGGATGGCTTCTTGGGAGAGTAAATCCGCAAAAAAAATTTGTTTGTCAAAAACACTCTCGGGGACCCCCATCTCTTGGTGTTCAGGACTTAACACCTCTCCGGGAAGTAAATCTTGTCTTCTCTCCTCCTCAATCCTCCTTTTTTCTTCAACAGATTGCGCCCTGACCCATGTTGGGCCAACGACCAGGAGAATCAATAAAACACTCACTTTTCTCATAGGCCAATTATCTTCTCCGCCTAAAGATAAGTCAACACGGAATATGTAAATCTGCCCCCACATCTCTATATCTTCTTGTCCTTCAGTCACTTTTGGTTATCTTGGACAGGCCCCTTGTTATCTTGACGATCGCATGGCATACTTAAAACGTAGTTAAGGTTTCGACAATGGCAAACTCCCCGTAAGGAGAGGACCCCGGCCAAGTCTAAACAAGATAGTTTTAACAAGGCCGGGCCAGGCAGGATAAAAATATCCAACGCCTGGGCAAAACCAAGGATCCCTGGGAAAGCCAAGGACAGCCTGGTTACCGAAGAATCTGACAATGAATACGCACACCTATTCCTTACGGAGGAATAGGTGTTTTTATTTTATCGAAAGGAGGTGAGACCCATGAACGTATCGCGGATGACACACATACCCCTCATTGCGGCATTCTGTCTCGTCTTTACCAGCGCTGTGGCAAGCGCCAAATCCCATCACGGAGAACATCGTGAAAAAGGAAGGAGTTTAATTTCAGAGTCAAAGAGGGAATCTTTCGATAGAGAAAGAAATAAACATGACACGATCTTAAAAGAGCTTGATTCCTCATTGCGAAAATTGGAACACGCTCGATGGGATTTTAATCCGTCGGACGAACGAAGCCAGGGTAACAAAGGAAAAGTCGACATGCTGGCTCCTTATGGTCACGATAAGAATTCAGACAGAAAGAAATTATGCGGCAACAACGGCAGAGTTATAAAAGAGATCGAGCCGACACCGGTTCCAGAACCCGAACCGACGCCTGTCCCGGAACCCGAACCGACACCTGTCCCGGAACCTGAACCAACGCCTGTCCCGGAACCTGAACCGACACCTGTCCCGGAACCTGAACCAACGCCTGTCCCGGAACCCGAACCGACACCTGTCCCGGAACCCGAACCAACACCANNAGTCCCGGAACCTGAACCAACACCGGAGCCACCACCATCCGGAGGAAGGCCGCTACCACCGGCGCCTTAAACTATTTTGTTTTCTCCTCTGTATGCCGCGCTTAATCCGACGTGTTTCAACGAGGATGTTTCGGCGCGGCATACAGGCACTCCAACATTTCACAACCCCGGCCGCGAAAGCCAAAATTTAATCTGTTATAAAACCTGCTCCTCAATAAGCGCAGGGCTATCGTCTAGAAAGAGCGTTGCCCGACCATCTGTAACGTCCGCTTCCTGGATGTCAAATGCCGTAGGGTAGTCTTGAATATGCCGGCCTGTTTCATCGGAAGGGACAACCTTTGTGACGATGATTTTATCCTTGTCTATGCCTGACAGCGTTACTTCCACCGGCGTGTTATTTTCGTTCCAGGCCACCCAAACGGGTTGAGACCCCCGCGTAAATTTATAAAGATAAACCCCTTCGTTCTCCTGAATCACCTGGATATGATTCCAATCACTTCCCTGAAGGGTATCGACGAGTTTCTTAAAAGAATAATACGCAAGTTTCTTGACCCCGTAACTCGGCGTGTACGGATCCCTTCCGTCGTAAATTAACCCCGTGTGTCCATCCGGCCCTTCGCTGACGGCGCAATCCACAATCCCCCAGGCCCAAAAAACCTTCTTGACTCCGAACGTGAGCGGATAAATCATTCTTTTAACCAAATCCGCCGCCTGTTCCCTCTCCGTCTGGACCGGCAAGTCTCCTTTCATATCGCGCGGCCTGCCGCTGTACGTCCCGGTTTCTGTAATCCACACCTCCATATTCTGAAAACCCATGGAATCCAATCCCTGTCTGACCATGGCATAAGCGTCCTTCACCACACGCCACCCTTGGATGCCGTCCCCGGCGTGAACATTCGCGTAAAAATGATAATCAAATATATCGACGTACCGGCCTCGCAGTTGTTTTAAGACACCTCCGTAAAATTTATAAAAAACCGCCGGGGTCGCGGGCCCCATATCGGCCATCCCGGCGATCACAACTTTGGCCTGCGGGTCAGCGGACTTAATGGCCTCACTGCTGATCCGCAGGACGCGCGCGTAATTCTTGATCGTGTTATTCAGCCATCGCTCATTGACCGGATCCGTCGGCAGCGAATTCAATCCCTGAGGCGGGATCCCGGGCAGTTCGTTATCAATCTGCCAGTATTTCACGGGATTCTTCAACCCCGGCATGTCCCGCAGGCCGTCGCCGTCGTAACGCTCCACCAAATCCCTGACGAACTGAACGTAGCGTTTTTCATCAATCAGCTTCAAAGAACTGATCCGTGGATAGTACGTGGTGATATTTCTCACCTCTTCGGGAATTTCCGGCGCCCGGCTGTAGGCAAATGACCGCACATCAATATTGGTTAATATATTCATGCTGTTCGGTATCGTCGCGTAGATCGCGTCGGTCAATTGCGGCCACGTCCATCCTGAATCCGCCGGCGGGATGGAAGCGTACAACGCCGGCCTCTCCCAGCCAACGCCGATGTCCTGGGCATATTGGTAATTCCCCCAGATCGCCGGATCCTTCAGATTGCCCGGGTTATGGGCTTTGATGTCCTCGGGGAAGGCATTGCCCGTATGAAATCCGAAGGGATTATCTTTATTTTCCCCTGAGGCCGGCGTCCCGACACAAAACAACAAAACGAAAAGAATGACAAAATGGAACATAACGGAATGCCTCATTGTTGAACTCCCTATTGAATTAATGGGCCATGCTCATCAAACACGAAAGCCCTTAACTGAAATCCTTAAGGCTGATACGCGACGACTTGCCAATCCACCGTGACCTGATCACCGACGATAATGCCGCCTTTATCCAGCCGCCGGCTCCAGACAAGACCAAAATCTTTCCGGTTAAACTCCCATTGGCCTGAGGCTTTGATCCCATGTTGTCCGCCGGGACTTTGTTCCGGCCCCTCAAAAACAAACGGGAATGAAATCTGTTGACGTGCGCCGCGCACCTCCAACTGTCCGCTGACCCAGTACCCGTTTTTTTTCTTATCAATCCGGTCACTTTCAAAAGTAATAACCGGAAATTGTCCGGCATCCAAAAGTCGTTTGGACATCACAATATGATCAAGGGCTGAGAAATGAGAATGGAGACTCGCGGTCTTGATCTTCAAAGAAACAGACCGGATGATTTTCGTGGAGGGGTCGAAATCAATGGCCCCGTTGAAATCCTCAAAAGAGGCTTTGTACCGCCCGATCAGGGTATACGCCACTGAGCCGTTAATGCCGGATCCTTTGGGGCCAAAGACATAAACTTGCTGGCCTTTCGAGGGCATGGGGACACTCAAAGAAAACAACAATAAAAACGTAAGAAAAATTATTGGCTTTAAAAGAAAAAAATGTCCACGAAGCATCATCTTGACCATTGTACGCGAAGGAAAACTCACGCGGATTGACATTAACTAAATCGCCAGATCATAATTGTCCATCAACCCTTTAATTTCCTTGATCTGCCCCATCTTAAACTGCACCATCATATCAAAAAGATCTTTGGATTTTGTATACACCACGACGTCACGAATATGGGTGTAAAATTCTTTAAGCTTTTCTTCGAATTTAAGGATTTGGTCGAATACTTCCCTGGGCGTCGAATCTTTGCCGATCTTCATTTTGGCAATGAACCCCTCACTCTTGTAATCCGGAAGATTCTTGATAAATTCCGTCTTTTTGTAATCGCTGATTTTAATTTTATTCAATATCTTAAGATTATTGTCCAACCGCTCTTTCAGCGCCTCAACCGTAATCTTAGACCGTTTATCCTTAAGAGATTTATCGAGCTTAGAATAATATTTGTCCAAATCGTTCTCCCACTTAATCACGAGCTTCAAAATCTCATCCAGGCTTTGCATCGTTCTTCCTCCTCTAATGGTGTTCATTTTTTTTACTTGACTGAAAATGCCCTCAGTTTAGCAATAAAACCCCTGATTGACAATCATGTTATTCAAACTTACTTCGAAACTTACGCACGTCACGTCAGTCATGGGGTCGCCGGGCATTGAGGCAGTTCTAAAAAAGAAATTTTTTTTGCCCCCCGGGACACCATTTCCTCTATCGATCTTTGGGAATCGTCCGGTTTCAAATTAACGCCTTTCATGGCGTCGGTCAGGAGAGTCACGCCCCAACCCAACCTAAGCGCGTCTAAGACCGAAAACTTCACACAGTAATCCGTGGCCAACCCCCCAACGAACAATTCCTTGATCCCGCGCTCTTCCAGGACCTTCGCGAACTCCCGTCCCTTTGCGTCGTACGCCTCAAAATCAGAATACGCGTCCTTCTGGGGCGACATTCCCTTGGACACCACCAAAGACTCTTTGGGCACCTTCAAATCAGGATGAAATTCCGCGCCCCACGTTTGTTGCACGCAATGCGCCGGCCACAAACCGCCGTACTTTTTGAAATGTTTTGTCTCCTTAGGATGCCAGTCCCGGGAGAAAAAAACAGACAATCCTTGGCCGCTAAAATAATCAATATATTTATTCAACACAGGGACGACCTTTTCACCTTCCGGAACAGCCAACGCCCCTGCCTTGCAAAAATCATTTTGAACATCCACAACCAATAAAGCCTGATTTTTGTTCATCTGAGCACCTCGTCCTGCATCACTTGAATTTTTGAACTATGGTTTAAACAACTCGACTCTCACTTCCGCCTTCCGTTTTCATTCTACCAAAGCCGATGCATATGTAAAGCAACGACTTTAGCCGAGGCCAAACATTTTTCTGGGTGCAATGTTTTTCTTAGTTGAAACTCTCCCGG